>DASUFE010000058.1:0-88393 GCA_036274675.1 Gammaproteobacteria bacterium
CCCCTTGAATCCAAGGATCGCACAGACTCAGGAAAAAACCACCGTCTTGTTATCATAGACGAGAATCCTGTGCTGCAGGTGGTGCCAGACCGCCCGCGCCAGCACCAGCTTCTCCAGATCGCGTCCCTTGCGCACCAGGTCTTCCACCGAATCCTTATGGCTTACCTGCACGATATCCTGTGCGATGATCGGCCCCGCATCCAGCTCCGCGGTCACGTAATGGCTCGTCGCACCGATGATCTTGACGCCGCGCGCATGCGCCGATTGGTAAGGGCGCGCGCCCGGGAACGCCGGCAGGAAGGAATGATGGATATTAATGATGCCGTCGGGATATTGCTCTATGAACGAGGGCGACAGGATCTGCATGTAGCGCGCGAGCACGATAAAATCGATGCCGTGCGATTTGAGCAGTTCGAGCTGGGCTTTTTCCTGTTGCAGCTTGTTGCCGGGGCTGACAGCCAGCACGTGGCTTTCAATGCCGAACTGGCGCGCGACCGGCACCACGTCCTTATGGTTGCTGATGATCAGCGGAATCTCGACCTGCCACTCACCGGCCTGGTGCCGGGCAAGTATGTCGTAGAGGCAGTGAAACATCTGGGACACGAAAACCGCCATCCTGAGTTTCTGCCCGGACAGCAGGAGTCTGAACTGCATGCTGAATTTTTCGGCAACTTCCGCGCTGAAGCGGTTGGCGATATCTTCCTTGGCCAGCGAGAATCCGGCCAGTTCCCACGCCACACGCATGAAGAATTTCTTGTTCTGCCTGTCGGTGTGCTGATCGAGATCGAGGATGTTCCCGCCGTATTGCTGAATAAAACGAGTGACCGAAGCCACGAGACCCGGCCTGTCGTCGCAGTGCATCAGCAGTATGGCGGATTCAGCGGAATTCCTGTTGTTCTGCATTACATCACCCGCAGCTTGAATAACATCTTAAACGAACCACCGAGCACACTGAGGATAATTGATTGAGTTTAAACGGAGCCGTCCGGCTGGCGAGTCTCATAATAAAACTCATGTGAGCACCATAAACTGATTTTCTATTTTCTGCCCACTCTGTGTTCTCTGTGGTTTTGATTTTTAAAATCCTTAAAACAGGATTTCTTCGTTGGGCCGTGTTAAATCCGGAGTCAAGTATCCCCTTTAGGCTTGGTCTTGCGCAAGCGCTTGCGGCGCAATTCCTCCAGCTTTTCGGCGATTTTTATTTCCAGCCCGCGCGGTACCGGCCGGTAATACTGCCGATCTTCCATGCCCTCCGGGAAATAGCGCTGCTCGGGAGAGAAGGCGTCCGTGCTGTCGTGGGAGTAGTGATATTCGCGGCCAAAACCCAGTTCCTTCATCAGCCGGGTCGGCGCATTGCGCAGGTGCTCTGGCACCGGCAACGTGCCCTGCGATTTGACGGATTCCATCGCTTCGCCATAGGCCGCATAAACCGCGTTGCTCTTGGGAGCACAGGCGAGATAAACCACAGCCTGAGCGAGAGCAAGTTCGCCTTCCGGAGAACCCAGACGGTCGTAAGCATCCCAGGCTGCAAGCGCAAGTTCCAGCCCCCGCGGATCGGCATTGCCGATATCCTCTGAGGCCATGCGGGCCACCCGGCGCGCGATGTAGAGTGGATCGCAACCGCCGTCCAGCATGCGGCAAAACCAGTAAAGCGATGCGTCCGGATCAGAGCCCCGCACCGACTTGTGCAAGGCCGATATTTGCTCGTAGAACTCATCGCCGCCCTTGTCGAAACGACGCAGGCTCTGCGTCGTGACGTTCTGTATTACGCTTGCGGTGAGCACGCGCCGGCCGCCGCTCTCCTCCGCCAGGTCGGCCGCGATTTCCAGCAGATTGAGCGCGCGCCGCGCGTCGCCGTCCGCGATTTCGGCCAGCCGTTGCAGGACTTCCGGCCCCGCCTCAAGCCCGAGCGCGCCCAGGCCCCTTTCCGAATCCCGCAAGGAACGCTGCAACAGGCCGAGTATGTCCTCGGATTGCAGCGGCTTCAGCACGTAGACGCGTGTCCTCGACAACAAGGCGTTGTTCAACTCGAAGGATGGGTTCTCGGTGGTTGCGCCGATAAAACAAATCGTGCCGTCCTCGATAAAGGGCAGAAAGGCGTCCTGCTGCGACTTGTTGAAGCGGTGCACTTCGTCCACAAAAAGCACGGTACTCCTGCCGGACGACTCGCGCGCCAGGCGCGCCTGGTCGACGGCGGCGCGTATCTCCTTGACTCCCGAAAGAATGGCCGAGAGGCTGATGAATTCGGCGTCCTGATAGCGCGCGATCAGGCGCGCGATGGTGGTCTTGCCCGTTCCGGGCGGCCCCCAGAATACCATCGAATGCAGACGCCCCTGTTCGATCGCACTGCGCAGCACCTTGCCGGGCGCCAACAAATGCCGCTGTCCCACGCATTCGTCCAGATCCCGCGGCCGCATGCGGTCCGCCAGTGGCCGGTGGGCCGCATCCTGTTCAGCGGCCAGTTCCAGTGTCTGCTGACGCGGCATCAGGCATTCACTCGCGGACGATATCGACACCCTTCGGCGGCTTGAAGTTGAAACGCGCATCGTCTATGTCCACATTCAGCCGCGGTTGCAACAGTTCGATGCGCGTCACCTGCCCGAGCCGGTCCTTCAATTCCATCGCCTCCAGTCCCTTGTCCGTCAGTGCGAGCAGCATCAGCGCATAATCGGTGTCCTTCACCTTGGGTTCCAGCTGCACAAACTCGCGACCGTCGATGTTGCTGAGCTCGACGATATTGAATTGCTCCTGCAACGGCTGCTCGCCGGTGAGCAGAGCGATCGGCGTCGCACCGAGCGCCTGGTCGAGCGGCTTGAGCACCGCCTGCTCCAGCTCCGGATCATAGATCCACAGACTCTTGCCGTCGGACACGATCAACTGACTGTAAGGCTGTTTGTATTCCCAGCGGAACCGCCCCGGTTTCTTCAGGAAGAACTCGCCGCTCGTGACTTGCAGTTGGCGCATTTTGTCGTCGAACTGCGTCTGGGTAAAACCGGCCTGCAAGGTTTTGAGGCTGCTGGTGTAACTTTGCAGGAGATCGAGGCCCTTGCCGGCCCGGGCGACCGGCGCGGCAACGAGTAGCAAGACATAACAAAGCAAACGAAGACTGCGCATATTCATTCCGACCTTTTTTGAAAATAGGGTGACTCTGTTTAGAGAACCTGGAACCGGAAAAATTTCACAGACGGGTTCTAAGGTTTAGGCGGCGCCGGCGCCGTTGTCTTACAAACACTCATGATCAGACTTTAGGCGGCGCAGGAGCAAGAACCTCGCGGGTGCCGTTGGCTTGCAGGCTGCTGACGATGCCGGCGCTTTCCATCTCCTCCAGCATGCGTGCCGCCCGGTTATAACCGATCTTCAAACGGCGCTGCACATAGGAAATCGATGCCTTGCGGGTTTCGGTAACGATGGCCACCGCCTCGTCGTACAGATTGTCCTTCTCGCCGCCTTCGTCCGAGGAATATTCGCCGGATAGGCCCGGAATCGGTTCAGCAGCCTCGCGCACGATATCGATATAATCCGGCTGGCCGCTCTTCTTGAGATGGGCGACTACCCGGTGCACTTCATGGTCATCGACAAACGCACCATGCACCCGCATGGGGATGCTCGTTCCGGGAGGCATAAATAACATATCGCCGCGGCCCAGCAACTGCTCCGCGCCCATCTGGTCGAGTATGGTCCGCGAGTCCACTTTCGAGGAAACCTGGAACGCGATACGGCAGGGAATGTTGGCTTTGATGAGACCCGTGATGACATCGACCGACGGGCGCTGCGTCGCCAGGATCAGATGTATGCCGGCCGCGCGCGCCTTCTGCGCCAGGCGTGTGATCAGCTCTTCCACTTTCTTGCCGACCTGCAGCATCATATCGGCGTATTCGTCGATCATCACCACGATAAACGGCATGTGCGTCAACAGCGGCGGCTTGGCCTCTGGATCGAAGGCTTCTTCCGGCTTGTACAGCGGGTCCTCGATCGACTTGCCCTGAGCCTCGGCGTCCTTGAGCTTGCGGTTGTAGCCCGTGATGTTGCGCACGCCGAGCGCGGCCATCAGCTTGTAGCGGCGCTCCATCTCGGCCACGCACCAGCGCATGGCATTGGCCGATTCCTTCATATCGGTGACCACCGGCGCCAGCAGGTGCGGAATACCTTCGTAAATATTCAGTTCCAGCATCTTCGGGTCGATCAGAACCAGACGCACATCCTTCGGCGTCGCCTTGTAGAGCAGGCTCAGCAGCATGGCGTTGATCGCGATGGACTTGCCCGAGCCGGTGGTGCCGGCGACCAGCAGATGCGGCATGCGCGCGAGGTCGGCGACCACAGGCTTGCCGCCGATGTCCTTGCCGAGCGCCAGCAGCACGGGCGAAGGCGTGCTTTCATAATCGCCCGAGCGGATTACCTCGCCCAGCGTCACGAGCTCGCGCTCTTCGTTCGGAATTTCCAGGCCGACCGTAGATTTGCCCGGTATCACCTCAACCACGCGCACGCTGACCACCGACAACGAGCGCGCCAGGTCTTTCGACAGATTACTGATCTGGCTGACCTTGATTCCCGGCGCGGGCTGCAGTTCGAAGCGCGTGATCACCGGGCCCGGATGCACCGCTACAACTTCTACAGTGATGCCGAAATCCTGCAACTTGTGCTCCACCAGGCGCGACATCGCCTCCAGCGCCTCTTTCGAATAGCCGCCGGTCGACGGCTTGGGCGCATCGAGGAGTTTTAGTGGCGGCAATTCCGTTTCGGGGGCGGGATCGAACAGGGTAATCTGCTTTTCCTTGAATTCACGTTCGCTCTGCTCGGCCTTCTTGAAGACCGGCTCGATGCGCGGCGCCTTGGCAGGCGCGGCCTTCTTCTTTTCGAGCGCGGTCTGCAGCGCTTCCACGCGCTGGGTCTTGGCCTGTTTGGAGGCGCGGTGTGTCTGCCAGTATTCGATCAGCCGATACGTCACTGAACGCAGGCGATCGAACAGCCACAGGGTGCAGCGTCCGGTTGTATCCATAACCACCAGCCACGACAGGCCGGTAAACAGCGTGATGCTGGCGAAGAACACCGCCAGCAGCAGCAGCTTGGTACCGATCTCGCCGAACACGCGGGCCAGTCCCTGCACCACCAGCACGTTGCCAAGTATGCCGCCGGCGCCGTTCTCCGCCTGCGGCAACAGGCCCGGCGCAACCGCGATAAAGGCGCCGAGTCCGCAACCGGCCAGCAGCAACAGGAAAAACCCCGCCCAGCGGATGCTGAAGCGCTGTGCATTGAAGGGTTCCAGTTCCGCTCGGCCCGGCCGTATCGCCAGCCAGCCGCTGTATGCCACCATGACAGGCACCAGGTAAGCCATGAAACCGAACAAATACAGCACGATATCCGCGAACCAGGCCCCAAACGCGCCCGCGATATTATGGATATTGGCGCGCACTCCCGTATGGGACCATCCGGGATCGGCAGGATCGTAGCTCAACAGGGCCAGGATCAGATAGCAGGCGACGGCAACCAGCATCACCAGCACCGCTTCCTGCAGCACCTTGACCAGCTGGTAGGGCACGGGGGCCGATTGTGACTTGCGTTTTGCCTGTGCCAAGCGTATCTCCGCCTCGCTAAAAACCCAATAACCTATTGATATTTCGTGAAAATTTCGTGGCCTAAGATACTATGTTTAGCGCGTGATGTATACCCGTGGTTCTATAAAATGCGGAGCCTGTCCGCAACCTGCGACACAGCCAACAGGTCGTTCAGTAATCAAAGCAGCCAATGGAAGCGATCAAAAACTTGAGATTTACGGGATTGATACCATTACGTACCATATGCCCGCATAACAGCTGGAGATTATTTTGAACAGCCGACACAGTAAATTGATCATTCTCGGTTCCGGCCCCGCCGGTTACACGGCCGCGGTATACGCGGCACGCGCCAATCTGAAACCCCTGTTGATCACCGGCATCACGGTGGGCGGTCAGCTGACCACCACCACCGAGGTCGACAACTGGCCCGGTGACGTGGAGGGTCTGCAAGGACCCGAACTGATGGAACGCATGCGCAAGCACGCGGAGCGTTTCCAGACTGAAATCGTCTTCGATCATATTCACACCGCAAAACTGCAACAGCGTCCGTTCAAGCTGATCGGCGACTCCGGTGAATACACCTGCGATGCATTGATCATCGCTACCGGCGCCAGCGCCAAATACCTCGGTCTGTCTTCGGAAGAGGCGTTCAAGGGCAAGGGCGTGTCGGCCTGCGCCACCTGCGACGGCTTCTTCTACCGCAAACAGGAAGTCGCGGTCATCGGCGGCGGCAATACCGCCGTCGAAGAAGCGCTGTATCTGTCCAACATCGCCTCCAAAGTCACGGTGGTGCATCGCCGCGACCGTTTCCGTTCCGAGAAGATACTGGCCGACCGCCTGCTGGCCAAAACCGGCAACGGCGGCAACGTGCAGGTCCTGTGGAACCACGAACTGGATGAAGTGCTGGGGGACGCCAGCGGAGTCACCGGCATCCGTATCCGCGGAGCCCAGAACGGTGAGAAGCGCGATATCCCGCTCAAGGGCGTCTTCATCGCCATCGGGCATACACCCAACACCCAGTTGTTCGAAGGCCAGCTCGAAATGCACAACGGTTACATCAAGGTCAAATCTGGCCTTGAGGGTAATCACACGGCGACCAGCATCTCCGGCGTATTCGCCGCGGGCGACGTAATGGACCATGTCTACCGCCAGGCCATCACCTCGGCGGGCACCGGTTGCATGGCGGCGCTGGATGCCGACAAATACCTGGAAAAACTCGCTATTGTTTGAGCAAACCCCGTGTGCGGGGCACGCGGTAAATCCAGTTGCTCAACTCGCTCAGGCTCGAAGTAAATTCGAGCCTGGCTCCGAAAATCAAACACTCACGCGTTTGATTTTCGAGGCGCCGCTCCCGGCGGCGCTGTCAGTAATCTGTTATTGACTCTTAAAGACAAAATCCGGTCTGATAGTACCGATGAGCGAGGCTCACAAATACCGGGTTGAAGTCGCCGACAGCCTGGCCGGCATCGCGCCGCCGGACTGGAACCGCATGGTACCGGGCAATCATCCCTTCCTGCGGCACGAATTCCTGGCCGGACTCGAGGAATACGGCTGCGTGTCGGAATCCATTGGCTGGACGCCACGCCATTTCCTGCTGTACGCCGGCACACAGCTGCTGGCCGCGGCGCCGGCTTATATCAAAACCAATTCCTTCGGCGAATTCGTATTCGATCACTCCTGGGCGGCCGCCTACGAACGCACGGGCCTTAACTATTACCCGAAACTCGTGCTCGCCGTGCCTTTCACACCGGTCACGGGCAAACGCCTGCTGATCGCGCCGGATACGGATCCGGAACTACTGGCACAACATCTGATCCCCGCCATTCTGGAATACGCCGCGGACTCGGAACTCTCCGGTGTGCATGCGCTGTTCCTCCGTCCCGACGACAGGCGATTGCTGGAACAGGCCGGCTTTCTGCCGCGCATGGATTATCAATATCACTGGCGCAATCACGAGTACCGGGATTTTGAGCACTACCTGTCGTTCTTCCGCTCGCATAAGCGTAAGAACGTGCGCCAGGAACGGCGCCGCGTGCAGGATCAGCAGATATGCTTCCGCCGTCTTTACGGCGATGAGCTGGACGAAGCTCAGCTGGACGCGGTCTATCGTTTCTACCGCTCCACCTTCGCGAAAAAGGGCAATTATCCGGCGTTGACCCGGACATTCTTCAAACATCTCACCCGCAGCATGGGCAGGGCCATGGTAATAATGCTGGCGGAACAGCACGGGCGGCCGATGGCGGCTTCAGTCGACTTCATGAGCGATGCCGCGCTCTATGGCAGGTATTGGGGCTGCGACCGGGAACTGGATGCGGTGCACTTCGAGGCCTGCTTCTACCAGGGAATCGAATTCTGCATCGGGCGGAAACTGCAAAGCTTCGAACCCGGCGCCCAGGGCGAACACAAGATTACCCGCGGATTCCTACCCGTCCCGACCTGGTCGGCGCACCGCCTGCTCGATACCCGCTTCCAGGCGGCGATCGCGGACTATCTGCGACGCGAAATCGAAGCCGTACGACAGTACCGCCGTGAACTGGATCAACTCTCTCCCTTCCGCGACACCGCTATAATCACTGCTGACACTGAATAGCCGTGCCTAGGGCTTGCCGGTACTCAGAAACTCCAGCGGCACGGGAGGCTCATTAGGTAGTGTGGAGGCCGCAAATCGAGGCTGCTAAGCAATGATACCCTGGCTGGATCCTTATAACGATTCCGAACCGTTCCCCGACGTGGAGAACGCGCTCACCGAACCCGACGGCCTGCTGGCCGCCGGCGGCAGCCTGCGCCCTGAACGTCTCCTGCTGGCCTATCACTGCGGAATATTCCCCTGGTACAACAAGGGCGAACCGATCCTGTGGTGGTGTCCCTCTCGGCGCGCGGTTATCTATCCCGATTCAATCCACATCTCACACAGCCTGCGGAAGTCCATGCGCAAAAAACCTTTCACCATTACGCATAACAAGGCCTTCCGCGAAGTGATGCTGGGCTGCGCCGAGCCGCGCAAGGGTAAAAGCGGCACCTGGATCACGGCCGAGATGCTGAGCGCCTATTACAAACTGTTCCAGTTGGGATACGGAAGATCGGTCGAATGCTGGCAGGACGGCCTGCTCGCCGGCGGCATCTACGGTGTTCAACTCGGCCATGTGTTCTTCGGCGAATCCATGTTCAGCCGCGTCACCAATGCCTCCAAGATTGCGCTGGCGGAACTCGCCGGCCAGCAAAACGTGGCGCTGATCGACTGCCAGCTACCGAATGATCATCTTGCCAGTATGGGCATGGTCACCATTGCCCGGCAGGAATTCCTCAAGCTGCTGGAGCAGTATTGCGCCATCCGCCAGATTTGCGCGGCGACGATCCTGTAAAAATACGGAACCCAGCCGGCGTACACCGGCTGCAGTATCCGCTAAATCAGGGGTTCAACTGGTCTGTGGAGCTCTCCGGCCGCCAGATCACCTTTTTCTCCCGGTTCGACGACGCCTCCGAACTGCTGCCAAAGTCTATAACCAGGCTGAGCCCCACTAAATCAATGTCACTTCCCGCCGTCTCCGCGGAAGTCAGAAACTGAAGGTTCACGGAAAAATCCTTGGCGATATCCTTGTATTTTTCATACTCAAGGCGGATAGCCGTTTTTTCGCTCAGTCGAAAGTCGATCCCAGCCCCTATGTAGGGACTGGAGCCGGATTTTTGGGAGGAACCGGAAGCCGGGATGCCGACAAACGCGTCCGACCTATAGTCGGCACTCCAGTAGTCAAGTCCTAATCGCAGGAATCCGCCTAGAGATTGTGTCAGCTCCCCGTTGAGAACGGCGGCCACGGTAATCGCCTTGGCTCTGATCTGATCTGTTCGATCCCGCTGCGGGAAATGCGCCGAATATTTCCCAAAGCTAATATACCCAAACTCCACACCGTAATTCGAGTCTCGAGACGGCCCCCCGAAAATCTTGAGATAGTTATCCTCATCGTCAACCCGGTCGGCAGAACCGCTGGTATCGAAATCCGCGGTGGCGGTACCGGTCCCAACACCAAAATAACCCGCGTTTACGGGATCACAAAAAACAAGCGCTAAAAAGGCAACTATATAACGCATGCGAACTCCCTATTAAAATTTTAGATATGACCCGCGTTAATCATTGAGCACGATATTTTGCGCACAAAATAAGACTTTGGCTGCAACAGAAATATTATTTTTCAATATATTTCCAGTTCCGGACCCTGCCTTGCGCCAGCCATTCGACCGCGGTTGCCAGGCGCTTGTCCCGGGTGGCATCGGTTTTAGCGCCGGCGATCCATTCCACATATTCCTTGCGCCGGCTGTAACTGAAGTTCCTGAAAGTCGCCAAGGCTTTCCTGTTTTTCCGCAAAGCGCTCATGAAACAGGCGGGAACGGTCAATTCCTTTTCCACTTTCAGTTTTCCGGCAACAGCCTTGGGCTGCTCGTTCAAGCGCATCGCCCGCTTGATCAGCTCCGTCACGGCCGTGTCAGAAGGCAGGTCAGTCAGAGCTGTTATTCTTCCCAACTGCCCCATTCCCGGCCTGGACTTCTTTCGCAATTCCTTATGCCAAAAGAAAAAAGCGCAGTGCGCCTTGAAAGCCGCCATGCCGCAGAGGATGCGGCTTCGATACAGGAAAGACGGAGCTCCCCACTTCAGGGTCTCCTCGACTTGAGGGCAGGCTGCATGCACACGCTTACGCAGATGCTTGAGGACCGGTCTTGCGAAGGGCGCGGCCTTTGCGATATAGGTATCCAGGCGCGGATCTTTTTTAGCCATAGGCGCTACCGTCATACAGCGCAAAATGTTCGGGGTTCAGCAACCGGTTCCCGGACATGCTTTTGAGCATGGCGTATTTTTCGAGCAATACCTTGAATTTTCCACCCTTATCAAGCCCCGTCAGCGCGCTGTAAAAAATCATGACCAGCTCGAAGCTGGACAGCTGTGCACGCACAAAGTTGGTATAGAGTTTTTTATTCGCCACGTCGCTGGTATCAACGAATTTGAGCACATTGTACAGATTGCTGAAATAAGGACCGACTTCCGATTCGTAGTCTTCGTAGAACAGAAGATAGGTCCGATTGATCTTTTCCTGCTCAGCGACGCCCTTGAAAGGCTTGATCTTCCATACCTTGCTGAATTTCTCGTGCAGAAACTTGAAACAGTCCCTGCCCTTCACAACATGCCCGTTGGGCGCATTCAAATCTATAGAATTGGTGATGTCGTTCTGCAGGCGCAACAGCTCGAAGAAAGTATCTTCGAAGCTTTGCTTCTTTAGCGTGACATTCTGCGCCTGCAGCTGCTCGACCTGCGCCTTCATCTCCGCGTGCGCCAGTTGCAGTTCATGATGCTGCAATTTAAGCTCGCGCCGCTGCAGGAATATGGTGTAGATAAGAGCGGCGAAAGCAAGGCCGGAAAAAAGCGCGTTGACCGAGCCGAACATGTCGCCGAAGGTGCCCCGGTCCGGCCGGTTCTCCAGGAAATACCAGCTCAGCAGCCAGACACCCAATACAAAGCCGAACAGCAGTGCCGGGAAAAGCCATCCGGTTTTACTGATCCTGGACATATCAAAAGAGAGAGTGGCCCTGGATAACCGAGAGAAAAAGTATATAGGCGAAAATCAGGCCCAGTGCCAGAGCCACCGTGGAAAACAGGTTCTTGAGAAGTGTGACGCCCCGCTTCCCGAATCCGTAGCGGGCCAGCAATGACAGGGCTATAAGGACCAGCAGGACAAGGACGACACGCATGCCGCTTTATAAAGGTATCAGGAAAGCTTGTCCAATATGGCGCGCTTGACAGCATCCAGATTGGGTTCAATGGTGCTGATCGCGCCGCTCTGCTTGATGGCGGTTTCAGGGTCCTTGAGGCCGTGCCCGGTCAGTGTACAGACGATGGTGCCGCCCGCCGGTATCTTGCCGTTCTGCAAGTCCTTCAGCGCGCCGGCAACCGAGACGGCCGATGCGGGCTCGCAGAATATGCCTTCGCGTTCGGCCAGCAGTTTCTGCACGCGCAGGATTTCACTGTCTTCGAATTCATCGAACCAGCCGCCGGATTCACGGCTCGCGGCCCAGGCGTAGTCCCAGGATTGCGGATTACCGATGCGGATCGCGGTCGCCACCGTTTCCGGATTCGCTACCGGCCCGCCGCGCATGAAGGGCGCGGAACCGGCGGCCTGGTAACCCAGCATCACCGGGCGGGTTTTGACGCGGGGCGGAACTTTATACTTGCGATCCCTCTTGCTCATGGTGTGAGCGGCGGTGTCCTTCGCCGCGGTGGAATATTCGGTATAACCGATCCAGTGCGCCGCAATATTGGCGGCATTGCCGACCGGCAGGCAGTGGTAATCGGGTGCGCGACCCAGGGCCTCGATGATTTCGAAGGCAATGGTCTTCTGGCCGTGCGGACGATAGGGATTGATGGAGTTGACGATGCCGACCGGCGCTTCCTGCGCGACTTCCTTGACGAGCCGCATGCCGTCGTCGAAGTTGCCCTTGATCTGGATCACGGTGGAACCGTGCATCATCGCCTGCGCCAGCTTGCCCATCGCGATCTTGCCGTCCGGTATCAGCACGAAACAGCGGATGCCGGCGCGCGCCGCATAGGCGGCGGCCGAAGCCGAGGTGTTGCCGGTGGAAGCGCAGATAATGGCGCGCCCGCCGTCATGCACGATCCTGGTAACCGCGACCGTCATGCCGCGGTCCTTGAAGGAGCCGGTCGGATTCGCACCCTCGAACTTCACATACAGCTCGGCATCCACGCCCAGTTCGCGCGGCAGGTTCTCCAGCCGGATCAGCGGCGTATTGCCTTCGTTCAGTGTAACTGCCTTGACCTTTTTCGGCAGCGGCAGGTAATCGCGGTAACGGTTGATAAGTCCGGTGTAGAGGACGGGCTTTTTCTTTGTAGGCATTACTAAATGTCCTTAAAAGTTTTCATCCCCCTGGCCTTCGGCCATCCCCCCCGCTGGGCGGAGCCCTGCGTAGGAACAGGAGGGATTCTATTGCAGGGCTTCGACGCGGATGCGCGTCACTTTGCCGGCGATAGTGTCCAGGCTTTCGATGCGCTTGATGGCGGCATCGATCTGTTTTTCGCGTACCCGCTGGGTGAGCAGTATGACCGGCACGGTGTCGTTTGATTCAGATTCTTTCTGCACGATGGCTTCGATGCTGATGCCGGCTTCGCCGAGCACGGTCGTCACCAGCCCCATCACGCCCGGCCTGTCGGCGGCGAGCAGCCGCAGATAATAGGCGGACTCGATTTCGGAAACCGGCAGGATCGCGGTTTCGCTCAGCGAGTCGGGCTGGAATGCGAGATGCGGCACGCGGTTTTCGGGGTCGGTGGTCAGGGAACGCACCACGTCGACCAGATCCGCGACCACCGCCGACCCCGTCGGCAGAGCCCCGGCGCCCGCGCCATAATATAAGGTGGGTCCCACGGCGTCCGCCATCACCAGCACCGCGTTCATAACGCCATTGACATTGGCAATCAGCCGCCGTTGCGGAATCAGCGTCGGATGCACGCGCAACTCGATGCCCGTCGCGGTGCGGCGCGCGATACCGAGGTGCTTGATCCGATATCCCAACTGCTCGGCGTAGCCGACATCCTCGCGCGTGATCTTGCTGATGCCCTCGGTATATACCTTCTCGAACTGCAGCGGAATACCGAAGGCGATGGAGGCCAGGATTGTCAGCTTGTGCGCGGCGTCGATGCCTTCAACGTCGAAGGTGGGGTCCGCCTCGGCGTAACCGAGCTGTTGCGCCTCTTTCAGTACATCGACAAAGGCGCGACCTTTGTCGCGCATTTCGGTCAGGATGAAATTGCCAGTACCATTGATGATACCCGCGATCCATTCGATGCGGTTCGCCGCCAGGCCCTCGCGAATGGCCTTAATGATGGGCACGCCGCCCGCGACCGCGGCCTCGAAGGCCACCGTCACGCCGCGCTGCTGCGCGGCTTTGAAAATCTCGTTGCCATGGCGTGCGATCAACGCCTTGTTCGCCGTCACCACATGCTTGCCGTTGGCGATCGCCTGCAGCACCAGCTGGCGCGCCGGCTCATAGCCGCCGATCAGTTCGATCACGACGGCGACCTCGGGGTCGTTCACTACCGCGAAGGCGTCCTTGCTGAGCTTGCTGCCGCTGATATCGGTCTTCAGCTGTGAAGGATCACGCGAGTCGGCTACATGGCTGATCACGATGCCGCGCCCCGCGCGGCGGCTGATTTCGTCCGCGTTGCGGCGCAACACTTCGAAAGTGCCGCCGCCCACGGTGCCCAGGCCCAGCAGGCCGACCTTGACCGGCGGCAGTTTGGAATTCTTCGTCATTTCAGGTACCCGTCCTTCCGGAACATATTGCGAATGCCGCGTACCGCCTGGCGCGTGCGGTGGGGATTCTCGATCAGGCTGAACCGCACGTGATCGTCACCGTATTCGCCGAAACCGATTCCGGGCGATACCGCGACCTTGGCGTCGATCAGCAGTTTTTTCGCAAATTCAAGCGAACCCATCGCCTTGTAGGGTTCAGGTATCGGCGCCCACACGAACATGGTGGCCTTCGGCTTTTCCACATGCCAGCCAATGGAATTCAAACCCTCGCACAGCACGTCGCGGCGCTCACGGTAGGTTTCGCAGATTTCCGCGACACAACTCTGGTCGCCTTCGAGCGCCAGGATGGCCGCCACCTGGATGGGCGTAAACATACCGTAATCAAGATAGGATTTCATGCGCGCCAGCGCGTTGACCAGCACCGGATTGCCGCACATGAAGCCGACCCGCCACCCCGGCATGTTGTAAGTCTTGGACAGTGTATAAAACTCCACCGCCACATCCTTGGCGCCCGGCACCTGCAGAATGGACGGGCACTTATAGCCGTCGAACGCGATTTCGGCATAGGCGATATCGTTCACCACCCAGATCTCGTGCTCACGCGCCACCTGCACCACGCGCTCGTAGAAATCCAGGTCCACGCATTGGGTGGTGGGATTGCCGGGGAAATTGATAATCAGCATCTTCGGCTTGGGAAAGGCGTTCTTGATCGAACGCTCCAGCTCAGTGAAAAAATCCACCCCTTCCCGCAGCGGCACATGCCGCACGTCCGCGCCGGCAATCACAATGCTGTAGGGATGAATCGGATAGGCCGGATTGGGTACCAGCACCGCGTCGCCGGGACCCACGGTGGCCAGTGCCAGATGCGCGAGCCCTTCCTTGGAACCGATGGTGACAATGGCCTCTTTCTCCGGATCCAACTCGACGCCGAAGCGAACCTTATACCAGTGGGTAATGGCCTTGCGCAGCCGTGGTATGCCGCGGGATAAGGAATACCGGTGAGTGTCCGGCCGTTCCGAGGCCTCCCGCAGTTTATCGACGATATGCTGGGGGGTCGGGCCATCCGGGTTACCCATGCCGAAGTCGATGATATCCTCGCCCTTGGCACGCGCCTTGGACTTCAATTCGGTGACGACGTTGAAGACATAGGTGGGCAGGCGGTTTATACGTTGGAAATCGGTTTTCACGGCCAGAATTCGCGTTTCAAGAAGAACGCGTACCTTACTAATCTCCGTAAATACTGTCAAATTAGGGGATTTTAAATCCGGGGGTAGTTAGGGGACTTCCACCCCTTCCTACATTAATTAGCCCTACTTAAATTTTATAGATATAGACCTAAACAGGGGTAAACAACGTTTGAGGTGAAATTTTCGCCTCAAGCGCCTGAATAATCTGTTCTAGCTCTATTCGAGCTTCGGCCTGAAGACCTAAGCATAGGCCTATACCTTCTGCATCCGTACTAAGACGGGACTGCAGCGCAAGTTTAAAAGACTCATCAGACTGCCTCTCCATACGGTAAGCGTGAAGCTGCATTGAATCCCCGATAACAGCAGGATTTTTTAGGTGAGCAAAATTAAATTCTTGGCTCATATATTTTAGAAGCTTATCTTGCACAACGAGCACTAGTTTCTTATTAACGTGCTCGAAAGTTTGTATCTTATGATGCATCTGAACCAAGATTGTCTTTGCCGTCATTTTCCAATTCATGCCATAAGTTTTATCAGAATCTTCAGCGACGCCTCCCTCCAGACCAAGAGACCTTAACAATCTTTGCCGCTCAGGCCACACGGTGCCAGTGGTATCCAATGTCTGGAGTTCAATTCCAACAAAATCCTTGATTTTTCCATCTTTGGTGGAAACCAAGAAATAATCAACGCTTCCACCAGGAATAGAAATCTCGGGCACGATATGCAACTCATTACCTGGCTCATGAGTTGTCAAAAGGTGAAAACAATCAATAAAAATTTGTCGCCTTTCAAGAAGGCGTGTAGGGCAAATTATAATTGGCTCTTGCTCTTTCCCATACAAAACGGCACACGAACCAATCGAAGTCTCAGGTTCACTCTTGCGAACCTTATAACATCTTTTACCCAGGAAAGGACAACGTTGTTGTTGTACAACTTTTTTCCAATCTTCATTTAGTTTTGATATTGAACATCCAAATAATTCAATAATACGGCTCATAGAAGTGACTCACAGCGAGTAGAAGCCAGCTCTAAATATTTACGAGATATATCTATACCAATCGATTTTCTACTTAAACTCCTTGCAGCATAAAGAGTAGTCCCTGTCCCACAGAAAAAATCTAATACAACCCCATTTTCAGGACATGTAGCAAGTATTGGTATTCGGCATAAATCTACAGGATATGGAGCAAAGTGAGATTCTCTCCTTTGGGTATCCTCTGGAATGATATTCCACACATCACTTGGCTTACTTCCATTTGGATGATAACGCAAAATACAAAATCCTTTTTCCTTCAATTCTTTAGCTCGCCCAGACACCTTCTCACTATCAGAATGAGTAGCTCGTTGTTGCCCTCTAATAATCATCCTAAAATCAGAAACACGCCCTAACGCAACTTCTGAAAGCATCTTATCGAGGGCCTTAAAAGCCTCTCCCTTCTCTTCTCTAGTTAGCTCAGTAGAAAGCTCAATTTGACGTTTATATCTAACACCCGAAACACCGGTTCCAGATATAACAGCGCCATTAACCACTTTTGTCTCTCTTGGTTTTGAACGAATTGCATCAGTGTTATAAAAATATCCTTTGGCACGTTTCACAAAATGAAAAACATTTTCATGAACATTTCCCAGACGATCCTTTGTATTGTCCATGCCACTTTTAACTTTATTCCAAATAATGCTATTTCTTAATACCCAGCCCTGCTCATCAGTAAGCATAAAAACGACACGCCAAGGAATACCTACTAAACCTTTATTCTCGTAAGTATCGCCAATATTTAGCCAAAAGGACCCTTCAGGTTTGAGTACCCTTTTAAGCTCAAGAAATATTTCCCCTAAATTTTTAATATAAAGCTTGTAATCTAATTCCAATCCAATTCCACCATCCAAATATTCCCTTTTCCCCCAATAAGGGGGGGATGTCATTGAACAATCGATTGATTCCGAAGGAAGCTCTTTAAGGACTTTTAGAGCGTCCCCTTGCAATAACAAGGGAGCAGTAAATGCAGACTCCTCAATATATGCTGTACAAGCTTTATGGTAATTATTATCAACTATTAGAGACCGATAGCCCGAATCAACAGTAAGATTCTGTTGAATTCCATCAGAGAATTTTCTTCTTAAAGACATGCCAAGAGTATGCTTGAGCATCCCAGCATGTTCAAGTATTGAGATTTTTAGCTCAAACGCTTAAATGCCGCTTAACCAGGTCCTCACTCAGCCCGGAAATGGCGCCCCCTGCCAGAATGCGGCCCTTGCCCATGATATGAAACCGGTCGGCTACCCGCCGTGCGAAGGGCAGCTTCTGTTCAACCAGCAACACCGTCAGCCCCTGCTCGCGGTTCAAGCGCCCGATGATATCCCCGATTTCGCGCACGATATTCGGCTGGATGCCCTCCGTGGGCTCGTCCAGGATCAGCAGTTTGGGATCCAGCACCAGCGCCCGGCCGATGGCCAGTTGCTGCTGTTGTCCGCCGGACAGGTCACCGCCGCGGCGATGCCGCATATCCTTCAATACCGGGAACAGCTCATAAATCAGGTCCGGGATGCGGCGCTTGCCATCGGCCCGCGCTGGCAGGGAGACCTTCAAGTTCTCCTCCACCGTCAAGCGCGGGAAAATTTCGCGTCCCTGCGGTACGTAGCCGATGCCGAGGCGTGGCCGCTGCTCGGCCGGCAGCCGCGACAGATTCCGGCCGGCAAAGCCGATCTCGCCCGAGCGGGCGGGCAACAGGCCCATCAGGGTTTTGAGCAAGGTCGTCTTCCCGACCCCGTTGCGCCCCATCAGGCAGCTGCAAGTGCCGGCCGGTATTTCCAGGTCCACATCCCACAAGGTATGGCTCTGGCCGTAAAACTGGTTCAGGCGTTTGATCTGCAGCATTTCATTCACCCTATTCGCCCAAATACACTTCGATCACTTTCGGATCGTTCTGTATATCGTTCATGCCGCCCTCGGCCAGCACGCGGCCCTCATGCAACACCGTGACCTTACGCGCGATCGAGCGCACGAACTCCATATCATGTTCCACCACCACCACACTGTGACGGCCGGCCAACGAGATCAAAAGCTCGGCGGTACGCTCGGTTTCTTGCGCGCTCATGCCGGCGACGGGTTCGTCCACCAGCAGCAGCCGCGGATTCTGTACCAGCAGCATGCCGATCTCGAGCCATTGTTTCTGCCCGTGGGACAACAATCCCGCCTGACGCTTCACTTCCGCCTGCAACCCGATAGTACGCAGGACTTCGTCGATGCGATCGACCTGTTCCCCATCGAGTTGCGCGAACAGAACAGGCCAGACACGTTTGTCCGCCGCCAGCGCCAACTCCAGGTTCTCGAATACGCTCAGGGTCTCGAACACGGTTGGTTTCTGGAACTTGCGGCCGATGCCCGCCTCGGCGATCTCAGGCTCGGTGAGATTCTGCAGATCGATCAACTGGCCGAAATACACCGTCCCCCGGTCGGCCCGGGTCTTGCCGGTGATCACGTCCATCATCGTGGTCTTGCCGGCGCCATTGGGTCCGATAATGCAGCGCAACTCACCGTCGTCGATATACAGGGTCAAGCCGTTCAGGGCCTTGAAGCCGTCGAAGCTGACTGTTACATCCTCGAGGTACAGGATCGGACCATGGGTGGTATCCAGCGACTCGCCGGCAACGCCCTGCTCGGCGATAAAACGCGGGTCCTGGCCGCGGCCCATCAATTTTCGTATCGGCGCGAGCGGTCTCATACCGGCAGCTCCTGTTCCTGTTGCGCATGCGATGGCGGTTTGCGCCTGCGCCGCAGCAAGCCGGCAATACCGCGCGGCAGCAAGATCGTGACCAGCACAAACAGCGCGCCTAGAGCGAACAGCCACGCCTCGGGCATAAAGCTGGTGAAGAAAGTCTTGGCGTAATTTACCAGTACCGCGCCCGCGACCGCCCCGTAGAGTGTGCCGCGGCCGCCGATGGCCACCCAGATCACGAGCTCAATCGAATTGAGGGGGGAGAATTCGCTCGGGTTGATAATGCCCACCTGCGGTACATACAAAGCGCCCGCGATACCGGCCAGGACCGCTGATAACACGAAGACCCAGAGCTTGAATTTCTCAACCCGGTACCCGACGAAGCGCGCCCGGTCCTCGGTATCGCGTATCGCGACGATAACCCGGCCGAGCTTGGATGCGACCACCGCGCGGCAGATCGCATAACCGCAGAGCAGCGCCGCGGCGGAAGCGACGAACAGCGCGACGCGCATGCCGTCCGCCTGCAGCGGGAAGCCGAGCAAATCCTTGAAATCCGTCAGTCCGTTATTGCCGCCAAAACCCATATCGTTGCGGAAGAAGGCCAGCAGCAGCGCGTAGGTGAGCGCTTGCGTGATGATGGAAAGATAGACGCCTGTAACACGCGAGCGAAAGGCGAGCCAACCGAAGACATACGCGAGCAGGGCCGGCACCGCGATCACCATCAGCAGCGCGAACCAGAACATATCGAAGCCGTGCCAGTACCAGGGCAATTCTTTCCAGTTCAGGAACACCATGAAATCCGGCAGCACCGGGTCGGCGTAAACACCGCGAGTACCGATCTGGCGCATCAGGTACATGCCCATCGCGTAGCCGCCGAGCGCGAAGAAAGCGCCATGGCCGAGGCTGAGAATGCCGCAATAGCCCCACACCAGGTCGAGCGCCAGCGCCAGCAGCGCATAACAGAGATACTTGCCGAGAAGCGTGACCGTGTAGGTCGACATGTGCAGCGCGGAATCCTGCGGCGCCAGCAGATTGAACACCATGACCGCGGTCGCGAGCAGGGCCAGCAGAACGCCCAGGATCTGGCCGCCGCGATCATCCAGTATAAGACGGCCGAGGTATCTCATCAGTGCGCCTCCACAGCCCGGCCTTTCTGCGGGAACAACCCGCGCGGGCGTTTCTGTATAAAGAGGATGATGAACACCAGCACCAGGATCTTGGCCACCACCGCGCCCGCCATCGGCTCCAGGAATTTGTTGGCCACGCCGAGCGAGATGCCGCCGACCAGCGTGCCCCACAGATTGCCGACGCCGCCGAAGACCACCACCATGAAAGAATCGATGATGTAGCCCTGCCCCAGATTCGGGCCGACATTAGTCAGTTGACTCAACGCTACTCCTGCGACGCCGGCGATACCGGAACCGAGGCTGAATGTCAGCGCGTCCACCCAGCCGGTGCGGATGCCGACGGCCCGCGCCATGGCCCGGTTCTGCGCCACGGCCCGCACTTCCAGCCCGAGCCTGCTGCGCTTGAGCAGCGCCACCAGCGCCGCGAACACCAGCATCGCGAAAATAAAAACATAGAGCCGGTTGCAGGTCAGCGACAGCACGTCGTTGATCTGCCAGGAGCCGCTCATCCACTGCGGCGTCACCACGGCGACGTTCTGCGCCGATATCAAAGTGCGCACCAGCTGCTGCAGAATCAGGCTGATGCCGAAGGTCGCAAGCAGGGTTTCCAGCGGGCGTCCGTACAGAAAGCGGATCACGCCGCGTTCGATGGCGACGCCCGCCGCCCCGGAAACCAGGAAAGCCGCCGGCACCGCGATCAGCAAGGAAAGCTCGATATGATTCGGAAAGATCTGCTGCACCGCATAGGTCGTATAGGCGCCCAGCATCATCAACTCACCGTGCGCCATATTGATCACACCCATGACACCGAAAGTGATGGCGAGCCCGATGGCGATCAGCACCAGGATCGATCCCATGCTCAAGCCGAAGAACAGGGTTTCGACGAAACCGTAAAACCGGATCCTGCCTTCGATCGAAGCCAGAGTCTGCGCCGCCTTCTTGCGTACCGCCGCGTCGGGGTGGTTCTCACTCACATTGGCAATGGCTCCTCGTATTTCGGTGCCCAGGCTACCCTGCAGTACGGCCAGCGCCTGCATCACCCGGGCGCTGTCCACGGAGGTCAGATCCGATAGCGCGACCGCGATCTCCATGGCATCGCGCACTCCGGCATCCTGTTCGTCCGGCAGCCGTTGCCGTAACAGCGCCGCGGCTTCGGGGCCCAGATGGCCGGTCAATTCGATAACCGCGGCCAACCGTATCGCGGCGTCCGGACTTTCAAGATCGAAACGCGCCATACTTTCCCGCAACAGGCTGCGCAGGCTGTTATTCAGACTGATACGCTTCACGGCCGATGTTTCGACCACTCCGAGGCCAGCGCCGGATATGGCATCGGTCAGCTGATAGCCGTCCTCATGTTCGGCGACGATCACAATCGTCCCGTCTTCGCGACAGTAAAGCCGCCCCTCCAGCAGGGCTTTCAAAATCGCGGGCGCCCGCTCGTGGCCGGTCGCCGCCAGCTCCCGGATAGCCGATTCCTTGCCGCTGAAACTCCCGGCGTTGAGCGCCGTTAGCTTTTGCGCGAAGTCATCCCGGGCAAGGACCGACGCGGGCAACATCAACATAATCAAAATTCCTGACGCAAGGACGCCATGACGCAGAGAGAACACTTTCATTATTTGATTCATCTCCATTCCCTACCGATAAATTACCCGTCAACGCGCAGGACGCACTAATGTCGCGAAGATCTCTCAATCCGTGCTTCCGCAATGCAGTACTTTCATCCTCATTGCGAGAGAGTCGAGAGCGACTTTGCGTCAAGAATCTTTTGAACCGCGGCTTTTCAAAACAACGGGCACGCCAGGCATGCCCGTTGCATCAACAAACGATTATTAGTAATTCTGCCCCGAACACTTTTTGGTCTTGAGATTGTAGTTACCGCATTTCAGGGAGACCCAGTCCGCCTGGATATCCTTGCTCGCAGGCAGGAAGTCCGACCAGGCGTCTCCGGCAACCAGGCCTTCCGTCTCCCACACGGTGGCAAATTGGCCGTCCGCCTGGATCTCGCCGATCAGCACCGGCTTGGTCAGGTGATGGTTGGGCAGCATCTCGGCAACACCGCCCGTCAGGTTCGGCTGCTTGATTCCGATCATCGCGTCGATGACCTTGTCGGCCTGGGTGGTCTTGGCCTTCTCGACCGCCTTCACCCACATATTGAAGCCGATATAATGCGCTTCCATGGGATCGTTGGTGACGCGCTTCTTGTTCTTGATGAAGTCGTGCCACTTCTTGATAAACTCGGCGTTCGCGGGGGAATCTACGCTCATGAAGTAATTCCAGGCGGCCAGGTGCCCGACCAGCGGCTTGGTATCGATGCCGGAGAGTTCTTCCTCGCCGACGGAGAAAGCGACTACCGGAATCGTCTCGGCTGAAATACCCTGGTTGCCGAGTTCCTTATAGAAAGGAACGTTGGCATCCCCGTTGATGGTGGAAACCACCGCGGTCTTCTTGCCCGCGCTGCCGAACTTCTTGATATCCGCGACGATCGACTGCCAGTCGGAATGGCCGAAGGGCGTATAGTTGATCATGATATCGGCTGGTGCGACGCCTTTGTCCTTTAAATACTGCTCGAGAATCTTGTTGGTGGTGCGCGGGTAGACGTAGTCCGTACCGGCCAGCACCCAACGCTTGACGCCGATTTCCTTCATCAGATAATCCACCGCCGGAATCGCCTGCTGGTTAGGCGCGGCGCCGGTGTAGAACACGTTGCGCGAGGACTCTTCGCCCTCATACTGCACGGGGTAGAACAGGATGCTGTTCAACTCTTCGAACACCGGCAGCACCGACTTGCGAGATACCGAAGTCCAACAGCCGAATACCACGTCCACCTTGTCCTTCTCAATCAGTTCGCGGGCCTTTTCGGCGAACTTCGGCCAGTCGGAGGCCGGATCGACCACCACCGCTTCCAGTTTCCTGCCGAGCAGGCCGCCCTGCTTGTTCTGCTCGTCCACCAGCATCAGAACGGTGTCTTTCAAGGTCGTTTCGCTGATCGCCATGGTGCCGGACAACGAATGCAGCACGCCTACCTTGATGGTTTCTGCCTTGCCCGCCTTGGCATCGTCGGCGGCCATGGCTGCGGAAGCAGCGAATGCCGACCATACCAAGGTCAACAAGGCGCCGGTACGTATCATCTTTCTAACTCTGCTCATATTTCACCCTTATGGTTGTATGCATCTGAATGACTCTGGCTTCTGTTTTTCAACAGCCCGCCAGTCAAAAGCAATTTGTATACCAGCGCCATTTTCGATTCAGGTTCCCGTTTTTCAGCGTTTTTGCCGAGCCGGCGCAAATTGCGCGCTCCATTCCGGATTCACTGCCGCACCAAAGCGGCACAAACGGCGCGGCAATGCGCGTTTAGTGGGCACTGAACACGCCCTGCGTCTTGATAAATGACACGATGTCCGCCAGGCCCTGCCCGGTTTTAAGGCAACTGAAGATAAAAGGCCTGTCGCCGCGCATTTTTCTGGCGTCGCGATCCATGACTTCGAGCGACGCACCGACGTAAGGTGCAAGATCGGTTTTATTGATGACCAGCAGGTCCGAACGCGTGATTCCAGGTCCGCCCTTGCGCGGGATCTTGTCGCCGGCCGCCACGTCGATGACATAGATAGTGAGGTCCGACAGCTCCGGACTGAAAGTTGCGCTCAGGTTGTCGCCGCCGCTCTCGACGAAGACGACATCCAGGTTGCCGAAATGCTGAGTCAGTTCGCTCACCGCCGCCAGATTCATCGAGGCATCCTCGCGGATCGCGGTATGCGGACAGCCGCCGGTTTCGACGCCGCGCACACGCTCGGCCGGCAGCGCACGATGGCGAATCAGGAATTCGGCGTCTTCCTTTGTGTATATGTCGTTGGTGACGACCGCCACCTGCAGTTCGTCCCGCAGTTTCTTGCACAGCGCGTATACCAGGGCGGTCTTGCCGGAACCCACCGGCCCGCCGATTCCCACTCGTAATGGCTCTTTCATATAGTCTCCTGAATCAAGATCTGAACAATCGGGTGTATTGGGTTTCGTGCAGGGCGCAGGCGACGGCGAAAGCCGGCGACATTTGCCCGATATCCTCATCCTGCAGTCGCGACGCGCTGCCCGCGACTTCCGGGATGGCATCCGCCAGAGCCAGCAGCGTGCGCTGGCCGGCCGTCTGGCCGAGCGGTATCAGCTTGATCGCGGCGGCGACCTGGTTTTCGCACCAGGCCCATGCGTAACCGGCGGCGGCATCGGTCCCCGGTATTTCCCATTCGGCCGCCGCCAGCGCGAACATCAAGGCAAAGGAGCATTTGTCTTCTGCGGGCCAGTCGCGCGCGCGCGGGATGCCGAGCTCCGGCAGCAGCTTCTTCAGCGAACCGCCCATCTGGCAGTCCTCCGCATGCAGCTCGGACGCTTCACGCGCCGCCAGTAACCAGGAATTCCAGTAATCCAGAGCCCGCATATCGCCGTCCACCCAGGCTTTATGCATGCGCAGCAGCACCGGCAGGTCCAGTGCGCCGAGCATATGACGCAGTTGTCCCTTTATCCAATGGAGGACGCATTGCTCGGTCTTCACCCAACCATTCTCAACCGCCGTTTCCATCCCCTGCGAATAGCTGTAGGCGCCGACCGGCAGTGCGGGACTCACCAGCTGCCACAGCCGCAACTGTGACATCAATGCAGAGCGCTCAATGCGCATGACCAAGTCCCGCATGCATCGAATGCCCGCCATAGGCTCCGTCAACCGGTTCAAAAGGCGTCTCTTCGGCGAGCACTTCCAGACCGAGCGCGCGCACCATCTCATCGAGCACATGGTCGTGCAGATAACGGCACCAGCCCTGGCCGATCTGCAACGGTACGTGGCGGTTGCCGAGGTGGTAGCAGACGTGCGTCAGCAGCAGCGGCGAGGAACTGGATGCGGTGGAAACCGCTTCGGTCGCGGCCCGGATCTCGATCACGCTGCCATCCTGCGCCTGCAGCAGATCGCCTGCCCGCAGCGCTTTGCCGCGCGGCAGGGATAATGCCGCGGGCAGTCCGTTGTCCAGTTTCACCTTGCAACGGCTTTTCTGACGTTCATGGAACGGCAGCGTAAGCGTGGTCAGGACTTCCACCTTGCCCTGCCCCACCGCAAACAACCGCCTTGTAAAAACCAGTTCTTGCATAAAATTCTTAAGACCAACCACAGAGGGCACAAAGTACACGGATAAAAAATCTATAAGATTTCTTATTTCTAAAATTCATACTCTCCGTGCGCTCCGTGTTCTCAGTGGTTTTATTTTTAAAACAGGAAATACCGTTGTGCCAGTGCCAACACGTCCGCCGGCTCACAAATGAGCAACTGACCATCGGCGCGTACCTCATAGGTCTGGGAGTCGACCTCCATGTGCGGGGTATAATCGTTCAATACCATATCCCTCTTGGAAATCCTGCGCGTGTTCGCCACCGCCACCAGCCTTTTACTCAGGCCCAACTGCCCACCGATGTCATTCTTGAACGCCGCCTGGGAAACGAAGGTGACGGAAGTAGCGGCGCGCGCGCCCGCAAAAGCGCCGAACATCGGCCGGTAGTGCACCGGCTGCGGCGTCGGTATCGACGCATTGGGATCTCCCATCGCCGCGGCCGCGATCATGCCGCCTTTCAATATCAGCGAAGGCTTGACGCCGAAGAAGGCCGGCCGCCACAGCACGAGGTCGGCCAGCTTGCCTTTTTCGACCGAACCGACTTCGTGCGCGATACCGTGCGTCAATGCCGGATTGATGGTGTATTTGGCGACATAGCGCCTGGCGCGCAGATTGTCGTTGCGCGCGGAATCCCCCGGCAACGCGCCGCGCTGCAGTTTCATTTTGTGCGCGGTCTGCCAGGTGCGCGTGACAACCTCGCCCACGCGGCCCATCGCCTGGGAATCCGAGGAGATCATCGAAAAGGCGCCAAGATCGTGCAGAATATCCTCCGCCGCAATGGTCTCGCGGCGGATCCGCGATTCGGCGAAAGCGACGTCCTCGGCAATCTTCGAGTCCAGATGATGGCACACCATCAACATGTCCAGATGCTCGTCGATTGTGTTTACCGTGTATGGCCGTGTCGGATTGGTACTGGAGGGCAGCACGTTCGGCTGCCCGCAAGCCTTGATAATATCCGGCGCATGGCCGCCACCCGCGCCTTCGGTATGAAAGGTATGAATGACGCGGCCCTTGAACGCCGCCAGGGTATCCTCGACAAAACCGGACTCGTTCAGCGTATCGGTGTGAATGGCGACCTGGATATCGCATTCATCGGCAACGCCAAGGCAGTTGTCGATCGCCGCCGGCGTGGTGCCCCAGTCTTCATGCAACTTTAAACCCATCGCGCCGGCGGCGATCTGCTCGCGCAACGGCTGCGGCAGGCTCGCGTTCCCCTTGCCCATGAATCCCAGGTTCATCGGGAACGCGTCCGCCGCCTGCAACATGCGATGCATATTCCAGATTCCCGGGGTGCAGGTCGTCGCGTTGGTGCCGGTCGCCGGCCCCGTACCGCCGCCCAGCATGGTGGTGACGCCCGACATCAGTGCGTCCTCGATCTGCTGCGGACAGATGAAATGGATATGCGCGTCGATACCGCCCGCCGTGGCGATCATACCCTCGCCCGCGATCACTTCAGTGCCCGCGCCCAGCACGATATCGACACCGGGCTGCACGTCAGGGTTGCCGGCCTTGCCGATGGCCGCGATGCGTCCGTGCTTGATGCCGATATCGGCCTTGACGATGCCCCAGTGATCCAGGATCAGCGCGTTGGTAATCACGACATCGGCCACTTCGGAATCGTTGCGCTGGCCCTGCCCCATGCCGTCGCGGATAACCTTGCCGCCCCCGAATTTCACTTCGTCGCCGTAGATCGTGCAATCTTTCTCGACTTCGATAATGAGATCCGTGTCGCCGAGGCGTACGCGGTCGCCGACGGTGGGGCCGTACATTTCAGCATAGGCACGCTTGCTGATGCTGCTCATTCCAGCGACCCCATGATCTTCGCATTGAAACCGTACACACGGCGTTCGCCCGCGTACTCGACCAGTTCCACCTTGCGGGTCTGGCCGGGCTCGAAGCGCACGGCGGTGCCTGCCGGAATATTCAGACGGAATCCCCGGCTTGTCGCACGCTCGAATTTCAAGGCGGTGTTCGTTTCATAAAAGTGGTAATGCGAGCCCACCTGGATCGGCCGGTCGCCGCCGTTCGCGACCTGCAACACAACAGTCCTGCGGCCTTCATTCAATGAAATCTCGCCCTCGTCGACCAGCAGTTCTCCGGGAACGATGGACGGTTCTTTCCGGCGTGGAGCCTTGGCGGCGATTTTTGCGGCGGCCGGCTTTCTACTTTTGCTTTTTTTCATATCGTTTTTTCAATCGCTTCACACAATGGGGTTATGCACGGTCACCAGCTTGGTGCCGTCAGGAAAGGTCGCTTCCACCTGCACTTCGTGAATCATCTCCGGCACGCCCTCCATGACTTCAGCGCGTTTCAGCAAGGTCGTGCCATAATGCATCAGTTCCGCCACGCTCCTGCCGTCGCGCGCGCCCTCCAGTATGCCGGCGGAAATATAGGCGATGGCCTCGGGATAGTTCAGCCTCAGGCCGCGGCCCTTCCGCCGTTCCGCCAGCAGCGCCGCGGTGAAAATCAGCAGCTTGTCTTTTTCGCGTGGAGTCAGCTCCATGTCAGCCTCCCGGCTTGCTTGAACAACTGTTTTGACGCAGAGACACAGAGACGCTGAGGAACTTTAAAATTTTCATGAATTTACTCTTTAAATCAGACGTACTTATATTTCCCATCTCTCTGCGTCTTCGCGCCTCTGCGTCAGATCAAGTATTCCAGATTCTGGGCTCGCAGGCGGGATGTCCCGCGAGATGCGGCCGTATGACATGCCACGCCGTGCAAAACACGCGCCGCGCGTGCTCAGCCTGGAATCCCAGATAACGGCATATCAGCACATCATTGATCAGCGTCGCGCCGAACAGGCCGGGCTCTTCCAGCCGCACTTCCGCGCGTACCCGGTTCAGCAATTCATTGTCCGCCGGCAGGGCCACCAGCGTGGCGCTGACCGTGCAACCCCGCATGCCCCAGCCCGCCCCCAGCATTTCGGCGCCGCCCTTGAACAGACTGCGCTCGATCAGTACCGGGCGCTCCGCGCGCCAGATCTCAAGGCGCTGCCGGAAATGGCCTGATGTGAAACTTTCCTGTGCCGCGGGGCGTCCCAGGCAGACGGTTTCCCAGCCGAGAAAGCGCGCGTCCGGTTCGATTTCGATCCGGCTGCACAACTCGGCGCTGCTGCCGTCAAAAACAATAGTCTCCTGCGGCAGCCATTCCAGCGTCGCTCCCGTGTTCACTCTGAACCGCTGCCGCCAGGATGCCTGTTTGCCCTCGCAGCGGTAAAACTTGCCGGCCGCGGGAGTGGTGATCAACGCACGTGCTCGATCGCCCACGGACACCTCCAGCTCCAGGCTGTCACCGCCGGCAACACCGCCCGGCGGATGCAACAGGTAAACGTGACAGGTTCCCGCCGCTTCCGGATAAAACGGTTTCTGTATCGTCAGCGGCCCACTGTGACGCCGCTTCGCAATCACGGTTTTATCCGGGCGTTCCTCAAAACCCAGTTCGAGTCTCGCATGCCAGCCCGTGCCGCGCCGTGCCGGCATTACGGGCGCGGGCGCGGTAACGGCTTCATGCCAGACCAAGTGCGGCCGCTCCTGCCACGGCGATAACCGCCCCTGAAACACGGACCCAGAGCCTTGCTCCATGGCCTGCACTTGCCAGAGCTGCAACGGTAATCATCAATGCACTCCCGGCAAAAAATCCGACTATGTATGCTGTCGTATCCGCTCTATTCAAGGCGGCGGGCATCTCGGCAATATGCGCATAGAAATGACATGAAAAAATCATGGTGACAGTTGATGCAACCGCCGATTGCGGTAATTGCAGGGATTTGTACAGGAGCAGACCGGTAATGATCAGGGTGCCGGCCAATAGCCATTCAATATCGGTGACCATGCCGCCTGCAGCGATCGCCAGCGCGATCCCCGCAGCCAGCGCCGAACCATATAAAGGCGGAGACATCCGGGTGAAACGCTGCAGACCAAGCCAAAGACCCATTCCGGCGGCCGCTAAAACATGGTCAATCGCGGTTATCGGATGCAGCACTCCGCCGATAAAACCCGGCTGCGTCGCATGTACGCCATGACTCCAGGCAACAGGGCTTACAATCACTCCCAATACTAAAACCAACAATCGCATCTCAATGTCTCCTCCGCATCTCAGGTATTTGACGGGGAGAAAAGCAATGACTATGCCACCACGCTCCTTACTGGGGCGGCAACGAGATTAGCCTTTAAAACTCAGGGCATTAGCGCAATAATGTGGAGCAGCGACGTGATGCGGATTTTATTGGCGCATCATTCCGATGCATGAAGAACGCAGCGCGCACCAATAGCAGGCGCATCAGGATTTTTAACCGGTAAATTATGAAACTCAATCTCGACAGATCTTCGGCGCTATACCTTATTGATAGATTCACGGCGCATTCGGTAACCGTGGCAAAACAGGAATACCGTCATCACCTGATCCTGACGCCCGAGCGGATTTTCGAGCCGTGGCAGGCTCCCGCCGTGGCGGAGCTCGCCATCGCGGACTTCGATTGTCTGTCGGACCTGGAACTGGAAGTGGTGCTGCTGGGTACGGGTGAGAGGCAGATATTCCCCCCGCCCCGCCTGCGGGCTGAATTCGGACGTAACGGCATCGGCTTCGAAGTGATGAACACGGGGGCGGCCTGCCGCACCTTCAATATACTGGCTGGCGAAGGCCGCAAGGTCGCCGCAGCCTTAATCATTGATCAATGAACAACGCTCAGCGAGCACAATTCATTGAATATGGCGGACGCCCGCGAGCGGGACGGTCTTAGCGATGCTGACGCGAAAAAACCCTTAATTATCCCGCTCCGGTTTTTGTCGGCATCCGGCGAAAGGAGCGACCGGGGCAGTTACCAGGATGGATCATGGAAGCGGGTGAACTCGTCCTCCTGACCGATGGGCAGGCCTCTGCCGCCTTTGGGCTCGACGATAATATCCGGCGGTTTTTGCGGGCCATCCAGCCGCCTGTAATATCCCATCAGGGCGGAATCGCCGTAACCCTGGAACATTTTCACTTCGAGCTTATGCGTGCCCTGCGAAATGAATATTTCCGGCAGAATCTCCATGCTTTCCGCCACATTTTCGCGTCCCATGATCCTCTGCCCGTCCAGAAATACCTCGAAGCCGTCGTCCGTATAGAAGCTGAAACGGTAATTTCCCTCCTTCAGGACTTCCATTTCGGTATCCGCATCGATGAAGAACTGCTCATAGTATTCCAGGTTTCCCAGAGTACGGTGCTGGAGGGGCCAGTGCAGGTAAAACTCCAGCACATCGACATCCAGAACTTCCGAACCCGAGGGGTTACGGGGCTGGTAGAGGCTGGTGACGGGGTCCGCGTTCTGGGTGATCGTCACGCGAATATTTTTGTCGATAAAGACTTTCGCCAGCGCCTTGTATGTCCAGAATACGCCCGTCAGGACGAGCACTACGGCCCCATAGCTGAGAATAAACTTTCTATGCTTGCTGAAATGCTTGATCGCACTGTACGCACCGGCAGCAAACAAAACATACACCGTGTATGAAAAATCGAAGAAATAAGTGTGAGTGACGGTGAACAGATACAGGGAGCCGGCGCAAAGGAAAAAGATACTCCCATAAAGCAAGACATCGGCCTTGCTGACATCCTTTTCCCGCAGCGAGATATAGAGCAGGCCCAGAAACACGAACATATAAAATACGATATACCGGTAAGGATCAAAAAACGTCGCGAAGCCCGGTACCGCGTCCGTTGCCGGAAACAGATTGTCAAAAAACAGGGAAGGATACATCGCAAAATGCTCAAGCCAGAGACGCGGATATGCCTTCAGGATCTTCCAGCCTTCTTCATAGAACCGGGCCGAATCATAAATGGGAATATCGGTAACGATAGTGCCGTTTTCAGGATGATGCGCGACCGACGGCGGCACGAAAACATAGAGCAGCCCGTCGAAGTAGCTGTCGATTCTGTGAGCCTGGGCCTGACCCAGCAGGAAGTTATACCCGGAATGCGAAGTCAACCCTCTCACCTTGCCGTCCGAGATCCGGTAATTCTCCGCCGCGATGTTGATGATGATGAGAAAGAAGGCGATTGAGAACGCCGCCGCCCGCAGCACGCGCGGCCACATCAATTTGATGAAGTCGCGGAGGGGCATTTTCTTTACAGACACCCCCGCAAACAGAATATACAGGCCGTACGAGAGGCCCAACAGGCCGTTCGAAGGCCTGACACCGACCGCGGTCGCCAGCACCAGGCCGCAAATGGCGATACTGTACCTGCCGCGCCAGGCATGCAGCATCCAGAGTGAAATGATGATAAGCGGCACGATAAACGGCTCGGTCAGCACAAAGGCGTTGTAATAAAGGCGCGGATAGGACAAGCCGTAAACCGCCGCCAGCGCGAGCGCGGCGATTTTGTTGCGGGTGACAGAAAGACCTATGAAATACAACGCCACTATCGCTATCGCCGACAGCACGATGTTCTGCAGCAGAACGAATTCGAGAAAGTACTGGTTCAGATGGAAGTAATGCAGCCAGGAAAGCTCGACCGACAGAATCCGCGGATAGTAGGGCGCGAACCCGACCCAGTGGTCCACCGCCTTCTCGTCTCCCTCGTAAATCCGGAAAGGCTTGTTGTAATACCCTCCCATATCGCTGTCGAGGAAGGTGTCGTAGGGCGAATTGAAAACGATCAGGCAGTCCGCGACAATGAAAATAACCACCATGGCGCCGAGCAGAAAATATTCATTTCTGATCAGCTTTCTTGCCAGTGCCATAAAAGCGTTGGGGCCTGAGGCGGGTATTGATACAGCGGATTCGTTATTAGAATTGGAAGTCATGTTTGCAGTTTCACCACAAATTTATGGATTCATCACAATAAGGATGAACGTATAAAAGCGCCGGAAGGTTCCGATGCTTCAACCACAATTGCGACAAAGCATATAGCAAAATATGTGCGCCAGCCAAGCCTTTAAACATTGGATGCGCAAAACGGGAGGCCGAAAATTTGTAAAAATCCCCGGGGAAGCCAGCTAACCAAATTCAGCTTGTTTTTAGACAATACGGGAAGGATCGGAATTATCCGATGAAACGGTCGTCTGGCGCTTTACCGGTACAGCACCCGGTAATGCGTGTCTATTTTGCAATCCGGGAACGGTATTTCTCGGCTTCCCAATTAAGCAACTGATGCACATCGCCTTTTGAAAGCGTGCATAGCGCATCCGGGTCGTGCACCCTGGCCAATACGTCGCCGAAACATTTGAGCATGGAGATTTTGTTCTGATTTATGCCGGCGCTGATAAAGGTACCGTAACCGGGAATAATGGCGTAATCCGGCAACCGCTCCGAGCGGCTGCAAAACCCGGCAAACTGTTCCGGGGTTTCAAACAAGCCGGGCTCCCCCCCCAGGAAAACAACATGATCGGGATATAAAGCCCAGCGCGTAGAGATGATCTTGTGGCATACAGGATCGAACGCCAACCGTTGAACTGACTCATCCGCGGGCAGTTTATAGCCATGCTCCCGTATCTGCGCCGGCACTTCACTGGACGGTGAAAAGCGGAAATCCCGCGGCTTGACCGCCAGCCTTTTACCCAGCTGGGCGTAGGTTTTCTCGACTTCGGCGAGGCTGTTTCCGGCGACAATTACACCATGGTTGGCGAGAAACACCGCCTCAGGCGGCGCGGCATGCCTCTGCTGAACGATATCATAAACAGCGACGCCGAGTTCAGCGCCCGGCTTGCGGTACGCAACGAGCGCCCACTTGACCGATTGATCCAGGAGCCTGCCCAGCTGTTCCTCGCAATCGCATCTGACCAGGTGCGCCAGAGCATCAACCGGATGAGTATGCACCACGATCTTCTGCGGCATGATCGCATGCAGCACCGTCTCGATGGAGGGCCGTAACCCCGATTGATCGACCACCGGCGGCACGGCGCCAAAGCGGCCCTGTGCAAGTTGGGCCCTGAATTCCTTGAGATCCACGGCAACAAAGATGTTCTTCTTTTCCGCATCGGCAAGCCAGGCTCCCGAGGCCTTGACGTGCAGTTTGTCACCGTCCTTCCAGGAAACGTTGCCGCCCGCGCCCTGAACCAGGGACGGATCGCTGCCGATCCTGGCGCAATACCGATTTAAGGAATCCATGACTTTATCAGGCCGCGTTGATGCCGGATTTGGACTTGCTGATGCCGCTGATCAGCTTGCGCAATTCCGAAAACTCGGAGAACACACAGTCCGGCGTATTCTCGCCCGTGCCGACGGCTACACCATCGTGAATCTTCTGCAAAGTGATGGCTCCGATCTTCTGCTTGGCGCCGCCGATATCATTGACCTCGTTGTCGCCGATCATCCAGATGTTGCTCCCCTTCGGGTTCATCTTCCGGATCGCGATCTGGAACGGGGCCTCATGCGGCTTGTCGTAGCCGGCTTCCTCGCTGGTGACGATAAAATCAAAATAATGGTCCAGGCCGAAATAAACGATTTTCCGGAACTGGATCTGCGCCGTCAGGTCCGTCACGATGGCGGTCGGTATATCCAGCAGACGCAAATCGTCCAGCAGATCCTTAACGCCGTCGAACAGCTCCGCATGACTGAGGAAGGTGCGCCAATAGGTTTGCTCGAAATCCAGCGCCAGCAACACCTGAGAGCCGAGGCCGATGATTTCCAGCATTCGCTGCAGATATAGCAGCCGGTTATGGGAGCTCGCCGTATCTTTCAGCCGGCCTTTCACCTCATTCCTGGCCTGTGCAAACGCGAGATCGAATTGCTCCGGCGTGATGGCAAAAGTGCGCGTGACCTTCTCCCTGACAGCCTTCATCGCCATCTTGTGCGCAGGATCGTAAGGATACAGCGTGTTATCCGTGTCGAAGAGAATCGCATCGGGTAACTTCTGAAATTGCTGCGGGTTGATAATCTTGATCATATGAGTCGTTTGCTTAAAGCCTGGTTAATGTGGGATAGGGCTGCCAATTGCATAAGTCCTTCGACCCCGTCTCTCCAGCGCGGAGTCAGATCCAGAAATTCTCTCATACCGGGAAACAGGCTGCGCGCCGCCAACGCAATATCGTCGCCCGTCGTTTCCCCTTCTATCACCAGTTCGACTTCCCGGCTTTCATCGGCGATCGTCACATCCACATGCAGACCGCAGACGCCCACCAGCACCCTGACCAGGGACTGCTCATGGAATCCTTCACGGGAGCGGATACCGAGCTTGAACCGCAGGGGGTTCCGCGCCGGATCCTTGAGCACGCGCGGATGGATAGGCTTGAGTGACAACAGCAGATCCGCATGCTCCGCCTGCGGGCGCACGAACTTCGCGGCGTCGACCTCGCGTTTTTCGAGCGAGGACATCACCTTGTCGATGCTGTGGCCCCGCTGGTGCACGTCGCGTTGAATCTTGAAATGTCGCCGCAAGCCTTCGTCGATATCGAGGTAGATCTTGAGATCGCAGCAGTTGCGCAGAATCGGCAGATGCAGCGAGTGCAGGCCGCTGGCGATGATAAACTCGTTGCTCTTGACCTTGACCGGATGGCTCATCCGCCCAGTGGCATGATCGTAGTGACGCGCATGAATGGATTTGCCGTCGGCGAGGTCGAGCAGATCCTCGGCGTAGCGTTCCAGGTCGTTGGCGTTGGGATTGAGATGGGTCATGACCTGCCACATGGGTTTATGACGATCCCAAAGATGGTAATCGTCGCCCGACAGCTGCACGACCGAGTGATTACCCAGAATATCTTTCAACGCGATCACCAGCGAATCCTTGCCGGCGGCCGAATCTCCGGCGATACCGATGACGAACGGTTTGCGCCGCAGGCGGAAATATTCGTTCTTGCTCACCGCCTCGCGCCAGATCCTCCAGATCAGCACGGCGCCGAATGCAAGAATGGCGGTATGCAGCAGATTGAGCCCTCTTTCACCGAGGATATCGCCCAAAGCCAACGCCAGCCTGTTCGCTACATCGGTGCCGGCAACGAGCGGTTGCGACTCGCTCAGGAAATTCGACGCGATGTACAGCGCGGTGAATCCCGCAACCGACAATACTCCCGCCTGCCCGCCCTGCGCGATGTAATAGATCAGCAGTGGAGTCACCCAGATGAACCACCCCGGCGCCGCCGCCGTCAACAGCACCACCAGCAGGAATGCGATGCCCAGCAAAACATTAAACAATTCGAAGCTGATCCTGCCCATATGCCAGGCGATGTACAACATGAGCAGATAAGCCATGGGAAGCAGATAGACCTTGAAGTCATCGCCTATAATGAGCGCGAACTTGTAGGTCTTGCTCATCTCGGGATTGCGGAACAGCATCTGCATGCCGGCATCCGACAATGCAAACGGCATGCACAGCAGCGCCAGCATAAGCGCCAGCCCCTTGATATAACCGGACAGCAGGGGCCGCAGCGCCGGATTGCGGAACAGGTACATACAGAAGAACGGCAGCGCCAGCACCATGCTGAGCTTCGCCGACACCGCCGCGCCGCACAACGCCCCGGCATAAAACGGTTTCAGGTGACGGATGCTGTACAAGGCGCCGCACAGTATCGCGACCGGTATCAGATCATTGAATCCCAGCCAGTAAGTCGCGAATAGAACGATCGGCGACAGCCAGTAGGTCGCCAGCAATACCCGGGGCCTGACGTCCAGCAATGCCTTCAATCCCCCCTGCAGCGCCACATCCGCGAACAACAAGGTCAAGCCGTATCCATAATAACCGTCGACGCCGAGCAGACCGCACAGGTATGTCATGGGAAGAAATATCAGCCACATCACATAACCGTAAGGAAAGGCGTACTCCGAGCCGCCCGACGCCAGCCAGGCATGCCATGGATCCAGAGTTAAATCCCCGGCAGTTACTTTCATGAACGGCACATACCACTCCAGCGCGGCCTGGGGCAGCACCAGCACCAGCATCAGCAGGCGGATCAGCAGGCCAGCGGCGAACAGCGGATCGTCAAACAGCTTTCTCATGCCGCATCCAGGCTCTTCCAAAGAGCAGGCTGTTTGGTGCAAACGGCGTCGGCGCCGATCCCGCGTTCCTTCAATAATGCATGCAGCAGCGGGATCTCGGCCTGTGCGTCCCGGCCCTGGAGCTCAGGGGATACAAGGCATAACTTGAATCCGGCGGACTTGAGGCGGGCGGAATCCTCGTGCTGCAGCGGAAAGCGGGTGAAGCAATCCACCCACACCCAGTCGACCTTGCCAGCCAGATTCAGCGCCGTCTCGATCGATTCGTATTCGGATACGCGCACCGCGCAGCGCCGCTCCCCCAGTCGAGACCACTTCACCAGGAAAGGGAAGGACTGGTCCAGGAAGAAATAATCGTCGATGCCGTGTTGCTTCATCAGCTCTATCAAGCGCGCCTCGAGTCCCTCTTCTTTCACGTTCAGGATCAGCGTGCCATGGCGGTACTCGCCGAGCCAAGCCTCGAAAGATTCGCCCTTTACAAAAGGATCGTGATGAATCACCAGGTCACCGGCGTAGCTGCGTATATCGACCTCGACGCCGTACTCCCGCGGCGAGGAACGCAAATCGGCCAAGGTGTTTTTCCGGTGCGCGATCAGTTTCATTGTTTTATCGACTTGCGGAGCTGGAGACTGAAATCGACGGTTCTGCGGATGAATTTCCGCTTGGCCGCCCAGTTGACATTCCAATGGGAAACCCCGTGCGCCCGTTCGCCGAAGCGCACGGGAAACCTGTGTATCCCGAGTCCGGCCTGCCGCGCCTGATAATAGGCATACAGATCCAGCGCGAAATCGTGCGGAGCATTCTTCCAGGTCTGGAAAAACCGGCGGCTGAACATGGTCGGTTGCGCGTTGATATCCCACATCGGTTTGCCGAGTAATAAAGTTTCAAAAGCGCTCATGCCGACGGTGAAGAACACGTCCGCGGCGGGCCGGCCGAAACGACGGCCCTTGACGAATATATCCGGGCCGTGCCGCTCGAACAGCCTGAGCCCGCGGACGGTATCCTGGGGATCCGTCTGCATATCGGCGTGAGTCCAGCCGAGAATTTCGCCCTTGCAGGCCTTAAGACCGCTCAAAATGCCGAAACCGTAACCCTGATTCACCTCGACGCGAACGCTTCTGCAGCCGGGATAACGGGGCAGGAACGTGCTCAATACGTCCGGCGTGGTATCGCTCGAGCCGTTATCGACCAGCACGACCTCGACATCGGGCAGCTTGACCACTTCTTTGCACCTTTCCAGCAGCAGCGGGAGATTGTCCGCTTCGTTGTAACAGGGTATGACCAGCGAGAATCTCATAGCGCCTCGTTTGCAATGTTAGCCCTGAAGACGAACAGCTTCATACCGATAAAATTCAGCACGGCCGATACGCCAGTGGCGATCAGAAATGCGAGCTGCAAATCCCATGGCATTCCGGAGAATAGCCTGAGCATTACCGCATTGACCAGGACATTCGCGCCCAAGGTCAGGGCATACAGCAGAATAAAGCGGTACCAGCTGCCGGCGGCGTGCGGATTGTTCCCGAACGTCCAGTGGCGGTTGGCAAAATAGGCGAACAGCGTACCCGCGATGAAACCGGCGGCCTTAGCGGAATCCACCGCGAGCAAACCGGACCACAATAAGCCGCGGTAGGACAGAAAATCGACCAGTACGGTCAGGGATCCGACGACCAGGAATACGGCCAGCTCACGGCGGATCATGCGCCACTCTCCGGAACGGCGGGGACAGTCGCCCGATAGCGTTGCTCCAGCGCGGCTCGCGCGGCCGGCGGAATGCGGGCATCCAGTTCGAGGCGATAGGGATGGCTCCGCCATTTATGGAAACACGATTGCCAGTATTCGAAGGTCCGCAGGTCGTTCGGGGTTCCCCAGGACAGATAACTGTCCACTTCAAAAACCCGGCACCGCAAACCGAGCTCGAGTGCGTCGTTGATGCAGGTGTCGATATAAAACTCGCCGTTGATCCGGCCGTTGCGCGCGATCATGCGTTCCACGCAGCGCCGGAAATCCCCGGCCCTGCGGAAGGTGAAAGTGCCGAGCACGATCGGATCGGTCTGCGGCGAAGACAGGGGCGTCTTGACGGATATCTTCCTTATGATGCCGTCCTTGCCGGCATCGATCCAGCCATACATCTGCGGATTGCGGGCGGCATTGGCGTGGCCGCGCACCGCCCAGACGATCACATCCGCGGCCGCGTCTTCATACAATGCCCTGAATTTTTCAGGGTCGTACAGCGCTCCGTTATCGCAGGCACCGAATGTAACGGGGCCGTAATCCGCATCCCCGGTGACCGCGTCCAGCCCGAGCAACGCCGTGCAGGCCTGACCTTCAGTGACCTTGGGAACATTCACAATACGCGTACCCGGATATTCGGCGCGCAGAGTCTGTCCGATTTCGGCGAAGCCCGGCATATCCTCCCGCAACACGAAGGCATGCTGCTCCACGCGCGGCAGGTCGTTCGTACTCTGGATTACCATGGGCCGCCCGGATACGGGGATCAGCGGCTTGGTCGTCGTATAACCTTCATTCGCGAAACGCTGCCCCATGCCCGCCATCGGCACGACGACGGCGCCCTGCGTATGCAAAGGCTCCTTCGCGGGAGCGCACAGACGGCGGAACGCATCCGACCAGTTGCGATACTCCGCGACGTCTTCGGGAGTGCCCCATTGCATGAAATGCTGTAAATCGTAAACGGCGATACGCGCCTGGTCGCGCAGCAGCGGCTTGTAAGTCAGGCTGACGTAAAATTCGTTGCCGACATTCAGATTCTGCTCCATGGTGGCGCGGAAGGCATCCAGCATGAGACCGCCGGAAACAAAATAATAGGTGCCGCTGGAAGCGTACTCGTTCATGCGGTTATTCGTATAGGGCTGCTTCTCCTGGATGTCCTGTACCCAGCCGCCCTGCTCGCGCATATAGGCGTAATTGGTCGTGCCGAGGCTATGCGGATGAAAGCCCTTGTAGGCCGGGATCGCGCCGTCGCAACCCGAACGTTTCACGAAATCACGGAAATGCCTCCAGTCCCAGTAACAGGTGAAATCGCAGTAATTGACAACGGCGGGACGGGCAGGGTCGATCAGGGCGGCGACCTGACGGACCGCATGCACCGGCCCGAGCTTGTGCGAAGGAATGCCCACAACCCTTCCGGTCGGGCAGTACTCCTTCAGGACCGCCTCCATCCGGTAATCCGGATTCCGCAGGTGATCGTCATTGCAGATGAAAATAAAATCCGTTTCACCGGGAAACATGTCGATGACATGGCAAATGATGGGCTTGCCGTCGATCGGAATCAACGGCTTGGGAACAGCGTAGCCGGCGCGGCGGAAGCGCTCGCCGAATCCTGACATGGGTACGATAATCTGCACAGACGACCTATTAATTCTAATTTTAACGGCGATTCCGGGATAACTGGGCGCGGAAACAGAAGCTATAACAGAGCGACATTCTAGTCAGAAACGCCGGGAGTGTCATCCGAGGGGGCGGGCCTGGACCCGCTCCGGATCGGCCCGAGGATATCAGGGCTTGTCGTCGCAAAGCCTCCAGCGCGAACTGATCCAGTAGTTTTCCTGCACGCTCGCCTGGACCTTATATTCGCGGTGAGAGCTGTCTTCCCCGACCTGGTTCTCGATATTGATGTACAGCTCCGGTATATAAAGGTTACGTATCCTGTATTCCTCCGGGATGCCTTCGACAGGTTCGAATACCCAATATTCCCGCCCGAACGGCGCCGCCGCCGTTCCCGTTTGCAGCGTGTTGGAGGTTTCAGCATCAATATAGAGATATTCCCCGGTGCCGTGGTTCTGAATTATGTAATGGGCGACGGGTGAATCCGCGACCTTGACCAGCCTCCATTGGGCGCTCGCCCACGCCTTGTCCACCGGGCTGGATTGCAGACCGTTTTCGACATTCAGATACTGGCTCCTGTGCCATGCGTTCTGCAGGAAAAAGACCCCGTCGGCAGGCGCGTCGGTATGTCCCCAGCCGCATTCCGGCTGCGGAGGCTTGCCTCCCGGAGGCGGGTCCACCCGGTAAATGAGTATTCTGTTGGGCCAGTAATAATTGATGCGGGGGCTCGGCTCAAAATCATATCCCGGGCTGTGCTCGTACAAGAGCCGCGAGACGGAACCGAACTCATAATTCTTCGGGTCGTATGTCATGTAAAAGGCATCTACACTCTGCCCCACCAGCAGGAATGGCTCGTTGGGAAACTCCACCTCCTCGTCGACCGTCCGTAATTCGATCCTGTGCTCCGCTATATCCTTGGCCAGATACATATACAGCTTGTTATAGTTGTACCAGTCGGTCATCACCAGGCGGAGGCCTTCTTTCTCGCTGAACTCGATAACCTTCTCCGGGCGGAATACCTCGGTCTTTCTCCTGTAAAACTCCGGGTATTGCAGAATCGCGCCGAACAGCAACAGAATGGACAATCCCACCGCCGTGTATCTGTAGACGGCCCACGCCGTTTTATGCGGTGCAATGAAATCCTCCAGCAGACGTGAACTGTAGAAAACAACGACCAGGACCGCGGGCGTGAGTATCATGGTATGCCGGCTGGGCGAAAGCGCTATCTTTCCGGTGAAATACAGAAAAATAAAAAGACCCGAGGCGGCAAAACTCAGCAGCAGGGGCAGAATATTGATTTGCAATTTGCGGCGCCTGTAAACCAGCACGCAGCCACCCGCCACCGCCAGCATGGCCGCGGCGAAGCCGAGCAGATTCAATAGCCGGCTCTCCCCCGACAAAAGAATGGATTCGAGGACGAAGTAAATATTCTTTACCAGCCCGAACAATTTTCCAAAAAAGCCCTCCCCCGACAATGCAAAGCTGTAATCATCAGTCCACCAGGGGATCGAGCCGCCGGCCTTGTGTGCCATGACCCAGAGGGCGAATACGATCGATATACCGAGCCCCGGCATCAGCAGCAAAGTTCTAAGAGAAGCCGCCGCACGGCCGGCGCCGTCGATCGCGACTTGCAGGTACATCATGCATATGACGAGGCTGATGGCCAGAATTATGATGGGCACCGCCTGATAATTCGCAAACGGCAGGATGCAAAACAAGATCCCGGTGCCGGTCCAGACCGCGGGCCTTTTGGAATCGTATATCCATACAAGAGCAAGCATCGCGGCTATAACCGCCAGCACGCCGATCGAGTAGGTGTGATTCTGCTGGGAATTGACGATATTTATCCGCGAAACGGCAAGCAGTGTTAACGGCAGCAGGAAGGAATAGCAAAGTCTGCCGCCCGACAACAAATAAAAAAGCAAGAATAAAAGAGCGATACTGAGGCAACCAACAATAACGCTGGGAATGCGGGAAGCGGCAAGCGCCTCGGGCGACAGCAAAGGCTGATAGGGCTTGACGAAGTAATAGGTCAGCAGGAACTGCAAAGGCGCGTAGCTTACCCCGTCGCTTGTAGCCATTTGCCGGGCGAAATCCCAGGACGACCGATAGCGGTAGGAGGATTCCTTGCCACTGGAATTCCAATCGCCCCCTGTCAGGCAGATCAACTCGTCAATATAGGTGACATGGGTGTCGAAACCGGCGATGCGGAAAAACACGCCGGCGGCGAGAATGGCGCCGCAAAGCATTAACAGCAGGCTCCCGTGCCCGAATCGAGCCTTATATTGCGTCAAGTAATTGCCCATTATTCTTATTCATTGTTACCGTCATGCAGTGTCCGTCGCGTCGCTGCCCCATTGTTATAACGCGCGAACAGGCTAAAAGGTTGCGCGCCCATAGCCTGGTAAAGGGGTTAATGTACGAAGATGCCTGCGACCGGGTCCGCGAACCCGCTCCAGGCCCCCGATGCGACGCGGGGACTAATACAGCAGGTCGGATGAAAAGCCCTTGCTCTCCAGAATGCGCCGCAGGCGGCGCAGCGCCTCCATCTGAATCTGGCGCGCGCGCTCGCGCGTGACGCCAAGTTCATTGCCGACCTCTTCCAGCGTACAGCGCTCATGCCCGTGCAGACCGAAACGACGCACCACGACCTCGCGCTGCTTTTCATCAAGCTCGAGCAACCAGTCTTCGATATGCTCATTTATCTCGTCGATCTGCAGCAGATCGGGCGGTTCGGGATTGCTCTCGTCCGGGATCACGTCCAGTAACGGGCTGTCGCTGTCCTTGCTGACGGGAACATCCACCGAAGCCACGTGCTCGTTCAGGCCGAACATGCGTTTGACTTCGTCGATGGGCTTGTCAAGCTTCTCCGCGACTTCCTCGGGAGTGGGTTCGCGTTCCAGCCCCTGCTGCAGTTGCCGCGCGGCGCGCAGATAGATATTCAGTTCCTTGATGACGTGTATCGGCAACCGGATGGTGCGCGTCTGGTTCATCAGGCCGCGCTCGATGGTCTGACGTATCCACCAGGTGGCATAGGTTGAAAAACGGAATCCTTTTTCGGGATCGAATTTTTCGACCGCGCGGATCAACCCGAGATTGCCTTCCTCGATCAGGTCGAGCAGCGCCAGGCCGCGGTTCATGTAGCGCCGGGAAATTTTGACGACCAGGCGCAGATTCGATTCGATCATCTTACGCCGTGCGGCGGGATCGCCCTGGCGCGACAAACGCCCGTATTTCACTTCTTCCTGGGGCGTCAAGAGGGATGAATATTCGATTTCCTTGAGATAGAGGCGGGTAGCGTCGACTTCCCGGTCTGAAAACTCGCCGGGTTCGAAGGTGCTGCTTTCTTCTTCAGCGGCTTCTGCTTCCTCTTCGACGCTCTCTTCCGAATCGAGCTCGTCCGCACCCGGCTCCCGATCCGCGGCATCATCGGTTTCGTCTTCAAGAGTCGCCGTTTCGGACGAGCCTTCGCCATTCTTCTGCATACACCCCCACCCCGCATGGCGTTTACGAAAGCCAGCATAGCCTGAGACTTATGACTTGGGCAAGTATTTTAACGGATCGGGCTTGCCTGCTCGCATATTCCGAACCGCGGGCGCGCGGATCCCGGCAGCCGCGCATTTTCCGCAATACCGCTCCCGACTCGCCTCTTTGATAAGAATGCTGACCTAATAAATTAAGCCGGCATCAATTTCGATAAGTACATGAATAAAATTCAGCAGAGGCCCAGCCTGCATCCCGCGGTAAGGCAGTCATCGCATGAGGGTTTCAGCAGCGGACATTGGTAATTCGAACAAGGCTGATAAAGTTGTTGAAATACGAAGCAGCGGACACGAGGCGAAATGGCTTCCTGCTCGTCAATCGACATTGATGCAGCGACAAGCGGGATTTTTGCGCGCTCAATACGTTAGTGAAACCACCAGACTCTTTTTGTTCTCTCCATCACAGACTTGCCGTTGCATGTTGCTACAGTGATCCACTGTACATCTACAGCGGTGATCTTCTTACAGTCATCCACGTAAGCCGGCCACTCGTTGCAGTTACAGGATGGAGACCTGAAACATTACAGGAGGTAATGCATCATGAAAAGCGCAAGCATTCTGACTTTGCTTTTTGCAATACTACAAACAAGCAGCGGTTACGCCTACACATCGGCGGATATCGGCAGCGTCGGCGCAGCAGGCTCATCGAGCGTCTCCGGCGGCGTCCTCACCATCGAAGGCTCGGGCGCTGATATCTGGAATACGGCGGATGAATTTCACTATTACTACACCACCTTGTCCGGCGACGGGCAGATTACAGCCAGGATAGAAAGCGTGGAAGATGTCCACACCTGGACCAAGGCCGGTGTCATGATCCGCGATTCGCTGGCGGACAATTCGGCATACGCCTTCATGCTGCTCCGTCCCACCGAAGGCGCGGCCTTTCAATACCGCAGTTCTCAGGGCGGATATTCGGACGGTGTGGAAGCACTCTACGTCCGGCCTCCCACATGGCTGCGCCTTACCCGCGAAGGCAGCACCTTCAAAAGTTATATCTCCGACGACGGCCTGTGCTGGACTCCCGTCGGCGAAACGGACATTACCATGTCAAGCACCGATTACGTGGGTGTGGCGCTGACTTCCAATAACGACGGCGTGCTGGCTGAAGCTGAAGTAACCAATCTGAGCGTCGAAACCAGTGTCGAGGCGTTCAACGCCAATTGCCCGCGCGCGGCCGTGGACGGCCGGCTTGCGGCTCCCAGTCAATGGGTGGTGCAACCGGGTAATCTCGCAACTGTCGGCTGGAAATATACCTTCAGCAACCCCAACAGCAGTCCGACCTGGGAAAGTTGCACGGCTGGCCTGAGATATGGTCCCGATGATCCGCAATGCCCGAATCCCGCCGCGTCCCCATCCTGGACACAGACAGGCTACAACGACAGCGGCTGGTCCACGGGTAATGCCGGTTTTGGCAGTCATCCGGGCGGAGCCGGTGATGCCGTTAACACAAGCTGGTCGACGTCGAATCCCGATATCTGGCTGCGCAAGACCTTCACCATCACCTCAGGGCAGATCGACGACTTGGTGCTCTGGGCCCGCTGGGATGACGGGATCACCGTTTATATCAACGGCGTACTGGCGACCTGGCAGAAAAACTGGACGGACGGGTATCAATATCTCGGCTTGAGCCATGAAGCGCGCGCCGCACTGACTTCAACAGGCACCAATGTGATCGCTGTGCGCGTCAAAAACGGTGAATACCCCGGCTGGCCCAATGGGGACGATCCCCGGTACTTCGATATGGGGCTGGGGCTCAAGGAAGAACTGGCCCAGATACCGCAAACGTCCGGCGGCATACAGACCATCACCGAGCTCGGGGATTACAGCGATGTGGTCAGGGAATTCATGATTGAACAGGGCATACCCGGCGGCACCCTGGCGGTCATGAAAGATGATACGGTCGTGCTGGCCAAGGGCTTTGGTTACAAGGACAAGGCTTTGCAGACCGCCTTGCCTTACGATGCCTTGATGCGTCTGGCCAGCGTCGACAAGGTCGTAACCAAGGCGGCCATTATGAAACTCTATAACGATAATGTCATTGCGGATCTGGACGATGAAGTGTTTCCAATGATCACCGGCTTGCAACCCGTTCCCGGGGACTCCGCGGGCAGCGGGGTCAATGACATTACCGTCAGGCATCTGCTCGACCATACCAGCGGCATTGCAGCAATCGACGAAGAGCAGATGTCCGCCTATGAAAAGTACTATCTCTTCGGCGTCGAGCCCTCCAACTGGAACAAGGAACTGAACCTGCGCTGGCTCTACAGTCAGGACACGACGTTCACTCCGGGGGCTCAGTCCGAATATTCCAGCAGCGGATATTTCATCCTGCGCTATCTCGTGGAATACCTGACCCAGGACTCCATTGAAAACTATATCGCCAGCATGTTGACGGCGGTCGGCGTGACGGATATCTACGTCGCCCACGAGCGCCTGGCGGGCAGAGACTCCCGGGAGCCTGCTTACATCAATGCGGGGATTCCTTTCGACCGCTGGATCAATCTGGAAGACTACCTCGCGCTGGGGGCATCCGCCGAGGCAATGGTGCGCTTCCTGCATGCCTACGACCTTGGCACCGGAGAATATCTGCTGGATGGATCCGGTAACCAGGTCGTCGCTCCGGGAGGCGGACTGTTCTTCGGCGCCATGAACGGCACATGGAGTGTAGTGATACAACGTCCCGATGGAATCAGCCTGGCCGTCATCTTTAATAAAGCCGGTTACTTTGATGATATCGTCAACCGCCTGGATACGGTCACCGCGGATCTCACCGGTCCGGGAGGCGTTTGGGGTCTCGACTGTTCCGTCGAATACGATATCTACAATGACTGGGGCGCCGGTTTCGATGTCTCTCTCACGGTCACCAATAACGGCAGCTCGAACATCAGCGGTTATGAGCTTGAGTGGGATCTGGGCGCCGGCGAAAGCCTTGATTATGGCTGGAACGCGACCTTCAACGCCTCCGGTTCAACGCTGACGGCTTCCAATACTTCGGGTCAGTGGAACGGCGTCATCACGGCGAACGGCGGGCAGGTCACCTTCGGCTTCCAGGGACTCAACAGTTCCGCTCCCGCGAATCTTCCCGGCGAATTCAGATTGAACGGCTCGATTTGCGAAATAGAGTGATTTGACCCGGTAACATCCTGGCCCCGTATTCCGATGGGATACGGGGCCTTTTTACAGCCGGGTCATCAGGGCCTGGGCAAGTACTTTAATGGATCAACAGGCTTGCCTTGGCGGCGGATTTCGAAATGCAGGCGCGCGTTTCCCCCGAGCTTGCCCATTTCCGCTATTTTCTGTCCCGCCTTTACCTCCGCGCCCTCTGCGACCAGCAGATTCCGGTTGTGCCCATAGGCGCTGATATAGGTGTCGTTGTGTTTGATAATGATCAACTGCCCAAAGCCGCTCAGCCCGTTGCCGCTGTAAACCACCCTGCCATCGGCGCTTGCCCGCACGTCCTGGCCCGCGACGCCGGCGATATCGATACCCTGCGCGATGCTTTGCTGTCCCTGGAAAGTCTGCACCACCTGACCGCGCGTCGGCCAGATCCATTCACTGGGTGGCGGCAACGCAGGCCTGGTCTCCGCGTGGGCCGCCGGTCGCGCCCGGCGGTCGTTAATAACAGCGGAAGCTTTGTTCGAGGACGCGGCCGCTTGCCGCGTCTCCGGCAGCAATGCGGGGTCCGTCAGCGTCAATTCCTGGCCCGGATGAATCGTATAGGGAGCGGCAATGCCGTTCCATCGCGCCAGATCGCGATAGTCCAGGTTATAGCGCCAGGCGATCGCATAGAGAGTTTCTCCGGCATGCACACGGTAAAGCTGCGAGTTCCAGCGTAAGCCGCCGCTGCCGCAGGCAATCAGTATGCAGGATAGGACGCAGGCAAGACCCGCGCTCAGACATGTCCGATAAAATAATTGTCCGGCTCTCAACGGCATAAACGGCTTCATTGTACCGGACGAACCGGTGATCGCGGTGGAAAATCCGCGCTCGATGTTTATTGAAAGGAAACAGAAATTTTGTGCCGGCCGTTCGCCTAGAAAACCGCCTGGGCTTTGCGCAGCCCCTTGCGCTCCCATTCCAGGGAAGTCTTGACGATAAAATCCAGATCGTCGAAACGCGGCTTCCATCCCAGAACGCTTTTGATTCTGTCCGCGCGGGCGATCAGCACAGGCGGATCACCGGCGCGGCGAGCTTCTTCGCGCACACGCAAGGGTGCGCCGTTAATACGCTCAACCGCCCGCAATACTTCATGCACGCTGGAGCCGTGCCCATAACCGCAATTCAGGGTGGTTGAATGACCGCTCTTCCTCAGGTAATCAAGCGCCTTCAGATGCGCCTCCGCCAGATCCTCGACGTGTATATAGTCGCGCACACCCGTTCCGTCTGCAGTCGGATAATCCGTTCCGAAAATCGAGACGTGGGAACGCCTGCCTACCGCGGCCTCGCAGGCAACCTTGATCAGCAAGGTCGCCTTTTCCGTCGATTGCCCGATACGGCCGCCGGGATCCGAACCCGCCACATTGAAGTAGCGCAGGATGACATGACGCAGCGGGGTGACCGCGGACAGATCGCGCAACATCCATTCGGTCATCAGCTTCGAAGTACCGTAAGGGTTGATCGGCAGCAGCGGCGACTCCTCGCTCGCGATCCCTCCGGGCGGCATACCGTAAACCGCGGCCGTCGATGAGAAAATAAAATGTTTCACGCCGGCCCGCTGGCAGCAGTCGAGCAGGTTGAGCGAGGCGGCGGTATTGTTGCGGTAATATTTCAGGGGGTCGGCCACCGACTCCGGGACGACCGTATGCGCCGCGAAATGCAGCACGGCCTCGACCTGATGCTCGCGCAGAATGCGGTCCACCAGCTCACGGTCGCCGGTATCACCCTGGATCAGCTTTCCATACAGCACGGCCTTCGCAAACCCGGTCGAGAGGTTATCCAGGACCACTATATTCTCCCCGGCCTCGCCCAGCTGCTTTACTACATGACTGCCTATATAACCGGCGCCGCCGGTCACCAGAACGGATCGCTTGCTCTTCATATGCTCCTTGTTCCCCGGATAATTCCCTATAAGGGCTGCAATCAACGATCGCGCCCGCTCAGGAAAGGGACAAAACTCACGAGTTCGAGTTCGCGCTGGACGAATCCATCGGCGGTACGTTCTATTCTATATAAACGTTGGGTACCCCCGTTTTCTCCCACCGGGATAACCATGCGACCGCCGACCGTGAGTTGATCAAGAAGTGTCTCGGGTATCCGGGAGGGCGCGGCCGTGACGATGATAGCGTCGAAAGGGGCCTGCTGCGGCCATCCCAGAGAGCCGTCCTCGTACTTACACTGCACATTACGCAGCTGCAAACGGAGCATCAGGTCCTGAGCCCTTTTGTGAAGCTCCTGGATCCGTTCCACTGTATAGACCCTTTCCACCAGCATCGCCAGCACCGCCGCCTGGTAGCCGGATCCGGTTCCGATCTCCAGCACTCTGCGCGGCTTCAGGGACGGGTTCTCACCGAGCACGCTCTCGGTCATGCGGGCGACGATAAATGGCTGGGAAATCGTCTGGCCGAAACCGATAGGCAGGGCGGAATCTTCGTAGGCCCGGTTCGCCATCGCCTCGTCCACGAACAAATGCCGCGGCATATTGCCGATGACATGCAGCACCTCCTCGTTCACGATACCCTCTTCGCGCAGGCGCTCCACCAGCTGGTTACGGCGCCGTTGCGAGGTCATGCCGATGCCGAGCAGATCACTCTTACCTATCTTCACTGGCCGCCTCCACCCAGGTCCGAAGGGATTCCAGTGCTTCGTAGCGCGTGAGATCGATCTTGAGCGGCGTAATCGACACGCAATGCGCGGCCACCGCATCGAAATCGGTTCCCGGTCCCGCATCCTGCCCGACTCCCGCCGGACCGATCCAGTAAATGGGCGCACCCCGCGGATCCGCATCCTTGATCACCGGCTCCGAGCGATGGCGGTTACCGAGGCGTGTCACTCGCCAGCCCGCCAGGAAATCCCAGGGCACATCCGGCACGTTCACATTCAATATGCTGTCGGGAGGGAGCGGTTTGTTGCGGATCCATTGCAACAAGGTCTGGGCAACGCGCGCCGCCGTCGCATAATGTTGCGGATTGAACGAATCGAGCGAGACGGCCATTGCCGGATACCCCAGAAAGCGTCCCTCCATGGCGGCGGCAACGGTGCCTGAATAAATGACGTCGTCCGCCAGATTGGCGCCGGCATTGATGCCGGAGATCACCATATCCGGTTCGTAATCAAGCAGGCCGTTCAGCGCCAGGTGCACACAGTCGGAAGGCGTGCCGTTCATGACGTAGCGGAAACCGTTGGGCGCAGTGAATACGCGCAGCGGCTCATGAACCGTCAGCGAATTGCTGGCCGCACTGCGGTTGCGATCGGGGGCGACCACGGTCACATCGTCCGCGACTTCCGCTATCGCACGCGCCAGCGCCTGGATGCCCGGCGCCAGGTAACCGTCGTCATTGCTGATCAAAATCCGCATGGAAATGAATTTACTTTGGAAGTATGCTTCTAACCGTAGCTGGTCACTTCCCACGCATTGTACCTTTTATTTAAGGCGGCAGGTGTACAGTCGGCCATGTCACACAAAGAACTGGAACAATCCGATATTGAGCTTTTCCGCGAATCCGTCGGCAAGGTCAAGCCCATCGCCAACGATCGCGCCGATCCCGGGCTCCCGCGACCGGTACCCGTGCCCATACAGGCGCAACTCCACGAACAGGAAGCCCTGCAAGACTTGATGTCGGATCGTTATGACCCCGCCGCCTTGGACCTCGGCGACGAAATCAGCTTTCTGCGGCCCGGCCTGCAGAACAATATATTACGCAAACTGAAGCGCGGCCATTACAGCGTCGTCGCCGCCCTCGATCTGCACGGGCTGACCGTGCCGAAGGCGAAACAGGCCGTCATCACTTTCCTGCAGGACGCGCGCCAGTCGCAGAAACAGTGCGTGCGCATCATTCACGGCAAAGGCTTGCGCTCTTCCAACGCAGGACCCATTCTCAAACCCATGGTGGCGAAATGGCTCAGCCAGCGCCAGGAAGTGCTCGCCTACTGCACCGCCCGGCCGATGGATGGAGGCAGCGGAGCGATTTATGTGTTGTTGAAGAAATAACCGAAGCTCCTTGGCGGGCACGATGGAGGCTTTATTACGCGCCGTCCGACTGCTGATACTTTCGTAAATTCAACCTCTACATCCGTGGAGCCGTAGATACCAAACCTGCATGTCTTTACGGTATGATCCCGGCCGTTGTCGGGAAAATTTATCGCGAGTCGAAAATGCTGCTGCAAGATCTCGTTCCGGTCCTGGAATTCTCCATCGCCCCCGTCATCCTGATCTCGGGTGTCGGCCTGCTGCTGGTTTCAATGACCAATCGTTACGGCCGCATCATCGACCGCTGCCGCATCCAGGCGGATTTCCTGCGCGGCCATACGGGCGGAGAAGCGTACCGCGCGGGAATCCGGCATCAGCTCGATATACTGCTGCACCGCGGACGATTGCTCCGGCTGGCCATAGCGCTCGCGGCCCTCAGCATATTGCAGTCCGCGCTGCTTATCATCACGCTGTTCCTGATGACCCTGCTGCATCTGGAGATTCCCGGTTTGATCATCGTGCTGTTTTTCGGCGGCATGGCTTGCCTGATCGGGGCCATGGTCTTCTTTATCGTCGATATCAATGTTTCCCTGGCCGCGCTCAAACTGGAAATCGAACTGCAGAAAACTTCCAAACCCGGGAACACCGCGGCCTGATTCCGCACGAAATCCCGCCCGTCCATCGGGCCGGGCATATTTTTTTGCAATCCCCCGCCCATGCTGCGACAATCAATCACGATGAACGCAGGGGCGGGCAGATGCCGGCCGCCCCGCATCGCGGTTAATCGCGCAATGGAGGAGGAAACCACGGCATGATCGAAGAAATCCGGGATAAGGGCCAATTACTGGCCATCATTATCCGCAACGAGTTCGACAAGCCGGGCATTTCCTTCGTGACGCCGAACGATCTCTCGCAACAGCTCGCCTACATGCATCACCCTTCCGGCAAGATAATCGAACCGCATATTCACAACCCGGTGAAACGCGAGGTCAACTATACGCAGGAGGTGCTCTTTATCAAGAGCGGCAAACTGCGCGTGGATTTCTACACTGAAACACGCGACTACCTGCACAGCCGGGTATTGCAGGCGGGCGACGTCATACTGCTTGCGACCGCCGGACACGGCTTCGAGGTCCTGGAAGAAGTGCGGATGCTTGAAGTGAAACAGGGACCCTACGCCGGCGAAACCGACAAGAGCCGTTTCAAATACGATCCCACACTGCCGATCGAGATCCTCTGATGAGCATGGACGACTTCATCCCGGTTAACGAACCCCTGCTGGACGGCAGGGAAAGGGACTATCTCAACCAATGCATAGACAGCGGCTGGATTTCATCCGAAGGCCCGTTTGTCGAGCGCTTCGAACGCGATTTCGCCGCGCGAGTGAACCGCAGGCACGGCATCGCGGTTGCCAACGGCTCGGTAGCGCTTGACGCCGCGATCGTGGCGCTGGAAATCGGAGCCGGCGACGAAGTCATCATGCCCGCCTTCACCATCATTTCCTGCGCCGCCGCCATCGTGCGCGCCGGCGCGCAGCCCGTGCTGGTGGACAGCGACCCGCATACCTGGAACATGGATGTGGCGCAGGTGGAATCGAAAATCACTCCGCGCACACGGGCCATCATGGTCGTGCACATTTATGGCCTGCCGGTCGACATGAAACCTCTGCTCGAAATCGCGGAGCGGCATGGCCTGGCGATCATCGAAGACGCGGCGGAAGCCCATGGACAAACCTGTTACGGCAAGGCCTGCGGCGGGTTCGGCGCAATTAGTATTTTCAGTTTTTATCCGAACAAGCACATCACGACCGGCGAAGGCGGCATGATCATGACCGACGACGACCGGCTGGCGGAACGCTGCCGCCGCCTGCGCAACCTGTGCTTCCAGCCGCCACGGCGCTTCGTACACGAGGAGCTCGGCTGGAATTTCCGAATGACCAACCTGCAAGCGGCGCTCGGCGTCGCACAGCTTGAAAGGCTCGATGAATTCATCGCCAGAAAACGCCGGATGGGCGAGCTTTATACGAAACTGCTGACCGGCCTGCCGCAGGTGCAGTTACCGCCGCGGCAGATTGCGTATGCAAAAAATATTTACTGGGTTTACGGCCTGGTGCTCGACGATGCATTTCCTTTCGATGCCGACGAAGCCATGCGCCGGTTTGCCGGACACAAGGTCGGCACCCGTCCCTTTTTCTGGCCGATGCATGAACAGCCCGTGTTCCGCAAAGCCGGCCTGTTTGCCGGCGAACGCCATCCGGTGGCGGAAAAGATCGCGCGTCGCGGCTTTTACCTGCCAAGCGGGCTGGCGCTGACGGCGGAACAGATCGAACGGGTTGCGGAAGTGACCGTCAAGATTCTCGGGAATTAATCCATGCCTCTCGCCACGGCAATCATCAAGGTCAAACCATGAGTGTATTCGGCAAATATTCGCGCTATTACGACCTCTTGTACAAGGATAAGGACTACTCGGGAGAAACAAATTTCGTCGCCAGCCTCATCGAGCGTTACAAGCCGGGCGCCCGTTCCCTGCTGGAACTCGGCTGCGGCAGCGGCATTCATGCCTCCCTGCTCGCGGAGCAAAGTTACACCGTCGACGGGATCGATTTCAGCCAGGACATGCTGGACGCCGCGCAGGCCCGACTGCAAAGTCTGCCGGCAGCGACGGCCAGGCGGCTGGGCTTTTCCCGGGGCGATGTGCGCAGCGTCAGACTCGGCAAGAAATTCGATTGCGTACTCTCGCTCTTTCACGTGGTCTCGTACCAGCCCACCAATGCCGACCTGAAGGCGACTTTCGCGACGGCGCGGGAACATATGCAGCCCGGCGGAATTTTCATATTCGACTGCTGGTACGGCCCCGCCGTGCTGACCGACCGCCCGGGCATGCGCGTCAAACGCATGCAGGACGAAGCGATCGAAGTGACGCGGCTCGCGGAACCGGCGCTGCACCCGAACGAATGCCTGGTCGATGTGAACTACCATGTGTTCATACGCGACCGCGCCGGCGGCGCCGTGGAAGAAGTCAGGGAAACGCACCGGATGCGCTATCTGTTCAAGCCCGAGATCGAACTGCTGGCGGAATCCGCCGGCATGAAAATCGAGCATGCCTGCGAGTGGATGACCGGCAAGACGCCAGGATTTGACACCTGGGGCGTATGCTTTGTTTTAAGAGCTTGAGCAACCCGCTCGATTATGCTGATTGCCTGCGGGCGCGATGCCGGATTAACAGACTTACAAAATTTAAAAAAAGCACTCCAGCAAAGAAAGACAAAACTCCGATACCGGCATCTTCAATCCCTGACAGGGTTCTTACAGGATAGGTATTCAGGACTTTATGCCCCTCTATTGAATAACGATATAAATCCTTTCGAGCATGTTTACTATCATGCATGTCCAGTTCTATAGAATAAGAATTTCCTCCAATGAATTTGGCCCTCCAATGACCACTACTATAGCCCTGCGTCTCCAAAGCCCTTTCCCATAAACCAAGATATTTATCGCGCGCCACGGAGTCATCGATATAAAAATTGAAATCGGTCGATTTGGAGTAAAATTGTCTCTCCCCAAAAATCACACCCACTCTGTTTTTGGTTAATTCCGCCTTGGATGCTGTAACCGCCCTATTCACAACGCCCAAGGCGTTCGTTAGTTTTTCAGTGGCGTAAAATTTTGTATTTTCGTTTGGGAAAAGCAGGAATAAATAATGATCCGGCAAATCTTCGAAAGCGACGGGGCTGCCAACCGCGCCCGCAAGCCGATTATAAGCACCCATTCCAAGCATGCTAAAAATAAGGCCGGCAACCAGGGAATATCGAAATTTCATGATATGAAAATCAGAGACCCTTCGCGCGGTCCAGCGGCGGCAAATGAATACGATTTGAGCTTAGAATGAGCCCATTATGGGGACTCGCTCACTTCCAGGAAATCAACACCACGCCCGCCGCTACCAATAACGTTCCTATGAGCCTGACGCCGGTCGGCTGTTCGTGGAATAAAACCACGCCGGCCAGCAGGATCAGAATATAACTCACGCTGGCGAAAGGAACGGCATAGGAGAGTTCCGCCTTGGCGAGGGCGAACAGCCACACCACGGCGCCGAGCCCGAAAGCAATAAAGCCGCAGATGATGCTGGGGCTCAGCAATATCTGCCATAACAGCCGCGGCAGCGAATCATGGGTGAATTCGATGTCGCTGAAGCGCTGCATGCCGTATTTGAATAATATCTGGCCGGCCGCCGTCAGTACGGCGGAAAGCAAAATCAGCAGCACATTATTCATGGAGGATGCCCTCAGTGATCATTTCAATGAACGGTAATCAGTTTGCATTGCCAACCGATCGCCGGTTGCCGAATCTCAGCCGCCAGATCATATGGAGATATTTCCTGCCCCGCCTGACGAATCCCCAGATATTGGTCGCGGTTTTGGACTCGCCGCGCTCCCGCGGCGTCAGCACATAAGGCACTTCCACCACCCTCGCTCCACGCCGCTTGATCAGGTAATAGATCAGGTCGATAAAATATTCGCCGTAGTCGCCATAGAGCGCATAGCCTTCGAGCAGTTCGCGCCGGAGTACGATAAAACCGCTCGACCAGTCGCGGAAGCGGCAGCCCAGCATCCAGCCGCTCAAGATACTCAGGAACTTGCTGAGCATAAGCTGCAGCGTCAGGTGCAGGTTCACCGCGCGCGCGTCGCCCCCGCCCGGAACATAGCGCGAACCCACGGCCACATCGGCGCCCCGCTCGATCGCCTGCAGCAATTCGGGGATTTTTACCGGCGGCATGGAAAGATCCACATCCATCCACATGACCAGTTTCCCCCGCGCCAGCTTGATGCCCGCCTCAAGAGCCGTTGTCAGCCCCCGCACTCCAATGCGTCGCAGCAATCGTGTCTGCGGATGACCGGGCGCATACTCCTCGACCGCGCGCCAGGTGCCGTCGGGCGAATCATCGTCAACCACGATCGCCTCGTAAGGCACCTTGACCGCCTTCCCGATCTCGTCCAGCAACCGCAGGATATTGTCGCGCTCGTTGAAAGTCGGCAGCACGATACTGAGCAGAGGATCCCGATTTACGTCGCTCACTGGTTCGCCACGGCCCCGACCGGCGATGAGAACCTGATCCTCTCCGAATCCAGGCCCAGCACCCTCCGCACTTTCCAGCCGTCGGGTTCCCAGTAGTTGTAGTTGACCGCAAAACCGCCGGACACCGGCACATAATCGACGACGAATTCGACTTTATAAACGCCCGGCTGCAACTCCATGTAATTGTCCATTTCGTTGAAATAATCGGTGTAGTCGCCGGCGAACCTCTGTACACCGTTGATGTACATGCGGAACGTCCACGAGCTGTACATCTCGAAGGTCAGCGGCAACGGCTGATCGCCCGTTATTTCCATGGTGGTATGGATATGCACGGTGCCGGGCTGCAACATGGGCGAATGCTCGGCGGACAGATGAATCATGCCCCCTTTTGTCTTGCTGTGCGGGAACAGCACCCTGCGGACATCGAATTCGACCGGCGCCGAACCGGGCGGGGCGAATTCGGGGAGCGGGATATAACCGATATGGACGTTGCGGTCGCCCAGATCCAGGCGCCGCAACTCGACGACCATGGCCGAGGCGCTGCTGGCCATTACCAGCAGCGACGCATAGATGGCCAAGGGCCGGATCCAGCGCCGCCGGTTGTGCGACATGATTTCAATCAGTTTGAAGAACAACAGGTAGAAAGCGAAGATGATGGAGTAGGTGTAACGCGGCTCGCCCGTGAATACAAAACTCACCAGCAGCGTCAGCCCGACCACGCTTGAGAGCATGGTAAATGCCGGCAACCGCGTTCCCAGGTAACGTCCCGCCCAGAAGTACAGGCCGATCGTCAGGAACATCATGAATTTGAACCAATCCCATACCGGCCGCCAGAATTTAAAACCGGGCGCGTCGTTACGGGTCGGCAGCATGTCGGCGAAGAACAGATCGCGCACATGACTGAAATTATCGATCAGCAGCGAGGGATCGTGTTTGATGTAGTCCCAACCCAACTTGAAATAATAGTCCTGGTTATAGAACGGCACGTCCGTGTAAAACGAACCGTTCTCAGGCTTCCACGATACCGCGGGAACGATCACGAAAAAATGCCAGCCCGCATAGCTGACATCGACGCGATGGTAATGCGACATGGCGATGAAGAAGTCGAGCCCGCCGTTACCGGAGAGGCCCACTACCTTGCCTTGCGATATCCGCGCGACCTCGGCGCTGCCCAGGGCCGCCACCAAAAAAAATACGGCGGAAAAAACACTCGCCCGCCGGACGAATTTCCAGCTGATCCGGTACAGCGCCAGATAATAGATGATGAAGGCGAGGCCGTAAGGCCCGAAGGAGGGCCTTATAAGCACCGCGATACCGAACAGCAGGGCTCCGACGACGGCTGACCACCAGCTGCATTTGTGCACGATCAAGGCAAAGGAAATGATCATCAATGGCATGCCCAGATTGCCCGACAGCAGGAATGCATTGAAATACCAGGCCGGAAAGCCGAACGCATACAGCAGCATGGTCGCCAGGACAAACTCCGGCCGGTCGAACCATTGCACCGCCAGACGCTGCAGGGCGTAAACCGATGCCGCGAAGGCGACCATGTTGATGGTAAGCGCCGTTTCAAGCCGTATCAGACCCTCGAGCCCTATCCAGCGGAACACTCGAAACAGTTCGGCCAGAATAATGTGGTAGAGCGGCGGCCAAGCCACGAACTGCGGCTCCAGGAATTCGCGCCCCCCTCCCTCAAGCCGGGCAAGGGTCGAGGTCCAGTACTTTTTCATGTCGGTGAACAGGAATTCCTGGTAGGGAGCCCAGCAATAGACGTATATCAACAGCCATGCCAGGGATAACAGGGCGAGCGCAATTCCAAACTGACGGCTCGATACAAAAGCCATGAATCGCAAATAATGCGGACGGAATGTCTGGTTATTTGTTAAAACCACGCTTGCGCTCGCTTAAATGAGTATTTTTTCGTATAGCGCGATAAGCCGCCGGTAGGGCCTCTTATAATCCTCGAAGTCCGCTATGTTGGCAAGCATGAATACGTGCGGGGTTTTAGTCCTTTCGACTCCAAAAGGTCAGGCCAGTTTTTCTTTAAAACGGCGTTTCACAGCTGCACGGTTTTTATGTCCGAATGGCAAAATCGCCTTTTCTTTTGCAACCGCCGGTTCCACAATACTCGGGCAGTCTAGCGGGAGCACCGCGCTTATAGTGAACGCCTTCCAATACCGCTGTATCGGCCTGATTCTGGCGCTGGCAACAGGCAGCAGCCTCTTGCAGAGCTGCGCCGGCAACAGAGGAGGTATCGTCGACGATTACCCCGTATTACGCGGGCAGTTGGTAAGCGTCGCCCTGAGCCAGCGCGGCGTGCCCTATGTATTCGGGGGCACCAGCCCGCAGACGGGTTTCGATTGCAGCGGATTCGTGCAATACAGTTATCAACAGCTCGGACTGCAGATCCCGCGCAACAGTTACGATCAATACAAGATGAGCACGCCGGTCTACCTCAACCGTTTGCAGCCGGGCGATCTGGTATTCTTCAGAACCAGCAGCGTCTTCGTGTCCCATGTCGGGATTTACATCGGCGGCAACCGTTTTGTCCACGCCCCCGGCGAAGGTCGCCCGGTTTCCACCGACAGCCTCGATTCGACCTACTGGCGGCAGCGCCTGGTCGGAGCTGGTTCCGTGTTGGCGCGCGCGCACCTGATCGAGGCCGAACACGGACGAAATCCCGTGCCCGGCCAGGCCGCCCTGCAAAGTAATATTGAAAAATAACTCTTACTAAAATACTCTTGCTGCTGCCCGCGCAATCCGCGCAAGGGAGGGAGTTCCATGCGGACTAAACGTCTAAAGTCGGCCAGCCTGTTGCTGCTGTCCTTGCTGATCATGCAATTCGCGTTTTCCAGCGGCGTCTACAACGATCGCCGTTTCGATGTCGACCAGCGCGAGATTTTCATTACCAGCCTCTTCACGGACTATGATGCCGGCGAGCTGTACATACAGCTGCATCCGTCCTACAAGGCACTGTCTTATTCCCCGCAAGTGATCCTGGGTGACATCGAGTTGGCAGTGACCACTGTCTACGACACGCTACTGGTGACCGCCCTGCCCCCGAACCTGATCAACGGCGAATACCGCCTGTTCGTGGTGATGGGTGACACTTTTGATTATTACGACCTGACATTGAATCCTGAAGGCGGTCAGCCCGGGCCGCCGGGACCTCCTGGACCTCCGGGTCCCAAGGGTGAGCCCGGCCCCGCCGGCGGCCCCCCCGGCCCCCCTGGACCTGCGGGACCGGCCGGCCCTGCCGGTCCGCATGGACCCGCCGGACCGCAAGGACCTGCGGGACCTCAAGGACCCGCCGGCGGCCCCCCCGGTCCTCCGGGGCCACAAGGTCCTCAGGGCAATCCAGGACCCTCAGGTCCTCAAGGCCCGATCGGTCCTCAAGGACCTCAAGGCGAACCCGGGCCGGCCGGTGGACCGCAAGGTCCCGCGGGACCGCCGGGACCTGAAGGCCCTCAAGGGAAAACCGGGGCACGCGGACCAGCAGGAGAACCGGGACCACAAGGCCCTCAAGGCGAAACCGGGCCGGCCGGACCGCAGGGACCTGAAGGACCGCCGGGTAAAGACTGGAAATTCTGGTAAGCGGAAGCTACGCTTCCAACAAACCCGGCTCCGGCCGGGTTTGTTTTTTTACATAACCCGATCGAATCGGAAAATTTCAAAGGCTACCGAGCACAGAGAGCACAGAGACATTTTTTAATATTTTTACCTCAGTGTTCTCTATCCCCGCTCCCGATTGGATGCTGCCGATTACATCAATTGCCCGTGTACTCCGTGGTTGGTTTGGTTGGAGGCTATTCCGCGATTGGAGGTAAGGCTGGATTGTAATATTTTCCGATGTAAATCCTGGCATCGCGGGAAATCCCGCAGCGCGACACTCAATGCTGCGTCGATGTAGAGATGACTGACCCGCGCACGCGCCCGAGCACAGTCAGCACTTCATCCAGGCGGCTGTTTTCACCACCGCCCATATTCTCTTCGGTTGCCACGTTCAGACGCTCCTCATCCTTTGCCCAGCTTTCGAGCAGGCTTAGTTTCTGTTCCCCGGTGAGTGTTTGATCGTCGGCAACAGCCTGGGGCCTCTCGTAGAAACGGGAAGGATCTTTCAGCATTTCCTCGAATTTGTTGATCCCCTTAAGCGGCACGGTCACTCCGATGTAATCCTCACCGTAAGATTTTGCAAGCCCCATGCCATTGCGGAAATTTATGAACAAACGCCTAGATTCGAACTCTACAGTTGAAAGCACGATCTCTAAAGGAAAACCAATAACAACGGATGTACGTCGCTTGCCCGATACAATCAGCCCATCCACTGCCCTTGTCCCGACGGGCACTGTTCCTGGATATCGTTGCTGGAGCTGGCGCAAACGCCGGCACAGGTCGTGATCCCGGCCTTTTGCGCGAACTCGCGCGTGAAGATTATCTGAAATTTTTATCGGCTTGATATCGATGCAGCAAAACAATCTGGAACTCGCCTTGATCGGGAACTGCACGGTCAGCGCGCTCATCAACGAAACGGCGGACGTTGTCTGGATGTGCATCCCCAGATTCGACGGTGAACCTATATTCAATTCCCTGCTGCACACTCCGGACTCCGACACGGCGGGACGTTTTTCAATTTTGCTGCACGACTATAAGAGCGCCGAACAGTATTACGAGCGCAACACGGCGATCCTGATCACGCGCCTGCATGACAAACGCGGCAACTGTCTCGAAATCGCCGATTTTATGCCGCGCTTCACCTATCTCGGCCGCCCCTTTCACCCGGCCATGCTGGTACGGCAACTGGTACCCGTCAGGGGCAGGCCGCTGGTCAGCATCAAATTGCATCCCACCTACAACTGGGGAGCCTCGCCCTGCAAGAAAACCATGGGCAGCAACCACATACGCTACCTGCTGGACAACGACAGCATTCGCCTGACCACCAACATTCCACTGGCCTACATCCAGAACGAAAGCCGTTTCGTGCTCGACCGCCCCGTCGCTCTGATTCTCGGTCCTGACGAATCCTTGCAGGAGTCGGTCAGCGTCATCAGCCGTAAATTCCGCGAGGAAACCTCCCATTACTGGGCGGACTGGGTACGCAACCTCAGCATTCCCTACGAATGGCAGGATCCGGTCATCCGCTCCGCCATCACGCTGAAACTGAATGCCTATGAAGATACTGGCGCGATCGTGGCCGCAATGACCACCTCCATTCCCGAAGCGCCCGATACCGTGCGCAACTGGGACTATCGCTACTGCTGGCTGCGCGACGCCTACTTCGTCGTCAACGCGCTGAACCGGCTTGGCAAGACCCAGACCATGGAGGAGTACCTGAACTACATCGTCAACATCGTGGCCAACGCGGGTGATACCAAGGAACTGCAGCCCGTCTACTCCATCGACGGGCAGATCCAGCTGACCGAGAGCGAGATCGCTTCGCTGCCGGGATATCGGGGCAGCAAACCGGTGCGGGTCGGTAACCTGGCCTATGTGCAGCGCCAGAACGATGTCTATGGCTCGATCATACTGGCCTCCGCGCACCTGTTCTTCGACCGGCGGCTGCCCCATCCCGCCGGTTCAACCGCCGGCCTGTTCCACATGCTGGAACCGCTCGGCGAAAACGCCTATGACAGTTACGACAAGCCGGATGCCGGCCTGTGGGAATTCAGAAATACATCCCAGGTGCACACCTATTCCAGCATCATGTGCTGGGCCGCCTGCGACCGGCTGGCGCGCATCGCGCAGCAGCTGCAGCTGAGCCCGCAGCGCGTGGCGTACTGGAGGAAACGCGCCGATACCATGCACGCGGTGATCAGCGAGCGCGCCTGGAACGAGGACTTGCAGAGCTTCGCCGAGAGTTTCGGCGGCCATCATCTCGACGCCAGCCTGCTGCTGATCCACGAACTCAACTTCGTGGAAGCCGGCGACCCGCGTTTCGCCAGCACGGTAAGCGCCATCGAGAAACATCTCAAGCGCGGCAATTTCATCTACCGCTACACCAAGGAAGACGATTTTGGGGAGCCGGCCACGGCGTTCACCGTCTGCACCTTCTGGTATATCAACGCACTGGTGGCGCTCAAGCGCCGGGACGAGGCGCGCAAACTGTTCGAACAAATGCTGCTGTGCCGCAACCGGCTCGGCCTGATGTCGGAAGATATCGCCGTGGACAACAATGAACTATGGGGGAATTTTCCCCAGACCTACAGCATGGTAGGCCTGATCAACTCGGCGATCCGCCTGAGCACCCGCTGGGAAGATGCGTTCTGATGCCGCGGCTGGTCGTAGTGTCGAACCGGGTCTCAGTACCGAGGAGCAGACGCATCGCGTCCGGCGGGCTCGCAGTCGGACTGCTGTCGGCGCTGCGTGAATCCGGCGGGGTCTGGTACGGATGGAACGGCAAGATCACCAAGGAAGACTCCCATGGCGGCCCGGAAAGCCTGGCTGACGGCAATATCGAGTTCGTGACCGTACCGCTGACGGCTGAAGAATACGGCGGGTACTACCAGGGCTTCGCCAACCGAGTACTCTGGCCGCTGTTTCACCTGCGGCTGAACCTGGTTGAATACCGCGGCCGCGATTTCGAGATTTACCGCCAGACGAACCAGGCCTTCGCGGAGGATCTGTTAAAACTCGTCTCCGCCGACGATATCCTGTGGATACACGACTATCACTGCATTCCGCTGGGGCAGAAACTGCGCAGGATGGGCCTGCACAACCGCATGGGCTTTTTTCTGCATATCCCGTTCCCGGCCTACGACGTGTTCCGCTCCATCCCCAATCCGCACATCCTGCTGGAGTATTTCCTGCATTACGACCTGATCGGCTTCCAGACCGAACTGGATCGCGACTCCTTCCTCGACACCGTGCGCCGGATCTTCCCCGGCGCCCGCGTAACCGAGACCTCGATCGACTACCGCGAACGTCACATCCAGACCGGCGCCTTTCCCATCGGCATCGATTATGAAAACGTGGTCGCAACGGCGACCGAACGCGCCATGCACTCGGTTCACGTCAAACGCCTGCGCAGGAGCCTGGACAATCGGAAATTGATCATCGGCGTCGACCGGCTCGATTACAGCAAGGGACTGGCGGAACGCTTCCGGGCCTTCCAGCACTTCATGGAATATTCCGAACAATACCGCAACCATGTCGTCTATATGCAGATCGCGCAGCCTTCGCGCGTCGACGTGCCGGAATACCAGGCCATAACGGACGAAGTGGATTTTCTGGCGGGCAAGATCAACGGCCACTTCGCGCAATACGACCGCGTTCCCCTGCGTTATCTCAATCGCGGTTTCAGTCATCCCACCATCATGGGATTTCTGGCGATCGCCGATGTCGGCCTGGTGACGCCGCTGCGCGATGGCATGAACCTGGTAGCCAAGGAATATGTCGCCGCGCAGGACCCCGAACAACCTGGAGTGCTCATTCTGTCGCGCATGACGGGAGCGGCGGACGAACTCGACGGCGCGCTGCTGGTGACGCCCTACAACATCGACGGCGTAGCCGCGGCCATCGAGCGCGCACTCGACATGCCGCTGCCGGAACGCAGGGAACGCTGGCAGAGCATGATCAAACAGGTGCGTGCGAACGATGTGCACAACTGGGCCGCAAACTTCGTTGAAACTTTGAATGAAGGGGCAGCGCCAAGCCTGTTCGTAGCGAGCGGCAGGCGTAGCACGCCCGTCGACTCGAAAAGCCTGCGCTGAAAAGCGCCGCCGGCTACTTGCTGCGGTAACGCCTGCGGGTTCCGGGGATTCTCGGGAACCTTCCGGTCTCGCCGAAGATATCGCTGTTGACCGCGACGCGTACCGTGGTCCCGGTGTTCGGCTCATGGCCCATGAAGCGCGCGGCGTCCTCGCTGCTGAGCGGCCTGGCGATGTAATAGCCCTGGCCGAAATCGCAACCGTAGGATTTCAGCAGCTGGTACTGCTGTTCGGTCTCGATGCCTTCGGCCACCACCATGATGTTCAGGCTGTGCGCGAGCGAAATGGTGGCGCGGACGATTTCGACCGAACTGCTGCTGCCTTCGCCGGGCTGGGTGATGCCGTTGACGAACTTGCGGTCGATCTTCAGCACCTGCACCGGCAACTGGTCCAGATAGCTGAGCGAGGAATAACCGGTGCCGAAATCGTCGATCGCCAGCTCGATCTGCCGCAGACGCAACTCGTCCAGCAGCAGGTTCATCGACTCGCTGTTCTCCATCAGGGTGCTTTCCGTCAGTTCGAGTTTCAGCAGCCGGCTGTCGATGCCGGTTTCCTTGAGTATCTGGTCGATCTCCGCCAGGAAGTAGGGTTGATTCAATTCGAGCGAAGACAGATTCACAGCAAGGGTTGGCGGTTTTTCGAGCCTGTACTCCTTGATCCAGGCGGCGAGCTGGGTGCAGGCCTGCCGCAACACCCACGCGCCGAGCGTGAAGATCAGGCCCGACTCTTCCGCAATCGGAATGAACTTGTCGGGCGGGATCAGGCCCTTCTCGGGATGCCGCCAGCGCGCCAGCGCCTCGAAGCCTGTCAGGTGCCCGGTTTTAAGGTCGACAATCGGCTGGTAGACGGGGAACAACTGGTTCTGCTCGAAGGCCTTGTACAGGTCGGCCTCGAGCCGTGAAACCTCCAGTGTCTGTTCATGCATTTTGGAGTCGAACAGCTGATAGGTGCCGCGTCCGTGCTCCTTGGCTTTGTACATGGCGATATCGGCGTCGCGCAGGATCTGGCCCGGATAGGAATACTGGCTGCCGCAGAATACCAGGCCGATGCTGACCTTGAAGAACAACAGATTCTGCTCAACCTCGAAAGGCTCGCTGAACGCCGCGATAATGCGGTCGCAGGCTTCCACAATCTCGTCCTCAGAACCGGCACCCTCCACCAGCACGGTGAATTCGTCGCCGCCGAGGCGCGACACCTTGTACTTTTGCGGCGACAGCGACTGCAGGCGTTTCGCGGCGGCAATCAGCACGAAATCGCCCAACTGGTGGCCGTGCGTGTCGTTGATCTGCTTGAAACGGTCGCCGTCGATGAACATCAGCGCAAAGCGGTGATCCGGATTGGATCTGGCAAGCGCGATCTGTTCGTCGAGACGCTCCAGCAGCCACAGGCGGTTGGGTAACCCCGTGAGTGCATCGTGATAGGCGATATGGAAAAGTTTGGCCTCAGCGGCCCGGCGCTCTTCGATTTCCGTGGACAGCGCGCGTTCGGCGGCGCGGCGTTCCTCGACCTCGAGCGAGAGCGCCTTCTCCGCGGCGCGTCTCTCCTCGACCTCGAGCGAAAGCGCTTTCTGGGCGACGCGCCGCTCCTCGATTTCGATCGAGAGCGCCTTTTCGCGCTGACGGATCACGCGCAACCGCCACATCGTGAAGCCATAAACGGCGCACAGGCACAGCGCGACACCCAGCAACCGCGCCCACCAGGTCATCCACCAGGGCGGAATGATGACGAGATCCAGCTTCGTACCGTCCTCGTTCCACAAGCCGTCGTTGTTGGAACCGATCACGTGAAATTGGTAGCGGCCGGGATCGAGATTGGTATAGCGCACGCGCCGGCGGCTGCTGTCGACCTCGGTCCAGCCGTCCTCCAACCCCTCCAGGCGGTATCGGTAACGGTTCTTGGAGGGCGAGATAAAATCGAGCGCGGCGAATTCAAACGTGATATCGCGCTGCTCGTAAGGGAGCATCAGCTTGCCGAGCAGGTTCAACTGCCGCGGCAGGAAAGGCGAACTGCCCGGGAGCACCGGTTTCTGGAAAAGCTCGAGCCCGGTCAGCACGATTTGGGGGACGCGCATGTTGCGTGGCAGATTTTCGGGATCGAACAGGACCAGCCCGTTGGGTCCTCCAAAGTACATGATACCGTCGCTTGCGTAGAGATGGCTGAAGCGGTGAAATTCATTCGCAGGCAGGCCGTCGAACTTATCGAAGGTCTCGAAAGTCTCCGTTGCCGGATCGAAAGACGACAATCCGTTGCGGGTTCCCAGCCACAAGTGACCGCGCTTGTCCTGTTCTATGGAAGCGATAAAGGGATCCGCCAATCCGTCGTCCACGGTGTAGTGCCGGATATCACCGGTCTTCGCATCGTAGCGGAACAGTCCTTCCACGGTCGCCACCCAGAGTATTCCGGAAGCATCCTCGTGCAGCGCATATACTTCGTAGGTCTTCTCTCCCAGAGGTATGCGGGTGAAATGCCGCGTAACCGGATCGTACTTCTCCAGGCCCTGATAGCCGCCGATCCAGCGCCAGCCGCGGCGGCTCTTCACGATGGCGTTGATCGAGCTGTTGGTCAGGCCGGAGGGGCCGTTGACCTGGAAGGACTGAAATTCGCCGGTTTCGGGATTCAGGCGCTGTATTCCGAAAATCCATACGCTGAGCCACAACCAGCCATCGTCATCTTCCACGATCGCGAAAATATTATTGTTGGCGAGCGTCCGGTTCCGCGGCAGGGTCGGATCGTGCTGATAACGGACAACGTCGCCGGTCCCGGGATCGAGGCGGTTCAGGCCGCCCGCCCAGGTGCCGGCCCAGATACGGCCGCGCCGGTCCTGCTCCAGCGATATCACGCTGTCGCTGCTCAGACTCCGCGGATTCTCCGGGTCATGGAAGTATTTGGCGATTTTCCCCGTTTTCGGATCGTAGCGGTCGAGGCCGCCGCCGTCCGTCGCGATCCAGATGTTGCCGGCGCGGTCTTCCAGCAGATCCATCATCATGTCCCACGACAACTGACGCTCGCCGGTTCCCGAACCGATGGCGATGAACTTTTCGAGTTGCTCGCTGATGCGCTGCACCCCGAGCGGACCCATGCTGAACCAGAGGGAGCCATGGTCGTCTTCGTAGATCTCGTTCACGGCGGCGGGGCGCAGCGCGGCCGGTTCGGTCGCCGAAGCGGGAACGTGGATAAAGTCGTCGGTCGTGGGCTCATAAATGTGCGCGCCCTGTTTATCGGTCCCAACCCAGATCCGGTGCTTGCTGTCGATCAGTACGGAAGTCAGGATATCGGTGCTGAGCGAACGCGGGTTGCCCTTTTGGTGCCGGTAATGACGGAAGCTTCTGGTTTCCGGATTGATCGCGTACAGCCCGGTTCCGCTCGCCACCCAGATCGTGCCGTCACGGTCCATGGCGAGCATCGACGACGGATTCAACTGGATATGGCCCAGTTCTTCGGGGCTGAACAGGCGCCGGAACTCCAGGGTTTTGGTATCGAAACGAAACAGCCCGGTCGTCGCCGTCATCCACAGCACGGAAGGGTCGCGGCTATCGTTGATAAGATGACTGATCGTGTCAGGAACTTGCTCGGGCCGTGTTCCGGGATTGCCCGATGAATGGTAGATCACTTGCCGCTTGCGTTTATCCAGGCCCATCAACCCGAAGCTTTCGCCGGCCACCCATATAATCCCGTCCGGGCCCTCGGCCATGCCCCAGATCAGGTTGTCGCCGGGTATCGGATAATTCTCGAAAGTCTCGGTTCCGGCGTTGAAGGAGCTGAGGACGCGGCTGCCGACCCAGAGCGTCTGCTCCGAATCGATGAGCAGGGTGTAAATGGAATTCGATCCGATGCTCGCGGGATTGTGGGAGTCATGACTGAAAACCGTGTATTCATAACCGTTGTAGCGCCGCAGGCCGTTATCGGTTCCCACCCACAGATAACCCGTGGCGTCGCGGCGAATCGAATTTACCCAATCGCGACTGGGGCCGCTGTCCAGATGCACGGAATTGACCTTGAAACGGGCGGGATGGTTGATCTGCGGCGCCCCTGTAACCGACCCCGCCGCGGCCAGCATCACGGCAATCAGAAAGCATCTGCTCCTGCGGCAAGCATTCATGAATGCGCCAGCCCCTAGAATGTTTTTTCTATAGTTAATTCAATATTAGTCGTTATCGGCAAAAAGTGGGGTTGCTTGATGCAGACTTGCCCGTTTTATACCCGGATGAATTTTTTCGGGCTTTTTCCAGCCCGGGGAATGCACAAACCGGATTTAAATCATAGGGAGGGCGGCGCGCCCGCGATGCGAACACGTATATATAAGGTACTGCCGCCCTCCCCCTCAAAGAGGTATTGGGAGGCGCTCCCGCGCATATCTCCGTCAGGCAACCGGCGGCAAGCAGCCGGGGCGAGCGAGTATCACAAACTCCTCTTGCCTCGCGTTCTGCAAAGGGCGATCACGGCCAGCGCGCCGAGACCGATGGCGGTTTTTTTCACCACCCCGGCGCGGTTGTATCTCAGTGCCGCCTCGATACCCATTTCCCGGGGAATGTTGGGAATCCTGAGGCGGCTGATATCGAGCAGCAGTTCTTCGACCATATCCACCCGGTCCGCCAGCATCAGCAGCAGCCAATGCGACATCCGGCCTTCACTGATGCCGTAGGCAAAATCGCGCACCAAGCCGCTCAAGCCCCGCGGTGGGCATGCGTTACCGAAAACGGGCGTCAATCTGCCGTGCTCGGTGGACTTATGCACCTTGTTGCGGGGCACCTGCTGTTCGATGGGCGGATACAAAACCTCGGCTCCCAGGTCGGGGGCCTTGTCCATCGGCACACCGGGCCGCACACCGCCGTCAAGGTCCGAACCCCAGCCCTGGATCTTGGCCGACAGATCAAGCTCGCGCCGCTCGGCGGTCGTCAGTGCGCGGCCGCCGATATTCGGAACGGCCAGCACGTCCTTGGATGATTTTCCCAAAACCTGTTTCATACGCGTTCCTCCTTCAGTGTCCCGCCCGTGGCGGAATCACCATCGGTTTGATGCAGCCGTCGTATTTGCCGGCAAAGATGCGGTAACCGTCGTTGATATCTTCCAGCGGAATACGGTGGGTGATTACGTCCTTTGGATTGATATGTCCGGCCTGGATATGGTGGAAACAACGCGGAATGTTCCGCTTCACGCTCGCCTGGGCCATCCGCATATTGATGCCCTTGTTCATGGCATCGCCGATCTTGACGATGTTGGGCACCGGGCCGTAGACACCGATGATGGAAACCGTGCCCCCCTTGCGCACCGAATCGATCGCCCAGTTCAGCGCGGCGGCCGAGCCGCCCTGCAGCCTGAACGGACGGATGCCGAGGGCTCTCTGCGCGATGCTGCCGCGCGACTCGCAACCCACGGCATCGATGGCGGCGTCCCAGCCGAGCCAGTCGCTCTCTCTCTTGAGATACCAGACCATGTCCGACACTTCCCGGAAATTGAGAATCTCGCATTGGGCGAATCTGCGGGCGAAGTCGAGCCGATAATCGTATTCGTCGATAATTAGCACTCTTCCCGCACCCATAAACCAGGCGCATTTGGCGGCGAACAGACCGATGGGCCCGGCGCCGAAGATCACGACCGAATCGCCTTTCTTGATATCGGCCATCTCGGCAGCCTGGTATCCGGTCGGATAGGCATCTGCGCACAGTACCGCGTTCTCGTCATCGATATCGTCCGGTACTTTTATCAGACCCGCGTCGGCGAAGGGTGTGCGCACGTATTCCGCCTGGCCGCCGTCGTAACCACCGGTCATATGACTGTAGCCGTAGAAACCGCCGCTTGCGGTTGCGAAGGGATTGGTATTGTGGCAGTTGCCGTACAAGCCCTTCTGGCAGAAATAGCATTCGCCGCAAAAAATATTGAATGGCACGATCACTCTGTCGCCGATTTTTATCTTGCGCACATTCGATCCGATCTCCTCGACGATACCGACCATTTCATGGCCGAAGGTCTGGCCGACGCGTGTATCCGGCACCAGGCCGTGATAGAGGTGAAGGTCCGATCCGCAGATACAGGCCCGCGTAACCCTTACAAGCGCATCCCTGGGATGCTCGATCTCGGGCATCGGTTTGTGCACCGCCTTGACTCGGCAAGGTCCTTTATATGTCATCGCTAGCATGGTACCTCCTGTGCTGCTGCGCTTTCAGCGCGCCGAAAGCGGAAGAAAAGTCTTTGTGCTTGCAAGAAACTCGCCCGGTTTCATCCAGCAATCCAAATCTCAAGCAGAATGGTTTCCATATTCGCGAGCTTCGGCTCAATGCAGGCCGCAGCAAGCATTGAAATCCAGGCAGGCAGCGTGCCCGGAAAGACCGGTATCTAAACCTTTGGTATCTTCGCGTCCGATTTTGACAGGCTTTTGAATTTAAGGAACGAGTGTATCCGATTCCGGATCGAGAGCGGACAGTCACCGGTAGCAGGGATGTCATGCCGCAATCAAACTTACTTCCATGCCATCATGCCGAATAACCGGATTGTTTTCTCATACACCATGGCGTTCGGGGACAACCCTTTCTCCGCTTCACTGTCGACGATCGAGATATTCCCTTCGAAAAAAGGATCAAAGCTTGTTTTCACCGAGCAGGATGCCTTCTTTGAGAACTCGGATGGCCCGCGCCTTCGGGAAGAAGGCTGGAATAAATTACTCGAAAGTCTCGGCAACGAAATCGGATAGCGGAACAATCATACGCGCCCGTGAAGCGGAAATTCAGCCGTGTCTTCCATGCACTGGGCGACCCAACCCGCATGGCTATTTACACAAGGCTCAGTCGTGGCCCCGTCGCTTTGTCAGAGCTCGCAAAACTGTTCGACATGTCGCTGCAAGCGGCAGGACAGCAACTGCTGGAGAAATGCGGACTGGTGCAGACCGAGAAAACCGGGAGAACCAGGACCTGTGCGATCCAATCCGAAGGATTGCTGCGTCTGGAACGCTGGATCGGCGAAAGGAAACCGCTCTGGCAAAAACGCCTGGACAAGCTCGGCACGCTTCTGGACGAGCCGGATTGAACAGCCTGACCCGCCAGGTTGGTATCCGGGTTTTATGCTTGAGTCAGTGATTTTCCAGTGGCGCTTTCAGCCGAAAGTATGATCCTCCCTCCCCTCAAGGGTGGCAGAATTCGCTTGCGGATGCGCCATATCCGCCTGTCATCGGGAGGAGATCTGCCATGTTGGATATTGCCAAGCAACCGGATTCGATTACCTTCGATATTACACAGCTTATGGGCGAACTCAGCTTTATCACCGGCCCGCATGCCGCCTCGATGATGCGCAGGCTGGCGGATGCTCTCGACCTGGATTTAATAAATTTTTTCCCGGAATCAAACGAAGAAACGCACGTGGCTAAATTCATCGAGTTTCTGCGCCGGATTGAGAAAGCCAAAATTGTCTATTCGGCGACGGCCGAGGAATAATAAATCCCGAGCCTTCCTCTCCGGATTCCAGTCCGCCCACAAGCCCCGGAAACAGCCAACAAGCCGCGGCCAGATCAACTTCTCCAGTCAGGCTTGAATTTACCTTCTGATTGAATCAGCTCCAGAGGATTCCGCAGACTGGGCTGCTCCCTCGATTGCAGGACAGGGCTAAGCTGCGCGGGATCGCCTTTTTTTCCGATCGCGATCATAACCTCGATGTTGTAATTCTCGGGTACTTCGAAATCCCGGCGGATTTTTTGTTTATCAATGCCGGCCATTGCGTGTGAAGACCATCCCATGCGGGTTAGTTGCAAAGCCAGGCTCATCCATGCAGCGCCGGCATCAAACGAATAAGAAGAGGATTCCGTCAGCTGCCCATTGGACATGAAATCTTTTTTAGAAAGCAAAATCAGCAGAGCCGATGCGTTTTTTGCCCATTCCCGATTTCCTTCATTCAGGCACTCCAGGAACAAAGGCCAGGTCACGGAGCCCAGGCGGGAAAAAATGAACCTCCAGGGCTGGGTGTTACCGCCGGAAGGCGACCAGCGCGCTGCTTCGAGGGCTGCTTGAAGAATCTCATCCGGGAGCGGCTCGCCCGTGAAGGCACGGGGTGACCACCTTTGAGTGAAAGTCGGATCGATTTCAAAGTTTGTTTCTCTGGTCATATGTCTCGTCCTTATCAAAGAGAGAATTTGTTCCCCTGGGAATTACGGCCAATTTCCTGCAGGCCGCCCTCGAGCGAGCTTCTTTTCGTGAATTGTGCTCCCGGCGCCGCGCCGTGCGAAGCATGGCGCAAGCAATAGAAACAGTGTCGAACCCACAATATATTTCCCCTGGGGGATTACTCGGGCTGTCCCTGCCCTCGCCCTGCGGGCCAGCTACGTTCGCGCTGCTCACTCCGCTGTTCAAAAACGCTCCCGGCGCCGCGCCATGCGAAGTATGGCGCAAGCAATAGAAACAATGTCGAACCCGATTCGAAATGCGTCCCCCGGGGGATTGTCTGCAACATCCCTGTCGCAGACCCTTCGCTACGCTCAGGGCTGGCGCGCCAAATCGCTCCCGGCGATTTGGTCGAACCCGCTTTTTAAAACGGGGGTTCGAATCACCTCATGAAAGGCCAAATAAAAAACCCACCCGCAAGGGGTGGGTTTTTTTATTTGGCGTCCCCTGGGGGATTCGAACCCCCGTTACCGCCGTGAAAGGGCAGTGTCCTGGGCCTCTAGACGAAGGGGACGTGAGTGGCTGGAGGGAGTTGGTGGAGCTAGGCGGGATCGAACCGCCGACCTCTACAATGCCATTGTAGCGCTCTCCCAGCTGAGCTATAGCCCCAGCCATAAGAGGCGGCAATGTACGTAAAGGACCCCGGATTGTCAAGGAAAGTCTGACTAGGCCGGGTTTTTCTTACGTATAAAGTCGAGTGCGCGCTCGATCCGCGCCAACGCGCGTTCCCGGCCCGTCAGATACACCGTCAGATCGATCGAGGGTGCCGGAGCGCCGCCCGTTATAGCCGTCCGCAGTGGCTGGCCGACTTTGCCCATGCCGACGCCGAGTTCAGCACCGGTATTTTCTACCGCCTTGTGTATATTTTCCTGCCCCCAGGTATCGCCGCTCATTGAATGCAACTTCTCATATATCAGGGACAAAGGCTTTTCCGCCCCGGAAACAAGACTCTTCGCGGCGGCTTTCTCATCGTACTGAGCGAAATCCTGGTAGAAGAAGGCGCTGATCTGCGCCAGTTCCACCAAGGTTTTGGCCCGCTCGCGTTGTGCTCTCACCACCTCGACCAACGGCGCGCCCTTGCCCGCATCGATTCCGGACCGCTCCATATATATCTGCAGGCGCCGGGCAATATCTTCTTCCGGCAGCGCCTTGAGATAATGCTGGTTCAGCCACAGCAGCTTTTCCGGATTGAAGGTGGAGGCCGCCTTGTTGACGTCCGAAATATCGAACAGCTCAGTCATTTCCTGCAGACTGAATACTTCACGGTCGCCGTGCGACCACCCCAGCCGCACCAGGTAATTGAGCAGCGCCTCCGGCAAATATCCGTCCGCCTCATACTGCATGACGCTGACCGCGCCGTGACGCTTCGAGAGACGGCTGCCGTCCGCCCCCAGAATCATGGGCACGTGCGCGTATTGTGGTGGCGTCGCGCCGAGCGCCCGCAGTATGTTGATCTGACGGGGCGTATTGTTCAAATGATCGTCGCCGCGAATCACATGTGTGACGCGCATGTCCATGTCGTCCACCACGACCGTCAGGTTATAGGTTGGGGTGCCGTCGCTGCGGGCGATGATCAGATCGTCCAACTCGGTATTCTCGAACACAACTTTGCCGCGGATACGATCGTCGACCACCACGGCGCCGGAATCCGGGTTGCGGAAACGCACCACGGGCTGCACGCCCGCGGGAACATCTTTGCGGTGCCGGCACAAACCGTCATAGCGCGGCTTCTGCTTGGTTGCCATCTGTTCCGCGCGCAGGCCTTCAAGCCGTTCCTTGGAGCAGTAGCAATGGTAGGCATGTCCGGAATGCAGCATCCCGGCAATGACTTCCTTATATCGGTCGAAACGGCGGCTCTGGTAGAAAGGGCCTTCATCATGGCTCAATCCCAACCAGTCCATGCCCTGCAGGATCGCATCGACGGACTCCTGAGTCGAACGCTCCAGGTCGGTGTCCTCGATGCGCAGAATAAAAGCGCCGCCGTGCCGGCGGGCGTACAGCCAGGAAAACAGGGCGGTACGGGCGCCGCCGATGTGCAGATAGCCGGTTGGGCTCGGGGCGAAACGGGTTCTGATGGTCATTCCGTGTGGATTCAACTGTGGAGGCAAGGCGCGGATTCTAGCAAAAAGCGCGAACAGCGTCTCACTTGTCCCCGGGGCTTTTGCACGGGCCCGGAAAGCTGGCTTATAGTATGCCCTGCGCGGCAGGGATAGGATTACGCGCGATGCATGGTCCGGCACGGGCGCGTTGAATACGCCGGATTAAATACCTAGGGTTGGCAGGGATTTTATGGCATATTTAGCCCCGGCACTAACTTCAAAGAAACCAATAATGGCTGAGCCAAAGACTTTCCAGTGGAGATCCTGCGGCCTTACCACCGTAGGCGCCGTACGCAAACATAACGAAGATTCCTATCTGGCCCTGCCCGAACACAACCTGTGGGTGGTCGCGGACGGCATGGGCGGACACTTGCGCGGCGACGTCGCCAGCCAGGCGGTCGTGCAGGCCTATAATAATTTCGCGCCGGCACGCACCCTGTCCCAGACCATCGACGACCTGGAAGAACGCGCGCTGAAGGTGAACAGCAAGCTGCGGGAGAACATCGGCGACCATCCTGGCAACGTGATGGGCAGCACCGTCGCCATGATGTACGCGAAGAACCAGTACGCCTATTTCCTGTGGGCCGGCGACAGCCGTATCTACCGTTACCGCAAACGCAAGCTGGAACAGATTTCGCACGACCACAGCTTCATTCAGGAAAGCGTGGACAAGGACGTGATGACGACCGAGGAGGCTTCCAACCACCCGTCGTCCAATATCATCACGCGCGCGGTGGGCGTCCATAATTTCCTCTATCTCGATATCGACTTTCTCGAAGTCGAGGAAGGCGACAAGTTCCTGCTCTGCAGCGATGGCCTGTTCAAGGACGTCGTGACCGAGGAAATTGCGGTGCAACTGGACAAGATCCCGTTCAAGGCCGCCGAGGGCCTGATCGACATGGCGCTGTCCAAAGGCGCCAATGACAATGTCACGGTAATCGTGATCGAATCCCTTCCCAGGAGCTGACGCGGTCATGGCAGGCAGAAGAACCGGCAAGATAGAAGGCTCCAATCTGCGGATCCTCGCGATCGCCTTCGCCAACAACCGCATCGACCGCAAAACCTACCTGAGACTGCGCACCCAACAGCTGAGCGCGCTCGAATTCAGCAAACCGCTGCCGGCGCTGCCGCCGGAACTGCTGGATATCAGCGTGCCTTCGGTAAAGATCGACGCACCGCACGTCAACAGGAAACCGGATTACGGCCCTGTCATCAAATGGTTGATCATTGCGCTGATCGCGCTTGCGGCCGCCACCGCCGCCTATATCGGATATCTGCGCCTGCAGAACGGCTCCGAAGTCAGCCTGGCGCCGGCACCGACGCTGGAACAGCGGGCGGAAACACTCCTCGCGAAGCAGGACTGGGCGCAAGAAGACCTTGGCGACTTCAGTGACAACTGGTCGGCGCTTTCTGATGTGGAAAAGCTGGCTGCGCGGCAGGAACCCTGGTTTCCCAGGCTGGAGGCTGAAATCCTCCAGCGTATCAACCTGCTCAAGCAGCAACGCGGCACCACGGACAATCTTCGCGAATACCAGAACAAGCTGAACGCGTTGCGCGTCTTTTACGCCGAAGTCGTGGCCGAATAATCCAGAGGCGTGCAGCCGCTTCTTTCCGGGCCGGCAGGCGGTTTATCCGGGTTCTTTATTGGCACACGAAATGGATAACGTGTTCGGGCTCATCGGCGGCGGGTTTGCCCAGACTGATACTGCCTTTTCCCCATAAAGGCAGGCCCTCCCGGCGCAGGTAGACTTCTTTGCCATCCTGGGTGCGGACAAAAGTACCATTGGTGCTCTGGTCCACCAGCATGAACTTGCCGCGGCTGTATTCCAGGCGGCAGTGCGCGCGCGAGGCGAGATCGGCTTCCACGGGCAGGTCGCATTGCTGACCGCGGCCGATGACTTTGTTGGCCTGCTCAGGCTTGAGTAAAAGTTCGCGAGCCCGGTAGCGCAGGTGCAGCTGCCGCGCCGCGTCGCCGACGTGCGTGAACGAATCGCGGCCCACCTGAGTGATATCTTCTTCCTGCCCCCATAACACCTCATAAACATCGATCGCACTGGTTTTGCCCTTGAGTTGGGCCCGGTCGTAAATGCGCGCGCGGGCGCCGATCTCCGGCGAACTCCGGTTCACGGTATCGCCGGTCGTGATAACCTGGTGAGCTTGCGCGATGTCCACGACGCGGGCAGCGACATTCACCGCATCCCCATGCACGTCGCCGTTGGCGGTATCGAGAATCGCGGGACCGTAGTGCAGCCCTACCCGTATAGCCAAGGGTACGCCCTGGGCCGGCACGGATTTGATCTGGTCCTGCATTACGCATGCCGCTTGCAAGGCATCATCGACACGCTCGAAGCGGCACATGATTTCGTCGCCGATGGTCTTGATCACCTTTCCCTTGAAAGTGCCCGTAATCTGCGCCAGCATCGACAGGGCCTGCGCGAGCGCCGCCTGCGCAGACACATCGCCCAGACTTTCATACAGTTTGCTGCTGCCGGCCACATCGGCAAACAGAATCGCACACTCTATATTTTCCTTTGGCATGCTGGCCTGCATATTATGAGCGGTGGAAACACTATATACAGAAGTCTCTTCCGATTCCACAGTCCCCGTTCCGGGACGGCGAACCCACATCCTTATGTATAATAGGCCGCAACATGAGTCTCGAGATCGGCCAGGAATCCTTGCTGCGCGCAGGCGTTTTCGTGCTTGCACTCGCGCTACTGGCGCTATTCGAGCGCCTGGCGCCAAAACGCGACTATGCCGCGAACCGATGGCTGCGCTGGCGTGCCAACTTTTCGCTGCTGATTCTCGACACGCTGCTGTTGCGCCTGTGCTTTCCCCTCGCCGCCGTGGGCATCGCATGGTACGCGGATCAACACTTAACCGGTTTGTTTCACCGTTTCCAGCTCCCGGGGCCGCTCGCATGGTCCGCGGGCTTACTCGTTCTTGACTGCGTTATCTACTGGCAACACCGCCTGCTGCATCGCATCCCGCTGCTCTGGCGCCTGCACAAAATTCATCATACGGACCTGGACCTGGATTGCAGCACCGGGGTACGCTTTCATCCGCTGGAAATACTGTTCTCCATGCTGCTCAAGGCGGCTGTCATCCTGGCGCTTGGCATTCCTGCGGGCGCGGTATTAATCTTCGAGATTCTGCTGAACACAGGTTCGCTGTACACTCACAGCAACATCACTCTGCCTGCAGCCATTGAAGCGCGTCTGCGGCGCCTGTTCGTGACCCCCGACATGCACCGCATCCATCACTCCGTCAACCCGGCGGAGACCGACAGCAATTTCAGCTTCAACCTCAACCTGTGGGACCGCCTGTTCGGCAGCTATTGCGCCGCGCCCAGCCAGGATCCACGGAGCATGGCGCTGGGGCTCTCGGAATACCGCGATGCACGCGAGCTCGGCTTGTTTCGACTGCTGAAGATTCCTTTTATATAGCCGGGCGCATTGGCCCGGAACAGCCATGACTCATCTATCCATCGTGATTCCCGTTTTGAACGAGGCGGAAAACATACAGACCGCGTTGCGGCGCCTGCAGAACTTGCGCCGGCGCGGGCACGAAGTCATCGTGGTCGATGGCGGCAGTTCGGATCAAACGTCGCTCCTGGCGGCGGATCTGGCGGATCGCATACTGAGCGCACCGTGCGGGCGCGCACTTCAGATGAACCGCGGGGCGGCGGCCTCGAACGGCGAAATCCTGCTGTTTCTGCATGCCGACACCGAGCTTCCCACGGACTGCGATCGACTGATCGCGCAGGCCTTGGCGGATAAATGCGGCTGGGGCCGTTTCGATATCCGCTTGAGCGGACATCATCCGCTGTTCAGGGTTATCGCGGCCTGCATCAACTGGCGCTCACGCATCAGCGGAATAGCCACAGGGGACCAGGCGATCTTTGTCAGCCGCGCGCTCTTCGAACAGGCCGGAGGATTTCCCGCGATCCCGCTGATGGAGGATATTGCCCTGAGCAGGCGCCTGCGCGACTACCGGCGGCCGCATTGCCTGTCCGCCAGAGCCGTCACTTCCAGCCGCCGCTGGGAACGCCACGGCATACTTAAAACCGTCATACTGATGTGGTGGTTGAGGTTCCGCTATTTTTTCGGCGCCGACCCGGACAAGCTGGCGAGAATCTACCGGCAATCATGAAGATTGATCGCGACATGGAATATCCGCGAACCAAAATCCTGGTTTTTTGCAAAGCGCCCGAACCCGGCAAAGTGAAAACGCGGCTGCAGGGCGCGCTCTCTGCGGCGCAGTGCGCGCACCTGCATGTCGCGCTGGCGCGATGGGCGCTGCAAACCGCAAGCGACAGCGGCCTCGGCGAAACTGAATTGTGGTGTGCGGGCGATCTGGGCCACCCCTTCTTCAAGGAGTGCGCACAACGCTATGGCGTCGCGCTCAGACAGCAGCAAGGCCCCGACCTGGGTGCGCGCATGGCGGACGCGCTGCAAAGCGCGCTGCTCTCAGCCGCCTCCGCCATCATCATCGGCACGGACTGCCCGGGACTGGACAAAACCTATCTGCAACAGGCCGCTGCCTTTATCGAAAACGGCGGTCCGGCCGCGCGTGTCATCATAGGCCCCGCAACCGACGGCGGTTATGTATTATTCGGCGCCAACAGCGCCGTCGGCGAAGCATTTAAAAATATAGCCTGGGGCAGCGACAAGGTATTGCAACAGACACGCGATCGCTTGCACAATCTCAACATTCCATACAGGGAGCTGGAAACATTGTGGGATGTAGACCGCCCGGAAGATTTACAACGCCTTCCTGCCTGGCTAAATATCTTTTAATAATCGCCGCCTGCACCGGATGGCCGTGCGCGGCGGCCGAAAAGACCGGGCAACCATGGGAGTTCGGGCTGGGCTTAGCAACGCTGAGCCTCGCCGACTATCGCGGCTCCGCCGAATACCAGTCACGTCTGCTGCCAATCCCTTACATTCGTTATCACAGTCAATATTTAAAAGCGGATCGCCGCGGCGTACGCGGCGAAATAATGGAATCCGACCGGATCGATTTCAATATCAGCCTGCACGCCGCACTCACGGGCGAAAACGACGAGAACCGTTTGCGACGCGGCATGCCGGGACTGGACTCCACATTCGAAATCGGCCCGGCTCTGGGCATCAGCCTAAGCGGCAGCCTGGAGGACGGTTGGCTTGCTTATTTTCCGGTCCGCGCAGTGATCGCGTTTGACCGGGATTCGATGCGGCACATCGGCACGGTATTGCAGCCGCAGCTGGCGTATCGACATCCTTTCGACAAGGGGTGGTATTTTACTTACAACGCCGGAGCCTACTACGGTGACAACGATTACCATGATTATTATTACAAAGTCGCCCCGCGCTATGCGACAGCCTCAAGGCCCGCCTACGAAGCAACATCCGGCTACAGCGGTTTTTCCACCCAGATTAATCTGACGCGGCGTTACGGCAACTTCTGGTACGGCGGCTTTCTGCGCTACGACAACCTGGAGCACGCGGTTTTTGAGAACAGTCCCCTGGTGGAAACGACGGACTACTTCATGCTTGGTTTCGGCATCAGCAGGGTTTTCGGCCCTTAAGAAGCCGCGGGCTTCCCGTCCTCCGGAAGTGCCTGCATCACCTCTAACAACTGCTTGTAAAGCGACGACTCGCGCTTGTAAAAGCCTTCCGTATGGAAGGAGTCTTCCAGTTTAAAGTGGACATAATCCAGGTGGTGACAAAGCTCATGCAGCAAGGTACGCAGGAATGTTTTAAAAGCGACCGTTTGCTTGCGCTGCGCGGTGCGCATCCACACCGTGATGAGAACGGTTTCCGGATCGTACAAACCGTGTAATTCGCCCCAATCATCGCTCGGCCGCCTGGATAGAACTTTGACCTTCGCCTGCGAAGCCCCCAGCCGTCCGATAAGCGCTCGCACAATAGCGGTGGCCGTCTCCTGTGTCTGCGCCCGGTTGCCCGCCTTCAAAACAGCGGATAATTTCTGCAGCGCCGGCGCCAGAGCCTGCGGTTGGGGCACCGGCACGGTATCGATGGCATCGCTCTGCCGGTAAATGGCCTGCTGTCTTTTGGTTAACCGGTTGTAGTAGGCAAATTTAGGCATCGCGCACAGTATAATTCAATCCCGCCCAAGCCATTCTCAGCGAAGAGGACCACGGTGGTACCGCTATGCATGCGCAGGAGCCGGCGATCACTTTGCGTATTCCCGAGGATCCATCCTCTTCTGCGAAGAATCCTGTAATAACGCCGCGCGACCCCGCCTTGATCGGCATCGTCTGAACTTCCCGCACCGGCGCCGGTCAGCCTTAACCGGCGCCAATCCGGGGCGCATATGCTCCAATACCTTTTTCTGCTAGTCTTTGCATCGTATGAACGCACGAATAATGTCATTGGCCACGCCCGAAGCGCTCAATAAATCGCTCCCGATACTGGCATCTGCCCTGTTTGCGGTACTGATCGCCTATGTGCTGGTGAAGTTCGTCTGGCTGTTCGCCGGCGCTGAAGAGATGATCAATGAGGACGTCCAGTTGCCTGCGGGCGCCACTGCCCAGGTCAGCAACCGCAGCGAGCAATATGCGAATCACATTCAGGAATTGCATCTTTTCGGTTTTGCCGACCTCAGCCTGCAATCCCAGGCGGCCAATGCACCCGAAACCCAGTTGAACCTGAAACTACTCGGTGTACTCGCAATCGGCACCGAGGGCGGCATGGCGATCATCGGCAGCGGCAATTCGGAACAGGTCTATACCGTGGGCGAGACCGTGCCCGGCAACGTCGTTCTGAAGGCGGTTTACCTGAGCCATGTATTGCTGCAGAGCAGCCGTGGACTCGAAACCCTGCGCCTCCCGGAAGAAGACGGGGCCTATATTGAATTCAAACCCCAATCCACCCAATCCGGCTCCAGCCAGGCCAGGCAGGATGGTGGTTCCGCGCCCGCCCAATCTGCCGTCATGGCGCCCGCTGCCGCCCCTCCTGGCAGGGGAGCCGAACCCGGGGCTGCACAGAACCTGCGGGATTTGAGACGGGAATTCATCCGCAATCCGGCATCGCTCGCCGAATATGCGCAGGCCGAGCCGGTCGATAACGGCTACCGGCTGACCTTCGTTCAGGATAATCCCATGGTCCAGAAACTGGGGCTGCAAAATGGCGATGTTGTCACTTCCATCAATGGTATCCCGCTGGACAAGCCGGAAAACGGCATCAGGGCGTTGCGCAAATTGATGAAAGCGCGTGAAGTCCAGCTTACCGTGGTACGCAACGGTCAGGAGCAGCAGCTGACTTCGCCGCTGGAATAGCGCGTTTTCAGCGAGTCCGCAGGTTATTTGCCAAGCTCCCGATGCGTGCACTATAGTCCGCCCGGGAAGGATGCCCGGCCGCCGGACAGAGTCACAGAATTTGTTGCAAAAACTGCTGCGCGGTTCGCGGCCTCCTTTACGAACCCGCGATCCGGCCCGCAGGAAATAGAAAAAGGATGAGCTTTTTATAAAAACGCGTTAATCTTTAAGAACTTAGCCTGGACCGGGATCATCGTCAGAATATTAATAAACCGAGAATCGAGTCTGTGAGCCACCACCATATCAACGATTTGCTCAGGCAAACGCTCCGGGTCCCGCTGGTCCTGGTCGCACTGTTGTACGTCGACGTCATGCAGGCACAGGAGGAATATGTCCCTCCCGAGGAATTTCAGGAGCAGCCTCAGATCGACTCTTCAGATAGCGGCGGCGGTAGTCAGTCCGCCGGGGGAATGCCTTCTACACCGGTGGTGCAGCAACCCCTGGAGCAAACCCCACTGGGCCCCGAATCAGCCACGCTAAACCTTAATAATGCGGATATCCGGATCCTGATCAATACCGTTTCCAAAGCCACCGGACAGAATTTCATCGTCGACCCCCGGGTAAAAGGCAAGGTCACCGTGGTCTCGGCCAAGCCCATGACCAAGAGTGAAATCTATGAAGTGTTCCTGGCGGTATTGCAGGTGCACGGTTTCGCGGCGGTACCGGCTGACGGCATCGTGAAAATCGTACCCGATGCGACCGCCAAGCAAAGCTCGGTGCCGATGGGCAAGCCGGGCGAGAGCAACAGCGACCAGCTGGTGACGCGCGTGCTGCAACTGGAGCACGTCGCGGCCGGCCAGTTGGTGCCGATCATCCGCCCGCTGGTGCCCCAGCAGGGCCATCTGGCGGCCTATGCCCCCACCAACGTGCTGGTCATCACCGACCGCGCCAGCAATATTTCCCGCATGGTCGATATCATCCGGCGTATCGACCGTCCCGACAACGACGAAATCGAAATTATCAAACTGGAAAACGCCTCCGCCTCGGAAATGGTCCGTATCATCCAGGGCGTCATGCAAAAACAGCAGCAGGAAGGCGGCAGCGTTCCCGGAAACCCGCTGTTGACGGCCGACGAACGCACCAACAGCATACTGCTCACGGGAGACAAGGCTTCGCGGCTGCGCATCCGCACAATCATCGCGCAGCTGGATACTCCCCTCGAATCGGGCGGCAATACCAAGGTGGTGTTCCTCAAATACGCCGCGGCTGCGAACCTGGTGGCCATATTGCAGGGCGTCATTGAAAAATCACTTGGGGACCAGCAGCAACAGCCGGCTCCGGGCCAGCCGCGCATCAGCATACAGGCCGATGAAACCACCAACTCCCTCGTCATCACGGCGCCCTCGTCCGCGGTACGCCAGCTGGAAACGATCATCCGGCAGCTGGATATCCCGCGCGCGCAGGTGCTGATCGAGGCCATCATCGCCGAAGTATCGACCAACCTCGCCGAGGAACTGGGTTCACAGTTTCTGGTGGACGGCAGCGGCGACGGTTCAGGCCCGGTCGGCGGCAGCCTGTTTTCGGAATCCTTCAATCTGAACAATTTTATCGCCCGCGGCGCAACCGGCGGCGTCAGCAGTAACACGCCGACCATCGGCGACGGGCTTACGATCGCGCTCGGCGACCGCTCCGCCAGCACCCAGTTCGCGTTTATTCTGCGCGCGCTCAAGGGCGACGCAGCGACCAATATCCTGTCGACGCCGACCCTCTTAACGCTGGATAACGTCGAGGCGGAAATCGTATTCGGCCAGAACGTACCTTTCGTTACCGGCAGTTTCGCCAACACCGGGGGCGCCGGTGTTACCAATCCTTTCCAGACCATCGAACGGCAGGACGTCGGCATCACGCTGAAAGTAAAACCTCAGATCAACGAAGGCAACGCCATCAAACTGCAGATTCAGCAGGAAGTATCCAACCTTGAAAGCAGCGCGGTGGCCAGCGACGTCGTCACTAACAAACGCGCCATCCGCACCGAAGTCATGATCGAGGATGGCCAGACGATCGTGCTGGGAGGATTGATCAAGGACGAATTCTTTGACACGGTGCGCAAGGTGCCCCTGCTCGGCAGCATTCCCATCCTGGGTCGCTTGTTCAGTTTTACCAAAACTGAAAAAAAGAAAAGTAATCTTATGGTATTCATCCGCCCCGTCATTATGGAAGCGGGCGGCAGCGCGGATTATTTCACCAGTCAGAAATACAGCCTGATACGGGCGCGGCAGCTCGAGGCGAAGATCGGTGACCGCGGCCTGATCAAAGATAGCGCCGCGGAACTTCCCAATATCGAAGTCCTGTTCGCGCCGATACCCCCAAATTTGAAAGCGAAAAATACCCGGCAAATGGAACTGCCGGAGAATGAACCTGCTGTGATGCACAAGCCGCAGGCGGCCGCCGGAACCGCGCCCGCGCAATCCGTTATTGCGACAGGTCAGCTGACCGCGACACAACCGCAAGCTCCCGTTGCACCGGTCACAGCAACCGGGCAGCCGGCTGTGGCGCAACCGCAAGCCTCTGTTGAACCCGTCACCGCAACCGGGCAGCCCGCCACAGCGCCGCAATCGCAGACTCCTGTCGAACCGGTAACCGCCACCGGCCAGCCGGCCGAGTCCCTCGTCGAACAGGAAACACAACCACCTGCCGAAGGCGCGGCGCAGCGTCAGCCGGATACGACGGAACTGCCTGATATCGAGCTGGAATGAGTTCGATTCCGGAACAATCCAGCGCGCAGCAGCAACCCCCGCCGGGCGTTGTGGATGAAGCCGCTTCTGCGGCAGGCCCCGCCGACCTGCCGAAAATCTCCTACGGCTTTGCCAAACGCCACGGAGTGCTGGTGACGCGCGACGAAAACAACAATATCGTCGTGTACCACCGACCGGGACTTAAGGTCAGCACCGCGATGGAACTGCGGCGTGTGATCGGCCATTCGATCAAGCTGGTCGAGGCCGCCGATGACTTCGAGCAGAAACTGGCCCGCCACTACGACCGCGCAGCAACCGGCGCCCAGGCAATGGTCGAGGACATGGGCGACGAACTGGACCTGCATAAAATCGCGGAGTCTCTGCCCGAACCGGAAGATCTGCTGGAATCCGAAGATGACGCCCCGATCATCCGCCTGCTGAACGCCCTGCTGTCGCAAGCCATCAAGGAGAACGCTTCCGATATCCATATCGAGCCCTTCGAATCGCGCCTGCTGGTGCGTATCCGCGTGGACGGTGTGTTGCGCGAGATACTCGAGCCGCCGCGCGCACTGGCGCCCCTGATTATTTCGCGCATCAAGGTCATGGCGCGCCTCGATATCGCCGAAAAGCGCCTGCCGCAGGACGGCCGCATTTCGCTCAAGGTCGGCGGGCGCCCGGTGGACGTGCGCGTCTCGACCCTGCCTTCCGGGCACGGCGAACGCGTGGTATTGCGCCTGCTGGACAAACAGGCGGGCCGGCTTAACCTCGAACACCTCGGCATGACCCCGCAGGTGTTGCAGCTCTCACGCGGCGTGATCAGCAAGCCGCATGGCATTTTTCTCGTCACAGGACCTACCGGTTCCGGCAAAACCACCACGCTTTATGCCGCATTGATGGAATTGAATGATCTCAGCCGCAACATTCTCACGGTCGAAGATCCGGTCGAATACCATCTCGACGGCATTGGCCAGACGCAAGTCAACACCAAGATCGACATGAGCTTCGCGCGCGGGCTGCGCGCCATTCTGCGCCAGGACCCGGACATTGTGATGGTGGGCGAAATACGCGACCTTGAGACCGCCGAGATCGCGGTACAGGCCAGCTTGACCGGCCACCTGGTGTTCTCAACCCTGCACACCAATACCGCGGTCGGCGCCGTCACGCGACTGCGCGACATGGGAGTCGAACCCTTCCTGCTGTCATCCACCCTGCTGGGCGTGCTGTCGCAACGCCTGGTCAGAATGCTGTGCCCGCATTGCAAGGAGCCCTATACTCCGAACGAGAGTGATTGCCGTATCATGAATGTCAAACCCGCGCAGGCGCCCACGCTCTACAAACCCGTCGGCTGCGCCAAGTGTAACCACTCCGGTTACGCGGGCCGCAGCGGCATCCATGAGCTCGTCATCATGGACCGGCCGATGCAACAGATGATTCACGACGGCGCGGGCGAACTGCAACTGGAGCAGCAGGCGCGCACCATCACGCCGAGCATCCGGCAGGACGGGATCACCAAGGCCCTGAAAGGCGTCACTTCGCTGGAAGAAGTACTGCGCGTCACCAAGGAAGACTAGAGCCGGTCCAATAATGCCCGCTTTCGAATACACAGCCATCAACCCCAAAGGCCGCGAACAGCGCGGCGTAATGGAAGGCGACAACGCGCGCGCCGTGCGACAGCTGCTGCGCGAACAGAACCTGACCCCGCTATCGGTCGTCGAGACCAACAAGACCGAAGAGGCGGCCGGCGGCAAGCCCGGCTTCAAGCTGCGCTCCGGGGTCAACGTCAAGGATCTGGCCTTGCTGACGCGCCAGTTGTCCACGCTGATGCGTTCCGGCGTTCCGCTGGAAGAAGCGCTCGCCACCGTCGCGCGACAAACCAACAAGAATTCCGTCAAAGGCGTCATTCTCAGCACCCGCTCGAAAGTGCTGGAAGGCCATTCCTTCGCGGCCGCGCTGCGCGAGCAGCCGCGCGTATTCCCGGACCTGTACTGCGCCACGGTGTCGGCGGGCGAACAATCGGGGCACCTGGACCCCGTGCTGGAACGGCTTGCGGATTACACTGAGGCACGCCAGGAAATGGCGCAGAAGATCAACATGGCCCTGATGTATCCGATCATACTGACCGTGCTATCGATCGCCATTATCACCGGCCTGCTTACCTATGTGGTGCCGCAGATCGTGCAGGTATTCGAGAATGTCGGCCAGGAACTGCCGCTGATGACGCGCGTACTGATCGGCGCCAGCGATCTGATGCGCAGCTACGGCATCTGGATCCTGCTGCTGCTGGGCGGCGGCATCTATCTCGCCAAGCGCGCGCTGGAAAGCCCGGTTACGCGCTTCCGTTATCACCAGACCCTGTTGAAGCTGCCGCTGATCGGCGAGCTGACCAAGGGCGTCAACACCGCGCGCTTCGCGCGCACCCTGAGCATATTGACCGCCAGCGGCGTACCGATCCTGGACGCCCTGCGCATCTCGGGGCAGGTGGTGCGCAACCTGCCGATGCGGCAGGCCATTGAAGTCGCTTCCGCGCGCGTGCGCGAGGGCTCCAATATCAGCCGTTCGCTGGAACAGTCCGGACTGTTCCCCCCCATCACCATCCATATGATCGCCAGCGGCGAGTCCAGCGGCAAACTGGAAGAAATGCTGGAACGGGCCGCGCTCTACCAGGAGCGTGAAACCACTTCGACCATCACCACCTTCGTCGGGCTGTTCGAGCACATGATGATCCTGATCATGGGCGGCGTGGTGCTGATGATCGTGCTCGCCATCCTGCTGCCGGTGATGGAGCTGAACCAGCTCGTCAAATGAGGAAAAAAGATTTCTCGCGGGGCCCGCTGAGAACGCCGCGCTAAAAGCAAGAAGAAACGTTAGAAAACAGATTAAAACTAACCCTGCGCTCTCCGCGTGCTCAGCGAGAGAAATGTTTTAGTTTTCGAACCCCCGAATGAATGGCGTAAGAGATCACGCCGGCAATGGCGCCGTAGAGATGCGCATCCACCACCACCGGCCCGCCGGCGCTACGCTCCGAACCGGGCAATGGCCCATAGATCTGTTCGAAGATGATCTTGGCCCAGAATCCCAGGAGCACCAGTACACCCAGTCCCTTGTGCTGGCGTATATCGGCCAAGAGGCCGGCAATGAACAGGGCATGCAATATTCCGGACAAACCCACGTACCAGAACAGGCCGGGATCGAACCATAACAGCCCGAGCCCGATGGCAAGGCCCGCAAACAGGAAATGCCAGCACCAGGCCCGAAGTTGCATGTTATCCCGGAACAGCCCCCAGACCAGCATCAGGCCCGCGGCATTCAACAGGTAATGCCCCCAGCCCAGATGCACCAGATGTGCGGTCCACAGGCGCCAGATCTGCCCGTCCAGAATGGCCGGGCGGTCATATTGCAGATACTCCCCGCCCCCGCTGCCCTGGACCAGGGCGGCCGCGAGCAACAATAATAAGGGCGGATAATGGAGGGCTAGATATCGCCTCCAGACTTCGTTATGCGTTAACATTGTGCGCCTATCGAGGTCAAACCCAGGCATTAATGAAAAATCGAGGAGCAAAGCCAGTGTTTTTAACCAAACCCTACAAATTACGCACCAGGCAGCAGGCTTTTACCCTGATTGAGGTCATGGTCGTGGTGGTGATTCTATCCATCCTCGCCGCCTTTGTCGTGCCCAAGGTCATGGACCGCCCCGATCAGGCGCGCATGGCCAAGGCCAGGCAGGATATCAAAGCTATTGAGAGCGCATTGAATCTCTATCGCCTGGATAATTACCGCTATCCCTCGACGGATCAGGGCCTGCAGGCGCTGGTAAACAAGCCGGCCAATGCTTCGAACTGGAAACAGGGAGGCTATCTGGACCGTCTGCCCAAAGACCCCTGGAACCGCGACTACATGTACCTGTCCCCCGGCACCAAAGGCGAAGTCGATATCTATTCCATGGGCGCGGACGGCCAGGCCGGCGGCGAAGGTGTGGACGCGGATATCGGTAACTGGATGGAATAAAGGCCCGGCGCAGCTTTTATGTTGGAGACCGGCGGTTTCCGCCCGCGTAACCGCGGTTTCACCCTGTTTGAAATCCTGGTGGCGTTGCTCATTATCGGCCTGATCGTGGGCGTCGCCACCCTTGCAATCCACAATCCGGCCCCGGACAAGCTGCGCGAGGAAACGCGCCGCCTGGAAGCGATCATCAGTCTCGCCCAGGAAGAAGCGATCCTGCAGTCGCACGATTTCGGCCTCAGCTTCTGGCAGCAGGGATACTCCTTCCAGGAGTACTTCGAGGGTAAATGGCGCAAGGTGGAGCGGGACCGTATCCTGCGCACCTATCAACTGCCCCAAGGCATGCGCCTGCAACTGACGCTGGAAGGCATCGACGTGGTGATGAGCCCGGTGGAACCTGAAAAACCCCAGGTGTTCATACTCTCCAGCGGCGAGATGTCGCCGTTTAAACTGCGCCTTAAATTTCTCGACATGCCCTTATTTTTCACCGAACTGAAGGCCGACGCGCTGGGCGTGCTGGAACGGACCGACAGCGAACAGGAACAAGATGCGAAATCCAGACCTGCAACCTCGAAGAGAACCTGAAGGCAGCGGCTTTACGCTGATCGAGGTCCTGGTCGCGCTCGCGGTGATCGCCCTCGCGCTCTCGGCCATCATCCGGGCCACCGGCGTCATGACTGCGAATACCGCGCACCTGAAAGAGAAAACCTACGCGCACTGGGTCGCCATGAATCGCGTGACCGAACTGCGGGTGACCAAAGCCTGGCCTTCCGTCGGCAATACCGACGACGACGTGGAAATGTTCGGCCAGGAATGGCGCTGGACGCAGAAAGTCAGTCAGTTGGCGTTCTCGGAACACATGCGCCAGGTCGAAATTTCAGTGATTCACCGTGACGGTGATGAAGACTATCCCCTGACCAGGCTCACCGCCTTCCTGCTCGACCCTGCCCTCATTTCGCAGACCAATCCCACCACGCTTTGGCAGGGCAACTCCAAATTAAACCCGAACGGAAACCCCGATCCCGACGGCTCCGGAAACCCGAACGGCTCGGGCCCGGGCATCGGCGCGGGGGGCAGCGGGCCATGACCGGCAAGGCGCGGCGCGGTCTCGGCTTTACGCTGATCGAAGTACTGATCGCGGTGGCCGTGTTCGGCCTGATGGCCGCAATGGCCTACAGCGGTCTCAACAGCTCGCTCAATATCAGCCGAGAAGCGGAAAAGCGCGGCGAAAAGCTGCACCGCGTGCAACTCGCGGTGGCGCTGATCCAGCGCGATCTCTCCCAGATCGCGCTGCAACAGAGCCGGGACGAATTCGGCGACATGCAGCCGGCCGTGCTGACCGACAACAAGGGCGAGCGCATGCTCGAATTCAGCCGCTACGGCTGGCCCAACCCCGCCGGCCAGTTGCGCGGCTCGCTGCAGAGA
>DASUFE010000059.1:0-68069 GCA_036274675.1 Gammaproteobacteria bacterium
CTTGGTTGCGGACTCAGCTTGCAGCGTTGACTTCGCATAGTGAGGCCGCATTTGCCGAACCCTGGAAAATAACCGATGCCCCGCAGGACTTCACCGACAAACTGATCGGCTCGATTGTCGGGATTGAGATCGTTATTACCAGGCTTCAAGGAAAATGGAAGCTGAGCCAGAATCAGCCGGAACAGAACCGCCAGGGTGTTATACAGGGACTGGAGTCGGTTGGTACGCAGCAGACTCTGGATATGGCGAAAGCTGTCGCGGAGGCATCGAAAGAAATTACATAAACACGGGGGCAGGCATGATTCGGAAGCGACATGTTATGGGTATTGCGGGTGGCGGTTTGATAGCCGCGACGTTGGATATTATCTACGCCATGATTATGACCACGTTGGCGGGATATGGGCCCCTCGCTGCCATGAGGGGTGTCGCCAGCGGGCTGATCGGCTCGGCGGCCTTTCAGGAAGGAATCGCAACCGCGGCACTGGGCCTCCTCCTGCACTGCATGATCCTGATCGTCGCTGCCGCGATTTACTATGCCGCGAGTCGGCGCCTGCCTCCGCTGCGTAACCGCGCTGTGATTTGCGGCCTGCTGTTCGGCGTACTCGTTTATCTCTTTATGCACTTCGTCGTGGTTCCGCTCTCCGCCGTGCCTTTTACGATGAGCCACACGCCTTGGAAGCTGTTGCAGGGTTTTGCTTCGCACGGGATTCTGGTCGGGCTTCCCATCGCCCTCATGATCCGGCGGTTTTCCGATCGGAAAAATTAAGAGTACTCTCACAAAGGCACGAAGGCACAAAGATCAAAAATTGGCATGTATCCGGCTTTATCATTAGTTTTGTATCGCGCCAATTCGTATGGTTTATCCTTTGTGGCTTTGTGCCTTTGTGAGAGAAGTATTTTTTAAATAATAAAAAATCGCCAGCGCCAGCATCAGCGCAGAAGCCGGCAGTGTCATCCACACCATCGCGTCCCAACCCAGCGTGAACAATACCCAGCCGGCGCTTAGTGAACACACGGCCTGGATTCCGAAAACGTTAAAATCATTCAGCGCCTGCGCTTTGAAGCTTTCGCCGGCTCGGTAGCACTGCGGCAGCAGTGTGGTGCCGGAAACAAACAGGAAATTCCAGCCGACGCCGAGCAGGATCAGCGCGCCGCTGTAATGCATGAACCCATGTCCTTGCAGGGCGAGAATCGCCAGCAGAATGTAAATGATTGCGCCGCAGAGCATCAGCCCGGCAATGCTGAAGAAGCGGAACAGGAAGATGCTGAATACCGAGGGCAGGTACATGGCGGCGATATGCCACTGGATCACCTGCCTGGACTGTTCGAAACTGAAACCATCGATGTGATGCATGCTGATCGGCGTTGCGGTCATGAGAAAGCTCATTACGGCAAACGAGACGGCGCCGCTGGTCATCGCCACTATGAATAAGGGTTGCCGCATGATCTCGCCCAGCGGCCGTGTCGGCTCTGTATTAACCTGGACATTAACTGTTGCGGCAGCGCGGAACCTGGAGAAGATTATCAATGAAACAACGAGCGCTGCTATCAGCAGTGTAAAAGAGCCGCTGAATGCGGGTTCGAATAAATCCTTGCCCCAGTCCGCCAGTTGCGGGCCGAGAAAGGCGGCGATCACGCCGCCGAAGAGCATGAAGGAGACCACTTGCCCCGTCTGCGTCTTGTCCGGCGCGCTTTCGATAGCGGCGAAGCGAAACTGGTTGGCAACGGCATAGAAAACGCCGTTTAACACCGTGCACAGGCATAACAGTATGAAGCTGGAATGTCGTATTGCCATAAAACCGGAGGCGGTGCCCGCGATGGCGGCGAGATAGGACAGGATAATGCCGGCCTTGCGCCCCAGCCGCTGCATCAACATCACTGCGGGGATCGTGGCGAGCGCAATGCTGACCGCCATTAACGCAAGCGGCAGCGTTGCCAGCTCTTGCGTGGGACTGAGTTGCGGCGCCAGGATGCCGACCACCAATACCAGAAAGGAGCCGGTTGAAAAGGCCAGCACCTGGCTGAAGAACAAAATCAGGATGTTTCGGTTAATCATAGTAAAACTGTTACCGTTGGGTTCTCTCTCAAGGAGAGGATAAGGAATTTCAGCCCCGCGATCTCCGCGTCCCCGCGAGAGAAGCTTTTATTTTTTTCTTGGCGCCTTAGCGAGAATAAAAAATCAAAAAAGCCCTGGCAACATTGCGGCTTATTTGACCAGTATCAGCGAGGCCGTGCCGAGGAAGGTGAAGAAGCCGATCACGTCGGTGAAGGTGGTCAGAATGACACTGCCAGCCAGTGCCGGATCGATGCGCATTTTGCGCAGTACAAAAGGGAGAAACACGCCAGTGAGAGCAGCCGCCACAAAATTGACCACCAGTGCGATTGCAATAATGCCTCCGATGGGGGCGCTGTTGAACCACCAGGACGCGATTACGGCCACCACAAAGGCCCAGAGCAGACCGTTGAGAAAACCCACGGCCAGTTCTTTGACCAGTAGCGACCGTATACTTGAGCCGACGATATGACCCAGTGCCTGGCCGCGTATCACCAGCGTCAGCGTCTGGCTGCCGGCGATGCCGCCCATGCTGGCAACAATCGGCATCAGAACCGCGAGGGCGACCACCTGCTGAATGGTGGCTTCGAACAGGCCAATCACCCAGGCGGCGATAAAGGCAGTGATCAGGTTAACGCCGTGCCAGACTGCGCGTCGCCGTGCGCTCTTTATGATGGGTGCAAAAATATCCTCGTCTTCCTGCAGACCCGCCATATTCATGACGGACTTGTCGGCCTCTTCCACGATGACGTCGACCACGTCGTCGATGGTGATGCGGCCCATCAGCCGGTTATTCGGGCCGACCACCGGCGCCGAGATCAGGTCGCGGTCCTGGAACAGATCGGCGACGTCGCGGTCCTTCATATCAATCGGTATGATCGTTTCCTCGCGGTTCATCAGGTCGTCGACGGCGGTATCGGGGCTGTGCATCAGGATCTGCTCCAGTCGCAGGCTGCCCAGAAAATGGTTGTGCCGGTCCACCACCATCAGGCGGTCGGTATTGTCGGGCAGTTCGCCCAGGTTGCGCAGATAGCGCAACACCACGTCCAGTGTAACGTCGGGACGGATCGTCACGACGCGGGTGTCCATCAGGCCGCCGGCGGTGTCTTCGGGATAGGAGAGTACGGTCTCAACCTGCTGCCGCCGTTGCTTGTCGAGGCTGGCCAGGGTTTCGCGGATAACCGCTTCCGGCAACGACAGGATGACGTCCGCCATGTCGTCGGCGTCGAGGTTCTCGACCGCGGCCACGACTTCGGCCGGCTCCATCTCGCGGATAACCGTGTCGCGCACCTGGTCGCCGAGTTCGACCAGGATCTCGCCTTCAAGCTTGGGGTCGATCAGTTCCCAGACGTATTTGCGCTTGCTGAGCGGCAGGGTCTCGAGGATACCGGCGATCTCGGCCAGATGCAGCGAGTTCAGCATGCGGCTGACCTGCTGCATGGTGCCGCTGTCGAGCAGGCTGCTCAGCTTTTCGATGTTATTTGAAGTCTGGCCCGTGGTTTCGGACATGTCGTGGTTCCCGATAGCCTGGCGCTTTTATTCAGTTTCGCCAAACTTGCCGGCAAACAATTCCTCGATCTGCCGCAAGGCTTCGGTTTCGTCGCTGCCTTCGACCTTGATCTTGAGCTGGGTGCCCTTACTGGCCGCCAGCATCATGACGCCCATGATGCTCTTGCCGTTGACGGTGCGCCCTTCGCGCCCGAGGTCGATCGTCGATTTGAAGCTGGAGGCAAGCGATACCAGCTTCGCCGCCGCGCGGGCGTGCAACCCGAGTTTGTTGACGACCTGAATCTCTTTTTCAACCATTGTTGTGTTTCCCTTAGCGGCGGTTACATTCGAATACGCTGTCATGCCCGGCGGCGATGGCCTTGGCGATGAGCTTCTCCAGCGACAGCCCCGGATAATTGAAAACCCGGATCAGCATCGGCAGGTTGATGCCGGCGACGACTTTCGCATTATGCTTGAGGGCGGCCTTGAGCGCCATGTTGCTGGGAGTCGCTCCGAACAGGTCGGTCAGCACCAGCACGCCGTCGCCACTGTCGAGGCGGAGCATGCTGCGCTCGATCTCGTCAGCCTTGCGCTCGTAATTGCTGTCAGGTCTGATATCGATCACCGTCACCTCGAGGGGCGGCTTGCCAATGATATCCCGGGCGGTGGCCAGAAGGTCTTTCCCGATGTTGTTGTGGGTGACGATCAGCAGCCCGATGCTCATGAATCAGGGCCTCCGATTTCGCGGTGGCGCACGCTGACGTTGCCCACCTTGTCACGGAAGTATTCCGCCAGTTTCTCGCAGATATAGACCGAACGGTGTTTGCCGCCGTTGCAGCCGATTGAGACCGTCATGTAGCGCCGCTGTTCCTGCTGGTAACGCGGCAGCCAGTTGTCCAGGAAGTCGCGGATCGAGCGCAGCATCTCCTCGGCCATGGGTTGTTGCCGCAGGAACGTCTGTACCTCCGCATCCTTGCCGCTGAGTGGCCTCAAGTCCTGGATCCAGTGGGGGTTGGGCAGGCAGCGTACATCGAAGATGAAGTCGGTGTCGCCGGGGACGCCGTATTTGAAACCGAAAGACTGGAACAGCAGGGCCAGCGATCCGCTGGCATCCGGATTATCGGAGATGCGCTCTATGACCAGTTTGCGCAGCTCGTGGACGGTCTTGTTGGTGGTGTCGATAACGAGGTCGGCGTTCTCGCGCACCAGGGTCAGGATTTCGCGCTCCCTGCGGATGGCCTCGCGCAGCGGCAAGTCCTGGGCCGACAGCGGATGGCGGCGCCGGGTTTCGCTGAAGCGCTTGATGAGGTCGTCGTCGGAGGCGTGCAGAAAAACCGTTTCGACCCGTACCCCGTCCGCCCTCAGGCTGCGCAGGTAATCGGGCAGGTGCTGGAAATCGTCGATATTGGTTCGCGCATCGATACCGACGGCGGTCCTGGTGAAGAAGGCGGTATCGCTGTTGCGCAGCTCCTTGACCAGTACCGGGAGCAGCGCGGGGGGAAGGTTGTCCACGCAGTAGTATTGTTCGTCTTCAAGCGTATGCAGGGCTACGGTTTTGCCCGAGCCTGACAGCCCGCTGATGACGACCAGTTTCATGAACCTACCGCCCGCCGGGCAAAGTCCTGCGTAGCACGGTTATACGGGGCGCAAAGTCTGAGTATCTCCGCACTCGCAAAATTTTGAGAGAGGTTCATAGGCAATCCGCCCCGTTAAGACTGTGCGAATTGTATGCCCTTCCCGGAAGAAACCCAATAGGGTCCTATTTCTGGAGATTCATGGCCTTTTCCTGGCGTTCAATCAGTTCCTGGCCGGCGTCGTAGCCGCGGGTTTTGAGCAGGAAATCCAGCACCGCTGCTTCAACCATAACGGCAAGGTTGCGGCCGGGGGCCACCGGCAGGGCGATTTCCGAGATATTGACGCCGAGGAAATTGCGTGTGCTGCTGAAGGTATGCATCCGGTCGAGTTTCTTGTCCAGTTGTTCGTGCGGTACCAGGTTAATGATCAGCCGGAGATACTTGCTGAGCTTGATCGCCCCATCACCGTACATTTCCCGTATGTTCAGTATGCCCAGACCTCTCACCTCCAGCAGGTCTTGCAACAGCGCTGGCGAGCTGCCGGAGATGATATCGGGCGTGATACGGGCGAACTCGGGGGCGTCATCCGCGATCAGGCGATGGCCGCGCGTAATCAGTTCCAGCGCAAGTTCGCTCTTGCCGATGCTGCTGCCGCCTGTCAGCAGCACTCCCACGCTGGTGACTTCCATGAAGACGCCGTGGATGGTCTGCTTGTCCGCCAGCATCGTGGTAAGGACATAACGCAGGTCTGTTACGAGTTCGTTACTCGGCTGCTCGCATTCGAGCAGCGCTACCTTGTGTTCGTCGGCCAGTTGCTTGAAGTCTTCGGGTACGCCGAGTCCGTCGGCGACGATGACCGCGAAAATGTCGTTCTTGAAGATATTGGTCAACTGACGCCTGCGTTCGTCCGGCGTGAACTGGGTGATGTACGACATTTCGACGTCGCCGACAATCTGGATGTGGTTGGGGTGGATCGGGTTGAGATGGCCGATGATCTTGGGATGCGTGCCCCAGCTGAAGTGTTTGCCGATCTCGCGCTGGTCCGCGTTGTAACCGCTAACCCAGTGCAGCGGAAAGCGCTTGTTTATTGCGTTAATCAGGGCGCCGACCGTTAACTGCATTTGGTGCGCCTCTAAAAATGAGCTTTTTGATAGAAAGGCTTCGTCGGCCTACTGTTTCTACGCGGGGCTTTGCCCGGCGCCTCATGTACTGATGTGTACACGCCGGTCCTCCGAACATCCATTGCTGCTGAAGCCGGATGTTTCGCGGATTCCATTGGCCCGTCACTGACTTGCCCTCGATCAAAAATATCCATTTTTAACGTTCCCAAAGCCGTCAGGCCGACAGACTTTGCGGCTGCCAGCAACTGACCAGCTCGTATAGCTGCTCGTTGTTTGCGCTGGCACGCAGCCGTGCGCAGAACGCGGCGTCGCTGAACATCTCGGCCGCCTTCGCCAGTATCTGCAGGTGCGTTTCCGTGCAATGTTCGGGCACGATGAGTCCGAACACGATGTCGGCCGGCTTGCCGTCGCGGGCCTCGAAATTGACGGGGGCTTGCAGGGTCATCAGGGCAACGTGGGCGCTATGTGCGTGCTGCAGGCGGCAGTGCGGGATGGCTACACCTTGGCCGAGGCCGGTGCTGCCCAGTCTTTCCCGTTCCAGCAGTTTGTCGAATACGTCGATTTCGTTCAGCCCTTCAGGGGCGGCCAGCAGTCTGCTGATTTTTTCGAGCACGCGCTTCTTGCTGCCGGCGGTCTCGCGGCAGGCGATGGATGCGGGATTCAGGATTTCGCCGGTGATCATTTTGAAACTGCTCAACTTCCTGCGTCGTGCTAGCGTCGATGATACTTGGTTAATATGATCCGCCGGATGGAACCCTGGGTAAAAATGGATACGGCAATAAACGGACATTGCGAAATCATCATTTTTGCCTCCGGTATGATCTGCTGGGTGCTCATGACTTTTGGGCCTGAACTTTAAAGTTCAGGCCTGAGACCGTTTTTCTCTTTCTTGTGATGGTCCGTGAGCTTTTCCTTGTGGCGGATGACCTGCCGGTCGAGTTTGTCCACCAGCATGTCGATGGCGGCGTACATATCTTCGTGCACGCAGTCGGCATGCACGTCTTTCTTGCCGGCCACATGGATAGTCGCTTCGGCGATATGGCGTTCCTTCTCGACTTCGAGCACGACATGGACGCTGGTTACGTGGTCGAAATGCCTTTCCAGGCGGTCAAACTTGTCCGCCACGTAGTTGCGCAGGGCATCCGTGATGCTGATATGGTGTCCGGACAGCTCGATATTCATATTGCTTCTCCTGTTCATGGCTTGCTCGTTTCGTTTCATTCGGTTTTCGATCAGCAGAGCGACTTGCGTTCGTTCGACGGCGGTATCGACAGGCTTTCACGGTATTTCGCCACGGTGCGGCGGGCCACATTGATGCCCTGGTTGTCCAGCAACTGGGCGATTTTGCTGTCGCTTAATGGTTTCTGATTGTTTTCAGAGGCGATCAGTTTCTTGATCATGGCGCGAATCGCGGTCGCGGAGCACTCGCCGCCGTCCGCGGTACTGACGTGGCTGGAGAAAAAATATTTGAATTCAAATACGCCGCGCGGCGTATGCATGTACTTCTGGTTAGTCACGCGGGAAATGGTGGACTCGTGCATTTCCAGTTCTTCCGCGATATCGCGCAACACCAGCGGTTTCATGGCTTCGTCGCCATAGTCGAAGAAGGCGCGCTGGCGTTCCACGATGGCACGCGCTACCTTGAGGATGGTTTCATTGCGGCTTTGCAGGCTTTTCAGAAACCAGCGGGCTTCCTGCAGGTTGGTCTTGAGGTAGTTGTTGTCGTCGCTTTTATCCGCTCGCCTTATCATCTTCGCGTACATCGGGTTGATGCGCAGCCTGGGGGCCAGTTCGGGATTGAGTTCGACGCGCCATCTGCGGTTCTTTTTGGTGACGAATACGTCGGGCACGATGTATTCGGTGCGGCTCGTCGTGATCAGTGCGCCGGGCTTGGGGTGCAGAGACTGTATCAACAGCTCTGCCGCGCGCAGACTCTCCGCGTCCGCCTTGGTCACGCGCTTTAAGCGCGGATAATCACGCGTCGCCAGCAGTTCCAGATAGTGATCGATGATGATATGAGCCAGCGCGTAGCCGGGGGTGTCGGGCAGATAGGTCTGCAGCTGCAGTTTCAGACATTCCGACGGAGTACGCGCGGCTACCCCGATGGGATCGAACTGTTGCACGCGGTGCAGCACCGCTTCGATTTCGTCGCCTTCAATGCCCGGGTATGCGGAGATCAGGGTTGCATGCAGGGTTTGCAGGTCCTCTCCGAGATAACCATCCTCCGTGATGGAATCAATGATGGCTGTGGCGATGATACGGTCCGTATCGCTCATATGAGTAAGATTGAGCTGCCACATCAGATGTTCCTGCAGAGAGGTTTCGCTGAAATCCTGCCGTTCGTAAATTTCCTTATCGGGCATCGAGTCCGTGGAGTTTTTGCCGCTGGAGACGTAATTGTTCTCCCAGTCGTGGTCCTGATCCCACGACATGTCGGAGGTTTCGATGCCGGAACCATCCATTTCGGCGGCAGGATGTTCATGTTCCTGCGGATGGCTGGACTCTCCTTCGTAGGAGGATTCAGCGGGAGTGCTATTGGCGGAATGGGGAACGAGGGAGGCTTCAAGTTCTTCCTCAATCTCCAGCATGGGATTGGATTCTAGGGCTTGCTGGATTTCGTTCTGCAGCTCCAGCGAGGGCAGTTGCAGCAGTTTGATGGCCTGCTGTAGCTGCGGAGTCATCGTCAACTGCTGACTGAACTTGATTTGCAGGCTCTGCTTCATGCCTGAAATTTTATCCTGTTACGATTCTATATTGAATGACCAGGTCGACATTTGAATTATCTGCGTGCGACCGGCCAAGACGGACGTAAAACCAGGTTCGGTCTGGCAAGGCTCAAGCCAATGTCCTATCTATCTTATAGTAGACGGCCCGGACTTTGTTCGGTATTTCTCGCGCGACACGGATAAGTTTCCTTTATCCCGGGAAATCAAGTGCTTAGGGGAGGCATCGTTTTACAGGCGGAAATTTTCCCCCAGGTACACCTTTTTGACTTCAGGATTGTCAAGCAGGACGCCGGGAGCGCCTTCCGCGATCACGCGTCCGCGGCTGAGTATGTAGCCGCGTCCGCAAATACCGAGGGTTTCGCGCACATTATGGTCCGTAATCAGTACACCGATATTGCGCGCGGTCAGCGCCTGGATAATTTTCTGGATTTCTATCACTGAAATGGGATCGACTCCGGCAAAGGGTTCATCCAGCAGGATGAACCTGGGATCGGTCGCGAGCGCGCGGGCGATTTCCACGCGTCGGCGTTCGCCGCCGGAAAGGCTGATGCCGATATTATTGCGGATATGGTCTATTTGCAGATCGTTAAGCAGGTCCTGCATTTTCTGCAACCGTTGCGCGCGATCGAGACCGGGCCTCGTTTCGAGGATCGCCAGCAGATTGTCAGCGACGCTCAGCTTGCGGAATACCGAGGCTTCCTGCGGAAGGTAACCGATCCCTGTCCGCGCACGACTGTGCATCGGCAAATCTGTGACGTCGGTGTCGTTGAGCAGGATGCGACCCGAATCACAACCGATGAGTCCGACGATCATGTAGAAACTGGTGGTCTTGCCGGCGCCGTTGGGACCGAGCAGGCCGACGACTTCCCCGCTTTGTACATATAGCGAGACCTGATCGACAGTGAGCTTGCCCTTGTAGCGTTTGACGAGGTTTTCCGCGCGCAGGACGTTCATGGTTGTTTCTGTTCCGTGGATTGCTTCGGCATATCGTCCGCCGGCTCTATGACAATGCGTACTCGCTGCCGGCTCTGTGCCGGATCCTGCTGCCCGGCGAGCAGGCTGTTGCTGGCGGTATTGTAATCGATTCTGTCGCTCTGAATGCGGTTGCCGCTCTGTTGCAGTTGCGCCCGTTGTTGCAATGTAAGGCGTGATTTGCCGGCGCTGTACTGAATGTGTCCGGCGTTGCCGCGGGTTTCCTCGCCATTGGCCAGTTGTTGCCGGAAGGAGGCTTGTTGTGTGTCGGAGCCGAAGGCCTCCAGCCGGTCAAATTTGCCGTTACGCGTATGCACGAGAAGTTGTTCCGCTTCGATACGGATGCTGCCTTGTGTCAGCGTCACGTGGCCGCTGTAGGTGCTGATTCCCTTCTGCTGGTCCATGATCAGTTTCTGTGCTTCGATTTCTATGGGTTGTTTGGAGTCTGCGGGCAGGGCCAGGACCACGGCATGCGACCCCAGCAGCATGATTGCGCAGGCATGGCGCAGCAGGCTATGGAACATAACGGGCCCTGACCCCGGTCAAGGTATGTATGCCGGTTTGCAGGTTCGCGCGCAGTGATGCAGCCTCGATATTCCGGCCGGTGCCACTGATCACGATCGGTTCCAAGGACTCCATATATTCCGTTTCCGGTTGCAGTAGCAGCGTCTCGGTGCGAATCAGCAGGCTGTTTTCCTGCTGCACACGGACATTGCCGGAAAAGCGGATTTCCTCCGCGGACTGGGTGCCGGCCGTGACGGCACGGTCGGCTTGCACTGTCCAGTGTGCACTGTCGACGGCAAGCTCCATGTCGGGTCCGCTGATTTCAGTGCGGGCGTCCGCTTCGTAGTGGTTCAACTGCCTGCCCTTGAAGGTATAGTGCAGTTGTCCCTGGTAGTCATATTGACGGATGCGGAAATTCTTCATGAAAAAATCGATTTGCCGGATCGCCTCGGCTTCCGCCGGGAGCGCGACGATGTCCGGCCGGGTGCGCAGCCAGGAGGTCAGCCCGGCGGCCGCGAGCAGCAGCAATAGCAGCAGCAGGCCACCTTTATTCAGCTGCCGCGTCATTTTGCCGGAGCGTCGCCGGCGGCCGCGGCCGTTACCGCTGCCAGCTTGCCCTGAGCCGACAGGATGAAATCGCAGATTTCGCGTGCCGCACCCTGTCCGCCCGGTTTGGAAGTGATCCAGTGGGCATACTGCCGCACGGCGGCAACCGCGTTCTGCACCGCCACCGCGAAGCCGGCGAGGCGCATCGGCGGCACGTCCGGCAGATCGTCACCGGTATAGGCAGTTTCAGTTCCGTCCACTTTCAGGCTGCGCAGCAGTTCGCGCAACACGCTCAACTTGTCGTCGCTGCCCTGATAAACGTGTTTGATGCCGAGCTCGCGCATGCGTCGCGTGACAATATCCGAGTTGCGGGCCGAGATCACGGCCACGGTGACGCCGGCCTGCTGGAGCAATTTCAGCCCCAGCCCGTCCTGCGTATGGAAACTTTTGTATTCGATGCCCCGGTCGTCGTAAGTCAGCATGCCGTCGGTCAACACGCCGTCGACATCGAATACGGCGAGCCGGACTCTGGCGGCGCGCTTGCGGGCGTCTTCGCTCATAATATGCGCGCCCGCAACATGTCCATCATATTGAGCGCCCCCAGGAGCTTGCCCGAATCGTCGGTGACGAGCAGCCCGTTGATGCGTTTTTCCTGCATCAGGTTGACCGCCTCCGCCGCCAGCATATCAGCCTTGACGGTAATGCAGTTTCGGGTCATGACCTCGGAAATCCGTGTGCGGTGCGGGTCGAGGGATTTGCCCAGGGTGCGTCGTATATCACCGTCGGTGTAGATGCCGAGCACCTTTTGGTGGTCGTCGACGATGGCGGTCATGCCCAGGCCCTTGCGAGTCATTTCTGCCAGCGCTTCATCAAGCGTGGCCCCGGTCCCGACCATCGGTACCCGCTCTCCGGCATGCATCAGGTCACGTGCGCGCAGCAGCAGCCGCCGCCCCAGCGAACCGCCGGGATGCGCGCGCGCGAAATCCTCCGCCGTGAAGGCGCGGCTTTCCAGCAGCACGATGGCCAGCGCGTCTCCCATCGCCAATGCGGCTGTCGTGCTGGAGGTGGGAGCCAGGTTTAGCGGGCAGGCTTCTTTGGGATTGCCAAGATTGATGCAGATCGTGGCTTCACGCGCCAGGGTGGAGGAGGGTTGCCCAGTCATCACGATCAAGGGAATGCCGAGGCGCTTGATCAGCGGCAGTATGACGAGAATTTCATCCGTTTCACCGGAATTGGATAGCGCCAATACCACGTCCTGGCCGGTGATCATGCCGAGGTCGCCATGGCTGGCTTCGCCCGGGTGCACGAAAAAGGCGGCCGTCCCGGTGCTCGCCAGCGTGGAGGCTATCTTGTTGCCGATATGCCCGGATTTACCCATGCCCGTAACGATTACCCGTCCCCGGCATTCCAGCATCAGGCGGCAGGCGGCGCTGAAATTGGCATCGATCAGGGCTTGCAGCCCGGACACGGCCTGGGCCTCGCTTTCGATAACCGAGCGGGCCAGAGCAATCATTTTGTCCGCGTTCATGAGGCGCGTATTCTAGCAGTTTGTAAGCGGGTCCGGCCCGCGTTTATTCGATCGCGACGCCGCTACTATTCTTCTTCGTCATCCGAGAAAATGTCGATCTCATCCGATTCCTCGGGCGGAGGATTGCCGTCGTAGACCAGGCTGCGGCGGCGTTGCATCCAGGCTTCACGTATGTAGATGTAGGGATCCAGCGCCGCCTCGTCGATAACCCCGTCGAGCGGCAGCAGGCGTGCACGGATATCGATGATCTGCATTACATACAGGCTGTTGCGCGTGGAAGTGTCCTCGATCTGCCGGATCGGCGCGACAGCATATTCGCCGGTGAGGCCGAAGGCATCCCGTGGAGAGCTGGGCCCGAACAGGGGCAATACCAGATAAGGCCCGCTGCCGACCCCCCAGCGACCCAGGGTCTGGCCGAAGTCCTCATCATGTTTTTCGAGCCCTATGGGGGTCGCTACATCGAATATGCCGCCAATGCCGATGGTGCTATTAATAATCAGGCGGCCGGCGTCGGACAGGGCGTCAAGCAGTTTAAACTGCAGCAGGTTATTGAGCAGTGTCGGGATGTCTTCCAGATTGGCGAAGAAATTGGTGACGCCGGTTTCGACCACGTCCGGCGTGATGGCATGATAACCCTTCGCGGTCGGTTTCAGGATCGCCCGGTCGAGTTTGTCGTTGAAGGAATACATGCTGCGGTTGAAGCGTTCCCAGGGATCCTGCGGGTCCGGCGGACCCTGGACGGCGGCACAACCGCCGAGGGACAGAGCCCACAGGCATGATAAAAGAAGTTTTTTCCGGGAATGCGTCATGAATCCTTCGTTAACCCCTTGCCTGGAACGTGAATAGCCTGTGGAATAAGCCGCAAAACAGCGACATGATACACATTACCGGCGAATTACCAAAAGCGATTTTAGTTCCAGGGTGTTTATTGTTTATGTTTATAATGATGCGCAGGGCATAATCCAAGCGCGCCTGCTGAAATCTTAAGGAGAACCAATATTACCGGGCAGCCATCATCCTCGGATATCCTGGTCAAAGTGCAGGGACTGGAATTCCGGCGCGGCCGGAAGATCATATTCGATGGTGTCGATATCGATATCCGGCGTGGCAAGATCACCGCCATCATGGGGCCGAGCGGCACCGGCAAAACCACTTTGTTGAAGCTTATCGGTGCGCAGTTGAAACCGCGGGCCGGCAGCATCCACGTCGACGGCATGAACGTGCATGCGCTGAAGCAGGGGCCGCTTTACGAACTGCGCAAGCGTATGGGCATGCTGTTCCAGACCGGCGCCTTGCTGACGGACCTCTCCGTTTTTGACAATGTAGCCTACCCGCTGCGCGAGCATACACGGCTGCCGGAGACGCTGATCCGGGATCTGGTGCTGGCCAAGCTGCACGCTGTTGGTCTGCGCGGCGCCCGTGACCTGATGCCATCGCAGCTGTCGGGCGGCATGGCGCGCCGGGTGGCGCTGGCGCGCGCGATCGCGCTCGACCCGATGATGATTATGTATGACGAACCCTTCGCCGGGCAGGACCCCATTTCCATGGGTGTACTGGTCAAACTGATCAAGAGTATGAACGACGCGCTCGGGGTCACCAGCATAGTGGTCTCGCATGATGTACCGGAAACCTCTTCAATAGCGGATTACATTTATGTAATTGCTGAAGGCAAGGTGATCGACCATGGCACTCCTGAACAGCTGAATCGCAGCCGTTCCGACTGGACGCAGCAGTTTATGAAAGGGCTGCCGGACGGCCCGGTGACTTTCCATTATCCCGCTCCCGACTATAAAGAAGACCTGGGGCTGACCTGATGAAGCCGAGTAACCTGATACCGGAAGTGCTTGCAAGTTTCGGCCGTGCCGGACTGGGATTTTTCGAACGGCTCGGCCGCGGCGTGATTTTCCTGCTGGCGACGCTGGCGTCTTTGCCATCCTTGTTGTCGCGTCCGCGGCTGCTGGTTCAACAGCTCTACTCGGTCGGCGTGCTGACCATCCTGATTATCCTGGTGGCGGGCTTGTTCGTCGGCATGGTGCTGGGCCTGCAAGGCTATAACATACTGGTGCGTTTCAATTCCGAAAGCTCGCTGGGGGTCATGGTCGGTTTGTCATTGGTGCGGGAGCTGGGTCCCGTTATGACCGCTTTGCTGTTCGCTGGCCGCGCGGGTTCCGCATTGACTGCGGAGATCGGTTTGATGAAGGCGACCGAGCAGCTGTCGGGTATGGAAATGATGGCTGTAAATCCTTATAAGAGGGTATTCGCGCCGCGGCTGCTGGCCGGTTTTCTTGCGTTGCCGCTGCTGGCCGCGATATTCAGCGCGGTCGGAGTATTCGGCGGATACTTCGTCGGGGTCGGCCTGCTTGGAGTCGACAGCGGGGCTTACTGGTCGCAGATGCAGAGCGCCGTCGATATTTACGACGACATGCTCGCCGGTGTGCTCAAGAGCGTCGTGTTCGGTTTTTTCGCAACCTGGATCGCCTTGTATGAAGGCTTTGATTGCATTCCCACTTCTGAAGGCGTGAGCCGCGCGACAACACGCGGCGTAGTAAATGCCTCACTGGTGGTGCTGGGGTTGAATTTCGTGTTAACGGCATTGATGATTGCTGGAGAATGAGTATGACGACACGTGCTATGGAAATTTGGGTGGGAGCTTTCGTCGCCGCAGGCCTCGCTTCCCTGTTCATGTTGGCGATGAAAGTCAGCAACCTGAGCGGCCTCGATACCGACGCAGGTTATAAGTTGACCGCCTCGTTTGAAAACATCGGCGGCCTCAAAGTGCGTTCGCCGATTACGGCGAGCGGAGTGCGGGTGGGCCGCGTGTCCGATATCCACTATGACAGCACCACTTACCAGGCCCAGGTCATATTGCAGATCGACCCGCAGTACAACCAGTTTCCGACCGATACTTCCGCCAGCATTTTTACCGCGGGACTGCTGGGCGAACAATATATAGCGTTGACGCCGGGAGCGGAGGAGGCTTCGCTGAAGGACGGTGACCGGATTACCATTACCGAATCGGCCATCGTGCTGGAACGCCTGATCGGGCAGTTTTTATACAGCAAGGCCGCGGGTGACAACTGATCGGGCTGCAACTGTTTTTCGCCGGCAGGGTCTAGATAACAAGGCTGCGTTCTATATGAATTCATAAATTAAAGGGAAGCACGTTATGTTGAAAAAATTCTTTCTTTGCCTGCCGTTGATTCTGAGCCAGCCGGCGCTGGCGCAGGAAACCGCGGCTGCCAAGCCTGACAGTGATCCGCAGGCGCTGGTCGCATCGGTTACCGAGAAGATTCTGCAGACGATCAAGGACAACCGGGCGCGCCTCGGCGACGCCGAATTCGTGGCGCAGAAGATCGAGGAGCTGATCGTGCCGCATATAGACCAGATTGCCATGTCCAAGCTGGCGCTGGGCAAGCACTGGCGGACCGCGACACCCGAGCAGCGGAACCAGTTCGTCGAGGAGTTCAAGAACCTGCTGATCCGCACCTATAAAACCTCCCTGGTCAACTATAACGACCAGACCGTCGATATGCTGCCTTTCCGTCCTTCGGCGGAGCAGGACCGGGCGGTAGTGAGTTCCTCGATCAAGCGCGCGGGCGGGCCGCCGATCCGCATCAATTACAGCATGCGCTATAAACCCGAGGACGGCTGGAAGGTATATGACATCGTTATCGAAGGTGTAAGCCTGGTCACCAATTACCGCAGTACCTTCGATCGCGAGATCATGACCGGCGGTATGGACAAGCTGCTGGAGTCCATGCGCAACCGTAATTTGCAGCCACAGGCTTCCGGAGCGGGGGACAAGCCCGCCGCGACCGCCTCCAAACCTGCCGGAGCCGCTGAGTGACCGATTCCGCCGCAACGTTAAAGCCGACCGGCGCCGGCGATTATCAGCTATCGGGCTGCCTGGATTTTATTTCCGTGCCCCGGCTGCTGCGGCAGGGTCACGACTGGCTGGGTAATGGTTCCCGCGTACAGCTCGATCTTTCGGGCGTGACCCGTTGCAACAGCGCCGCACTCGGCCTGCTGCTGGAATGGCGACGGCAGGCGGCAGCCCGTAAAACGGGGCTGCTTTTGCGCAATATTCCGCCACCCCTGCTCGAAATCGCCCGGGTCAGCGAGCTGGAGAGTTTTCTCGGCGACTGAGTCCCCGCGCCCGTTCAAAAAGTTATCCTTTTCCCCCGCGTTTACCGTTAAAATCGCCGTCTTTCCGCAACGGTAGTAACAACGTGGACAAACTGATCATAACGGGCGGTCATCCCCTGGACGGCGAGATCCGGATTTCCGGCGCCAAGAACGCCGTGTTGCCGATACTGGCGGCCACCTTGCTGTCGGAAGGGCCCGTCATGATTTCGAACGTGCCGCACCTGCACGATGTCACAACCACCATGGAATTGCTCGGCCGGATGGGCGTCGATCTGACGATTGATGAGAAGTTGAACGTCGAGATCGACCCTTCAACGGTGACGCAATTCCGCGCCCCATATGAGCTGGTGAAAACCATGCGTGCCTCTATCCTGGTGCTGGGACCCCTGCTGGCGCGTTATGGCCGCGCCGAGGTCTCCCTGCCCGGCGGTTGCGCCATCGGTTCGCGCCCGGTCGATCTGCACATCAAGGGCCTGCAGGCGATGGGCGCCGATATCGAGATCGAAAACGGCTATATCATGGCGAAGGCCAAGCGGCTGAAGGGCGCCAAGCTGGTCATGGACACCGTTACCGTAACCGGCACGGAAAACCTGTTGATGGCGGCCACGCTGGCCGATGGCGAGACCGTCATCGAAAACGCGGCGCGCGAGCCCGAAGTGGTGGACCTCGCCAACTTCCTGACGAAGATGGGCGCTCGCATCAGCGGCGCCGGCACCGATACCATCGTGGTGCAGGGCGTGAAGTCTTTGCAGGGTACGCGCTACGAAGTATTGCCGGACCGCATCGAGACCGGAACCTATCTGGTGGCCGGCGCCATTACCGGCGGCCGGGTGAAGCTGAAAAATACCGACCCCACCATTCTCGATTCAGTGCTGGGTAAACTGACGGAAGCCGGCGCCAGGATCGAAAGCGGCCAGGACTGGATCGAGCTCGATATGCGCGGCAAGCGGCCGCAGGCCGTTGAAGTCAAGACCGCGCCCTATCCTGCGTTTCCGACCGACATGCAGGCCCAGTTCACCGCGCTGAACTCCGTGGCTGAAGGCGTAGGCACGGTGGTCGAGACTGTTTTCGAAAATCGCTTTATGCATGTGCTGGAACTCATGCGCATGGGTGCTGATATCAAGGTGCAGGGCAACACGGCCCTGATCAAGGGCGTGCAGAAACTGACCGGCGCCCAGGTGATGGCGACCGACCTGCGCGCCTCGGCGAGCCTGATCCTGGCCGGACTCGCCGCGAACGGGGAAACCGTGGTCGACCGCATTTACCATATCGACCGTGGTTACGAAACGATTGAGGAAAAACTGCGGCAGCTGGGCTGCCAGATCCGCCGGGTGCCGGCCTGAGTGAGCTATGAATCTGACCATTGCATTATCGAAGGGCAGAATTCTGCAGGAGACATTGCCGCTGCTGGCCACGGCGGGGATCTCCCTGCGCGATGACCCGGACGCCAGCCGCAAGCTGGTGCTGGATACCAATGATCCGGGCGTGAAAATCGTGGTGCTGCGCGCGACTGACGTGCCGACGTATGTGCAATACGGCGCGGCCGATATCGGCGTCGCGGGCAAGGACGTTCTGCTTGAGCACGGCGGTGCCGGCCTGTATGAGCCGCTGGATCTCGGCATCGCGCGCTGCCGCCTGATGGTGGCGGGACACAAGGGCGAGGCGCCGGCCGTCGATCGATTGCGGGTGGCCACCAAATATGTCAATGTCACCCGCGACTATTTTGCCGCGCAGGGGCGGCAGGTCGAGATCATCAAATTATACGGTTCCATGGAACTGGCCCCGCTGGTGGGACTGGCGGACGTGATCGTCGACCTGGTCGACACCGGCAATACTTTGCGGGCCAACGGCCTGGAACCCAAGGCGACGATCGCCGATATTTCCTCCCGCCTGATCGTCAACAAGGCGTCGATGCGCATGAAACACGGCGCGGTGCAGGCGGTGATCGAAAAACTCAAGCAAGCGGTAACAGCGGTTGAATGACTATGAAATACCAGACGGACAATTTACGTATCGACGATATCCGGGAAGTATCGATCCCGGCCGAGGTGCGCTCGGAATACCCGATAACGGAAGCATCCGCCCAGACCGTGCACGACGCACGGCAGGCCATTCACAATATCCTGTCCAGGCAGGATGACCGGCTGCTGGTCGTTATCGGGCCCTGCTCCATACACGATCCCAAGGCGGCTATCGAATACGCGCAGCGTCTGCTGAAAATGCGGCAGCGCCTGCAGGAGGATCTTTCAATCGTGATGCGCGTGTATTTCGAAAAGCCGCGCACCACGGTCGGCTGGAAGGGTCTGATCAACGATCCGAACCTCGACGACAGTTATGAGATCAACAAGGGCCTGCGCCTGGCGCGCAAACTTTTGCTGGACCTGTCGGAGATGGGGCTGCCGGCCGCGACCGAGTTTCTCGATCTGATTACGCCGCAATATTTTTCAGACCTCATCGCCTGGGGCGCTATCGGTGCGCGAACTACGGAGAGCCAGGCGCACCGCGAGCTGGCCTCGGGCATGTCCTGCCCGATCGGTTTCAAGAACGGTACCGACGGCACGGTGCAGATCGCTGTCGACGCCATCGGCGCGGCGATTCGCCCGCACAGTTTTCTCGGCGTCACCCAGAACGGCCGCTCCGCCATCGTACGCACCAAGGGCAACCAGGATGCACATGTGATCCTGCGCGGCGGCAAGCAGCCCAACTACGACGCCGCGAGCGTGGACGACGCGTCCGCCATGCTGGAGAAGGCGAAACTGCCGGCGCGCATCATGATCGATACCAGTCACGCCAACAGCCGCAAGATCTACGAGCGGCAGATCGACGTCGCCAAGGATATCGCGAGCCAGGTGGCAGCCGGCGATCAACGTATTTTCGGCGTCATGGTGGAAAGTCACCTGGTGGCGGGGCGCCAGGATGTTGCGCCCGGCAAACCGCTGACCTACGGCCAGAGCATCACTGATGCCTGCATCGGCTGGTCGGATACCGAACCCTTGCTGGAAAACCTGGCCGAGGCCGTGCGCAAGCGCCGCAAAGCCAAGCGCTGAGCGTTATTGCCGATCCTGTGGCCGCGAAAAGCCTGCCCAAAATGCTCGACACCCAGGCCCGGGGCTTTGAAAAGGCCCTGGGCGTTCTGCTGCGCGCGAATGATACAACTGATGCTGCGGTGGTTCGGGCGGTAACAAAGATCATTGCTGCCGTACGTGAGAAGGGCGATGCCGCGGTGCTGCAGTACACTGCCCGTTTCGATCGGTTGAAAGCGAAATCTGTCGCTGATCTTGAGTTACCCAAAGAACGTTTGCAGGAAGCATTAAATCGTTTGAGGAGAGAAGGAGGGGCGAAAACAACCCTAAGGACTTTTGATGGCTCTGATAGTGTAGATGCCCTCAAAAAGGCTGCCGAACGTATCCGTTTATATGCGGAGAAACAAAAGCTGGAAAATTCCTTCCTTCCTCCGGATGAGTACGGCAATCAAATGGGGCAAAAAGTGCAGCCCCTTGATCGCGCAGGTTTATATGTTCCTGGCGGCAAGGCGGCTTATCCCTCCTCGGTTTTGATGAATGCTATCCCGGCCAAGGTTGCCGGTGTAGGCGAACTCATCATGACTGTGCCGGCGCCTGGCGGCGAACTCAACGACTGGGTGCTGGCGGCGGCCGCGATTGCAGGAGTCGACCGCGTTTTTATGGTGGGAGGCGCCCAGGCTGTGGCGGCATTGGCCTATGGAACTGAAACAATTCCGGCCGTTGACAAGATCACTGGCCCCGGCAATATCTATGTGGCGACTGCCAAACGCCTGGTGTATGGCCAGGTGGGCATCGACATGATTGCCGGACCTTCGGAGATCGTCGTGGTCTGCGACGGTAAAACCGATCCGGACTGGATCGCGATGGATCTGTTTTCACAGGCCGAACACGGCGAAGACTCACAGGCAATCCTGATTTCGCCGGATGCGGATTTCATCAAACAAGTTTCCGCCAGTATTCAGAAATTGCTGCCGACACTGGAGCGCAAGACCATCGTTGCGGCTGCCATGCGCAATTGTGGAGCGCTGATCCGGGTGCGCGATATGGGCGAAGCTTTTGAGCTTGTAAATCGTCTTGCGCCTGAACACCTGGAATTATCGCTCGATAATCCACGACAGTGGCTGGATAAGGTCCGCCACGCCGGCGCTATTTTCCTTGGCCGCTATACGGCCGAAGCGCTCGGCGATTACTGCGCGGGACCCAATCATGTGTTGCCGACCTCGCGCAGCGCCCGTTTCGCTTCGCCGCTTGGCGTCTACGATTTCCAGAAGCGCAGCAGCATTATTGAATGCTCCCCAGTTGGCGCCTCGAAACTGGGCGAGACCGCTTCAACGCTTGCGCGCGGCGAGGGCCTGACAGCGCATGCGCGCTCGGCGGAGTATCGAATCAAAAACAGTGAACAGTGAACAGTGTTCATTGTTCGCCGTTCATTGAGCATTGTTTTGATATGTCCAACAAAATAGAACAACTGATCCGCAAATCCATTCTCGATCTGAGCGCCTATGCGGTACCCGACGCCGCGGGCATGATCAAGCTCGATGCGATGGAAAATCCATTCTCCATGCCGGAGAAATTGCTCGACAGCTGGCTCGACGCTTTGAGGCGGGTACAGCTGAACCGGTACCCGGAAGCAGGGGCGGAATCCCTGAAGCCGGGTTTCAAGAAGCTGTTCGGTATTTCCGACAACCTGGACTTGAGTTTCGGCAACGGCTCGGATGAGTTGATTCAGTTACTGTGCATGGCTGTGATAGATGCCCCTTTTTGCAAGGGTAAGAGGCCTGCAGTGCTCGCCCCGGAACCGGGTTTTGTGATGTATCGATATCTGGCCAATGCCACTGGGCTCGATTACATCGGCGTACCGCTCGAAGCGGCCGATTTCTCGTTAAACGGCGATTCGATGCTGCAGGCAATCCGGCAGCATCAGCCGGCCCTGGTTTTTCTGGCTTACCCGAACAATCCCACCGGCAATCTGTTCGATGACGCTGTGATTGCCGAGATTATCAAGGCTGCTCCCGGGCTGGTCATTATCGACGAGGCCTACCAGCCTTTTGCGGGAGCCTCATACCTACCGCGGCTGAGGGAGTTCGAAAATGTTCTGCTGTTGCGCACGGTTTCGAAGCTCGGCCTGGCCGGCCTGCGTTTCGGGGCATTGATCGGGCCCAGGTCCTGGCTGCGTGAACTGGACAAGCTGCGCCTGCCCTACAACATCAGCAGCCTGAGTTATGCCAGTATGGTTTTCGCGATGGTGCACTATGAGGTATTCGCGCAGCAGGCGCGCGTGATCTGCAATGAACGGCGCGAATTGTATGAAAAATTGCGGGCAATGAAAGACGTGCAAGCCTGGCCCAGCCGAGCCAATTTTATGCTGTTTCGTATTAAGAGCCGCGAGGCCGCGGCTGTGCACGCGCATTTAAAGTCGCAAGGCATCCTGCTGAAAAACGTGTCGCATGCCCATCCCCTGCTGGCGCAATGTCTGCGGGTAACAGTAGGCAGCGCTGAAGAGAACCAGGCCTTTCTGGCGGCGCTCGGTTCCTTTGTCAGCTCCTGAATAGCGGATAAATCTGGTTTTCCATCAGTCCCGCTGCGGCCAGCACTTGCCAGGCTTCGGGCATATAAGTGCGCGGCATGCGCAGCTGGATGCGGGCAGGAAGTGCGGACTTATGTTCCAACAGCCCCGCCAGAATCAGCTGCAATGAGGTATTAAGCTGTAAGCCTCCATAGCAATGGCCCAGCAGCGGCAGGCTGAGCATCGGTGTCCGGATCTTGGCCGCGTGCTCGAATATTCGATCCAAAGCCTGGGCAACCCATTCACTTCTGCAAGGTGGGTCCTGCTCCACATCCACGATAACCGCCAGGATTTTATTCCCCTGGATTCTAAGAGATCCCAATTCGAAGGGAGAAAAATCGTATAGCTCCGTATACAAACGCATTGGATGCACTATCATTGGGAGTGAGACTTGGGGTGGGGAACTTAAAAGTCCGTAATTATCCTCTTCGTGGACCGATATACCGGGGCCTTGGGCAGTCGTTTCGTCGGTTAGGCGGATTTGGAAACCTCTGGCAGATGATATTTGTGATGTAGGCATTTTGCTTGCAAAACAATAAGGTTCACTTTTCCCTTCAAGTCGGGTATAAAAATGCGGCGGTAACTAATAATAAAAACCAGTGGTCGGAAGTCACGACCGGTACCAGAGAATAAAAACAATGTCTGCGCTTTTGATTGTAGATGACGAACCGGCGGTGTTGGGGGGTCTGGAAATCCTGTTTCGAAACCAGGGTTACGAGGTCCTGACGGCGGGTAGCCCGGCGGGTGCGTTAAAACTGTTCAAGTCCCGGTCGCAGGGTCTGCCGATCGGCATCGTCATTTCCGATTTCCGCATGCCCGGCATGACGGGCATCGAATTCCTGCACGAGGTCGGTCGTATCTCGCCCGACAGCCTGCGTATTCTGTTGACCGCCAAGAGCGATATGGTGAGCGCCGTTGAAGCCGTCAATCAGGGCGGGTTGTACCGTTTTCTGACCAAGCCCTGCGATCATGCTGTATTGCTGCAAACCGTCGAGGAAGCCTTCGCAGTCTATGAATCGACGCTGGAAAACCGTCACCTGAACGAGGAGCTGAAACGCGCCAACGAAGAGTTGCGCGAACTCAGCAATAATCTGGAAGCGAGGGTGCAGCACGCGACGCGCGAGCTGCGCGAAGCCATCTATTTCGACCGCCTGACCGGGCTGCCCAGCAAGGAATTGATGCAGGATCGCCTGGAATATGCCATCCGCAGCGCCAAGCGCGGCAATCACAGCGTCACCATTATTCATGTCGGGCCGGAGAATTTCCGGTACGTCAACGAGAACCTGGGGCACCAGGCGGGCAACGAGCTGCTGTGCATGCTGGCCGCCCGGCTCGAAGGTTTTATCTGGGAAGGCGATTCGGTGGGACGCATGCACGGCGACCAATTCTGCCTGATCATGAACAACGTCGAATCCCACGAACGCCTGGATGTCGCCATACCAAGACTGCTCGAACTGTTGAACGAGTCCTTCGATTGCGAGGGACGCGAGATTTATCTCAAGATCAATCTCGGCATCAGCATCTTCCCCAACGACGGTGACGCGCCCCATACCCTGTTTCACCATGCCGAGACAGCCATGCACCAGGCCAAGCGCGATGCCAACGCCCAGTTCCGCTTCTATTCCGAAGAGCTCAACTACTCATCGAGCCGCCGCTTCCTGCTGCACAGCGAGATCCGGCAGGCGCTGCTGCGCTCCGAGTTCCGCGTGTTTTACCAGCCGCGCGTGAGTGTATCCGACAACAGGGTCATTGGTTTCGAGGCGCTGATCCGCTGGCAGCACCCGAAACGCGGCTTGCTTTCGCCTTCGGAATTCCTGCCGATACTGGAGGAGACCGGCCTGATCTGCAAAGCCGGCGAGTGGGTGTTGAATACGGTCTGCGATTCGGTGGTGAGGTGGCAACGCTTCTGCAGTACCCCGCTGCACGTGGCGGTCAACGTCTCGCCGATTCAGTTACGGGACGAGAATTTCTCACAGATGGTGCGCGGCGCCATCGCTCGCAGCGGCCTCGATTTGCGCCGCACCACGCTCGAGCTGGAAATCACCGAGAATATCCTGCTGGATAACATCGAAGACGTGCGCGAGAAGCTGCACGAGCTGCGGGATATGGGGATCAAGATCGCGATCGATGACTTCGGCAAAGGCTATTCCTCGCTCAGCTACCTGACGACCCTGCCGATCCATTATCTCAAGATCGATCGGGCCTTCGTGATCGATGTTGCCGAGTGCCGCGATGCCAAGGCCATCGTGCAGGCCATCACTTCGCTCGCCTCCAGCCTGCGCATGCAGGTGGTGGCTGAAGGAATTGAAACGCACGACCAGCTCAGCATCATGCAGGACCTGAATTGCCAGGAGTTTCAGGGTTTTCTCTTCAGCAAGCCCATCCCCGAGCACGAGATAGAGAATATCCTGCGATCATGGGATATCGCCGACCGTGTTGCCGATAACGCCATCCAGCCTTTACTCCAGCCTATCTGATTTAAAAATCAAATCTCTCGCCAAGGCGCAACAGAGAATAAAAAACCAAAACACCTCTCGCTGAGGCCCGGTGAACCCGGAGGTTCCTGCAATATCTTCCTGCACCTTGTCGTTTTCCGTCTCTCTGCATCCTTGCGAGAGCCGTGACTCTTTTGGTTTTGGCACTTAACAGCGGATTTTACGATTGCATCCCGGCAATTACCGGCATATCGGGTTGCCCGCCGGTCGGCATTAGTTGTGGTGGATGTCGCGGTCCTTGGTTTCCTTCAGGAACAGCGTGCCGATGACCAGGGTCATGATCGCTACTGCGACCGGATACCAGAGGCCGTGGTAGATGTTTCCGCTGGCCGCGACCATCGCGGTGGCGGTAAGCGGCAGCATACCCCCGAACCAGCCGTTGCCGATGTGATAGGGCAGCGACATCGAGGTGTAGCGGATGCGCACCGGGAACAGCTCGACGAGGAAAGCCGCGATAGGCCCGTATACCATGGTGACGTAGATAACCATGATGATAAGAATGACCGTGGCCGTTACCCAGTTTATGCGCGAGCGATCAGGCGTTGCCTGCCAGCCTGTTTTGTTCAGCGCCTCCGTGAGCGCGGCCTGGTTCCACCCCTCCACCTGCTCCGGGCCGATGGAGGTGGTCACTCTGCCGGCCGGTCCTGCGATCGATTTGAACGACAAACCCTGCTTGGTGAGGAAGTCGGTTACCCGGTCGCAGTCGGAGAATGTGCTCCACGGCCCGACGAAGATATGGAACTGGCAGTCGGCGGGGTTGATCGCCACTGTGATCGGAGTCTGCGCCTGATATTCTTCGAGGCCGGGATTGATGGAGTGCGTCAGTCCCGCGAACAGCGGGAAGTAGGTGAGCGCCGCGAGCAGGCAGCCCGCCAGGATGATTTTCAACCGGCCGATCCTGTCCGACAGCCAGCCGAAGAAGATAAAGAACGGTGTGCCGATCAGCAGCGAAACGCCGACCAGCGCGTACGCCGATACGTAATCGAGTTTCAGCGTGATCGTGAGGAAGAACAGCGCATAGAACTGGCCCGTGTACCATACTACACCCTGGCCCGCGGTGGCTCCGAGCAGGGCGAGCAGAACGTACTTGTTGTTGGGGTACTTGAAGAAACTGTCGGTCAGCGGGGATTTGGAGCCTTTTCCCTCCGCCTTCATCCGCTTGAAGACGGGCGATTCCTCCAGCTTGAGCCGGATGTACGCGGAGAATGCGAGCAGCACGATCGATACCCAGAACGGCAGGCGCCAACCCCACTCGGCGAAAGTTTTCGCTTCCATGTTACTGCGGCATAACCAGATTACCAGCAGCGCCAGGAACAGGCCCAGCGTAGCTGTGGTCTGGATCCAGCTTGTATCGTAGCCGCGGCGGTTGTTCGGCGCGTGTTCGGCAACATAGGTCGCCGCGCCGCCGTACTCGCCGCCAAGCGCGAGGCCTTGCAGCAGGCGCAGCGTTACCATCAGGATCGGCGCCGCCCAGCCGACTGTCTCGTAGGTCGGCAGCAGGCCGACTCCGAAGGTCGAGGCGCCCATCACCATGATGGTGATCAGGAAGGTGTATTTGCGGCCGACCAGGTCGCCGATGCGGCCGAACAGCAGCGCGCCGAAAGGGCGCACCAGGAAACCGGCGGCGTAGGCGGCGAAGGCCGAGAGCAGCGCGGCGGTCTGGTTATCGGGCGGGAAGAATAAGGCCGCGAAGAACGGCGCCAGCACTGCGTACAGATAGAAGTCGTACCACTCGAAGACCGTGCCGAGTGACGAAGCGAAGATGACGCGCTTTTCGCCCTTGCTGAAATCTCGCTGGTGCGAAGCCGTGGCAGCCATTGTTCTTATCCTTATAAGAATTAAAACGCGCTGACCTTAGCAGCGGGATGGCTAATAGTCAATTTGGCTAACAGCTTGTTAAAAAATTCGTGTTTTATTTTCAATGGAAGGTCTGCTCGTCCGCCGGAGATATGGAGCGTATGTCAAAAGAAATCTCTCTGCGGGAGACGAAGCACGCCAGGTGTTTTGCTTTTTTAGCGGAGCCTAATAGTCGACTTTTTGGCGTGAGGTTTTTATCCGGCTGCGTCGCGTTTTACTTTCGAGACGTTTCTGTTTTGAAGCGCGGGTGGGCCTGGTCGGCCGGCGCGCCTTGTACACGATGCCCGCCTTGCGGATCAGATCGGCCAGGCGTACCAGCGCATCCTCGCGATTTTTCTCCTGCGTGCGGTGGCGTTGCGCCTTGATTACGATCACGCCGTCATTCGAGATGCGTTGATCCTTCAGTTGCAGCAGCTTTTCCTTGTAGAAATCGGGAAGGGAAGATGCCTTGATATCGAAACGCAGATGCGCCGCGCTTGAAACCTTGTTGACATTCTGACCGCCGGCGCCTTGAGCGCGCACATAATGCAGCTCGATCTCAGAATCCGGTATCTCAATGCTGTTAGAAATTTTTAACACTTATTTCTCACGGAGGCACGGAGGTCACGAAGTTAAAAAAGAATACAGAATAATGTTCAACACAGATTGGATTCGCCTCTTCGACTTCATCCCTCTGTGTTCTCCGTGCCTCCGTGAGAGAATTTCTTAACGTTTTTTCTTGGGCAGCAGGTCGGTGATGGTGCCTTCGGCCATTTCGGCAGCCAGTCCCACCGTTTCCGACAGGGTCGGGTGCGAGTGAATGGTCAGGCTGATATCCTCCATGTCCGCGCCCATCTCCAGCGCCAGCACCGCTTCGGCGATCAGTTCGCCCGCGTTGGGGCCGACAATACCCGCGCCGAGGATGCGTTTGGTTTTCTTGTCGTACAACAGTTTGGTCTGGCCCTCGTTGCGGCCGATGCTGGAGGCGCGGCCGCTGGCGATCCAGGGAATGACCGCTTTGTCGTAATCGATGCCGTCCTTCTGCGCCTGGGTTTCGGTCAGGCCCATCCAGGCCACCTCCGGATCCGTATAGGCGACCGCCGGAATGGTACGCGCATCGAAGAAGGCTTTGTGGCCGGCAATGACTTCCGCCGCCACCTTGGCTTCGTGCACCGCCTTGTGCGCCAGCATCGGCTGACCGACGATATCGCCGATGGCGAAGATGTGCGGCACATTGGTGCGCAGTTGCTTGTCCACCGGGATAAAGCCGCGCTCGTTCACCTGCACACCGGCCTTGTCGGCGCCGATCTTGTTGCCGTTCGGCACGCGGCCGACAGCTACCAGCACGCGGTCGAAGGTGTCGGAGGCGGGTGCGTCCTTGCCCTCGAAGGAAACCTTGATCCCTTGTTTGAGCGCTTCCATCTTGGTCACCTTGGTGCCGACGTAGATTTTTTCGTAGCGCTTGGAAATGATTTTTTCGAGTGGTTTCACCAGATCGCGGTCGCAGCCGGGGATCAGCCCGTCCATCAACTCGACAATGGTGATTTTCGTGCCGACAGCGTCGTACACCATCGCCATCTCGAGGCCGATAATACCGCCGCCGACGATGAGCATGCGCTTGGGCGCCTCTTCCAGCAGCAGGGCGTCAGTGGAATCCATTACCCGCGGATCGTCATGCGGAAAGTCCGGTATCTTGGTCGGCTGCGAGCCGGCGGCGATGATGGCGTTTTCGAACTGCACGATCTTCTTGCCGTCAGGTCCCTCGACTTCGATGTGATAGGGCGAGATAAATTTGCCCACGCCGTGCACGACCTGCACCTTACGTTGCTTGGTCATGCCGACCAGGCCGCTGGTGTGTTTTTTCACCACGCTTTCTTTCCAGCCGAGCAGTTTCTTGAGATCAATCTGCGGCTTGCCGAAAGTCACGCCGTGTTCGGCCATGGCTTCGGCTTCCTTGATGATCAGCGCCGAATGCAGCAGGGCTTTCGAAGGTATACAGCCGACGTTAAGGCACACGCCCCCCAGGTCGGCGAAGCGTTCAATCAGCACCACCTGCTTTTCCAGGTCGGCCGCGCGGAAGGCGGCGCTGTAACCGCCGGGGCCGGAACCCAGCACGACGACCTGGGTAACGATGTCGGCCTTGATGCCGGCGGCGGAGGCCGGCATTGGAGCGGGTTTCGCGGTTTGAGGCGCGGCTTGAGCGGAGGCCTTGGGCGCTTGTGCAGACGCCGGTTTTGCCGCGGGCCGGGCGCCGTCGCTTTCCAGGACCAGTATCGGCGAACCTTTGGATACCTTGTCACCGACCTTGACCAGCAACTGCTTGACCTTGCCGGCTTCCGGCGAAGGGATCTCGATCGAGGCCTTGTCGGACTCGAGCGTGATCAGGGATTGTTCCTTGCTCACGGTGTCGCCCGCTTTGACCAGGACTTCGATGATTCCAACGTTCTTGAAGTCGCCGATATCCGGCACTTCGACTTTGATTTCATTGCTCATATTTTTGCCTTTTTATTTTTGTAAACCACAGCGCATAGAGGACACCGAGAATGAAGGAATGCTTTCAAAAAATCTCTGTGCACTCTGTGTACTCTGTGGTTAATTCTTCAATCTAAAGGGACAGGCGCTTTATGTCGGCCAGCAGCTGGCTCAGGAACGTTGTGAATTTCGCGGCCAGCACGCCGTCGATCACGCGGTGGTCGTAGGACAGCGACAGCGGCAGCATCAGTTTCGGCTGGAATTGCTTGCCGTCATATACGGGCTTTATCGATGAACGGGAGACGCCGAGGATCGCCACTTCCGGCTGATTGACGATCGGAGTGAAGGCTGTGCCGCCGACGCCGCCCAGGCTGGAAATGGTAAAGCAGCCGCCTTGCAGTTCGTTCGGCCGGATTTTCTTCTGCCGCGCGCGGGTGGCTACATCGGCGATTTCCGCCGCGAGTTCGGCGATGCCTTTCTTGTCCGAGTCGCGGATCACCGGCACAGTAAGACCATCCGGCGTATCGACGGCGACGCCGATATGAAAATATTTTTTCAGCACCAGGTTTTCGCCGGAGGGATCCAGTGAAGCATTAAAGCGCGGGAATTCCTTCAGCGCAGCCACCGCGGCCTTCACCAGGAAGGCAACCAGAGTGATCTTCACGCCCTTGTCCTGGTGTTCGGCGGACATTTTTTTGCGCAAAGACTCAAGTTCGGTAATGTCGGCCTCGTCGAACTGCGTAACGTGGGGGATATGGAACCAGCTGCTGTGCAGGTATTTGCCGGTCAGCTTGTTAATGTTGCTGAGCGGCTGCGTTTCCACCGGGCCGAAACTTGCGAAATCGACTTTGGGCGGCGGCGAAACGCCGGGCATGCCGCCGCCGACGCTTGCGGCGCCGCTCAGGATACGCTTGACGTAATTGAGAATATCCTCGCGCAGGATACGGCTCTTGGGTCCCGTGCCCTGGATACGGCCGAGGTCGGCGCCCAGTTCGCGCGCGAACTTGCGGATCGAGGGGCTGGCATGCGCCTTGCCAAAGCTGCCTTCATTGATCGGCGGCAGCGTAGCCGGTGACGCGGCAGGAGCAGGGCGCGATGCGGCGGGAGCCGGGCGTTGCGGTTGCGGCGCGGGTTTGGCCGCCGCCGTCGGCGCCGGTTTGGATTCGGGCGCGCCTGCGCCGGACGTTTCCAGCATCAGAATCACGTCTCCTTCCGAGACCTTGTCGCCGACCTTGACCTTGAGTTCCTTGATGACGCCGGCTTCAGGCGCGGGGATTTCGATCGAGGCCTTGTCGGATTCGAGCGTAATCAGCGATTGCTCTTTGCTGACCTTGTCGCCCGGTGTTACCAGCACTTCGATAATCCCGACATTTTTGAAATCCCCGATATCGGGAACTTTGACCGGTTTTACCGCGGGCGCGGCGGGGGAGCCCTGTGCAGCGGGCGCGGCTTTTTGGGTTTTCGCGACGGCTGCGGCCGCCTCAAGCATCAGGATCAGATCGCCTTCCGAGACCTTGTCGCCGACCTTGACCTTGAGTTCCTTGATGACGCCGGCTTCGGGCGCGGGGATTTCGATCGAAGCCTTGTCGGATTCGAGCGTGATCAGCGACTGTTCCTTGTCGACCTTGTCGCCCGGTTTCACCAGCACTTCGATAATCCCGACATTCTTGAAATCGCCGATGTCGGGTACTTTGACGGATATTACGTTCGCCATTTGTTATAGAACCTATATCAAAATTATTATGCTTCGTTAAAAGCTCTTCCGCTTTTGCATCCAACCGGATCTACCCGGTGCTCCGCGCGCGGGGTCAGACGGTAACCGGGTTCGGTTTCTTGGGGTCGATACCGTACTTCTTGATCGCCTCGCTGACCTTGGCGGCCTCGATTTCGCCGGCATCAGCGAGCGCCTTCAGCGTCGCGATCGCGACGTAGTAACGGTTTACCTCGAAGAAGTTGCGCAGCCGCTCGCGCGTATCGCTGCGACCGAAACCATCGGTGCCGAGAACCGTATAGGCACGGTCCATGTACGGCCGGATCTGATCCGCGTAGTTGCGCATATAGTCCGTGGCGGCGATGGCCGGCCCCTTGCGTCCCTTCAGGCACTGCGCGACGTAACTTATGCGCGGCCTGGCTTCGGGGTTCAGCAGGTTGTCGCGTTCGGCATCAATACCCTCGCGCCGCAACTGGTTGAAGCTGGTGACGCTCCAGATATCGCAGGAGACGTTGAAATCCTTCTCCAGCAGCTCCGCGCCCGCGATCACTTCCCGCAGGATGGTGCCGCTGCCCAGCAACTGGGCGTGCAGCTTCTTCTTGGTATTGCCTTCCTTCAGCAGGTACATGCCTTTGAGTATGCCTTCCTCAACGCCCTGGGGCATCGCCGGCATCTCGTAATTCTCGTTCATGGCGGTGAGGTAATAGAAGATGTTTTCCTGTTTTTCATACATCCGCTTCAGGCCGTCATGGATGATCACGGCCATCTCGTAGGCGAAAGTCGGATCATACGAGACGCAGTTCGGGATCGTGGCGGCGGCCAGGAGACTGTGGCCGTCCTGGTGTTGCAGGCCTTCGCCGTTGAGCGTGGTGCGCCCGGCGGTGCCGCCGATCAGAAAGCCCTTGGCCTGGATATCGCCGGCCAGCCAGCACAGATCACCCACGCGCTGGAAACCGAACATCGAGTAATAGATGTAGAAGGGCACCATGTTGATATTAAGGGTGCTGTAGGCGGTGCCGGCGGCGATGAAGGATGAAATCGATCCGGCCTCGTTGATGCCTTCTTCGAGGATCTGGCCGTTGATCGATTCCTTGTAATACATTACCTCGTCCTTATCGACCGGCTCGTATTTCTGGCCGGCGGATGAGTAGATGCCGAGCTGGCGGAACATGCCCTCCATGCCGAAGGTGCGGGCCTCGTCGGGTACGATCGGCACGATGTGTCTGCCGAACTCCTTGTCGCGCAACAGCAGCGTAAGAATCTGCACGAAACTCATGGTGGTGGACATCTTGCGGTCCTTGGAACCGCCGAGCACGCTTTCCAGCGCGGACAGCGGCGGCACCTTGAGCGCGGGCGCGCTGTTGCGGCGTACCGGCAGGTAGCCGCCGAGCGCCTTGCGCCGCTCCTGCATGTATTTCATCTCGGGACTGCTTTCGGCAGGTCGGTAGTAGTTGGCCGCTTCCACATCCTTGTCGGAGATCGGAAGCTGGAAGCGGTCACGCACGTGGAACAGCGTATCCGTATCGAGTTTCTTTTTCTGGTGCGTCGGGTTCTTGGCTTCAGCCGCCGCGCCGAGGCCATAACCCTTGACGGTCTTGGCCAGGATCACCACCGGTTTGCCTTCAGTCTGTACCGCACGCGCGTAGGCGGCGTAAACCTTGTGCGGGTCGTGACCGCCACGGTTCAGGTGCCAGATCTCATCGTCCGACAGGTGGGATACCATCTGCAGTACGGCCGGGTCCTTGCCGAAGAAATTCTCACGCGTGTAGGCGCCGTCCTTCGCCTTGTAATTCTGGTACTCGCCGTCGACGGTGTCTTCCATCACCTTGCGCAGCCGGCCTTCATGGTCCTGCGCCAGCAGCGGGTCCCACAGGCCGCCCCAGATGACCTTGATCGTTTCCCAGCCGGCGCCGCGGAACACGCCCTCGAGCTCCTGGATGATCTTGAAGTTGCCGCGCACGGGGCCGTCCAGACGCTGCAGGTTGCAGTTGACGACGAAGATCAGGTTGTCGAGTTTCTCCCGCGAAGCCAGCGAAAGGGCACCGAGGGTCTCCGGTTCGTCGACTTCACCGTCGCCGACGAAACACCAGACTTTCTGTTTGCTGGTATCCACAAGGCCGCGCGCATGCATATATTTCAGGAAGCGCGCCTTGTAGATGCTGCAGATGGGGCCGAGGCCCATGGAAACGGTCGGGAATTGCCAGTAGTCCGGCATCAACCAGGGGTGCGGGTAAGAGGTCAGACCCGTACCGGTCGTGTCCTGGCGGAAATGATCCAGCTGTTTCTCGCTGAGCCGCCCTTCAATATAGCTGCGCGCATAGATGCCGGGCGAAGCGTGGCCCTGGAAATAGACCAGGTCCCCCGGATGATCTTTCGAGGGCGCGTGCCAGAAATGGTTGAAGCCGACATCGTACAAAGTAGCCGCCGAGGCGAAGGTGGAGATATGGCCCCCAAGGTCGCCTTCACTGCGATTGGCACGCACGACCATCGCCATGGCGTTCCAGCGGATATAGGAGCGGATACGCCATTCCAGTTCCTGATCGCCGGGCATCGACGTCTGTTCATGCACGGGAATGGTATTGATGTAGGCTGTGGTGGTACCGGCTGCACCGGCGGGCAGGCCTTTTTGTTGGGCCAGCAGCTGTCCGAGTATGAAGTGCGCGCGTTCCGAGCCTTCGAATTCGATGACCGAATCCAGCGCTTCCAGCCATTCACGCGTTTCCTGCGGGTCGATGTCCTGTTGATTATGATCTGTAACGGCGGTCGTCATGCATTCCTCTGGGTTTGTTTTTTTATAGCCACGCATGTTCGAGGTCCGGGCCCGGAGGCCCGCCTGCAACGGGCGTGTATTATAAAATCAAATAATTTGTATTAGAACTCACAATCCAGAGGAAACTCACTGTTTTTGTTCATTTTCTTGGTTTCATTTGCAACTATCTGGACGTGCATGGAACGCGATTTTACAGGGTAGACGACGCCCGGGCGCCCTCGTACCGATGCGGATAATTTGGGTGTACAATCCGCCGCCTTAACGTTAACCAGGGGAATCACAATGGCATCGGTCAAGAAAGTTGTGCTCGCGTATTCCGGCGGCCTGGATACCTCAGTCATCCTGAAGTGGCTGCAGGAAACCTATCATTGCGAAGTCGTCACCTTCACCGCCGATATCGGGCAGGGCGAGGAACTGGAACCGGCGCGCGCCAAGGCCAAGGCGCTTGGTATCAAGGAGATCTATATCGACGACCTGCGCGAGGAATTCGTGCGGGATTTCGTGTTCCCGATGTTCCGGGCGAATGCCATCTACGAGGGGGAATACCTGCTCGGCACCTCGATCGCGCGGCCCCTGATTGCCAAGCGGCTGGTGGAAATCGCCAATGAGACGGGCGCGGACGCCATTTCGCATGGTGCGACCGGCAAGGGCAACGATCAGGTACGTTTTGAACTGGGAGCCTATGCGTTAAAGCCCGGAGTCAAGGTGATCGCTCCCTGGCGGGAGTGGGATCTGACTTCGCGCGAGAAACTGCTTACCTATGCCGAAAAGCACAATATTCCTGTGGAAATGAAGCGCGGCAAGAAATCGCCGTACTCCATGGACGCCAACCTGCTGCACATCTCTTATGAAGGGGCCGTGCTGGAGGATCCCTGGAGCGAGTGCGAGGAAGAGATGTGGCGCTGGTCCGTGTCGCCCGAGAAGGCGCCGGATAAGGCCCAGTACATCGAGATCGATTTCGTAAAAGGTGACCCGACTGCAATCGATGGCAAGAAATTGTCTCCTGCCGCGTTATTGGCGAAACTGAACGAGATTGGCGGCGCGCACGGCATCGGCCGGCTCGATCTGGTGGAGAACCGCTACGTCGGCATGAAGTCGCGCGGCTGTTATGAGACACCCGGCGGCACGATCCTGCTGAAGGCGCACCGAGCCATCGAATCGCTTACGCTCGACCGCGAGGTTGCGCACCTCAAAGACGAGTTGATGCCGCGCTATGCTTCGCTGATCTACAACGGCTACTGGTGGAGCCCGGAGCGCCAGATGTTGCAGTCGATGATCGACGCCAGCCAGCAGAACGTCAACGGCACGGTGCGCCTCAAGCTTTATAAAGGCAACGTGATCGTCGCCGGCCGCAAGTCCGGCGACAGCCTGTTCGATACGCGCATCGCCACCTTCGAGGACGATGCGGGCGCCTATGACCAGAAGGACGCGGAAGGCTTTATCAAGCTGAACGCGTTACGCATGCGGATCGCGGCGGCGAAGCGGCACAAGAAATAAAATACAAAATATCAATGGACTGGGATAAAAGGGCGATGCAAGCATCGCCCTTTTGTTTTATGCGTGTTTCGGGCGAGGGTGGCCCGGGAATCATCCCATTGAGTGATTCGGCTTGTATGGAACCGTATTACTATTCTTGAATTAAGAAGAGAACGATTCAGGCGCACCATTGCCCTTCGTTTTCGGTTTCGCCTTGAACCAGCCTGTCATTTCTATGAATCACATTTGGGAGAGATAATGCCAAGGCCTGCGCTATTAATTTTTTTGATTCTGTCATCCTCCTCTATCCGGCCGACGATATACGGCTTGGGATTGGCGGCCATACCAGAGATATGGAAAGTGAATTTGCCGCATTCGAGATCCGGCTGAGCCGTAAAGTCCCACTCTTCGCGCAATATGAAAGGCATGACAGCCCTGGCCAGACCCGGTATTTTGCGGGAGCGACATTATATTTCAGCGGCGGCAATTCCCTGAAGGAAAATGATCGCTGGTATTGATGGTTTTGTGCGCCTGCAGGAAGAATCAAAGCGAAGGCGGGGTGTTACAACATTGCCCCTTTTTGCAGAATCCTTTTTCCATTTTTTGCGCTAGTATTGTCTGGTTGCCGGTGCATTTTTGTGCGGGGGCTACAATGTGGTAAACGATATCTTTAAATCACAAGGGAGTAAAAATAATGAAGTTGAAAGCCTTATTTTCGTTGATCCTGGTATTGCTGGCATGTAAAACCGCATTTGCCGGGAATGCTGTGAACCAATTGAACGTGGACCTTAGTCCGAGCCTTTACACGACGCAAGATGTGGAGGATGGAATCGATCTGACAGCGGAGATGACTTTTCCACTGGGCCCGATAGTGGGGGTGGGCGTTTTGGCCGATATCGGTATGGCTTATGGCAAGGATGATTATCTGGACTCCGTGTATTCCGCGCTCGGCGCGCAGATTTTTTTCGGCAGTCACGATATCGGCAGAATCGGTTTCGGCTTTCTGTCCGATAGCAAGGTGTATTCCGAGGAGGATTCTTATTACGGCGATGATGATACTACCGTTTCATCGGATAGCACTCTTAAGTATGCAGAGGCTTATCTGGGCGATTTCACGCTCGGGATATCAGGCAGCAACGTTGAGCCCGAGGCCGAAAGTGGCGGTTATACGGCGGAACAGCCTGAGCACGAAATCACCATGTATACATTGCAGTACTATCCCACCGACAATGTCCGCCTCGAACTCAGCCAATATACCGAGGAAATTGATGATGGGGCTACCTACTACTTCTACCCCGGCTACGTCATTGTATTCGAAGATACTGAGATCAAAGCTAACACTCTGGGATTGGAGTTTGGGGTGACGTCCATGGTATCCATTTTTATGGAATACGCTAATATTCAAAGCAATAACGATAAGGATGTAAAAAGTTATTCTGTCGGGGCCACCATATATTTCAGGGGCGGCGATACCTTGAAAGATAACGACCGCTGGTATTGATGCTTTTGAAATAGGCAAAAGATTGAAACGAAGGGCGATGTCACATCGCCCTTTTGCATTTCTAAGCCGGCCAAGCGGGAAAGCACCGTTGTTATGGGCCTGGATTAGACTGCTGGCATTTTTTCCGCTTCGCATATACTCAAATCCGGGCATTCAAAATTTCTAGAATAATTCCTGGGAGATAAAAATGAATTTAAAAATCATGAATTCGCTTATCCTGATGTCCATATTGGCATGTCAGTCTGCGCTGGCAGAGAATCAAGCGGTGAGTCGATGGAATCTGGACCTCAGTCCAAGTCTTTTTGACGTAGACAATGAGGGCAATGGCCTTGATCTGTTAACGGAAATGACATTCCCCTTGGCGCCAATACTCGGAATGGGGGTTTTCATCGATGGCAGTTTCACTTCCGGTAATGATGACAACTCCGATGCTATCGGCTCCGGACTTGGGGCGGAAATCTTCCTCGGGCGCCACGATATCGGCAGGATCGGTTTTGGTGTCGCATCCACCAGCACTGTCTATACCGACATTTATGATGATGAGTATTCGGTTGAGGACGATCCTACCATTTCGTCCGACCTGAAGACGGTATCTGGAGAAGCTTATCTCGGCGATTTCACACTTTTTGCAGCAAATACAAAGGCGGAGACCGAGTTGGAGAGTGACGGTTTCACCAGAGATTATCCCGAACAGGACAGGACGGTGTACGGATTACAGTACTATCCGACCGACCGTATGAGCCTGATGATAGGCAAATATAAGGAGGAAGAAACAGCTACTGCGGAGGTATTCGTGTTTGGTCAGTCGATATTGCTGGAATATGAGCGGGAGGCGGAGAGTACTTTTTTAGGGGCTGAATTTCAGACCGGTAGAATTGTTTCTATTTTTATGAAATATCAACAGACAGAATACGACGACGGGTTCGGAACGTTCTTTGCCGACAACAGCGAGAAAATAAAAAGCTTATTTGTGGGCGTCTCAATATATATCAGAGGTGGTGAGACCCTGAAAGAAAATGACCGCTGGTATTGATGGTTTTGAATCGGGATAAACCGATTGTTGTGAAGGGCGATGGCAACATCGCCCTTTTTGTTTTTACAGATCTCTTGCAGGGCGGTTTTGTGACGTAATTCCGTTACGGCGGCGCGACCTCGTCGTTTTGTGATGGAGTTCCGCTGACCGTCATACTATTGGCTGATTCGGCATGGCTCTCTTTTTGACAGCATTCACGGCGCAAGGACAGGGTCATGCTTATGATTGGATCCCGTGTCTTACCTAAACCAACACAAAAAGGAATTTGTCATGAAATTAAAAAACAGACTGTTAGTAGTGATTGGTTCGCTGTTGTTCTCCACCGCCGTGTATGCCGATGAGGGAAGAATCTATATTACGGCCCCGACCGCCATTACGGCGCCGGGTAGTTATCTCCTGATCAATGATGTGGTGGGGACTTTCGATGGCATTTCGATCCAGTCGTCCAATGTGAAATTGGATCTCAATGGTTTTACCATCAGCCATACAGGCGCCAGCCTTGGTGACGGTGTAGCCATATACCCCGAGTATAAAAATATCGAAATCACCAACGGCGCCATCACCGGCTTCACCCGGCACGGCATTTTCGTTCCCGGCAAGTCCGCCGCCCCGCGCAACATCAAGATCAGCGGCTTGCGCATTTCCGATAACTCCATCGACGGCATCAGCATGGAAGGCAACCCGGGCTTCATCATCGAAGACTGCGTTCTTTCCGGCGGCGCAATCGGCATCTACACATTCGCAGCAGGCCTGGTGCTCAACAATGTGATTGGCAACAACAGCTCAGGCGGCCTGGTGGCGTACACCAACCGGCTGGGCTATCGGTCGAATGTCTTTTACGGCAACACCCCGGATGTTTCCGGCAGTGGAACGAATCTGGGCGACAACCTGTGTTCGGGCGCGCTCTGCCCGTAATTGCCTGACGTCTTAACTCCCCTCCAACGTTTGGCAATCATTTGAGGGCGGTAGGAATACCGCCCTTTTTTATTTTTGAGAATTTATCCCTCACAGTGCTCCCGGAAAACACGGAGCGAAGATCGAGAAAATTCAGCTGAAAAGGTAAAAGCCCGTTAACCAGAAGAATTCAGGGTTTCATCCCCGGCCATATCACGAATTCGGTTAAGGTTGCGGCGACGTGCAAGCTTGGCCGGAAATCACCCTGTTTGAGTTCAAGTCAACGGAATCGTGGTGAGCCTTTTCTTTTTCGGCCATTTTATTACTGCTTTGCAGGCTTCTGAATCGATGGGCTGAGTGTTATGGCGAAAGCCCGCTATTTAAATCTCAGGCTTCCAAGGCAAAGCCTACTAATTCTGAAGAGCTTGGGTTTCTTGACTTAACTGCCCCAATATCGCGTCGAACTCCGCCTGGTTCTGGCGGGGAAACCGGATGTCGCCGTCCTTGGTGATTTCATAGTCGAAATCAAGGTCGTTCAGCTTTTTTATGAGCGCCTTGCGCAGTTCCGGGTTCTCTGCCTCGGTGATGGTTACGGTCGACTGGTTTGCGTAACGGTCGGTGTCGCATGCATTCAGTAGAAAGCTTGCGGATATTACAATCATCAGAGTTTTTATTATTTGCATAGCCGGTACTCCATCGTTCCCTCGCTGCCTGTCCTTGCGAGCGTGCGAGACTACAGGGACGCGCTGTATTTGTCTATCCCGCGGGCCGGCATGCGAAATCGCGCATGTGTTTTGACAAGCTGAATTTTTCGGCGGGAAACGTTACGCCGGCGGTTGCGTCGCCTGCATCGAGGGCCGTTCCGAGAACGATTTGAACCATTTCCTCAGTTTTGGATGGTCCTTGCGCCAGTTGCGATGTTGCGCGAAGCGCAGGTCGAGGTAGCCAAGCGCGGAAGCGAGCGCGAGTTCGCCGATCAAGGGCGTACGCTTGCGGTTGGAAGGGGGGGCGCTCTCGAAGGCTTTGAGTGTAGCGTCGATGGCGAGCAGCTGGCGATCGATCACGTCACGGTGTTGTTCGTTCTGAGGGCGCTTAAACTCGAGGAAGCAGCGCACCACCGCATCCATCAGCCCGTCCGCCAGGGCCTGGCGTTTCAGCGTATCCCAGCGCGCGGGGCCGTTCTTCGGAAAAATTTTGCCTTTTGCCAGCGCGTTCAGGTATTCGCAGATAACCGGCGAGTCGTAGAGCGCGCTGCCGTCGTCCAGCTGCAGCGTCGGCACTTTGGAAAGCGGGTTGGACGGGCGCAAGCTCTCGTCGGCGGTGGGATTCGTGACCACCAGTTCGACGGATTTGTCCAATCCGAGCTCCAGAATAGTCAGGACCACTTTGCGGGAATAGGGCGATGTTTTGGAGTAATAAAGTTTCATAGTAAGTTCTTCTCAGCCCTTCTTTTGTTTTGCGTCGGCTATCACCGGCCGGTTTTTCAGCAGCAGGAATTTGCCCCTGCTCCCGTTGCTGTCTTTGTAACGCCCGCTGATCGCGGTGCCTTTCTGGGTGCTGATTCCGTTCAGATTGATATTCCATTCCTGGCAATCGATCTGGAGCGCGATTTTCAGATCCCGGTCGTGGCTGCCCGAAATCGAGCAGGCCTCGTCTTCGGTATTGGTATAGATGCCCGACAGGGAAGATTCCTTCTGGGCAAGGGAGACGGGATGGCGCGAATCGCTGTCCACCCATTTCAAGGTCCATTCTCCAGAATAGTCATAGTGAATATCGGGAATATAGGTTATTTCTTTTTTTGCGCAGCCGGCTGTCAATAAAGTCAGCGCAAACGCGGCGAGCGGAAATACGCGCATCGGGACTCCCTCGTGATATGAAACAGTACCTGCAGGGGATCATAAACCATATCCGGATGAATGGGAATTTGCCGGAGCGGCTATTGCGGATGCGCCGCTCTGTCTGCGGAAGAATGTCTTAAAGCCGGGGCGTTCAAATCAGCCTATGGCTTTCACGGCCGTATAGCTTTCATTATTCAGAATCAGGTTTCCGAGGATGGTGGTTTGTTGCTTACTGTTTTTGCCTTTCGAGTCCGTTTCCATGACGACGGACTTGAGAGTGAGATATCCATCGCGCTTGCAGCCCGGGCATTGATGGAGTTCGATTTGCGTATAAGCCTGACTCGACGGATCCAGCTTCTGCAGCGAGGTCAATGATGAAAAATCATTCTGTTCCACTTGCGAAATGAGTTTGTCGGTGTTCGCGGCCGGTTCAAGCGGAGACGATGTATGGTTGCTTTGCGTCCAGAGGCCGCAGCGCTCGCAAAAAGGCAAGTCCTTCAAGCCGCTATAAGCCATGAGTGTGGAAAAACCTGCGATTATCAAGCCCTCCATAAACCAGATGCCATACAGGGCGAAGCCGGTGGGAGTCGAGCCGAACAGGGTCCAGACGCCGTTTTCGGCCAAAGGCTGCAGCACTGCCAGTATGTCCCGTGACGCAGCAGAAGTTGTTCGTAATCGCTAAGAATATATATCCAACTGACCCAGTTAAGATATTCGGCGAGCAATCCGAACGTCAGGCCGAATAACGCCAGCAAAGTCATATGGCGGATCTTGCCGATTTTGGCGCCGATCAGCACGGGCAGCGCCTGCCAGCATGCCCAAGCCGAGAGTCAGCAGGCCGTTAATGAAAATAAACGGAATATGATGAATCGCATAGGCATAGATGAAGCTCAATACGGGCGTGACAATGCCCCCCAGAATAATGATAACGATAGGACCTGCAAGATTGAATTTCCCGGAATGCCGGTAGTAGCGTGTCGAGATACTCATGGTACTTTCCTGTTGTTTCTTATCTGAAGCCCCCAAATCAAGCCTGGAGGCCGGACAGCCTGCCTCACCTGCCTGACTCGATTTCAATGTGATATTTTTCGCGCAGGGACGGTGTCCTGTAGCCCTTATCGTTATTAATTAGTAGCCCCTGCGATTTTGTCATCAACGGGAAATCATAAATGGAGGCGATGGGTACTCTGGAACAACCAAAGCTGCCGCCGCGCGCATCGGAGAGACGTCAAGCTTCAGAGCGTTACATATAGTGTGAAAACAGCCTGTTTGGAGAAAGCGTCGTCCCGAGCTGCATGTAAGGAGAGGATAACCGTCTTCGCGAAGCCGCGGATTCAATTACATGTAAGGGGAAAACAACCAAAACGCGGCATCCAGCAACCGCGTGTGCAAGGGGCGATTTTCCACGTCCGCCAGCGTGATTTGCATGGAATGCTGTTTCACGGCCGCAACGTGCGCCGCCATCTGCCGTGCGAACTCCTCATCATAGATTTCGACCATGATTTCGAAGTTGAGCCGCAGGCTGCGGGGATCGAGATTGGCCGAACCGATCTGGGCATAGCGCTCATCGATCAGGAACAGCTTGCTGTGGACGAAGGGCGGCGGCTGGTAATACACCTTGACGCCGTGTTGCAGCAGCTCCCAAAGCATATTGCGGGTGGCCCGGTGAACGAAGGGCAGGTTGTTCCGGGCGGGCAGTATGACGCTGACATCGATGCCGCGCAGCGCCGCCCCCTGCAGCGCTCCGATCAGTTCGCGTGGCGGCAGGAAGTACGGCGTGATGATCGAAACCGCGCGGCGGGCCGCGGACACTGCGCTTACCAGCGACAGCGTGATTTTGTCCACGTCTTCGTTGGGCCCATCCGTTACCGCGCGGCAGATGGCGTTGCCGGTTTCGCTATGCGCCGCGGCGGTCGGCGCCAGACGTTCACGCGCGGTGAACGCCCAGTCGCGCAGGAAGACTCCCTCCAGTTGCGCAACAATCGGTCCGCTGAGCCGGAAATGCAGATCCACCACGCGGCGGGAGTTGGCGGCATTGGCCGCCAGATGATGATCGCCGATGTTCATGCCGCCGACAAAAGCCGTCTGTCCGTCCACGGTCAGGATTTTGCGATGGGTGCGCAGGTTGAGATAGGCGGAGGGAGGGATCAGCATGAAGGGCAGGAAACGGCGTATTTTCAGGCCGCGTTTTTTCAGGTTGATGCTGCCCCTTGGGAAATAATAGAGATCGCCGTAGCCGTCGATCAGGACCCGTACTTCGACACCGCGCGCCTGGGCGGCCGCCAGGGCATCGATAAAGGCATTACCGGTTTTATCCGCCCGGAATATATAGGTCGACAGGTAAACGCATTGCTGTGCCGCGCCTATGGCTTCGAGCATTGCGGGATAGGCCTGTTCGCCGTTGTGCAGCGCTTCCACGCGGTTTCCCGGCAACAGGGCATTGTCCGTGACCGCGTTGAAAAACGCGGCCAGCTCCGAAAATTCCCGTGGCAGGTCGAGATCGTTTTGCATGACGTACAGGGATTTTCGCTGTTCAGGCAACTGCTGCAGCGGCAACGACTCCTCCCACAGTTTTTTGGCGCGGCTGAAGACCCGGTTGATGCCGAAGAAAAAATACAGGATCGGCCCCACCAGCGGGAACAATATGCAGGTCGCCACCCAGCCAAGCGCCGACTGCGAGGTGCGTTTGTGCAGCAGCGCATGGCCGATGGCGAGCAGGGCGACGTTGATATGCAGGATCAGGAGCGCAACTTGCAGGTAAGTATCCATTTGGACCTATCTCAAATTTACTCGGACTTTGGCTTCCATGCGTCGCGCTACCGCCCGCATCCGCGCGCGCGGAGCGCATGGTGAATCCGAGCGCGCTTTATCCGGCCCACTCCCGGCATTTTGAACAGGTTCATGGGCGCTATTCAAAAGTCATGGCACTGATGCGCATTTCGGACTTCAGTTCTTTGCCCTTGAACTGCTGGATTTTTACAGGGATGTATTGCAAGGCCGGTGCCAGCCACAGAGTCGTACGGCGCTTGCCCTTGTGGTAACTGATTTTCACGGCGCTGTAATCGCCGAGCGCCGTTTGCACGGTTTCGGTGCCGTCGCGTTCGAAAATTCGTTGTTGGAGTTCCATTTCGTCGAGCACCCGGTAGTCCATGTTCGCGCAATTGTTTTTCATGCACTGGATCACCGCCAGTTGCGCGGACAACGGATCATAGGTATCCGGTTTCAGTGCCAACTGGCGGCTGGTGACGCCGTTGCTGACATTGAGACTGCCGGCTTGCCAGTCGTAGTCCACCCGCAGGTTTTTACTGTCATGCGCATTGCCCGCGGCCTGTTCATAGCGATATTGCAGCGGCCGCAGTGCGCCGCCAAGGGTTTCAAGCCTGCTGTATTCGTCGATCTCGGTACTGATAAAAAGTGAGGCCATCCTGGATGGTTTCGCGTGAGCGCGGAATTCCCAGCCCCGTCCGGAACGCGTCAGCGTATAAACCGCCTCGGCAACCGTGGCGCCGCTGGATATGACGGAATATTTCGCGGTGTAAGGGGAGACCGGATCTTTCATCGCAGGAGTTTCGTTTACAACAGTATCAGGGGCCGGAATACGGGAAACGGGTTCGCCGCCCGCGCCGGCAGCCGCGGGCATCAGCAACAGCAGCGCCGCTCCGATCGCATGAGTGCCGTGTCTAAACCACGCCGGAAATCGTTTCATCGGTCAACTCCTGATGGACCAGGGGCAGTGTCAGATCGCTATGATCGAACAGAATTCTCTCATCACGCATGCGCAGGCGTCCCTTTGCATACCACTCTACGACCAGGGGGTAAATGATATGTTCCTGCGTATGCACGCGCGCAGCCAGTGTCTCGGCGCTGTCGCCGGGCAGTACCGGAACGCGGGATTGCAGGATGACGGGACCTCCGTCCAGCTCCGCCGTCACAAAGTGGACACTGGCGCCATGCATACGCTCGCCGGCCTCGAGGACGCGCTCATGAGTGCGCAGGCCGCGGTATTGCGGCAACAGCGATGGGTGAATATTGAGCAGGCGCCCTTGGTAATGCTCCACGAATTCAGGTGTAAGTATGCGCATAAAGCCGGCGAGCACGACCAGACCCGGACTGTAACTGTCGATTTGCAGTTGCAACGCCCGTTCGAAGTCCGCGCGCGCGGCAAATTCCGTATGCAGCAGACAGTGTTGCGCAATTCCGGCGGCAGCCGCGCGCTTGAGCCCATGGGCGTCGGCGCGGTTGGAAATTACGGCGGCGATGCGGTAGCGGCAGCCTGGCCGCCGGGAGGCGTCGATCAGCGCCTGCAGATTGCTGCCGTTGCCCGAGATCAGCACGACTACGTCGAGAAGGCTGCTGTTTTTTCCGGGCATGCAGCGTTTAGCGGATAATGACGAGCGGTTCTTCGGCGCTGGATTTTTCGATCTCGCCGATCTGGAAGACGGTCTCGCCGAGTTCCGTCAGTAACTTGCTGACGCCGTCCGCGTCCCGTTGCGCGACGCAAAGCACGAGGCCAATGCCGCAGTTGAAGGTGCGCTGCATTTCCTGCGGCTGAACGTTGCCTTGCTGTTGCAGCCAGTCGAACACGGGCGGCTTGCGCCAGCTGTTCCAATGCAGCACCGCCTGGGTATGAGGAGGCAGCACACGCGGCAGATTCTCGGGCAGCCCGCCACCGGTGATATGGGCGATCGCCTTGAGATGGAAAGTTTCGAGCGTTTTCAGAACCGGTTTCACGTAAATGCGGGTTGGTTTGAGCAGCGCCTCGCCCAGTGTCGTGCCGTGAAAGGGAATGCCTAGGTCAGCGCGCGAGACTTCGAGGATCTTGCGCACCAGCGAATAGCCGTTTGAATGCGGTCCGGACGAGGCGAGTCCGAGCAGCGCGTCGCCGGGCGTGACGGCGCTGCCGTCGATGATGCGGTCTTTTTCCACGATGCCGACGCAGAAGCCCGCCAGATCGTATTCGCCCGCCGGGTACATGCCCGGCATCTCAGCCGTCTCGCCGCCGACCAGGGCCGCTCCCGCCTGCGCGCAACCGGCGGCGATGCCTTCGATGACGGCGGCGGCTGTATCCACGTCCAGCTTCCCGGTTGCATAATAGTCCAGGAAGAACAGCGGTTCGGCGCCTTGTACCAGGACATCGTTCACGCACATAGCCACCAGGTCAATGCCGATGGTGTCGTGCTTGCGCAGCTCCATCGCCAGTTTCAGCTTGGTGCCGACGCCGTCGGTGCCGGATACCAGCACCGGCTTGCGGTAACGCCCGAGCGGCAGCTCGAACAGGGCGCCGAAGCCGCCGAGTCCGCCCATGACTTCCGGGCGCTGGGTGCGCGCGACCGCGGGTTTGATGCGTTCGACGAGATTATCGCCGGCGTCAATATCGACGCCCGCGTCTTTATAGCTGAGAGAGGGTTTTGAATCCGACATAATCCGCTACCGGTTGGGATGCGCAATTGTACAGGAAACTCCGGCGCGCTGTTGAACAGCCTGCCGGGCGCGGCCGGGAGTCTTTTGCATGAGAACAGTCCTGTTTTGCGACGAGGGAGAGCGGCTGTCAAAAAGGGGCGGGCAAAGGTAAACTATTCCGCCGCTCGGTCAGGAGTTTTTGAGTGATGATGCGTACTATCCTTGCGTTCTGTCTGGTCTCGGTTGTTTCCCTCGCCGCCATTTCCGCCCGGGCCGAAGTGCCGCCGGATTTCTATAAAACCGATGTGCCGGTGGCCAGCCAGTCCACGGCCGACCGCAGCGCCGCTTTTCAGCAGGCTATGGCGCAAATCCTGGTCAAGATCACCGGTTCCACCGTCATCATGCAGATGCCCAAGGCCGGCGAGCTCGCGCAGCAGGCCGCCAAGTATGTACGCCAGTTCCGATATGCCGAACAGGCGTTGCCGCCCGGCCAGATGAAACCTGCGAATTCCAGCGAAGATTACAAGCCTTTTATCATCAGTGTGACCTTCAACGGCGAGGCTCTGGAGCGCGCCCTGCTCGAAGCGGGGTTGCCGGTATGGAATGCGGACCGCCCGCCGGTTCTGGTGCTGGCCGGCGTGCAGGACAGGAACCAGCGGCTGATCCTCTCCGCCGAAATGGAGCATCCCGTGAAGCAGGCGCTGGAACAGGCGGCGGCGCTTCGAGGAGTACCGCTGCTGTTTCCGTTGATGGATCAGAAGGAACGCAGCAAGCTGGATTTCGCCGATATACGCGGCGGGTTTTCCGAAAGTCTGCTGCAAGTGGCCAAGCGCTACGGCGTCTCGCTGGTGCTTGAGGGATATATCGAGACCGATTCCGCAGGCGACTGGAGCGCGCGCTGGGCTGTGCATCGCGATAATGTATCCAGTCGCTGGAATGACAGTTATGTCGCGCTGGAGGAGGCCGTTCAATCGGGGATTGGCGGTGTAGCCGATGTTTTGGCTTCACGTTATGCGATAGCGACGACCGCCGATAACACCTTGCTGGATGTGCTGGTCCAGGTCGGCCGGCTGAACAGCCTCGGCGACTACGCGGCGGTTCTCAATTACCTGAGCGGCCTCATTTTTATCGAGAGCGCAATTCCGGTGCGGATTGAATCGGGCAGCGTGGTGTTCCGGGTCCTGATGCGCAGCGAACTTGCCGAACTCGACCGCATTCTCTCTGTTTCCAGAATTCTGCAGCCGGTTACCCCCACTGCTACCGATGTCGGCACGGGTGCACATATCGATCTCATGTACAACTATCAGAAACGCTGAAAGCCCTGAAGCCGGCGATGCAACTGCCCCTAAACATTCAGTTACCCGCCGTCGCCACTTTCGATTCCTTCATCGCAGGCGAGAACGTGCTGTTGCCCGAGCTGCTAAAGCAGGCGGCCCAGCAGCAGGGCGAATTGCAGATCTATTGCTGGTCCGAGGCGGGACTCGGCAAAACGCATCTGCTGCAGGCGGCTTGCCGCTTCGCGGTCGAGAAAAAGCGCAAGGCGGCCTATCTGCCGTTGCGGGAACTGGCCGGGCATGCGCCGGCGGTGCTGGAAAATCTCGAATTTATGCATCTCATCTGCGTGGATGACCTGGACGCGATCACCGCCGGTGCCGAATGGGAACAGGCCCTGTTCTCGTTGATCAACCGCTGCCGCGCCCAGTCCTGCCGGCTGGTATTCGCCGCCCGGCGCAATATCCAGGATCTCGAACTGCGTCTGGCGGACCTGACCTCGCGGCTGGCCTGGGGCCCGGTGTTCCAACTGCGGCCGTTGCCGGACGAGGCCAAGCTGTGGGTGCTGCAGCAGCGGGCACGGGCGCGGGGCATGGAATTGCCGGCAAGCGTTGGCCAATATCTGTTGACGCATTACCCTCGCGAGCTGCGGTTTCTTTGCGAGCAGTTGGACGCACTGGACCGGGCTTCGTTAGTGGAACAGCGCAAGCTGACCATTCCTTTTATCAAATCAGTACTGGATCCCGTCCAGGTTTAAGAGCGCGCTTCGATGCGGCTGCAGCGGACGTAAAAAACTGCTCCGCTGAAAAAGATCACGCTGAATATCGTCAACGCCATACCATAGCTGCGGATTCCTGCCTGGGCTCCGCTCCAGGCGTGCATGACTCCAAGGCAGAAATAAAACAGGGAGAGCATGCTGGCCCAGGCGTGGGTATAGGCTCTGCCGTGCAGCAGACCTCGCAAGGCCAGCAGTAACGGACTTAACAGCACGATCAGGAACAAGGCGACCGGGAATTTTCCCGGCGGTTTGAGCCAGGCATGCCAAAGCAGGATTGTCGCTAGCAGGCCGCACAGGCCGGCAAGCGACAGCATGTTAAAAACGGAGGAACGCTTCATGGTTTGCCGGCGAGCTGCAAGGCAACGGTTGCCACACGCCTGCCTAAGGCGCGCCCGAGCTTTTTTTCGGTATCGGAAAGGGTGCTGTCGTCGCCGGGGGCGAAATGACTGGCTCCATAGGGGGTGCCGCCTTCGCGGGTACGGTACAGCAGGCTTTCGGTGTACGGCAGACCCATGAGCAGCATGCCATGATGCAGCAGCGGCAGCATCATCGACAGCAGGGTGGATTCCTGGCCACCATGCAGGCTCGAGCTGGAAGTGAATACCGCAGCCGGCTTGCCCGCCAGTTTGCCGCTGAGCCATTCCGCGCTGGTGCCCTCAAGGAAATATTTGAGAGGCGCGGCCATGGTGCCGAAGCGTGTGGGACTGCCTAGAATCAGCCCCTTGCATTCTTCCAGATCTTGCAGGCTGGCATACGGCGCGCCTGAGTCCGGCACGGGTTTGGCGGCGGTTTCCGAGACCGCCGAAACCGGCGGCACGGTGCGCAGGCGACTTTGCACACCTTTGATTTCTTCCACTCCATGTGCAATTTGCCGGGCCAGGTTTGCCGTGGAGCCGGAGCGGCTGTAATAGAGAACCAGTATTTCGATCATGAATAGGTAGTAGCTCTAGTCGAACAGGTTCAACACGGTCTCCGGGGGGCGGCCGATGATGGCCTTGCCACGGTAACTGACTATCGGACGTTCAATCAATATCGGATGTTCGATCATGATACGCAGCAATTCCCGGTCATTGTATTTGGGATCGTCCAGGCCCAGTTCTTTATACAGGGCTTCTTTTTTACGTAACAACTGCCGCGCACTCATACCCAGGGAATCGAGCAGGGTCTGCAACTCCTTGATCTGAGGAGGGTTCTTCAGGTACTCAATGACGGTTGGAGTGAGACCTCGCGCCTCCAGCAACGCCAGCGTCTGGCATGATTTGGTGCAGCGAGGATTATGCAGGATGATTGGGGAGTCCGTGGTCATTCGCAGCTTTCACTATTTATATTCGCCCGTTGCGGCCTGCAGCGGGAATCGATCACATTTTTGTAGGGGTAAGTTCCTTTTTAGCGGAGGAAAGTCTATCATCCCTTGACAGTCCAGGCGAAGGCAGGTAGTTTCTGCCCGCAATTTTACTTACTGAATTTCCACTAATAATTAATTTGGGATACCCAGCTTTCTTGGAGATAAACATGAAAATAACGACCTCTTTGAAACAGCTCGCGATACTTATTCTGGCTTTGGGAGTGGCCGTGGGGTGCGCCAGCACCAAATCCAAGAAGGATACTACCGCTGCCGAAACTCCTCCGGCAGCGATGGATACCGCTGATAAGAACAGTAACGGCTCCGGTTCTTATACCGTGGTATCCGGCGACAATCTGTGGAATATTGCCAGCAGCAGCTCCATCTACGGTGATCCCTATAAATGGCCGCTGATCTACAAGGCCAACAAATCCAAGATTTCGGATGCCGACCTGATTTACCCCGGCCAGAACTTCGATATCGACCAGTCGCCTTCGTCAGGCGATGTCAGTGCCGCGGTCAATCATGCCAAGACCCGCGGTGCGTGGTCGGTGGGCGCGGTCGAAGCTTCGGATACGGCCTATCTGTCCCGGTAATCACGTTTTAACCAGCGACGGAAAAAGGGGCCTTGCGCCCCTTTTTTCGTTGGCGTTCCAGTTCCGGGGCCATCATGAAAATATGTCGTCATTACCGTGTGAGCGGGCTGGTGCAAGGGGTTTTTTTCCGCGCCTCGACTCGGGAAAAGGCCGCCGCACTGGGCCTGACCGGCTGGGTGCGCAACCTTGCCGACGGGCGCGTGGAAGCGGTCGCCTGCGGCGAAGGCCCGCAGCTGGAATTGCTGGAACAATGGCTGCGGCGGGGTCCCGAACTCGCCAAAGTTGATTCTGTGCAAGTAACAGCGGAAGATTACATTCCATATACCGGGTTTGAAATCCGGTAAGGGGTGAAACATGGTTGCAGAAGCGAAAGCTGCCAAGGGCCTGGTCCTGCAGGGCGCGGATAACCGGGTCGATGTCAAAGCCGTGCTGACGGGCCTGGAAGCGGAAGGGCTGCTCGCCAAGGACAAGGCCAGTCTCATGCGCAACGTAATCCGGCCGGAAGACACGAGGGACAAGGGCGCCGTCGAATTGCTGGCCAGCAAGAACCTGCCGAATGCCAAGGAACCCTCCAAAAAACTGAACCTGCCCTTTCTTTGCGAATGGCTGGCCCGGAAAACCGGCCTCGAATACTTCAATATCGATCCCCTCAAGGTCGATGTCGCCGCCGTCACCGCGGTGATGTCTTATGGCTATGCGCAGCGCTTCGGCATCCTGCCGGTGAAAGTGACGAACAGCGAAGTCACGGTCGCGACCGTGGAGCCTTTCCAGACGGACTGGATGACGGAAGTCGCCCGTATCTCGAACAAGCAGATCCTGCTGGTAATCGCCGATCCTGAAGATATCCGCCGTTACCAGGTCGAGTTTTACAACCTTTCGAAAAGCATACGCGGAGCCGCTGACCAGCACGGCCAGCGCAACAATGCCATCCAGAACCTGGAACAGCTCATGGAGCTGGGCAAGAAGGGCAGTCTGGATGCCAACAACCAGCACGTGGTCAGCATCGTCGACTGGCTGCTGCAGTATGCTTTCGACCAGCGAGCAAGTGACATACACCTGGAGCCGCGGCGCGCACTCGGCAACGTGCGCTTCCGCATCGACGGCGTCATGCACAAGGTCTATGAAATGCCGACTACCGTGATGACTGCCGTCACCAGCCGTATCAAAATACTCGGGCGCATGGATGTGGCTGAAAAACGCCGTCCGCAGGATGGCCGCCTCAAGACGCGCGACCAGGAAGGCGGCGAGGTCGAATTGCGGCTCTCCACCATGCCTACAGCCTTCGGCGAAAAGCTCGTCATGCGCATTTTCGACCCGGAAACCACCTCGAAGAGTTTCGAGGAGCTCGGTTTCAGCAAGCAGGACAGCGAGAAGTGGGAGAGCATGATCAACCAGCCGAACGGGATTATCCTGGTGACCGGCCCCACGGGTTCAGGCAAAACCACCACACTTTATTCCTCGCTCAAACTGCTGGCCACCCCTGACGTCAATGTCTGCACGATCGAGGATCCGATCGAAAACATCGAGCCCCAGTTCAACCAGATGCAGGTGCAGCAAAATATCGAGCTGGACTTCGCGAGCGGTGTGCGCACCCTGCTGCGCCAGGACCCCGATATCATCATGGTCGGCGAGGTCCGGGACATGGAAACGGCGCAGATGGCGATCCAGGCCTCGCTGACCGGCCATCTGGTTTTGTCCACGCTGCACACCAATGACGCAACCTCGGCCATCACACGTCTGGTGGAGATCGGCCTGCCGCACTATCTGATTAATGCTTCATTGCTCGGTGTGATGGCGCAGCGACTGGTGCGAACGCTCTGCCCGGGCTGCAAGCGGCCGGCCAGGCTCGATGAAGACGCCTGGAACGGCCTCGTGGCGCCATGGAAGGCGGTGCCTCCCAAGACGGTGTACGAAGCCGTCGGCTGTCTCGAATGCCGCCAGACCGGTTTCCGCGGTCGCATCGGTATTTATGAGATTTTCCTGATGACGGATAATTTGAAAACAATCAACAAGCCGGGTACCGATCTGATCGAATTCCGCAAGCATGCGCTAAAGGACGGCATGATACCGCTGCGCCTGAGCGGCGCGCAGAAAGTGGCGGCGGGGCTCACCACCATAGCCGAGGTGCTGAAGGTGGCGCCGCCCTCAATCGGGCTTTAAAAATCCCTCTCGCGAGTTCGCAAAGAACGCTAAGTTAAGAAGAAGCTAACCACAGAGGGCATAGAGTACACAGTGAAATTGATGTGAGGAGCTTGGGGGTTTTAAAGATTATTGTGAAGGCGGTATGAATGTATTCAATAAGAAGAATGAGCTTCTTAAAAAAGGATATCGCCATGTTTCACAGATGATTGCAATAAACTCAGGTCGGGCGAATTCTTGATTGTTTAATATATCCCATCCAAAATTTTTTGATGCTGAGAGAAAAGTGTGTATCCATAGGGTGGATTTGCGTGGTTAGCATTTAAATTGACTATTAATTCTCGGCATCCTCGGTGCTCTCTGTGGTTAATTCGTAAATGGATAATTTCCTTGTTTCGCAGGTTCTGGCCGGGGTTGCCTTCGGGTTCGGCATGTGCTCGTTCCAGTTCGGGGTGCGGCGGCATATTCTGTGGTGCTGGTCGGCGTCGGCCTTCTTCAACGCGCTGCATTTTCTGGTGCTTGGCCAGATCACGGCCGGAGTGCTGATTCTGACCACCTGCGTGCGCTTCATGACGGCTTCCTTCACCACGGACCGGCGCCTGATGTATTTGTTTATCGTCATACTGCTCGCGGGATTTGCGATTACCTTCAGGAGTCCCGTATCCTTGCTGGCGGTCGGCGCCGCGCTGCTCGGTACCTGGGGGGCCTTCCAGTCGGACGACCGGCGCATCCGCATCGCGCTGGTGCTGTGCTCGACGAGCTGGATCGTACACAATACGCTGATCGGTTCTCCCGTCGCGGCCCTGATGGAAACCGCCTTCCTGTTGAGTAATCTGGTGGGCTGGTGGCGTTTTTATTCCTTCGGCTGGCAGCGGCGCAAATAACGGGCGAATGGAATCGGAAAAAACTGGTTATATGAAAGGGGGATGCGTGCGCAGAGTTTATTGCTGGCTGATATGCCAGTTTTGCATCATGATGCTTGGGGGTTGCGGATTGCCAAGGAACCAGATCGCGGCCACCCATGCCTTTGGCAATGCCACGGCGATCCTGGGTGCGCTTGGGGAGGAAGAATTCGTTGGTATTCGCCAGGGCATCATCGACATGAATGCGGGATTGCTGGCGCTGGATTCCGCCAAGACCACCGCCAATCTGACGCTGGAGGGACCCACCAGCATGGCGGCGACCGCCAAACGCGTCGCCTCCGCGAAAGCCCTCAAAAATTACGGCGAGTTGCTGCTGGCTCTTGCTACTGCGGAACCACAGGTTGGATTGCAGAAGGCTGCGCAGGCGTTTGCCGACAGCATGAATTCCGCTCTGGGTGACGAGTGGGCCCAAGCGCAGCAGCATGCGGTGGCGGAAATTATCACCGGCGCCGGTTCGCTGTTTCTGGAACGTAAAAAGGCTTCGGCGGTAAGGCGCATTGTTCCGGCTTATGAGAAGCCGGTGGATGAACTGGCCTCCCTGCTGGCGACCGATTTTTCCCTGGATGAAGAGGGATTCCTGCAGGCTTACGATATCACCGCAAGGCGTTTGAAGAACGCGGCGATCCGTGTGATTAATTCGGGAACCCGATATTCCCTGGCCGAGCGTGATTCCGCGGTGCGCGGGTACCGAATGGCGGAAACCGCCCTTGCCCGCGCCGCCGAACTGCAGGGGCGCTTTGCCGCTTCGATTGAAACGTTTAGAAAGGCGAACCGCGGTCTGGCTGAAGCAATTAAAAACCGCGAATACGATCTGAATGATATCAAGGATTACGCCAAACAGATCCGCGCATTGGCCGATGCCTATCAGGTTCTGACCAGGTGACCTAAGGAGCGATTATGGATTTGGGTAAGGAATTGCAGGGTTTGATCCGGGATATGGAAAAACTGCGTGATTCACAGCAGCCGCCGGATGACAGGTTGTTGGAACTGCTGGATCGTCTTTGCCAGCAGAAGCTCGACTTGGTGAAGGCCAGGATCGATTTCACTACCGACAAATATCAGGGCGCGTTCGCTGCTCTGAAAGATGCCGCCGCTATAACCCGTGGCGTCATTTCGGATCTGACGAAACTTGAGGAAGCGCTGCGGAAGATAGCGAAGGTCGTCGGCAAGATCGCCGACCTTATCGATTAAAGGACCGGTGATTCCTGACGGCGCTGCTAGCGCCGGAACCACTTCTCGCTGAGCGCGGTAAAGACCTTGTCCGGATATTTGCGTTTTCCCATGCTGCCGTTATAGCGTGCCAGCGCCGTCCGCAGGTCGCCGCCGGACTTGTCCAGATAATATTTCAGGATCGTACAGCCGATGCGCAGGTTGGTGGTAATCTCGAACAGGTTGTCGTCGGGGCGTTTGAGTTCGCGCAGCCAGAAGGGCATGACCTGCATCAGACCGAGCGCGCCGACGCGCGAGATGGCGAAGCGGTCGAAACGGCTTTCGATGTCGATCACCGCCAGCACCAGCTCGGGATGGAGCTGCGCCCGCGTCGCCTCGTAATGCACGGCCTTCAGTATGTCCAGCCGTTCCCGCGTGTCGCTGACATAGGGAGTGAGGCGCGTGGACATATCGAGCAGCCAGACTTCCGCTTCGAAGCGGTCGTCGAAGCTGTCGCTGGAGGAAACGGCCTCCAGCAGCAGCTTGCGTAATTCATCCGGAACCTCGCTCTCGGCAATACCGGGTTGGGCGGGAGTGGGTGCCGGTAGCAGCAGCGTGCAGAAAACCAGAACCCGGAGCGCGGAGCACCCGGTAAACCCAATTGCATTCCCGGCCGCCAGCTTCATATATTTTTCTTTTTGATCTCCTGCAGCAGGTCTTTAAGCGGCAGCAGGCCTTCGTCGGTGCCCCGGCGGTTCTTGTATTCGACCACTCCCGCGTCCAGGTTCTTTTCGCTCAGCACCAGGCGGTGTGGAATACCGATCAGTTCCATGTCGGCGAACATGACGCCCGGTCGCGCCTCGCGGTCGTCCAGCAATACGTCGTAACCGGCATTCTGCAGTTGGTTGTAAACGTCCTCGACGGCGGCACGTAGTTTTTCCGAGCGTTGCAGGCCAATGGGGACGAGCGCAATCTGAAAGGGCGCCAGCGGCGCGGGCCAGACGATGCCCTGTGCATCGTGATTTTGTTCGATCGCGGCAGCGACGATACGGGTAACGCCGATGCCGTAGCAGCCCATCTGCATGACGACCGATTTCCCGGACTCGTCGAGCACCGCCGCGTTCATGGCCTTGCTGTACTTGTCGCCGAGCTGGAAGATGTGTCCTACCTCGATGCCGCGCACGATTTTGAGTGTGCCTTTGCCATCAGGGCTCGGATCGCCTTCAACCGCGTTCCGGATATCGGCGACCTTCGGCAGCACGACATCGCGTTCCCAGTTGAGCCCGGTCCAGTGCTTGCCATTCTGGTTGGCGCCGCTGACGAAATCCGCCACCTGCAGTGCATCACGGTCCGCGATCACCGGTATTTTCAGGTCTTTGGGTCCGATAAAACCGGGCACGCATCCGATGACGCGCTGCACGGTTGCTTCGTCGACCATCCGCAGCGGAGAGGCGACTTCCGGCAGCTTGGCGGCCTTGACTTCGTTCAGGGTGTGATCACCGCGCAGCACCAGCGCGACGATCTCGCTATCACAGCCTTTTACCAGCAGGGTTTTGACGCAGCGTTGCGGCGGGACTTTCAGGAAAGACGAAACTTCTTCGATGGTTTTCTGCGTGGGAGTATCGACCAGTTGTGGTTTGGCCTGGGGCGCCGGGCGTTTCCCGGCAGGCTGGGCTGCGCTCGCCATCTCCAGATTGGCCGCATAATCGCTCCCCGTCGAAAACACGATCGCGTCTTCGCCGCTGTCGGCCAGCACATGGAATTCCTGCGAGCGGTTGCCGCCGATGGCCCCTGAATCCGCCGCGACGGCGCGGAAGTCGAGCCCCATGCGCGAGAACATCCGGCTGTAGGCCTCGTACATCTTGTCGTAGGTTTCCAGCAGGGAGGCCTCGTCCATGTGGAAGGAATAGGCGTCTTTCATGATGAATTCGCGGGCGCGCATCACGCCGAAACGCGGTCTGATTTCGTCGCGGAACTTAAGCTGAATCTGATAGTAGTTAACCGGCAGCTGCTTGTAACTGTTCAGCTCGCGCCGCGCGTAATCAGTGATGACTTCCTCATGCGTGGGACCATAGCAGTACTGGCGCTCGGCGGAGTCCGTCATTTTGAGCAGCAGGGGTCCAAAAGCGTCCCAGCGGCCGGTTTCCTGCCACAGTTCCGCCGGCAGCACGGTCGGCATCAGCACTTCGAGGGCCCCGGCCCGGTTCATCTCCTCGCGGATAATGTTTTCGACCTTGCGCAGCACGCGCAACCCGAGCGGCATCCAGGTGTACAGGCCGGAGCCCAGTTTGCGGATAAGGCCCGCGCGCAGCATCAGCTGGTGACTGATGATTTCGGCTTCGGCGGGCGTCTGCTTGGAAGTGGATATGGGAAACTGTGTGGTACGCATGCGGTTCTTTCTTGTTATTTACAATTTTTTTTCAGGCTCTCGCGCAGTTCCTTCACTTCGGCCTCCCTTTCCTCCGCGGTCAGGACCGCGGGTTCACCGCCGTCTTCGCTCGCGCGGCGCACCACCGGTTTGGTGGTCAGGGTCTCAACGTCCTGGCGCATCTGCTCGCATTGTTTCTTGCGATCGGCCTCCGCCTTCTGCATTTTTTTCTGGTCTTCCTCGGCGGTTTTTCTTTCCTCGCGGCGCTCGTTGAAAGCGGCTGCAGCGTCCTTGGTTTTCTGGCCGGTGCTGTCGTTGGCCGAACGCCGTTGGGGTGTTTTGAGTTTTTCCGCGCCCTGGGCGCCGGACGGGGGCGGGGACTGCGAATAGACGGTTTCGCCGTTTTCGTCGGTATATTTATAGGTAGCGGAATGGGCGGTCAAAGCCGTTGTCATCAGGGCGCACAGCAAAGCGGGCAGGAGAGGATATCGCATAACAACCACCTCGGTTCGGAATGGGTTGCCAGGGATTATAACGCAGCTTTGTTGTTATGTGCTTTGATCTATAGGTGGATTACAGTACTTCAGAGGCATGATCTGCAAGTCGTGAACGTTCTCCGCGTTGCAGGGTGATATGACCGCTGTGCTCCCAATGCTTGAAGCGGTCGACGACATAGGTCAGGCCGGAGGTGGTTTCAGTAAGATAAGGTGTGTCGATCTGGGCGATATTACCCAGGCAAACCACCTTGGTGCCGGGGCCGGCGCGGGTGATCAGTGTCTTCATCTGCTTGGCCGTCAGGTTCTGCGCCTCGTCTATAATCACGTAGCGATTGATAAAGGTTCTGCCCCGCATAAAGTTGACGGAGCGGATTTTGATCTTGCCGCGCAGCAGGTCGTTGGTGGCCTCGCGTTCCCAGCTGCCGCCTGCCTGTTCGCCGCCGGTCAGAACTTCCAGGTTGTCCATTAGTGCGCCCATCCACGGAGTCATTTTTTCCTCTTCCGTGCCGGGCAGAAAGCCGATGTCTTCGCCCACCGGTACGGTGACGCGCGTCATGATGATTTCCTTGTAACGACTCATATCGAGGATCTGCGCAAGGCCTGCCGCCAGCGTGAGCAGGGTTTTGCCGGTGCCGGCATGGCCGAGCAGGGTGACGAAGTCGATATCGGGGTCCATCAGGAAGTTGAGCGCGAAGTTCTGGCCGATGTTGCGCGCGTTGATACCCCAGACCGAGTTCTTGGAATTCATGTAATTGGTGGCGAGCTCGATAATGGCCTCGTTGCCGTCAAGTTTGCGTACGATCGCCTGGAAGTTGCTTTCGTCTTTGAGGTGCAGGCACTGTCCCGGCAACCAGGTGGGGGGCAGCGGGCCGGAGATGCGATAAAAGGTGCGGCCTTCCTCCTTCCAGGACTCCATCTGCTTGCCGTGGGTGTCCCAGAAATCCGCTGGCAGCTGGGTCAGGCCGCTTGGCAGCAGGCTGACGTCATCCAGCGCCTGGTCGCTGTAATAGTCCTCGGCATTGATTTTGAGCGCGCGCGCCTTGATGCGCAGGTTGATATCTTTCGTAACCAGCGTAACTTCGCGGTCCGGCCATTTTTGCTGGACAGACATCGCGGTGGCGAGAATGGTGTTGTCGGCCTTGTTGCCCGGCAGCGCCGGCGGCAGGCGTACGCCGTGTTCGTGGGTTTCGAAGAACAGCCGGCCGAGCGCATGCTTGGCATCGCCGTTGACCGGTAACGCCAGGTGCTGCAGCGGCAGGCCCTGCTCTATATCGTAGTCGGCGTGCTGTTTCAGCAGCTCGTCCATGAAGCGACTGGTCTGACGGGCGTTGCGCGAAACTTCCGACAGACCTTTCTTGCTGTTATCCAGTTCTTCCAGCACCGTCATCGGGATGTAGAGATCGTGCTCGTGGAAGCGGAACAGGCAACTGGGATCGTGCATCAGGACTGAGGAGTCCAGCACGAACAGTCGCGGTTTTTTGTCTGCCATTTCGGGTATCGGCTCTTGTTAGAGTTCTGTTACGGCAGCCAGGACTTCATTGACATGGTCCTGTACTTTCACCTTGCGCCATTCCCTGCGCAACACTCCTTTGCTGTCGATCAGGAAGGTGCTTCTCTCGACGCCGCGCACCTGCTTCCCGTACATGTTTTTCATCTGCATGACATCGAAGACTGTACACAGGGTTTCGTCGGGGTCCGACAGCAGTTCGAAGGGAAAGTCGTATTTAGCCTTGAAGCTTTCGTGCGATTTCACGGTATCCCGTGAGACGCCGATGACCTGTGTGTTCAGCTTGACGAATTGTTTGATCTCGTCCCTGAAGTCCTGTCCTTCCTGAGTGCAGCCCGGGGTATCGTCCTTGGGGTAAAAATACAGCACGGTATTTTTACCCGTTAAATCTTTTTCTGTGATGGTTTTACCGCTGGTGGCTTGCAGTTTGAAGGCGGGAACGGGTTTCCCGAGGGCGGCTTTAGCCATTGGTTTGGGGTTCTCCGTAGTGCTTTGAGGGACAGTGTACACGAGGCGGCCTAATCTGCAAACGATCCTGGAAACGCGGGCAAAACGGTTGTCAAGCACGGTGACTATCAGTAACATGCCCGCTCTCTTCCCATCCCTGAAGCAGCGCAGGCTTTATCATGTTTCAAGGCAGTATGGTGGCCCTGGTCACCCCGATGCATCCGGACGGCAGCCTGGACCGTGATGCGCTGGCGCGCCTGATTGATTTTCACTGTGCGCAGGGAACCGATGCCATCGTTGCGGCAGGCACCACCGGCGAATCGGCCACCCTCGATTTCGATGAACATATTGAGTTGATCGAGCTTTGCGTTCGGCTGGTGAAAGGGCGAATTCCATTGATCGCGGGCACAGGCGCCAATTCCACGGCTGAAGCGGTGTTTTTGACCCGGCGTGCCAGAGAAGTCGGCGCCAACGCTTGCCTGCTGGTTACACCCTACTATAACAAGCCGACGCAGCAGGGCTTGTACCTGCACCACAAGGCGGTTGCGGAAGCTGTCGATATTCCGCAGATTCTCTACAATGTGCCCGGACGCACGGCGGTAGACATGCAGCCGGAAACGGTGCAGCGGCTGGCGCAGATCCCGAATATCATCGGCATCAAGGAGGCAACGGGCAAGCTTGAGCGCGCGCGCCGCATTCTGGAATTGTGCCCGGAGAGTTTTGCGCTTTATTCCGGCGACGATGAAACGGCGATGGAATGGATGCTGGCGGGGGCTGTCGGCGTGATTTCGGTCACGGCCAATGTGGCACCCGCGGCCATGAGCGCCCTTTGCGCCGCCTGCCTGGCGGGGGATTCGAAACGCGCTCTCGAAATCAATCGGCCACTGGAGGCGCTGCATCGCGATTTATTCGTGGAAGCGAATCCGATTCCGGTGAAATGGGCGCTTGCCGAAATGAGCTTGATCGGCAGCGGCATCCGCTTGCCGCTGACCTGGTTGTCGGACCAGTATCATCCCACGCTGCGGGCCGCACTTATAAAGGCTGCTCTGGTCTAACTGCCGGTGCTCTTGCCCGTTCAGTAAGCTGCTAGTATGTATGCTCCGGCGATCCCGGGATTCTTAAAGGAAAGTGTAATGATCAAGAAAACTGTCTTTGCCCTCTGCATGTCCCTGGTTGTCGTAGCCTGCGGTTCGGAGGTGCGGCGGCTGAAGGAAACCGAATACCTGCGCACCCAGACCGGGAAGCCCGTGGTCTATCCTGAGGGCTTGGGCCGTCCTACCGAGGAAAAAACCTTTATTATTCCGGACCTGCCCAAGGGCACGCAGGCGTCCGAGGCGCCGGAGCTGCTGGCGTTGCCGCCGCGGCTGGCGGGCGTGGATCTTTCCGAAGATGAGGATGACGAAAAGAAGCCCGAAGATAAGGAAGGAGGCAAACCGGGAGACGAGGGCTTTCTCGAACCCCGGTAGTTCGGGCCGGGGTCAGTGGATCGGCTTCAGGGCGACGTATCCTTGTCGTGTTCGATCATCGCGTAAGCGGAATGATTATGGATCGATTCGAAGTTCTCCGATTCGATCTTGTATTGCCGGATCCGACCGTCCGCGTTCAGTTTCACTGCAATATCCCGCACCATGTCTTCCACGAATTTGGGGTTGTCGTAAGCCCTTTCAGTAACATATTTCTCGTCCGGCCGCTTCAATAAGCCATAGAGTTCGCAGGAAGCGGTGTCTTCGACGATATCGATCAGTTCCTCGATCCAGACGAACTCCCGGGCCAGAACCGACACTGTCACATGCGAGCGTTGGTTGTGCGCGCCGTAGTCGGAAATTTTCTTGGAACAGGGGCACAGGCTGGTGACAGGAACCAGTACCTTGATCTGGATATCGATCCGGCCTTCGCGGATCTCTCCTATGAACGTGACCTCGTAGTCCATCAGGCTTTGCACACCGCTGACAGGGGCCGCTTTGTTGATGAAATAGGGGAAGGTCATTTCGATCACACCGCATTTCGCTTCCAGCAATTCGACCATTTCCAGCAGCATGTCCTGGAAGGAGTCGATGGAGATTTCGCGTTCATGGTTGTTCAGGATGTGCACGAAACGCGACATGTGCGTGCCTTTGAAATGCTGCGGCAGGTGTACGTACATGTTGAAGCGCGCTATGGTGTGTTGCACCCCCGTGCTCCGGTCCTTGACTACCACCGGATGCCGGATATCCTTGATCCCGACGCGGTTGATCGCCAGGCGTCGTAAGTCGGCGCTGCTTTGTACATCAGGGATATCGTCTTCGGCGAATTCCGCCGGGCCTGGTTTTTTCATTAGCATAGGTGTCCTTAGATCGAATACTTGACGCAGGCGCGGTCCGTTTCCCACAGCGTAACCGAGTGGACCTTGGCATGTTCGGTGTTGAGGTTGCTCGAAAGTTCCTGGAAAAACCAGGCCGCGATGTTTTCCGCGGTCGGATTGACCCTGTCGAAAGGCGGTATATCGTTGAGATAGCGATGGTCGAGCCGGTTGCCGACCTCGTTGGCGGCCTGCTTGATACGCTTGAAATCGATGGCCATCCCGGTTGGGTCCAGCTGACTGGCAATCACTTCCACCTCCACTTTCCAGTTGTGGCCATGCATGCGGCTGCAGGCTCCGGGATAGCCGGCAAGGGTATGGGCGGAGGCGAATTCGGTGAGCACCTTGAGTGTGTAACTGGCCATAACTAAACCTGAGTAAAACGCTCGGATATTATCCGAGTTTTGACTGAGTGGCAATCGTATTGTGCGGGTGCTGGCCCAGCCAGGATTCAATCTGCCGGATCAATCCCGGCAAATCGAGCTCCGCATCACGCAGGGTTTCATCGCGCGAACCGTGCTCCACGAAACGGTCGGGGAGCCCGACGTTGAGCAGGAGGGGAATGGGGGTTTGTTGTTGGGCCAGGAATTCATTCACGGCGCTCCCCGCGCCGCCCTGTATGCTGTTTTCCTCGATCGTAACCAGCCGCCGGTGCTGGCTGCACAATTCCAGGATCAGGTTCCGGTCCAGAGGTTTTACAAAACGCATGTTGACCACGGTGGCGTTGAAGCGCTCCCCCAGCTGCAAACTCGGCTGCACCATCGAGCCGAAGGCGAGGATGGCGAGATCCTGGCCGCGGCGGCGGATTTCCCCGCGCCCGATCGGCAACGGCTCCAGCCCGGGTTCGATCGTAACTCCGGGACCCTTGTCCCGGGGATAGCGTACCGCGGCCGGGCCGTTATGCAAAAAGCCGGTGGTCAGCATCTTGCGGCATTCGTTCTCATCAGCCGGAGCCATGATCAGCATGTTCGGCAGGCAGCGCATATAGCAAAAATCGAAGCTGCCTGAGTGCGTGGGGCCGTCGGCTCCGACCAGCCCCGCGCGGTCGATGGCGAACAGCACCGGCAGGTTCTGCAGCGCGACGTCGTGTATCAGCTGGTCATAACCGCGTTGTAGAAAGGTCGAGTAGATGGCGACCACGGGTTTCAGGTTCTCGCAGGCCAGGCCCGCCGCCAGCGTCACGGCGTGCTGCTCCGCTATTCCGACATCGATATAGCGTTCCGGAAACTTCGCTTCAAATTCCACGAGGCCGGAGCCTTCCCGCATTGCGGGCGTGATGCCGATCAGCCGCGAATCCTGTGCCGCCATATCGCACAGCCATTGCCCAAATATCTGGGTATAGGTGGGACTGCCGGGCTTGCTCGGTGGCAGGCCTTTTTCCGGATCGAACACGGTGACGGCGTGGTATTTGACCTGTTCCTTCTCGGCCGGGGCATACCCCTTGCCTTTGGTAGTGATAATGTGCAGCAACCGCGGGCCTTTGAGTTTTTTCAGGTTGCGCAGGATGTGCAGCAGGCCGGGCAGGTCGTGCCCGTCGACCGGGCCGAAATAATCAAAACCCAGCTCCTCGAACAGGGTGCCGGGAGTCATCATGCCCTTGACGTGTTCTTCCGCACGCCGCGCGATTTCCATGAAGGCTTCGGGCATTTTTTCCAGCACTTTTTTGCCGCTTTCGCGCACGCTGGAATAAAACCGGCCGGACAGCAGGCGCGCCATATATTTGTTCAGGGCGCCGACGTTCGGCGAGATGGACATTTCGTTGTCGTTGAGGATCACCAGCAGGTCGGCATCGGTGGCGCCCCCGTGATTCAGGGCCTCAAATGCCATGCCCGCGGTCATCGCGCCGTCGCCGATGATGGCGACGCAGTGCCGGTTTTCCTTTTTTACCTTCACAGCCATCGCCATTCCGAGCGCTGCGCTGATCGAGGTGCTGGAGTGGCCGACGCCGAAGGCGTCGTATTCACTTTCGTCGCGTTTCGGGAAAGGGGACAGGCCGCCGTGCTTGCGGATGCTTTGCATGCGCTCGCGCCGCCCGGTCAGGATTTTGTGCGGGTAGGCCTGATGACCCACGTCCCAGACCAGCCGATCGTAGGGAGTGTTGAAAAGGTAATGCAACGCGATCGTAAGTTCGATGGTGCCGAGGTTGGCTCCGAAATGGCCGCTGGAAGCGGCGACGGACTCAATTACGAACTCACGCAGCTCCCGGCTCAACGGCCCGAGTTGATGTTCTTCCAGCTTGCGCAAATCAGCCGGCGCTTGGATCGCCTGCAACAGCGGGTATTTATCCGGGTTTTTCATAGGGAGCGTATTGTAGCGCGAGGCCGGGGCTGTCCAACAGTCCGGTTCGGAACCGGAGCCCTGCGGAAGGCTCCGGCTAATGCTTCCGTTCCACTATATAGTCCGCGATTCCACGCAGTAAATCCGCCCCGGCTCCGAAATCCGCAAGCGCGGCGAGCGCTGCCTGGTGCGTGACTCGCAATTTCTCGCGTGCACCTTCGAGCCCGAGCAGGCTGTAATAGGTAGGTTTATTCAGCGCCATATCGGCGCCCTGGGGCTTGCCCAGGGTCTCCGTATCGCTGATGACATCCAGAATATCGTCCTGGATCTGGAAGGCAAGACCGATCGATTGGGCATATTGCCGCAGATTGCGGCGCTGGTTTTCAGTGATCCTGGCCGAAGCATAGGTCGCAATCACGACGCTCGCCTCGATCAGGGCGCCGGTTTTCAGGCGATGCATCCGTTCCAGTTCCGCCAGCGTCAGCGTCTTGTTGACTGAAGCAAGATCGATCGCCTGGCCACCCGCCATGCCGGCGGCGCCTGCGGCATGCGTCAGTGTCTGCAGCATTTGCAGTTTTAGTTCGGCGTTGTCGGCGCAGTCGGGGTCGTTCGCCAGTATTTCGAAGGCCAGGGCCTGCAGCGCGTCTCCGGCCAGCAGGGCAGTCGCCTCATCGAAAGCTTTGTGGCAGGTAGGGCGTCCCCGGCGCAAATCGTCGTTATCCATCGCCGGGAGATCGTCGTGTATCAGCGAGTAGGCATGGATCAGTTCCACGGCGCAGGCCGCCTTGAGCAGGCGCTCGGGAGCGGTATCGAGGGCGATCGCGGTGGCGAGTGTCAGCACGGGCCGGATGCGCTTGCCGCCGCCGGTTACGGAATAACGCATGGCCTGATGCAGGCGTTGCGGCGATTGATCCGCGGCCGGCAACAAGACTTCGAGGGTTTTTTCGATCTGCTGTCTCAGTGATTCCAGTTGAGCGCGCAACGGATCGCTCGCGTTCGCCGAAGCCTGCTTATTCATTTTCGTCGCTGTCGTCTTTCACGAAAGGCTGCGGGGTTCCGGCGGGTGTTTTCTGCGTCAATATCTGCACTTTCTGTTCGGCCTCCTGCAAGGCGCGCTGGCATTCCCGCGCCAGCACGATGCCGCGCTCGAATTGCGCCAGCGACTCTTCAAGCGACAGCTCGCCGCCTTCCAACTGCTCGACCACGGTTTCCAGGGCGCGCAGGTTTTTCTCGAAAGAGGAGGTGGATTTCTTGGTCATGGGCCGATTAAGGTACCTGCCTACCGTAAATGTTTCAATAATTTAATTTCAAAGACTAACCACGGAGAAGACGGAGCCCCATTGATTTAAAACCTCGGTGAACTCCATGAGTACCCTGTTTTTTTTTGCTGTTCAGCAAAGGTCCAGAATTTCACCGACTCTTTGCACCGGCACCACCTCAATATCGGTTTTCTGTCCTTTTTTAGGTGCATTGGCCTGCGGCACGATGGCGCGTTTGAAGCCGTGCTTGGCGGCTTCCTGCAGGCGTTCCTGGCCGTTGGGTACCGGGCGTATTTCGCCGGCGAGTCCGATTTCGCCGAAGGTGACGGTTTCGATATCCAGCGGACGGTTGCGGTAACTGGAGATGGCCGCCATGATCACGGCGAGATCCGCCGCCGTTTCGGTAATGCGCACTCCGCCCACGACGTTGACATAGACGTCCTGGTCGAATAGCGCGAGCCCGGCATGACGGTGCATCACGGCCAGCAGCATCGAGAGCCGGTTCTGTTCCAGACCCAGCGTCACCCGGCGTGGATTGCTGACGTGACTGGTATCGACCAGGGCCTGCACTTCCACCAGCAGCGGGCGTGTGCCTTCGCGCGTGACCATCACGATGCTGCCCGGTACCGGCTGTTCGTGGCGCGACAGAAAAATCGCCGAAGGATTGTTGACCGGGCGCAGGCCCTGTTCCGTCATGGCGAATACACCGAGTTCGTTGGCCGCGCCGAAGCGGTTTTTGACGGCGCGGATAATCCGGTAACGATTGCCCGCTTCGCCCTCGAAGTAAAGCACGGTATCCACCATGTGTTCCAGCACGCGTGGGCCCGCGAGCGTGCCTTCCTTGGTGACGTGGCCGACGAACACCAGGGCGGTGTCGCTTTGCTTGGCGAAACGCACCAGTTGCGCGGCCGATTCCCGTACCTGGGCAACGGAGCCGGGCGCCGAGGTGAGCCGATCCGTGAACATGGTCTGGATGGAATCGATGACCATGACTTGCGGTTTTTCACTTTCCGCCGTTCCCAATATGCGTTCGACGGAGGTTTCCGTGAGCAGTTGCAGGGCGGGGGCGTTCAATCCCAGGCGTCGCGCCCGCATGGAAACCTGCTGCAACGATTCCTCGCCGCTGATATAGAGACAGCGCAGTTGATCGCCGAGATTGGCGAGCGTCTGTATCAGCAGCGTGGATTTGCCGATGCCAGGGTCGCCGCCCAGCAAGGTCACGGAGCCTGCGACCAGCCCGCCGCCCAACACCCGATCAAGCTCGCCGATGCCGGTGGGCGTGCGGATTTCCTCTTCGGCGGCGACTTCGCTGAGTTGCTTGGGAACTCCCGGTTTGCCCGCGACGGCGGTACGGGGATTATTTTCGATGATGGTTTCTTCCAGCGTATTCCAGGCGCCGCAACCGCCGCACTGCCCGGACCATTGCAGGGTGGTATAGCCGCAGGCAATGCATTGAAACTGCCGTTTGGATCGGGTTTTCGCCACCGTCATGCTCTAAGCTCCTTCTTTTGCCGTTTCCACCGGTCTTTTTTCAGGATAGAGACGAACGGTTTTAACTGCATTGTTCCTGGTTTTGATGATTTCCACCGGCATGCCGTGCAGCAGCAGACTTGTCCCTGGTTCCGGAATCATTTCAAGATACTCGAGGATCATACCGTTCAGGGTTTTGGGTCCATCCGTGGGGAAGGAGCAGTGCAAGGCGCGGTTCAGGTCGCGAATGTGCACGCTCGCATCGGCCAGAAAACTGCCGTCCGGCTGGGGATGAATATCCTTTGAAGCCGATGAATCGGTGGTGAACTGCCCGACGATTTCTTCCAGAATGTCTTCGAGTGTGATCAATCCCAGCAGATCGCCGTATTCATCGACCACCAGCGCCATGCGGCGCTTGCGTTTCTGGAAATTCAGGAGTTGCTTGGCCAGGGTGGTTCCTTCCGGAACGAAGTAAGGGCTGACCAGGCTGTTCTCCAGCGACTCTTTGTCGAATTCGTGTTCGGCGAACAGCCGCAGTACTCTTTTTACATGCAGGATACCGACGATATGATCGATTTTTTCACGATAAACGGGTATCCGGGTATGGTTCAGATGATTGAGTTGTTCGCGTATGCTTTCCCAGTCCGCGTCCAGATCAATACCGACCACTTCGTTGCGCGGAACCATAATGTCTTCGACCGTCGCACCTTCCAGGCTTAATATGTTAAGCAGCATCTTTTTATGACGCTTTGGAATCATCGAGCCGGACTCGCGCACTACAGTCGATAGCTCCTCTGGGCTCAAAGAGGTTTGAGATTTTCCCTTGGGCCTTATTCTTAGGAGATTGAGAATGCCGTTTGAGAGCACATTGAATATCCAAACGAAGGGATAGCTGATTTTCAGCAGGAAAGTGAAAATGTAGGCGGCCGGGTATGCGATGAGTTCCGGATGCAGCGCGCCGAAGGTTTTCGGTGTGATCTCGCAGAATATCAGCATGACGATGGTCACCGGAATGGTGGAAAGCCAAGGCCCGCTCGCGCCTGCAAAAAGTTGCAAAACGATGAATGCCGCCATTACAGCTGCCAGATTGTTGGCCAGGGTGCTGAACATCAGGATCAGCCCCAGCAACTGATCCGGCTGTTCCAGCATTTTACTGACGAGCATCGCCCCGCGATGTCCCGCTTCCACCTTGTGTTTGAGGCGGTAGCGGTTGATTGACATGATGGCGGTTTCCGAAGCAGCGAAAAAAGCGGACAGGAACAGCAACCCGGCGAGCAGCCCGTATAACAGGCCTAGGGGAATATTGTCCAAGCTTGACCAGTCCTCGTATGATCCCACAGTTGAAGCAGTTTAGCGGAATCCGGACCCTTGTTGAATCGCCGGTCCGGCGCATGTCATAAGTCTCAATACGGATTTTGCTTGACAAGACTCGCCGCGTGGAGGGAAAGCGGGAAAGGCGGAGTCAGTCTTTCAAAATTATTTCAAGAATCAGCTTGGTGCCGAAGAAAGCCAGCATCAGCAATATCGTTCCGCCCAAGGTCCAGCGGATCGCGGTACGTCCACGCCAGCCGGCGAGATAGCGGCCGCATAACAGTATCAGGAAAACCAGCCACGCGACGCAGGAGAAAACGATTTTTTGGTTGAACCAGTCACGGGTGAAGATGAAACCGCTGATCAAAGCGAATGTCAGCAGTACAAAACCGGCGGCAATGATTTTGAACATCACGTTTTCCAGCGTTTGCAGAGGCGGCAGGGTTTGCGTGATCTGGCCGGGACGATGATTGTGTAACTGGTGGTCCCGTATGCTTAACAGGATCGCGAGCAAGGCTCCGATGCTGAGTAGGGAATAGGAAAGTATCGACAACAAAATGTGCAGTTGCAGGAGAACAGAGGGCGCATGAATGGTATGACCGACCGGTGGCGAGACAAGTACCAGCACAATGGTGATGATGTTGATGGGCATCAACACCAGTGCAATGTGCTGAATGGATTCCCTGAGAGATATGGTCAGGCCGATCAGAAGGCTCAACCAGG
>DASUFE010000060.1:0-12329 GCA_036274675.1 Gammaproteobacteria bacterium
CGCCATCTGGCGGACGATCTGCTGAAGGGCGAGGGAATATATCTTGATGGTTTGTATCATCTATACGCCGCAAACCTCGCGGATAAATCCCGGTTGATTGAATTTGCCAGGTCTGCGATGCTGGAAACGGCCGGGATTCCCGATTTTGCCCGCAGGCTTTCATACTGCAATTAATAACACCTTGCTCCACGCCCGGGGATTCACCCCGCCTGATTAATTCCCTGTGATTGCGTTTTGGCGAACTCCTTGGAGCTTTGTTTTTCTTTTTTCCGCGCGTGGGTTTGGCGGGATTTTCTTCAGGACGACGGTGGATAAAATTTATAATGGCCGGGTTTGGAAAAAATCAAGCGGCCGAAGCTGCAAGAAAAAAGCGCCGTGCGATGCCGCGCGGCGCTCTGATTGCCCAACGTCATTATTATGGTGTGCCGGAATCAATCTTGCGTAAAAAGCCGTTGCCACGGTCCATTACATACAGAACAGTCCCATCCGCGGAGAAGTCGCAGGAGTTCGGCTCTTCAAAGTCCGCGTCGGCAAGGAGCCCGTTAACGGTTTGCTGCCTGGAGGTGCCGATGAAATTTTCCACCGTGCCGTCGAGGGCGACACGGCGAAGTCGGGCGCTGCCCGGACTGGGTACATAAATATAGCCATTGCTGTAGCAGATTTCGTTTGCACTGCCGCCGGTTTGCGCCAGCAATGTCACGGTTCCATCCGTGATTTTGTAAATCCGCCCACTGGCCCAGTTACTGGCATAGATCTGGCCGTTTTCGTCGCCGACGATGCCGATTACATCCTGCAGTCCTCCTCCAGAGGCGTAAGTGGAGATGGCGCCGCCCGGGGTGATTCGCAGCACGCTCGCGCCGGTGCCGGAGAAGTTTGCGCCGAAAAGGCTTACCAGGACATTATCGTTCTGGTCCACCCAGATGCCCGACGGCCCGTTCAGGGAGGAAGCGAAAATTGTCTTGACGCCCGTGGGCGTTATCTTGCGCACGGCATTGGCTTGATAGTCGGCCACGTAAAGGTTGCCGCTCGAATCGAAGTCCGAGCTGTTTGCCGAAACAAAGCCCGTGGCGAAAACCGATATTTCGCCTTCCGGCGTTATACGCAAAATATTTTGCGCAGCCGGGCCGCCCGAGACATAAATGTCGCCATTCGGGCCGACGGAGATCCCGTCGCTTGTCGTAAAGCCGGTATGGGCCAGTGTCGACACCAGTCTGAAGGGGCCGGCGGCAAACTCTATATAATCGATATAGGTTTCCGTGGCGCCCCCCGTTTCATTGACGATAGCGATGACATCCCCGGCGTGGACGGACGTCACCAGGCTGGACGTTGCGTAGGCGCCTTCGGTCGGCCGTAAAGTGAAGCTCCCGACGCTGCCGCCATTAACCGTCACGGACAAGGCTCCGGCCGCGTCCGCGCGGTAGGCGATTATCAGCGTTTCCGCATCCATCGATTTAGCCGTCGATATGCCGAAGCCGGCGGAGCCTATGAATACCGTCCCGCCTTCCGATGCCGCGCTATCGGTAACCGTATTTGCCCCCCCGTTTTGGGTCGCGGCTTCAGCTTCGATGCGATGATCGAAATCGGCGGTTATTACGGTAAAAATGCCCCTGACGCCTCCGATTTTCAAGGTTGCCGAAACACTGCCGGCAGATTCGTTCGAAGACCTGACGCGGACACGGACTGCCTGATTATTTTGAATAGTGCTCGGGCTGTCGCGATAGGGACGGCCTGCTACCGAATACTCGCCTCCGCTTATGGATATCGAGGCCGGGGCATCGATCCCCGATATGGTTACAGCTCCGGATTCGACCAGGGTGTCCGGAGCCGCGTTGATCTGGCCGGTGAAACTGTAGATGGCCGGCGTGGTATCGTCGGATGAACTGTCGCGGGAACCGCCCCCGCCTCCACCACAGCCGCCGGACAGGAGAACCGCGATGCACAGTAGTGCGTTCAGTGGATGGAAAAACATTTTTGTAGCACGCATGGAAACGCTCCTGAAAGGATGCAGCATGGTTAACGGGATCAGCCCCAATTTGCCAGAAAAGAGCGCCGTGTATTGCTGCATGGCGCTCTGATTGCCCGGCTCCCTGATCAGGCAAGTCGAATCGACTTGCCTGAACCCATTGTCACGACCCATCACATACCAGTGGCTGATACGCTTAGGATCGTTACGCGCATGATTCTGGCAGCAACCGGTAATTGAGCAATAGCAGTGGGATGAAAGCCCGTTTTCAGGGTTTAAAAGTTAATACCCTCCGCGCCCCCGGAAAAGATTCGTGGGCGTGAATAATGCCGGATGACGCCCCGCCGGGAGCAGGGCGAGGCGGAATCGGAGAACCCGCGGCAGGGAAAATAAATTCCTCGGAGGGTGAAGAAATTTTTTCCGATTACGCGCCGGCCGGCATATCGGATTAATTTGCGTCTTCAGGTAAGGGAGCGATGGGAGGAGCTATTTCCCGCGTTTTTTTGATTTGCCGCTTGCGGCTTTGCCGGCGCGCTTTTTTGCCGTCCTGGCTTTGCTCTTGCCGGAGTTATTAGCCCCGGAAGTTTTTGCGAACTCGATGCCACCCAGGAGTTTTTTCAGGGCCACGGCCAGTCCGGCGTCGTCGAGCGGTTGTTGCAACAGGGCCTGGACTTCGTTTCTGAGCGAAGGCTTATCTGTTTTTTCCGGTAATGTGCTTTGCAAGGCTTCGATCACCATGCCGCCTCCAACCGTGACGTTGCTGAGGCGGTCGATGATGATAAAGGCGCCGGTGGCCCGGTTGCGGATGTAAGGGTCGACCGTGACCGGCTGGGTCAGCGTGAGGTCGATCACGGCGATATCGTTGAGCCCCAGCGAGCTTGCCGGGCTGTGTTCCTGCGTGTTGACGTTCACCTTGTAATCGATGGCGCGCACGCTGCCGGGCGTCAGCTTGCTTGCGAACTTGAACCAGTATTCGCGGCCGGGTTGCAACTCGTTCTCGGACATCCAGATCAACTGCGTTTTGAGCGCGTTGCTGACCGCGATTTCCGCGCCGCTGTGCACGATCATATCGCCGCGACTGATATCGATTTCGTCCTTGAGCGTCAGTGTGACGGCCTGGCCGGCAAAGGCCTCGCTCGCGTTTTCGCCCGCAACGATGATCGATTTGACCTTGCTCTGCCGGCGCGAAGGCAGCACCGTCACGGCATCGCCGGCCTTGATAAGCCCCGAAGCGATGGTGCCGCAGAAGCCCCGGAAATTCAGGTTCGGCCGGTTGACGAACTGCACGGGGAAACGGAAATCGCTGAGGTTACGGTCACGGTGGATCTGTACCGTTTCCAGTATCTCCATCAACGGCTGGCCCTGATACCAGCCCATGCGCTCGCTGCGATTGACGATATTGTCGCCATTTAGCGCCGAGATCGGAATGCAGCGGATATCCGGTATGCCGAGCTTGCCGGCGAAAGCGAGATAGTCCGCCTTGATGCGCTCGAACACCGGCTGTTCGAAGCCCATAAGGTCCATTTTGTTGATGGCGACGACTACATGCCGGATTCCCAGTAACGAGGCGATGTAGGTGTGACGGCGGGTCTGCGTCATGACTCCGTGCCGCGCATCGATCAGAATGATGGCGAGGTCGCAGGTGGAGGCGCCGGTCGCCATATTGCGCGTGTACTGTTCGTGCCCGGGAGTGTCGGCGATAATGAATTTGCGTTTGTCGGTGGAGAAATAGCGGTAGGCCACGTCGATGGTGATGCCCTGTTCGCGCTCAGCCTGCAGGCCGTCCACCAGCAGCGCCAGATCGATGCCTCCGGTAGTGCCGTGTTTCACCGAATCGGACTTGATCGCCGCCAGCTGATCCTCGTAAATCATTTTCGAATCGTGCAGCAGTCGCCCGATCAGGGTGCTCTTGCCGTCGTCGACGCTGCCGCAGGTGAGAAAGCGCAGCAGTTCCTTCTGTTCATGCTGCTTCAGGTAGGCATCGATGTCGGTGGCGATGAGTCCGGAGTGGTTCATCAGAAATAACCTTCCTGCTTTTTCTTTTCCATCGAGCCGGAGGAGTCGTGGTCGATCACGCGTCCCTGGCGTTCCGAGGTCGTGGTCAGCAGCATTTCCTGAATGATTTCGGGCAGCGTGGTGGCGCTGGATTCAACCGCTCCCGTCAGCGGGTAGCAACCGAGGGTGCGGAAGCGCACGGTCTTTTCCTCGATTTTCTCGCCAGGGCGCGGCTGGAAACGCTCGTCGTCGACGCGGATCAGCACGCCGTCGCGTTTCACCACGGGGTGCTTGCGCGCGAAGTACAGCGGTACGATCGGGATGTTTTCCAGATGGATGTATTGCCAGACATCGAGTTCGGTCCAGTTGGAGAGCGGGAATACGCGGATACTCTCGCCCTTGTTGATCTTGCCGTTGTAGATATTCCACAGCTCAGGGCGCTGATTCTTCGGATCCCAGCGGTGATTGCGGTCCCGGAAGGAATACACGCGTTCCTTGGCGCGCGATTTTTCCTCATCGCGCCGGGCGCCGCCGAAGGCGGCGTCGAAACCGTATTTGTTCAGCGCCTGCTTGAGCGCCACGGTCTTCATGACATCGGTATGCTTTTCGCTGCCATGGGTGAAGGGGTTGATACCCATGGCCAGGCCTTCCTGATTGATGTGCACGATCAGCTTCCAGTCCAGTTCTTTCACCCGCTTGTCACGGAACTCGATCATCTCGCGGAATTTCCAGGTCGTGTCCACGTGCAGCAGGGGGAACGGCGGTTTGCCCGGGTGGAAGGCCTTCAGCGCAAGCTGCATCATCACGGCGGAATCCTTGCCGATGGAATAGAGCATCACCGGGTTTTCGAATTCGGCGGCCACTTCGCGGATGATGTGGATCGCTTCCGCTTCCAGCTGCTTGAGATGGGTAAGTTGGTATTTTGCTGTCATGTCTGTAAACAACGCCCGATTGGCGGGCGCGCAATTATAGAGGATACGGGTGCTGTCCGGCGAGCCGGGCCGGGGGCCGGCGCTTAGATGGAGTTTTTATATGCTTATACGAAAAGCATGAAGCTTTACTGGCGCGCCCGCTGACCGCCGGCGCCGGTATGCCGTGCTTCGTCCGCAGCCGGTTTTATTCCGGCCAGAACCTTGAATGCGGTTTCGCGGGCGCGCTGCAGGAAGGCGTCGACGAAAGCGAGTTGCCGGTCATTTCTGCGCACGGCCGCATACAATGTCGCCCACAGGCCGGCCGCCGTCAGCGGCCGGGCCGTGATATAGCGATTGCCCAGGTATTCCGCAAGGACCCAGTTCGGCAGTGCCCCCACGCCGCGGCGGCTGGCGATCAACTGCAGGATCATCACGGTCAGCTCCGAAGTGCGTTGTCCCGCCGGTACGATCCCGGCCGGGTCCAGGAATTTGCTGTAGATATCCAGGCGCTTGTGTTCCACGGGATAGGTAATCAGGGTCTGGTCCGTGAGATCCCGCGGCTCGATGTATTTCCGGCCGGTCAGCGGATGATCGTTGGCCATGGCCAGCAGGGCCTCGTAGCGGAACAGGGGTTCGTAAACGATATCGGGCAGGTCCAGCGGGTCCGAAGTGATGACCAGGTCGACCCGGCCCCGCGCCAGTGCGGGGATCGGCTCGAAGGTAAAGCCCGTGGATATGTCCATTTCCACCCGACTCCATTGCGCCCGGTAAGCATCCATGGTGGGTATCAGCCAGTCGAAGCAGTTGTGGCATTCGATCGCAATATGGAGCCGGCCCTGGCTGGCCCCGGAAATCTGCTGGGCGTCTTGTTCGGCGCTCTGGACGGCTGGAAGTATGGTCTCCGCCAGCTGCAGCAGACGCTCCCCCAGCGGCGTAAAGCGCAGCGGCCGGCTTTTACGGATAAACAGCGGGGCCGAGTAATAGTCCTCGATGGCCTTGATCTGGTGGGAGAGCGCCGACTGGGTCTGGTGCAGCTGCTGCGCGGCGGCGGCCAGATTGCCGGAGTCCCGCAGGGCAATGAGTGTGCGCAAGTGCCTTAATTCCAGGAACATCGGATCCCTCTAATTGTTGAATTAATTTCAAGTTTATTGTGAAAAATATGAAATTGATTCATGTTAATTCCGGGCGCAGAATCCGTCAAGACAAACCACCGAGCGCACAGAGCAAACAGCATGAATCATGTGAACAAGGCTTCGCCTTGAATTGACGCTTCCCCCTCCGCGTTCATTCATATTCATGCTTACTCTGTGCTCTCTGTGTTCTGCGTGGTTAAAGCTTTTTAAGGAAGGAAAACATGAGCAAGGCACATATTCTGGGATACCCCCGCATCGGCTTAAGGCGCGAGTTGAAGCAGGCTCTCGAAACTTACTGGCGTAACGAGCTGGATGCTGAAGACTTGCGGGAGGCCGGCCGCAAGATCCGGCGGGCGAACTGGCGGGTTCAGCGCGAGGCCGGACTGGACTTAGTCACGGTCGGTGATTTTTCTTTTTACGATCATGTGCTGGATACCTCGCTGTTGCTGGGCGCGGTGCCGCAGCGCTTCCGGCCCGCAGCAGGCGATACCGATCTCGACATTGGTTTCCGCATGGCGCGCGGACGCGCCCGCGCCGGCGACAGCCGGGAGACTTACGCCTGCGAAATGACCAAGTGGTTCGATACCAACTATCACTATATCGTCCCTGAACTCGACTGCGACCAGTCGTTTGGCGTGTCCGCTGTGCAGTTGTTCGACGAGGTCCGCGAGGCGCAGGCCGCGGGTTACGCGGTGAAACCCGTCGTACTGGGACCTCTCAGCTGGCTGTGGCTCGGCAAGGCTCAGCGCGAATCTTTCGATCGGCTGCGCCTGCTCGACCGGTTGTTGCCGGTTTACGCGGAGATTTTTTCGCTCCTCAAAGACCTGGGCGTGGAATGGGTGCAGGTCGACGAGCCGGCACTGGTCCTGGATTTGCCGCCGGCCTGGAAACAGGCCTACGAATCCGCCTACAACCGCTTGCAGGCAGCTGGCCCCAAATTGCTGCTGGCGACCTATTTCGGCCCGCTGGAGGACAATCTGTATCTGGCGGTACGATTGCCGGTTGCGGGACTGCATATCGACTGCGTGCGCGGGCCGGAGCAGCTTTCGACGGTGCTCGACCAGTTGCCTCCCTACAAGATCCTGTCGCTGGGCGTGGTCGACGGGCGCAACGTATGGCGTACCGACCTCGCAACCGCGCTGCGTCTGCTGCAGCCGGTGCAGGCAAGAATCGGCGAACGCCTGTGGATCGGCTCTTCCTGTTCGCTGCTGCATGCGCCGCTCGATCTTGCGGCGGAAAAGGAATTGGCGCCCGGGCTCGGCAGCTGGCTTGCTTTCGCGCGCCAGAAGCTGGACGAGGTTTCCCTGTTGAAGCGCGCGCTCAATGAGGGCCCTTCCGCTGTGGCAGCGGCACTGGATCAGAACCGTCTTGCACTGCAATCGCGTCGCGAGTCGGCATGCGTGCACGATCCGGAGCTGCGGCAACGCCTCGCCTCGGTGCGCCCCGAGGACGCGCGGCGGGGCAGTCCCTATCCCCGGCGCGCGCCGTTGCAGCGCGCGCGGTTCAGGTTGCCCCTGCTGCCGACCACCACCATCGGTTCTTTCCCCCAGACCCCCGAAATTCGCAAGGCGCGGCTGGCGTTGAAGCGGGATGAAATCGATGCGGAAACCTATCGCCGGCATATGCAGGATGAAATCCGCCACGCCATACGTGAGCAGGAGTCCATCGGATTGGACGTGCTGGTGCATGGGGAGGCGGAGCGCAATGACATGGTGGAATACTTCGGCGAATTACTGGAAGGCATGGCCGTAACGGCCAATGGATGGGTGCAGAGCTACGGTTCGCGCTGCGTAAAACCCCCGGTCATTTATGGTGACGTGAAAAGGCAGCGGCCGATGACTGTCGAATGGGCCGCCTATGCGCAGTCCCTGACCGCGAAGCCGGTGAAAGGCATGTTGACCGGTCCGGTCACGATACTGCAATGGTCGTTTGTGCGCGATGATCAGCCGCGCGCGTCGACCTGCCGGCAACTGGCGCTGGCCCTGCGTGACGAGGTCAGGGATCTCGAGGCGGCGGGCGTTGGAATCATCCAGATCGATGAGCCCGCGTTGCGTGAAGGTTTGCCGCTGCGCAGACGCGACTGGCAGGCCTGGCTGGACTGGGCTGTGGAGTCCTTCAGACTGGCGACTTCAGGGGTGCGCGATGCTACACAAATCCACACGCACATGTGTTATGCCGAATTCAACGATATCATCGCCGGCATCGCCGCATTGGATGCGGATGTAATCACCATTGAGACTTCGAGGTCCCGCATGGAACTGCTGCAGGCTTTCGAGCAATATCGTTATCCGAACGAAATCGGTCCGGGAGTTTATGATATCCATTCGCCGCGGGTGCCCGCCGTCTCGGAGATGGTTACGCTGCTGGCGAAGGCCAGCCGCTCCATTCCCGTGGAACGCCTGTGGATCAACCCGGATTGCGGCCTGAAGACGCGTGCCTGGCCGGAGGTGAAGGGGGCGCTGGAGAACATGGTTAGGGCCGCGATCGATATGCGAAAGAGCTTTGCTTCCGCAGCAGCGACATCCGGCTAAACTGTCCCTCAAAAAAAGCGGAGATACCTGAAGGTATCTCCGCAACACTTTTTGCCAGTGAATCCCGGTTAAAAACTCTGTTAACCGGGCATGATGCGCTGCGAGACCGGAGGGGGAGGTCGCGATGCTCAATCATAACCACCAAAAGCAACATCCATACCAGCTTCCTTTTTGAAAAAAATTATCGAAAGATCCGGCTGCGCGGCAAGCGCTGTGGAGGGAAACGTTGGAGCTTGAACCAGAAACAGGCTTGATTATGGGAGCGTGCTTTATTTCGGTGCGCGCCGGGTTTCATGGTACCCGCTGCGCGGGTGGACACAGCGGGTATGCAGTCCTCAAGTTGAGTGAATGCGATTGAATAACCGGTGGTGGAGGGGAGGGGAATAGAGACCCCCGGTCACCCAATCACATTCCATGGTACGGAGAGCAACATCCATACCAAATTTTGATTGTCTGAAAATCTCCTGTTGTTCGGGGTTTTTCGAAGGCGGAGCAGTTATGGGCGGGATGATTGAATCTTTGCGCTGTTAATGGGCTACACGCGCCTCGTACCGGAGCATTACGCGCTGTGTGGCGTAATAGCGAATCCTGAAACTGAAGCCCTTGAGTGTGGCGATTGATAAGGATGCTCAGCCTGAATCGCGCATTATGCGATCGCTTTAAACGCATCAGCGAGCGCAGCAGTTTTGAGGCAGGCTTTAGTCTTCGTCGGCGATCTTGGCCCATGAATCCCGCAGGCCGATGGTGCGGTTGAATACCGGTCTGTCTTTGATGGAGTATTTGCTGTCGAGGCAGAAATAACCCTGGCGCTCGAACTGGTAGTGCGTCTCAGGCGTCGCCTGCGCAAGGCCGGGTTCCGCGCGGCAGTCCCGCAGGATCACCAGGCTGTCCGGGTTGAGGGTTTTCAGGAAATCTTCTTCCGCGCCCGGATTCTCCACGGTGAAGAGGCGGTCGTACAGGCGGACCTCGCAAGGCAGGCTCCGGGTTGCGGATACCCAGTGTATGACGCCCTTCGGCTTGATGCCGTCCGCCGGGTCCTTGTGCAGCGTGTCCTCAATGATGCGGGCCTGCACCTCGACAATATTCCCTGAAGCATCTTTGATCGCCTTGTCGGCTTCGATGACACAGGCGTTGCGCAGGCGCACGCGCTTGCCGGTGACCAGGCGCTTGTATTTCTTGTTGGCTTCCTCGCGAAAGTCCTCCTGCTCGATATACAGCTCGCGCGTCAAGAACAGGCTGCGCGTACCCAGGTCGTCGCGTTGCGGATGCCCGGGCGCGTTGAGAGTTTCGGTTTTGTCCGCCGGGTAATTGGTCAGCACCAGTTTCAGCGGTCGCAGCACGCACATTGCGCGCGGCGCGTTCTTGTCCAGATCGTCGCGGATGCTGTATTCGAGCATGCCGACATCGACGATGCCCTCGGCGCGGGTGACCCCGATGCGTTCACAGAAATCGCGAATCGCCGCCGGCGTGACGCCGCGGCGGCGCAATCCGGAAATGGTCGGCATGCGCGGGTCATCCCAGCCATCGACGTGCTTTTCTTCGACCAGTTGCTTGAGCTTGCGCTTGCTGGTGACGGTGTAGTTCAGGTTCAGCCGCGCGAACTCATACTGGCGCGGATGCGACGGTACCGGCAGGTTGTCGAGGAACCAGTCGTAGAGCGGCCGATGGTCCTCGAATTCGAGCGTGCAGATTGAGTGCGAGATTCCCTCGATGGCGTCACTCTGGCCGTGCGTGAAGTCGTAGGACGGATAGATGCACCATTTGTCTCCGGTCTGGTGATGGTGAGCCTTTTTGATGCGATACAGCACGGGATCGCGCAGGTTGATATTCGGCGCCGCCATGTCGATTTTGGCGCGCAGTGAGCATTTGCCTTCCGGAAATTCCCCGGCACGCATCCTTTCGAAGAGCTTTAGATTTTCATCCACGCCGCGGTTGCGCCAGGGGCTTTCCTTGCCGGGCTGCGTCAGGGTGCCGCGGTACGCTCGCGCCTGTTCCGGATCGAGATCGCATACGTAAGCCTTGCCCTGCCGGATCAGGTAGAGCGCCCACTCATGGAGCTGATCGAAATATTCGGAGGCGTAGCGGACCTTGCCGCTCCAGCGGAAACCGAGCCAAATCACGTCGCGCTGAATCGACTGGATGTATTCCTCGCTCTCCGTCTCCGGATTCGTATCGTCGAAGCGCAGGTTGCAGGCGCCGCCGAACTCCTCGGCCAGTCCGAAATTGAGGCAGATCGATTTGGCGTGGCCGATGTGCAGATAACCGTTGGGTTCCGGCGGAAAGCGGGTCAGGATTTTCTTGACCTTGCCTTCGGCCAGGTCCTTTTTGACGATCTGCTGCAGGAAATGCAGAGGCTTGTTTGTGCTGGTATCGTTCATTTCCGGGGATGCGGGGTGTTTCGAAGAAGCGCGTATTGTATACAGTTAATAAGGTGTTTCCTAGGGCGTGGAATTTATCAAAATCATTGCAACGGCTTTAAAACCTGCAAAAATGGCGGTGCTGATAAGGGCTTCCTCGCGTGCCAGCGGGCTATTCGTTGGCATGCGCCATACCAATAACTTAGGAGAAAACGCATGAGAAGACTGATGCAATCGGGGGTGTTGCTGTTGGCGGCGAGCGGCTCGGGCTGGGCCGGCGCGGACAGATTCGACGACGAAATAAATAATTATATTTCGATCTTTCAAACGGGCTCCCGGCAGCAGCAGATGCAGGCCTGTCAGCAGCTTGAGGGGACGGGGTTATCGGATCACCGGCTGTTCGATGTGCTGGAGAAGAATTTTTCTGAAATGGCGCCTGTTGCTTCCGGGGACGCCGTGGATGTGGCCATCTGGTGTGCAAAAGCGCTGGGTTCTTCAGGAGAGGAAAAATATCGCGCAAGCCTGCAAAAGGTCGTGGATAAGGCCAAAACCGGCAAGGTATCAAGGCACGCCGAAGCGGCAATCCAACTTTTGGAGCAACACAAACGCTGGAATCCGATCATTTCCGACAGGACGGATTTCAGGGAATCGGAGTCTTTGGCGGCCAACCGCATCGCCAATATGCTGAGAAGCGATGACCTTGATCTTAGAGTTCTTGCTGTAAAGACAATCCGGCTCGGAAACCAGAATGATCCCTATATTCTGGATAGTCTGACCGGTGCAATGCTGAAATCCTATAAAAATATTTCAGGTGGAAAGCTCAAGAGTAATGTCCAGTCCATGGCGGAAATTGTAGCCAGCTCAAAAGATCCCCGGTATCTGCCGCCACTGATGGAGGTGTCCACGGGCACGAATCATGCCGATCTTGCGGAGTGGGTGAAGATATTCATTCAAAGGAACTATGGCAAGAGGGCGTTTTTGTCCCCCGGCGCCAGTGCGTCGCTGCTGCCAGCGGACGCCAGCCTGGAAGAGCAGAAACAGGCCGAGCTGCAGAATTATAAGGATGCTTTCAGGAAAGATGGGTCAGCCCAGATACAAAAAAACGTATGTATCGCCTTGCAGTGGAGCGGGATTTCGGATGTTGCTCTCTATGATTTGATCGAACAGCGATTGAATGAGATTCTGGTGCGCAAAATCAGAGGTGGCGACGATCTGGAGATAGCCTCCTGTGATGCCAAGGGTCTTGCCGCGTCGGGTATGGATAAATATCTGACGGTGATGCGTCGCATGGCCAGTACGCGCCAGCCGAAGCTGGCGCACTATGCCGAGGAAAGCATGTCCAGGATCGAATCCTATAAAAAATGGAATCCGATCATTTCAGACGAGAAAAACTTCCAGCCCGACCAGACCTTGCAGGTGAATCGGTTCGCCAATATGTT
>DASUFE010000061.1:0-7894 GCA_036274675.1 Gammaproteobacteria bacterium
CTCGAAATGGGTGTAGAGGAAATTCTCCTGGTGATGCGCCAGGCACCACTTGGCGAGGATCGAGCCGCCGCGCGAAACGATACCGGTGACGCGCTGCGCTGTCAGCGGTATGTAAGGCAGCCGCACGCCGGCATGGATGGTAAAGTAATCCACGCCCTGCTCCGCCTGCTCGATCAGAGTATCGCGGAAGATTTCCCAGGTCAGTTCCTCGGCGCGGCCCTGCACTTTTTCCAGCGCCTGGTAGATCGGCACCGTACCGACCGGAACCGGGGAGTTGCGCAGGATCCATTCGCGGGTTTCGTGGATATTCTTGCCGGTGGAGAGATCCATCACGGTGTCGCCGCCCCAGCGCGTCGACCACACCATCTTCTCGACCTCCTCCGCGATGCTGGAGGTGACGGCCGAGTTGCCGATGTTGGTGTTGATCTTCACCAGGAAGTTGCGGCCGATGATCATGGGTTCGAGTTCGGGATGGTTGATGTTCGCCGGAATGATGGCGCGGCCGCGCGCGACCTCGTCGCGCACGAATTCAGGCGTGACGGACCCGGGCAGGCGCGCGCCGAATGCCTGGCCGCGGTGGCTGCGCAGCAGCTGGCGGTAGCGCGGGTCCTGCCGCAGTTCCTGCAGGCGCAAGGTCTCGCGGATGGCGATATATTCCATCTCCGGCGTGACGATGCCGCGACGCGCGTAATGCATTTGCGTGACATTGGCCCCGGCCCTGGCGCGGCGCGGACTGCGGATATGTTCGAAACGCAGTTGCGCGAGCTTGGGATCCGCCTGCCGGCGTCTGCCGTATTCGGAACTGAGGCCCGCCAGCACTTCGGTATCGCCGCGTTCCTCGATCCAGCCGGCCCGCAGCGGCGCCAGTCCGTGCAGCAGATCAATTTTTACGGCAGGGTCGGTATAGGGGCCGGAGGTGTCGTAAACCGGAATCGGCGGGTTTTCCTCATCCCCGGTCGGGGAGCAGCCGACCTCGCGCATCGGCACATGGATATCCGGGCGCGAGCCCTGTACGTAAATCTTGCGCGAGCCGGGTATGGGGCGCGTGACTTCCGCCGACAGCTCGGCGGTTTTATGGATGAATTCCTGCGGAATCGCGCTCATACGGCAGCTCCTTGAAATTAAGGGTAAAAACCGAGAGCGGGGAAGAGAAATGAACAGGATGGAAACTGACAAGCTTCCCTACGCCGGTATAAACCGGATCAGGTTCAAAGGGTTTCAAAGGTGACTCCGGAATCAAGTCCTTTACCGTTTCCGGAGAAACCCTCAATTCTCAACCGGCCTGAAACTGGCCGGTTCCCCTAGCTCAAGGCTTGTCAGGTTAGGCAATTTACCCCGCATTTGCAACCGATGTTTTTCCCGGTTTCTGCCGGTAAATTCCCCGTGAGGAGCCACGATCCGGGATTGCTCGCACCGGCTCGGGCCATGCTAGAATGCGCGCAGTTTTTCAGGACTACTCATGAATTACGAACAAGCCAGATTCAACATGGTTGAGCAGCAGATCCGCACCTGGGAGGTGCTGGACCAGCAGGTACTGCAGGTTATCCTGCATACCCCGCGCGAGGATTATGTCCCGGCCGCTTACCGTGCGCTGGCTTTCGCCGACACCAACATCCCGCTCGGGCAGGGCCAGGTCATGATGACACCCAGCGTGGAAGGCCGCCTGCTGCAGTCGCTGGCGCTGAAGAAAACGGACAAGGTTCTGGAAATCGGCACCGGCAGCGGCTATGTCACGGCCTGTCTCGCGAAGCTGGCCCGGCAGGTGGAAAGCGTCGATATCGTCCCCGAGTTCGTGGACGGCGCGGCCAGGAAACTGGCAGCGCAGGGTATCGGCAATGTCATGCTCGGCAGCGGCGACGCCTCCGAAGGCTGGCGCAGCGGCACCCAATACGACGCCATCGCCGTCACCGCTTCGGTGCCGGTCATACCCGAATCCTACAAGCAGGCGCTGGCCGTCAACGGCCGCCTGTTCGTCATCGTCGGCGACACCTCGATGCCCATTATGAGCGCCTGTCTGGTCACGCGCGTGACCGAGACCCAGTGGGTCCAGGAAAGCCTGTTCGAAACCAGCATACCGCCGCTGGTGAACGCCAGGAAACCCCGGACTTTTGTATTCCGCTAGCCCCGGTTCCACCAGATTAAATGGTTGATTCCATTTCACCCGTTGAATTGCAAGAGAAGCTGCGAGCGGAACCCGAGGTCTTGCTGCTGGATGTACGCGAGCCCTTTGAGCTTGAAATCTGCCGCATTCGGGATTCGATCAACATCCCCCTGGGCGAGATCACGCGCCGCGCGAACGAACTCGACGCAGACCGCACGACGGTGGTGATCTGCCATCACGGCAGGCGCAGCATGCAGGCGGCGCTGTGGCTGGAACAAAACGGCTTTTCCAGCGTCTTTAACCTGGCCGGCGGCATCGAGGCCTGGGCGAACGAAATCGAGCCCGATATGCCGCGCTATTAATAAGAAGATGGTTTTGAGGCTTCGATCCGTCGGGGCTTGCTTGAACACTCACTAACAATAAGGGATCTGGTGGCAGTCATGATCAAATGCTTTCAGAAGGCCAAATCGGTCCGTCTGTTTTTGCTGGCCCTGTGCTGCGTCAACGGCCTGTTGCACGCCGAGGAGGCGCAGGCTCCCGATGTACAGCCGCAGGCAGCGGCTCCAGCCGGCGCTTCCGCTCCAGCCGCACCGGATGCGCAGACTCCGTCCAATACGACACCGGCCAACAGCCAGATCACCGATTCCGTGACACAGACTACATTGAACGAAAACTGGGCCTCGGACCTGTTCGAGCTGTACGGACTGGCGGAGCAGAACGACCCGCAGATCCGCGCCGCATACTCTGATTTTCAGGCCGTCGAAGAGACGGTGCCGCAAAACTGGGCCAACCTGCTGCCGCAGATATCGGGCTCGGTTAATGCAGCCTATGATGATAGTAAAGCTGACCCTGAAGCACAGGATCAGGAGACTCGTAAATCTGACGGCGAATCCACCGGCTATGAGTTGCGGGCCACCCAGGTCATCTACAACCATGCCTACTGGCAACGCCTGAGCCAGGCCAATATCAATGCCGCGCAGGCAGAGGCGAACTACAACGCGGCGCGGCAGGATCTGATCGTCCGCATCGCCACCGCCTACTTCAACGTGCTCGGCGGCATCGACAGCCTCGCCTTCGCCGAGGCGGAACGCAAGAGCGTGGAACAGCAGCTGGAACAGACCAAGCAGCGCTTCGAGGTCGGACTGATCGCCATCACCGACGTCAAGGAATCCCAGGCCCGCTTCGACCAGGCTGTCGCCCAGGAAATCGAGGCGCAGAACACGCTCTCGACCACGCGTGAGGCCCTCTGGACCATCGTCAACACCTATCCGCAGCAGTTGAAACCGCTGAGCGAACAGATGCCCCTGCTGCAGCCGGAACCCGCCGACAAGCAGCACTGGGTGGACAAAGCCCTGGCCGAAAACCTGAGCCTGATCGCGGCCGACTTAGCCCGCCAGGCTGCCCAACAAGAGGTGGATATCCAGCGCAGTGGGCATTACCCCACGATCGACGTAACCGCGCGCCACACCTATCGGGACGACGAGGCGGGTCGCGTGCAAGTTAGCGGTGTCGATGTTCCCGTCACCGGGGCCGTGCAAACTACCGACACCTCCATCATGGTGTCGCTGAACGTTCCCATCTTTACCGGCGGCGGTACGCATGCCCGGGTGAAGGAGGCGGTATACCGCCGCGAGGCCACGCGTGACCGATATGAGGCGACCCGCCGCCAAGTGATCCAGCAGACGCGCGACGCCTACCAGAACATTCTCGCCGATATCAGCCGGGTCAAGGCCCTGAAGCAGGCCCTGATCTCGAGCGAAGCCGCCTACGAGGCGACGTCCGCGGGCTACGAGGTCGGCACCCGCAATTCGGTGGAAGTATTGACCGCGCTGCGCAACGTCTACGCCGCCAAGCGCGATTATGCCCGCACACGGTATACCTATGTGGTCGACCTGCTGCGCCTGAAGCAGGCCACCGGCAATCTCAGCATGGCCGATCTGAAGGAAATCAACCGCTGGCTGCAGTAACCGATTTTCTGGGTCCGCGTTACTGGCCGACCTGGTTCCTGCTGGCCTGCATGCGCCTCTGCGCGCTGCTCCCCTACTCCTGGCTGCTGTCGCTCGGCCGCGCACTCGGCGGCCTGCTGTATATCGCGCTGCCCGAACGCCGCCGGATCGCCGCCGTCAACCTCGAACTCTGCTTCCCTGAAAAAACCCCGCGGGAGCGCGCGACACTCGTCAGACGGTGTTTTCAAAGCATCGGCATCGCGGTCATGGAAACCGCCTTTACCTGGTGGGGCGCCGAAAAGCGTTTCAAAAAACTCTACACCATCGAAGGTCTCAAGAACCTGGAACAGGCCGTAACCGCCGGCAGGCCGGTACTGCTGCTGAGCGGGCACATGAGCTGCACCGAGATCGGCGGCCGGTTGCTGGCGTTCCACCAACCCTTCCAGTGCATGTACAAACCCGCCAAGAACCCGCTGTACGAAAAAATCATGCTGCACCGGCGCAGCCGCTTTTTCCATGAAATGGTGCCACGCAAGAATTCACGGCAACTGCTGCGCAACCTCAGACAAGGGATCGTTACCTGGTACGCGCCGGACCAGAATTTCGGACGCGAGGACACGGTGTTCGCGCCCTTCTTCGGCGTGCCCGCGACCACTCTCACCGCCACCGCGCGCATCGTGGAATTCGCCGGTGCGACCGTGATTCCCTTCTTCCCCTACCGCCTGGAAGGCGGCAAGGGCTACAAGCTGGTGCTCGGCAAGCCGCTGGAGAACTTCCCCGCGGGGGATGACCTCGCCGACGCGACGCGGGTCAACCTGTTGATCGAAGCGGCGGTACGGCTCGCGCCGGAGCAATACCTGTGGGTGCACAAGAGATTCCGCATCAGACCTCCCGGCGAAGAAAAACTCTATTAAGAATCCTCTCACGGAGGCACGGAGAACACGGTAGTTATTCAAAATATTTATTTATGATTCTGAAGAAAATTTCATAAAGTCCAAAAAATTGGCGCGTATAATCTGCCACATTGTCCGCTGCAGCCCTTAAATCCTCAGAATCCGGTATTTGCCAAATTTCCCGACATGCGATGCTGTCGATTATCTCGTCAGAGACGGTATAGCGCCATGAATAAGGGCTATCGCCACAGGCTATAGAAAAATTGTTCCCGATTTTATTCTTGCCATCTTAATCTCCGTGTTCTCCGTGCCTCCGTGAGAAACCGTTTTGGTTTTTATTCTTGCGCTCTTTGCGAGTCTGCGAGAGAGCTTTATTTTATAAACTTGATGCTGTAGGGATACTTATAATACTCGCCATGGCTGGCCTTGATGATGCCGATGATTGTCAGCACGATCGTTGCGATGATAACGGCCGGGAACAGCAGGAATCCGATCAGAACCAGCACCAGAACCCAGCAGACCAATAGCGCGACCAGCACCGTCAGCTGGAAATTCAGCACTTCCTTGCCGTGAAAGTCGACGTAAGGATACTGGTCCTTCTTCATCAACCAGATCACCAGCGGTCCGACCACATTGCCAAGGGGCATCATGAAGCCCGCGAACACGGCCAAATGGCAAAACATGCCCCAGTCGCGCTCCTCCGTTGTCAGCTCGCCTTGAGCCATATAAACCTCATTTCATTTAGAAGATAAATTTGATTCCCGCGTTCAGAGAACCTTCGGACCATGAAAAATTCTATTATTCTTCCTTATCAGAAGCCGATGCTGATTCCGGCATTCACAAAATCGAAATCGGTTTCGAAAGCCTGATAGCGATCGAAGGCGAAAGTCAGCTCCGCAGATTTTCCCAGCGCAAGCGCCAGACCGGCCCCCAGGCTCCAGTCCTTGCCATCGGTGCTGAAAAAGCCATTGCCGAAACCGGTGAAGGTGAATCCCTGATCCGCCTTAAGATCCCACTTATACCTGCCGACGCGGCCGCGCAGGGATATGGCGTCACCCAATGGCATACTGCCCACGAGGGATATCTCCTCACCGGTAATTTCCGCGCTGGCTGAATCAATGACGACATCGAAACGGTCCATGGTTTCCGCCAAAACGGCAGCGTCAGCTTCGAATTTCCCCAAATTGAGATATGAAAGTTCGATCATTAGTTTGTCCGGGACCAAGCCCAAACCGAAGCTGATCTTTTTTGCCGAGGCATCTCCAAACCCTTCCGCCTGCACCTCCGAAGTGCCGAAAGATGCCGCAAGATAGGCGGCGGGAGATGACGGCGGAAACATCAGCAGCATCACCAGAAAGGCTTTGTTAAAAGCTCTCATAGATTTTCCTTGTAGTAGCGTTAGTTGCGCCGGATCAAGACTATTTACGCGCTGCATGCAAGGCTACCGCGACACCAGCCATGAAAATACTCTGCCATTCCGCAAACAGGATCAGCATCCACAGATCGTCGTCATGCATATTGCTGATAAACCACGCATCCAGATAATGGAACACCAGGCCGCCGAGAGTGCCGGCGGCCGTTATGATAACCAGGAAGCGGAAGGCGCGGGCGCGAATCCGCCAGGCCAGCATGGAGCCGAGCGCCAGTACCAAAGCGCCGAGCGCGCCCGCGTTCACGAAGGGCATCGGGCCACCCAGATCATAGCCAACCTCGATCGCCAGTCTCCAGCCAAGCACGGAAGCAATAACCAGAATCACCAGGTCTGGAATCCGCTGCGCGTACTTCATTCCGATCGCATGCGCGCCGGCGGCGTGCACAAAGAAGCCGAGCACGACCGCGGGATAGTAATCAATAATCCATTGCTTGCCAGACAGCCCAAAGTACTGCAATACGAAATGCAACGCCCAGCAGGCGGTGCCCGAAACCATGCCCAGCACAAGGAACAAAGGCAGCATTATCTTGAAAGCCCGCATGCAACCTCCCTTTATATGAATTTATTCCGAAGCTCCGGCCATAATAAAGGAAAGCCGGGGGCAGTGAAATCGAATTCCTGTTTATACTTCAGCCCGGGATTAATTTGACGCTCTCAAAACGTCACGGGCTTAGCCCGCCGGAGGTACGCAAACCTAAGCACAGGCACAAGCGGCTCCTGCAATGCCAAGCCATTTTTACGCGGGTCTCCGCAAGCACTCTTTTTATCGCGGCGCCGACCGCAAACTCCGGGCCTTCCCGCAACGGTAGTTTTTAGACTTGCGCTTATCCGTTACAATTCCAGCCCATGCCGGCCCCATTACACTATCGACTCAAACTTCGTCTGTTATCGCCATTGATCCCGCTGCTGTTGCTGCGCGAAAAAAACAAGCGCGGCGGCGACCTGCGCTTCCTGCGCCAACGGCTGGGCCTGGGTTTCACGGCGCGGAGCGACCGGCCGGTATGGCTGCATGCCGCCTCGGTGGGTGAACTGAATACGGCGCTACCCCTGCTGCAGCGGCTGCATGACGCTTACCCGGGAGCCATGTTTGCAGTCACTACCAACACTCCAACGGCGGCGGCACTGTTCGAAAAACAGAAACTTGCGCGCTGCGTGCACTGTTATCTGCCGATCGACCTGCCCGAATGCCTGCGCGGCTTTCTCAGGGCGATCAATCCCCGCCTCGGCCTGATCCTGGAAACCGAGCTGTGGCCTAATCTATATTCCGCCTGCGCGCGCCTGGAAATTCCGCTGCTGTTGCTGAACGCACGCCTGTCGAAGAAATCCTCCGACGCCCCGGGCTGGGTGCGCGACGGTCAGCGCTACAGTGTGGCGCAGCTTGACCATATACTCGCGCGCTCGGACGCGGATCGGGAGCAGTTCCTGGCGCTGGACGCCGCGCCGGAACGTCTGCAGACAGTCGACAATCTGAAATACGCGGTACCGGTCAACTTCACCGCGGTAGCACCGCAAGCAGTGATGC
>DASUFE010000062.1:0-4551 GCA_036274675.1 Gammaproteobacteria bacterium
GCGCGGAGATCGGGGTGGGACCTTCCATCGAATCCGGCAGCCACACGTGCAGCGGCACCTGCGCCGACTTGCCCATGGCGCCCACGAAGAGCAGCAGGCAGGCCACGGTCAAAAGCTCCCATTCGTGACCGCCGATCAGCGAGACTGACTGCTGGGCCAGTTCCGGCGCGCGGCTGAACACCGTCGCGTAATCCAGGCTGCCCGCGTACAGCAGGATCAGGCCGATGCCGAGCAGGAAACCGAAATCGCCGACGCGATTGACCAGGAAGGCCTTCAGGTTGGCGAAGATCGCGGTCGGGCGCGTGAACCAGAAACCGATCAGCAGGTAGGACACCAGGCCCACGGCTTCCCAGCCGAAAAACAGCTGCAGGAAGTTGTTGGACATCACCAGCATCAGCATTGAGAAGGTGAACAGTGAGATGTAGCTGAAGAAACGGTTGTAGCCGGGGTCATCGTGCATGTAGCCGATGGTGTAGATATGCACCAGCAGCGACACCGAGGTGACCACGACCATCATCAGCGCCGTCAGAGTGTCGATCAGGAAGCCGACTTCCAGGCGCAACGAGCCGATGGTCGCCCAAGTATAAACGGTATCGTTGTATACGGTGCCGCTGACGACCACGTCGCGCAGAACCGTCAGCGACAGCAGGAAAGAAAGGGCGACGCCCGCGATAGTCACCGAATGCGCCAATGCGCGCGGGATCACCCGCGCCCCGAGCCCCGCGATGGCGGAACCGAGCAGCGGCAACAATACGATTGCAAGATATACGTTTTCCATGCCCCCTACCCTTTCATGCTGTCCAGGTCGGCCACGTTGATGCTTTCATGGTTGCGGAACAGCACCACCAGTATGGCGAGGCCGATGGCGGCTTCGGCCGCGGCGACCGTCAATATAAAGAATACGAAAACCTGCCCGGCCGCATCCTGCAGGAAATGCGAGAAGGCGATGAAATTCAGGTTTACCGCCAGCAGCATCAGTTCGATCGACATCAGCAGGATGATGACGTTCTTGCGGTTGATAAAGATGCCGGCGACGCTGATCGAAAACAGCAGCGCGGCCAGGATCAGGTAGTGCGACAAGGGAATCATTTCTTCTCCGCTTCCATCTTGACGATCCGCAACCGGTCGGACTTCTTGACCTTCATCTGGGTCGCGGGATCCTGGTACTTGGTCTCCGGCCGCCGGCGCATGGTCAGCGCGATCGCGGCGATGATCGCGACCAGCAGCAGCGCGCCCGCGATCTCGAAGGGGTAGAGGTATTCGGTATACAGAACACGCCCCAGCTCCTGGGTATTGCTGTAATCCGCCGGCTTGCCCACAGGCATCGCGACGGCGTCAGCATTGAAGGGGCCCGAATGCAGCACCTGCCACATGACGGTGGCCAGCACGGCCGCGATCAGGATGCCGACCGGCAAATAGCGGATAAAGCCTTCCCGCAGCGGCACGATATTGATATCGAGCATCATCACCACGAACAGGAACAGCACCATGACGGCGCCGACGTAGACCAGCACCAGCGCAATTGCCAGGAATTCCGCCTCCAGCAGCATCCACAGCACGGAGCTGCAGGCGAAGGTCAGCACCAGGAACAGCGCGGCATGCACGGGGTTCTTCACCGTGACGACGCGGAACGCCGCGAACAGCAGCATGGCCGCGAAAACCCAGAATAAGCCGGTCTCGAAACTCATAATCCCCTATGCCCGGTTGTTACCGGCGCTTGTTATTTGTTGTGTTCAGTGCCCGCGTTATCGGTACGCGGAGTCTTCCTTGCGGTCCTTCGCGATCTGCTGCTCGTGCTTGTCGCCGAGCGCCAGCAGCTCCTGTTTATGTATCACATGCTCGCCGCGCTTCTCGAAATGGTATTCGTAAATGCGCGTCTCCACGATCGAATCCACGGGGCAGGACTCCTCGCACAGCCCGCAGTAGATGCATTTGAACAGGTCAATATCGTAGCGCGTGGTGCGGCGCGTGCCATCGGCGCGCTCTTCCGATTCGATATTGATCGCAAGCGCGGGGCAGACCGCCTCGCACAGTTTGCAGGCGATGCAGCGTTCCTCGCCGTTCGGGTAGCGGCGCAGCGCGTGCAGGCCGCGGAAGCGCGGCGACTGCGGCGTCTTCTCCTCCGGATACTGCACCGTCACCTTGCGCGCGAACATGTAGCGCCCGGTCAGGCGCATGCCCTTGAGCAGTTCCCAGAGAAAGAAGCTTTTGAAAAAATGGGTTATCGCTTGCATGACGGCTCCTAATCGAACCACGGTCCGAGCTTGGCATACACAGCCACGCCCTCAACGATCAGCCAGACGATGGTGACGGGTATGAACACCTTCCAGCCCAGACGCATGATCTGGTCGTAGCGGTAGCGCGGGAAGGTAGCGCGGAACCAGAGGAAAAAGAATATAAAGAAGGCGGCCTTCAACAGGAACCAGTGCATGCCGTCGCCGATCAAGGGATTCGTCAGCCACTCCGCCGGCACCAGGCCATGCAAGGGCGACAGCCAGCCGCCGAAGAACATTACCGAGGTCAATGCGCCGACCAGGATCATGTTCGCGTACTCGGCCAGGAAAAACAGGGCGAAGGCGACGCCGGAATATTCGACGTGGAAACCGGCGACGATCTCGGACTCGCCCTCGGCCACGTCGAAAGGCGCGCGGTTGGTCTCGGCAACGCCGGAAATAAAGTACACCAGCACCAGCGGAAACAGCGGTATAAAGAACCACTCCCAGAACGGACCGCCCTGGGCCTCGACGATTTTGCCGAGATTCAGGCTGCCGCCCGCCATCAGTACGCCGACCAGCGCGAAGCCCATCGCGATTTCATAGGCGACGATCTGCGCGGCCGAGCGCATCGCGCCCAGGAAAGCGTATTTCGAATTGGACGCCCAGCCGGCGATGATCACGCCGTACACGGCGAGCGAGGTCAGCGCCAGCAGGTACAGCAGGCCGGCGTCGAGGTTGGCAATAAAAGTGGTGTCATTAAAAGGAATTACCGCCCAGGCCGCCAGCGCCGGACCCAGCGCCAGCACCGGCGCCAGGAAAAACAGGAAGCGGTTGGCGTTGGTCGGCAGGATGATTTCCTTGAACAGCAGCTTGATGACGTCGGCAAACGGCTGGAACAAGCCGAGCGGGCCGACGCGGTTCGGACCGATGCGAACCTGCATGTAACCGATGACCTTGCGCTCGAAATAAGTGAGCATCGCGACCGACAGGGTCAGCGGTATGACGACCATGAGAATCTTGCCGCCGTTCCACAGCACCAGCTGCAGCGCCTGCGGCAGCGACTGCCAGATTCCCGCGATCTGCTCCAGCACCTGTTCCATCACTTCGGCTCCACTTCCACCACCGAATAGGCGCCGCCCAGCAGCGGCGCGCCGGGAACCCCGAGCGGTGTCCACACGCAACCCGGAGCGATGGAGTCGTCGATTCGCAACTGGAATTGCGCACTCGCGCCGTTAAGGCGGAGCTCGACGTTCGAGTCCGGCGAGAGCTTGAGACGTTTCGCGGTTTCGGGATGAACCAGCGCCCTGCGGCTTGCCTTGGCGTCCTCCGTTTCCTGCAAGGGCACCGATCTTCTCACCACCGGGTCGGTGGCATAGATCGGGACTTCCGACACGCGCAGCAGGCGATTACCCGATAGCGTGTTGCGCCCAGCGAAGGCCACCTCGGCGGCGGGCGCCGAATTATCGAGCTGAAGCTTCTCGCACAGAGCGGCTATCTCGTTGCGGATATCGTCCGCGGAGAAATATTCAAAACCGGGCTGCCGCGCCAGATCACCCAGCATTCTCAGTATCCGCCAGCCCTCGCGCGTCTCGGCGGGCGCCTTGGCGGCGCGGCGCCAGCTCTGCCAGCGGCCTTCGATGTTGACGTAGGTGCCGTCGGTTTCGGCGAAAGTGGCCAGCGGCAGGATCAGTTGGGCGCGTTCGCGCAAAGCCGGGCTGTCGAACGAGGAGAAGGCGATAACGTGCTGCGCGCCTTCGAGGGCCGCCATCGTCGCGCGCGCATCCCAGGTGTCGTACTCCGGATCCACGCCGTAAAGCACGTACATGCGCTTTTTCTGCTCGACCATCTGCCGCGCGTCGAGCCCGGCTTTTGCTACGGCCTTGCCGCCCGGCTGGCGATGCGGCACGACGCCGGCGAGCCACAGGCCCGCGCTGTTGGCGCCGAGCGGCAGCAGGCCGAAGCCGGCATTGGCCGCGCGCGCAATCTCGCGCGCGATCGTGCAGATATCCGAGTAGTGAGGACTCAGGTACGCCTGGGAACCGATCAATACGATCTTGCGTTCGCCTTCGGCGAGGGCTTTAGCGATCGCAACCGCTTCCTTGCCGGGCGCGGCGGTATCAAAATGTTTTTTCACCGCAGGGGCGATGGTCGCGCCATTGACAGACAGGGCCTTGGCGATGGCCGCCAGCGCCGGAATGATTTCATCCGCATGTACCGCCTGTTGCAGGGCGGGGAAATTGAAATCGTAACGGCGGGCGTTGATGAAGGATATCGCAGCACCTTTCACGGCCGCCTTGCGCAGGCGATGCGACAGCATGGGCTGGTCCTTGCGGAT
>DASUFE010000063.1:0-46001 GCA_036274675.1 Gammaproteobacteria bacterium
GCGATAGCGGGTTCAGCAGCGGCACGTCCGAAATATTCTTCAGCCGGATTCGCGCCTGGATCCCCTTGTCGGGACTCCCCGCCGTCTCCAGCACCACCACCTCAACCCGGTCGCTAATGTCCACTCCGGATTCAATAGCGGCAACAGCCCCCGGCTCCCCTTTAGAATCCATCTTGTGTATGAACACAAAAGTCGCAAGCGACAATACGCCACAGAACACGGTGGCCGTGGCCAGCTTATTGATTTTCATAACTTGAGTTTCGCCCCCAGAAATTTAAGCAGATACGCTCTGCCTGCCCTATAGCCCGCGCAGGAATGTACTACAAAAAAATAGCCCTGTCTTCATTTATTGAAGGCATTTTATCCAGCAAGGAAACGGGGATGCCTTTAAATAAGGCATCCCCGATCAGAAGTAATCAAAACGCAATCAACGCTCCCAGCGTCGCCGACGAAGTATCGATGAAGTCATGTCCGGAACGCTGTTCGTAATCAAGGAAAATCTGGCTGCCATTATTAAACGCTGCGATCAGGCTGAAGCCGCTCGTTGAATAACTACGATCGGGAGCATCAGTCGCCAATGTCAAGGGTTGGGGATCAAAATCGCTTGCCAGGGTGGCTTCGATTTCCCGCGCATCATTTTCATTTTCCTTTACTGAGATGTACTTGATAGTCGGTATCAAAACACCCCAACCAAAGGTTGCGCCATAACCCGCACGCAGTCCGAGCGACGTGGTCTCGGATTCGGTTTTTTGCGAGGGAAAGCTCAACTCAAATCCGGTCGGTTCGCTGGGATCAGCAGCTCTCTGACCTTCTTCTTCGTAGGCATCAAGCTCGCTTTTTATGGAATCCAGGCTGACGAAGGCGCCAAATGACCATGCCCCCAGGCTGAAATCATAATTGAGGGAGAGTCCCTTCAGATCCTGGGTGCCTTCATAGGAGGCGGTGATGATGCCTTCGACCGGAACCGTTGTATTGGAATCAAAACCAAACACCGTGGTGCGAAGGCTCTCGTAATCCACATCGCCGTTGCCAAGATAAAGATCGACCGAAAATCCACCCCCAACCGACCAAGTGCCATAAATGGTTTTCGAACCGCTGTCAGTTTCCAGCTTACCGCCCTCGGCAAGATTGGCCTCTTCCTCGACGGAGCCGACTGCAAGGCCAAATACAAGAACATTGGAGAAACTGTAATCGAGACCGGCAAGATAACCGCTCAGGTCGGAATCGTAACCACTGGTAAGTTCCGTCTCCGAACGCTCGGTTTCACCGGATAAATCGGTCAGAAGCAACCCGAATCCGCCGTCTTCGGCGCCCCCACTGACGCTTCCCCAGCTCTGACCGCCGCCTACTGATAATTGCCCGGTACGGCCTTTAACACCGTTCACCACACCATTTCCACCTGTGGTCCCGCCTCCAACATCGGAAAATATAACGATATTGGCATCACTGACGAAAGCTCCCGTGACTCCCGGGAAAAGCTCGCCACAAAGATCAAAATTCCGCTGTGCCTGGTCAAGCTGCTTGGGATCACTCGGATCCCGGGGCGTGACAAAATCTGGATCACTGCAACGCTCACGCATGTATTTTCGAAAATCACTGTCTGATTTAGCTGCGCCGTAGACTAGCGGACTCATAAAGCCTGTTAATAAGAAAACCGCGAGTAAGCCAGATCGAATGAACCCATATCTCTTAATACGCATATTGAATCCTCTTGTTCCCTAGCCTTTATCGTTGGAATTGAATATTTACTGTAGAGCTTAGGTGGCCGCCGCAATAGTAGCAGCCCCTTCCCGGTTAAACTATGATCTCTCCCTAGGAGTCTGACGTATATTACTCTCACATCCCTGAAGCGTGTCATCACACTTGGGGTAATTTCTCTTTACCCGGAGCCTGTCATCTGATAAAAATACGGGCTAACACTTATTTGGGCCGGCTGGCTTTTCCTGAACTCCTCTTAGGCATGATTCCGGTGTTCAGAGAAAAGTGCGCCCAAAAGCACCGGAGTACGGGCTTATGCTAACAGTCATTATGGCAATATCGGTTTCGGGCGCTGGGCAAGTTTTCCCTGAACTCATACTTAAGTGTCATATCCCGGTCTTGAACCGGGCTATAGAATCCCCCGCCCACGAATTCATGAAAAATTCCAATATTTCCTTTCTTCTTTAAAAGAGGCCAGTCATGCGTAAAGCAATAAGTTTTGTATTATCGAGCGTCATGGCAGGGATGCTTCTGGACGCAGGGATTGCGTCAGCCCACTCCGGTCATCACCATGAACACCATGGGCACGGTGATCATCATCATTCGCAGCCGGATGCGAAGCTGCTTGAACCACGCTCGCTGCCCTATGCGCTGCCCGCCAATTCCGGTGAGGTGGATGTGACCTTCAGTGTACCGCTGGTCAACGAGGACGATGACAACCCTCAATATGTGTATCTGGTGTCCAAAGACGAGGGTGATAACCATGGCTGGCATAACGGCCAACCCGAAGTCTTCAGGCTCAATGACCAGGGTCATGACGGAGACCGCATCGCCGGTGACAGCGTTTACAGCGCCACGGTCCGGGTCAATCCCCAATCCCATGGCAAGGGCCATCATCACGGCCACGACGAGTGCCTCAATTACCGTGCGTTCGCCCGGGTCGGCGACGATAAAATCAAATCGCCCGAGTATGGGCTCTGCACCAGTTCCTTCCCCGTGGGGGTTGCCCCCTCCAATACCAGCGCCGGCAACCTGATCGTCACTCCCCAAGTCAGTCCGGCCATAGCCGACGAATTGCTGGTGCGTTTTGACGCGGATGTCAGCGACCAGCAGATCCGTAACATCGCCCGCTTCGTGGGCGCGCAGGTAGTCGGCAGCATTCTGCCGCGCAACCTGTATCAGTTCAAATTCCCGCGAGCGCTAACCGCGGCGCAGATGGACGCCGCTATCCGCAGTCTGCTGAGAAGGCCCGGGGTGGAAGACGCTTATCAAAATCGCGTCGGGACTACAGTTGGGATACCGAGCGATCCGGAGTTCGTCAATCAGCACGGCCTGCAGTTGATCAATGCCGACGACGCCTGGGATCTGGGCGCCACCGGCGCGGGCGTAACTGTCACCCTGCTCGACACGGGCGTTCAGACGCATGCGGACCTGCCGACCGGCGGCACCGACACCGCCAACCACGGCACAGCTGTGGCCGGAGTGATCGCGGCGATTACCAATAATTCCACCGGTATTGCCGGCGTTGCCTATAACAGCACTCTTCAAAAATTTACGGTCAGCCCCGACACGGTGGTGACCATGTCCGAAATGGTGGCCGGGTTCCAGGCGGTTGCAGCTACCAGTACAGGCCAGGTTGTAACAGCTGGCTTTAACATCACGCTCGCCCCGCCCGGTGTCGATCTGGCAGGGGACGACCAGTGGGATCTGTGCGCCGCCATCAACGATGTGGTGCTGAACTCGGGAACGCCCGTTGCTGTCGTGATCAGCGGCGCGGGCAACGACAACAGCGACGGCTGGCACTATCCTTCGAAGTGCAATGACAGCTCGGCTCCGGCCAACGGGCAGTTGACCAACAAGAGTCTGCTGATCCCTGTCATGGCCAGTGTAAGCTGCACCAGCGCCTGCACACCGGATACCCGCGTATCCACCAGTAATTACGGCGCATGGATCGACGTGGCAGCGCCCGGTCAGAACATCCGCTCCACCAATAACACGGGGGGTTACAGTAACTTTACCGGCACCTCCATGGCGATGGCGCATGTCGCTGGCACTGCCGCACAGATGATCTCCTGCGGCGCAACCGTCAGCCAGATCCAGTCGCGCCTGATCAGCACGGCTCCGGTCACGATCGCCATGCCCGGCGGCGGCAGCAAGCCGCGCATCGACTCGCGGGCCGCGGTACTGGCCGGCAATACGGCGCCCACCGGCATCACGGGCGGTTCGGCCAGCATCAATGAAGGCACCGATACCGGCGCCGGGTATGCGGTGGGCACGTTGTCCGCCGTCGACGCCAATCTCTGCGATCAGTTCAGCTTCAGCATCCAGGGCGGCGCCGACTCGGCCGCCTTCTCCATCGGCGGCCCCGGCATGAACCAGTTGACCCTCACCGCCGGCGTGCTCGACTTCGAAACCAAGTCCAGCTACAACGTCACCGTCCGCGTCACCGACGCCGGCGGCCTTAGCTTCGATCAGCCCTTCGTCGTCAGCGTCAACGACCTGCCCGAGCCGACCTTCACTATTTATAGTGTGCGTGCCACTTACCTGGCCGCGCTCGGTGGGGCGCCCGTACTGACGCAGAATTTCGACAGCTTCGCGCACGAAGACAACCTGATCGGCTTCAGCCTGGTACCGGGCATTACAGTAACCTCGAATATGGACAGAATCATCGCCTGGGACGGAACATCGGATGGAGACAAGGAATTGTTCGCGCTCGACAGCGTGGGGAATCCGACGCGTACCGCCGGTACCGCCTACTACGATATCCTGGTCACAGGCGCCTATAACGCGATCGGCTTCGATATCACGGCCTTCAACCCGGCGACGCCGGGACCGGGCGTGATGCAGGTGTTCTTCCTGGACGGCACCAGCACGTCGGTGAATATCTTCCCGACCAACGCAACCGAACAGGATCCCGTCTTCTTCGGCGTCACCTCGAACCAGCGCATTACCAGGATCCGCTGGAACGAAGGCCCGGAAACAAGCGGCACCGGCAACGAGGAAACGACGCTCGACGATTTCGCCGTAGCCAATTTACCTTGATCAGGACAGCCCGCCGGCCAAACCGGCGGGCCTTTTTTTAATCAACAGAGACAGACGCAATACAGGGGCGAACATGCGTAAACCGATATGCTTGATAATATTGTCAGCTGTACTGGCAGGGATGCTGTTAAATGCAGGGATTGCATCGGCCCATTGGGGCAATCATAAAGATAAAGACCGGTTAAAACGGCGACATCACCACAGACCGCAATCCGAAACCAAACTGCTGGAGCCGCGTTCCCTGCCTTACGCCCTTCCGGGCGGCGCCGGCGAGGTGGACGTCCTCTTCAATGTCCAGTTGCTCAACAGCAGCGATAACAACCCGGATGTCGTCTACCTGCTTGAAAAAGGTTCCGACGATTGCGACTCCCGCCATGAAAAGTGCAACGAGGGCTGGGGCCACGGCGCAGTCCACAAATTGAACGACCGGGGCCAGAATGGAGACCAGATCGCGGGCGATAATGTTTACAGCGCCACCATTCGTGTCACTGCAAAAAACCACCCCGGCGCAGGCAAGCACCTGGGCCATGACGAATGCCTGCCCTACCGCGCCTTTGCCATGGTCGAAAGCCGCAAGCTGCTGTCGCCGGAATATTTTTTGTGCACCACCCCGTTCCCGGACGATATCGCGGAATCGAACACCAGCCCTGAAAACCTTATCTTCACGGACAAGGAAACCAGCCCCGCCATCGCGGACGAACTCCTGGTCCGGTTTGACGGAGACGCCACCACCCAGCAAATCCTCGGCGCCGCGCGCGCCGTGGGCGCGCAGGTGGTCGGCAGCGTGCTGCCGCGCGATCTGTATCAGTTCAAGTTCCCGCGCAGACTGACCGCAACGCAACTAGTTGCCAGTATCCGCACATTGCTCAGGAGATCTGGTGTACAGGACGCATATCCAAACAGGGTCGGTAACGCGGTTGCGGTACCAAGCGATCCGGAGTTCTCCAAGCAACATGGACTGCAGTGGATCAATGCCGACGACGCCTGGGACCTTGGAGCGACCGGAGCGGGTGTTACCGTTACAGTTCTCGATACCAGGGTCGATACTCATCCCGATTTGCCGGTCGGTGGCACCGATACCGCAAATCATGGCACTGCAGTAGCCGGCGTGATCGCCGCGACCTACGACAATGCCACCGGCATCTCAGGCATTGCCTATGACAGCACTCTCGAATCCTTCACGGTCAGCCCCGATGACGTGATCACCATGGCCGAAATGGTGTCGGGTTTCCAGAAAGTAGCCGCTTCCGGTACGGGTGAAGTAGTTACCGCCGGATTCAACATTACCTTGGCGCCGCCGGGGACCAATCTGGCCGGTATTGACCAGTGGGATCTGTGTTCCGCGATCAACGATGTTGTACTCAACGGCAGCACGCCGGTCGCGGTCGTAATCAGTGCCGCGGGCAACAACAACAGCAATGGCTGGCACTATCCTTCGAAATGTAACGACAGCTCCGCTCCGGCCAACGCGCGACTCACCAACAAGAACCTGCTGATAACCGTCATGGCGAGCGTAACCTGCGATAGCGGCTGCACTCCTGACACCCGCCTTTCAATAAGTAATTATGGTCCCTGGATCGATGTGGTTGCACCCGGGCAGAACACCCGAACTACCAATAACAGTAATGCCTACAGCAACTTTACCGGGACCTCAATGGCTATGGCTCATGTCGCTGGTGTTGCTGCACAGATGCTCTCCTGCGACGCGACCGTCAGCCAGATACAATCGCGCATGACCGGCACGGCTCCGGTTAACGTTTCATATCCGGGCGGCGGCAACAAACCCCGCATCGATGCCTATCAGTCGGTCCTTGCCGGCAATACCGCCCCGACAGGTCTCACCGGCGGTTCGGCCAGTATCGATGAAGGCACCGATACCAGCCTCGGTTATACGGTCGGAACCCTGAGCGCCGTCGATGCGAATGTCTGCGATGAATTCAGTTACAGTATCCAGGGCGGCGCGGATGCGGGCTCGTTCTCCATCGGCGGCGCCGACATGGACCAGCTGATACTGACGGCCGGTGCGCTCGACTTCGAAACCAAGTCCAGCTACAACGTTACCGTCCGCGTCACCGACGCCGGCGGGCTCACCTTTGATCAGCCCTTTACCGTCACGGTGAACGATCTGGTCGAGAATGCAGCGCCGGTCGTGGATGAGCAGTCCTTCGCCATCGATGAAAACTCGGGTAACGGCAGTAACGTGGGCACGGTGGTCGCGACCGACGCTGAGGGCAATGTCTTGAGCTTCAGCATTAGCGGCGGCAACACGAACGGCGCCTTCGCCATTGACTCCGGCAGCGGCGCTATTACCGTCGCCAACAGCCAGGCGCTGGATTTCGAAACCACCCCCTCCTTCGCGCTGACCGTGGAAGTATCGGACGGCGCGTTGACGGACACGGCAACCATTACCGTCGATCTGAACAATCTGGAGGAGAACACGGCCCCGGTGATCGAGGATCAGGTTTTTGCCATCGATGAAAACTCCATCAAGGGTACTCTGGTCGGCGCCGTGGTCGCGAGCGACGCTGAAGGCGACCCACTGAGTTTCAGCATTACCGGCGGCAACTCCCGGATCGTCGCTTTCAACATCAGTCCCGATGGCGTACTCAGCGTGGCTGACGGCTCGGCGCTGGATTTCGAAACCACGCCTTCCTTCGCGCTGACGGTGCAGGTTTCCGATGGGGTGTTGACCGATACGGCGACGATAACGGTGAGTCTGAACGATGCCGAAGAACCCATCTTTAATTAACCACCAGAGTGGTGTGAATATTCCGGTCCGGCGATTGCCGGCCCGGAATATCCGGGTTTTATACGAACGCGCTCACAGTTCCATGGCCGGAAGCGCGCTATAATTCGCGGAATTGTGTGAAGGATCACACTAAATAAAGCAGCCCGCCGGTCATGCCGGCGGGCTTTTTTATGATAAGGAAAACGATAAAACCTGAACGGGCAATCAAGAGGGCGATCATGCGTAAGATAATTCTGCTGTTGGCGGTTTTGACGGGCATCTTTCTGATAATTCTAAAGACGGGCATCGTGCAGGCGGAACCGGTCGCCAAGTTGCTGGAACCGCGCTCCTTGCCGTATGCGCTGGCGACGGACACCGAAAGCGCCGTCACTTTCAAGGTGCAACTGCTCAACCAGACAACGGACCCCAATCCTGAATATATCGTCCTGAAACCTCTGGATGGTTCAGGCCCCTACAAACTGAACGACCAGGGCAAGAGCGGCGATAAATTCGCCCGTGACAGTATTTACGGCGGTACGATCGCTGTCAGCGCCAAGGGAAGGCGTGCCGGGGAATGCCTGCAGTACCTGGCTTCAGCCATGGTGGGAAAAACCTCAATCGAATCGCCCGTATACATGCTGTGCGTGACCTCCCTCCCGATCGGCATGGCCGTATCGAATACCAAGCCGGAAAATCTGATCAACACGGATAAAGAATCCGACCCCGCCATTGCCAATGAGCTGCTGGTCAGGTTCAGCCCCAAAGCGACCGAGCAGCTGATAATAAGCGCAGCTGATTCCGTGAAAGCCATGGTGACGGGCAGTGTGCTGCCGCGCCGACTCTATCAATTCCGTTTTGCACAAACCCTGACACTCAGCCAACTGCAAAGCTATATCGGTGTCCTACTCAAAAATTCGGCAGTGGAACATGCCTATCTGAACCGGGCAGGAAGCCTTGTCGCCATACCGACCGACCCTGAATTCGTCAATCAGCATGGCCTGCAATGGATCAATGCCGACGACTCCTGGGATCTGGCGGCTCATGGATCGGGAGTTATCGTCACTGTACTAGACACCGGAGTCCAGACTCATGTCGACTTGCCTCTCGGCGGCACCGACACCGCCAACCACGGCACGGCCGTAGCCGGTGTAATCGCTGCTATCACCGACAATGCGACCGGCATAGCAGGGATAGCATACGAAAGCACTCTCGAATTGTTTACAGTCAGCCCCGACTCAATTGTGACCATGGCTGAAATGGTGAGCGGCTTCCAGAACGTCGCCGCCGCCGGTACCGGCCAAGTTGTGACAGCGGGCTTTAATATTACCTTGGCGCCCCCGGGAGTCGATCTGGCAGGCCCCGACCAGTGGGACCTGTGCGCCGCCATCAACGATGTCGTACTGAACTCGGGGACCCCCGTTGCGGTTGTAGTCAGCGGCGCGGGCAACGACAATAGCGACGGCTGGCATTATCCTTCGAAGTGCAACGACGGCTCGGCTCCCGCCAACGGGCAATTGACCAACAAGAGCCTGCTCATCCCGGTCATGGCCAGTGTAACTTGTAATAGCGGCTGTACTCCCGATACACGCCAGGCTACGAGCAACTACGGCACATGGATTGATGTCGCGGCTCCCGGTCAGAATATACGTTCCACCAATAACAGCGGTGGTTATAGCAATTTCACCGGTACCTCGATGGCAATGGCACATGTCGCCGGCACCGCCGCGCAGATGATCTCCTGCGGCGCCGCCATAAACCAGGTGCAGTCCCGGCTGACCAGCACCGGACCGGTCTCGATCGCGATGCCCAGCGGCGGCAGCAAGCCCCGCATCGACACCAGAGCGGCGATACTTGCGGGCAATACCGCGCCGACCGGAATCGGCCTCGACGCTCCCGGCAGTATCAATGAAAACACCGACACCAGCATGGGTTACACCATCGCGACGATGGAAGCCGTCGACGGCAACGTCTGCGATCATTTCAGTTTCAACATTCAAGGCGGGGCTGACGCTGCCGTGTTTTCAATCGGCGGACCGGATATGAATCAACTCGAGATCACCGCAGGCGTGCTCGACTTCGAAACCAAAGCCAGTTACAACGTCATTGTCCGCGTCAGTGACGCGGGCGGCCTGGTCTTCGACCAGCCTTTCGGCATCACGGTGAACGACCTGGTCGAGAATACCGCGCCGGTGGTCAACGACCAGAGTTTCAATATCGCTGAAAACCTGGCCAACGGCAGCGCGGTCGGCGCCGTGGCCGCGAGTGACGCCGAGGGCAACCCCCTGAGTTTCAGCATTACCGGCGGCAACACCGGCGGCGCCTTCGCGATCGGCGCCGCAACCGGCGCCCTTAGCGTCGCCAACAGCTCGGCGTTGAACTTCGAAACCACGCCTTCCTTCGCCTTGACCGTGCAGGTCTCGGACGGCGTGCTGACGGATACCGCGACCGTGACCGTCAACCTGAGCAACGCCAATGAAGCGCCAGTGGTCAACGACCAGAGCTTCGGCATCGCCGAGAATTCGGCCAATGGCACCCCGGTCGGCATTGTCATCGCCACCGATCCCGACGTGGGGACCGCGCTGACTTACAGCATCACCGGCGGTAACACCGGCGGCGCCTTTGCCATTGGCGCCGGCACCGGCGCTCTTACCGTCGCCAATAGCGCCGTACTGGACTTCGAAACCACGCCTTCCTTCGCGCTCACCGTGCAGGTCTCCGACGGCGTGTTGACGGATACCGCGACCGTCGCGATCAACCTGACCAATGTTGTTGAAAACACCGCGCCCGTAGTCAATGACCAGAGCTTCGGCATTGTTGAAAACATCGCCAATGGCAGTGCTGTCGGCACGGTGGTTGCGACCGACGCCGAGGGCAACCCCTTGAGCTTCAGCATCACCGGCGGCAACGTCGGCGGCGCCTTCGCCATCAATGCAGGTACCGGTGCCCTTACTGTCGCCAACAGTGCGGCGCTGAACTTTGAAACCACGCCTTCCTTCGCGCTGACCGTCCAGGTCTCCGACGGAGTATTGACCGATACGGCGACTGTCACGGTCAATCTGAGCAACGCCAACGAGGCGCCGGTGGTCAACGACCAAAGCTTCAACATTAATGAAAACTCGGCCAACGGTACCGCCGTCGGCACGGTTGCCGCGAGCGATCCGGACGCGGCGGCAGTGCTCGCTTATAGCATCACCGGCGGCAACACCGGAGGCGCCTTCGCCATCGGCGCGGGTACCGGCGCCATTACGGTGGCCAACAGCGCGGCGCTGGATTTCGAAACCACGCCCTCCTTCGCTCTGACTGTGCAGGTCTCCGACGGCGTGCTGACGGATACCGCGACGGTGACGGTGAATCTGAACAATCTGCCGGACACCGGAATCCCGAACCCGATCATCGCCTGGGTGGCGCCGGTACCCTACGAAACGTATAACGATGCCTTCGGCAATCCTTATGTGCGTTACCGTTTCGAGGTCACCAACCGCAGCGATTTCCCCGACGAAATGTTCGAGGCTTCGCCCGGCCTGCCGCCCTGCGGCCTGAATACCTCGTCTTCGCGCACCTGGCTGTACATATATAACGGCGCAACCAACGCCTATATATATGGTTTCTGCGCCCTGGGCATCTCCGAAATGATGGGACAGGTCTGGTTCGCGGTGCCGGTAGGAGGCACGCCGCCGCCGTCGATCTACATCACCCTGACGGACCGGCTGACCTCCGAGGTTTATACTTCGAACACGCTCACAGTTCCCTGATGGGCGCCGGAGTAAGATGCAGCAGGTAATTCGACTGATGGACCACCTACGAGGAAGCAGGAAATGCGTAATTTAATCAGGTATATATCGTTCTCAACCTTGATGCTTGGTTTGCTTTGCGCGGGCACTCTCCCGGCCGCCGATACCCCGGCCGGGGCCTCGCCCATGCCGCCGCAAGCGACCGCCGCCGGAACCATCGATTCCCTCAAGGGGAAAGTGTGGGTGCAGGGCACGCCGGTCAAGGACGGCGACCCGGTCTACGCAGGAAGCGAAATCACGACCGGCAAGAACTCCAAAGCCGTCATTCGCTTTCATGACGAGTCCATGTTCGCCTTGGGTCCGAACAGCAAGATGGCGGTCAACGACTTCCGCTACCGGAAAGATGCCGAGGATAACGTGATCTCGACAAATATTTTCAAAGGGACCTTCCGGTTCATCAGCGGCCTGATTGCCAAGAAAAAGCCCACCAGCATGAATGTGAAACTCGGCTCCGTCGCCACCATCGGTATCCGCGGCACTCACGTGGCCGGCGAAGTTACCGAGCATACCGAGGAAGACGGCAAGGTCACCGAAGCCTCGGCCCAGGTAATTCTGCTGGAACCCGAGGACGACCCGGCCAGACCCACGGCCATCGTGGTGTCGAACGATTACGGCGATGTAACGGTCGACCAGCCTGGATACGGCACCGAGATCCCGGACGAACACAGCCCGCCGGGAGCGGTACGCAAGATGCAGGTGCGCACCATCGAAAACATCACGCGCGCATTGCGTAACGCTATGCCGAAGACTATACCCAAGCCGCGGTTCTAGTACCGCTGACCAGGCAAACAAAAAGCCGGGATTCAAATCCCGGCTTTTTATTATTGAAGACAAATCAAACCACAGAGAACACAGAGCGCACAGAGACTAATCGGGATATTAAATACGATTTAATTCCTCTGTGTTCTCGGTGCTCTCTGGTTAGTTTTCCATCTGGTGAATCAATAATCAGCGGTAGCCGACTTGTATTCGAAACCCTTCTTCGCCGCCTGGCTGCGGACCGCCTCGTAGATTTTTTCGTCGAGCGAGGCCGCTGCTCCACCCGTCGCTTCAACCTGTGCCTGCAAATAATCCTTGCGCTGCGCCGACAATTCCTTGATCCCACGCTTGAGTGCCGCGCGCTTTTTCACCTGCGCGGCCACCGCCGCCTCCCGCTCGGAGGGCGCCAGGGGCTGCAGGGACTCGGGCAGTAACGCGCTGTCGATCTTCGACAACTCGACGCGGCCGCTCGCCACGTCATCCACCAGCTCGCTCTTTCCAAGGAAGTTGCGCTCGCCGGCGGGCGAGGCGTTGAAAGCCCCGCGGCGCGCCAGTGCGGCGGATGACGCCCCTTCTTGCGCCTTTGCGGACGCATCGAGGCGGACCTTTTGCTTCAGCTTATCCGCATCGGTACCGTAATAAAGACGCGTGCCGTCGAGTTCCGCCGCAAGCTCGGCCAGCTTTTGATCGAAGGGAGTGGAAATTGCAACCGCGCTGCCCTCCTGCCCGACCTGGAAGTAAGCGCCGTCGCCGAGCTGCGCGATCTGTCGCCATACACCTAAAGTTTCAGGTTCGCTGCCGCACTGAACAGCGTTGATGACGATCCCACGATTCGCTGCTTCCGCAATGATCTGCGGATACTTCACGTCATCCTGGTAATCCATATGCGGCGGGGCGTCGCCGACCAGGAATATAGCGCGATAACTTTTGCTGTTCTGGCTCCACGATATCGAATGAACCGCCTCGTACAGCGCCTGGTTCACGCTCTCGGGCGCATCGCCGCCGCCGTCCGCCTGCAAATCCATCAGGCTGGCGTAAACCGAATCCAGATCCTCGCTGAGATCGATCACGCGAGTGACATATTGATCGTCCCGGTCCCGGTAAGCGACCAGACCCATGCGGATCAGCGGCGCCGGCTGCGCGGAGGTCATGGTCGATGCAATCGACCAGATCTTTTCCTTGGCTGCCTCGATCAAGCCGCCCATGCTGCCGGTGGTATCCAGCACGAACACCACTTCGATTTCGGGGCGCTCGCCGGGAAGCAAAAATTGAGTTCCCACGATCGTCCCGTCAGGTCCGGTCTTGTAAAAAGCCACCGCGAACCCGGTTGCGAGCAATAAAACCAATGCCAGTATCTTTGTTTTCATGTTCTTCACCTCGTGACTTCTCAGGAAGCTCTGAATAATTCGTGGCGGCACATTTATGCCGCGGAACCTCTGAATGAATCAGAGGTTCCTAAATCTGGTTCATGCGGCGCAATGCCGACTCCGCCGAACGGTAAGCCCGGCGGAACGTTTCCCGTTCATCCGGCGGCATTCTGCCGTTCCCATCGAGCCGATGCCGTAAAACCGGCAGGACCAAGGCCTGCGCCAGAAAAAAGCACCACAGCGCCAGAAACAGCGAACCGGAACGCTCGGCGGCCCACATGGCCGCGGCGAATCCGATCGTGCAAAAACCCAGGTCGGCGAGCGCACCGGTCAGGCTGTTATGGAAATAGCAGCAGCGTACCAGCCAGATCAGGCCGATATGCACCAGCGAATACAGCAACAGCGAGGGCTGCAGGAACAGACAGACGGCGGTCACGGCGAGCGCCAGGGCGAAAGCGGTCAGGCGCCCGATGCGAACCGCGCTCTGCGTCAACAGATAGCACAGATAAGCCAGCGTCAGCAGGGAAACAATGCTCCGCAGCACAGCCACGCTGCCGAAGACCGGTGTCAGGGCCGCGAACAACACGTTCCCGCAGAAGGCCAATGCCAGGGCGACGGCAACACCACTTACGAAACCGATCGTTTTCATGACGGCTTCCCCCCTTTCGCTGCAGGCGGTGTCTGTGCCTTGCCGGCACGCTGTTGCCGCTCGCGCAACAAAGCGATCTCGATATCGGCCTCCTGCACGCGGAATTCCGTCGTGGCCCGGGTGCAGGACTGAGTGTCGGCAACGCCGGCCTGCGCTTCGGCCGCCATCAACTCGGCTTTTTGCCGCATGCTCTCGAATTGACCGCGACCCTCTTCCAGCACGGCCTGTTGTTCGCGCAGTGCCTTGTCCAAGGCTTCCCTGCGCTGCGCGACGGCGCGCAGGAACAGTTGCGTTTCCAGTTTTCGCTTCACGAGGGTGCGGGGCAGCTCGTCGTTCCCCGAGTTGAAACAGATGTCGAGCTCCTCGTCGATGCGCAGCAGCGACTGCTCGATACCCGCCTGCCGTTGCAGCAGCTGTTCCTGTTCCTGCCGCAGCCGGCGCATACGCTGTTCGCAAGCGGCCAGTTCGTCCTCCATCTCCCTGAGCGCGTGCTTGAGCAGCGTTTCCGGCTCTTCCATCCGGTCGAGCACCGCGTGCACATCCGCCTGAAAAAGTCTTGCCAATCGTTCAATAAGTGCCATGATAGTCACCTCGCAGCATGAGTGATTGCCAAAAAATGATCCTTGAGCCCAAGTCTAGGCGGCGCGGCGTGGTGGCGACAGGCAGCGCGAAGTAAAATGATCCGGCCGGAATTTACAAAAGATTTACATGCGGAGCGGCGTCTGTTGCTAATCTTTTCGACAAGATGAACAAGAAACTGAGCATATTGATAATCGAGGATGAGGCGGCCATACGCACCGGGCTCATCGACGTGCTGGTATTTCACGGCTATGCCGTCGACCATGCGGCGGACGGCCGCAGCGGCCTGAGCAAGGCGCTCAGCGGAAAATTTGACCTGGTGCTGCTCGATGTGATGCTGCCCGAAATCAACGGTTTTGATATCTGCAACAGCATACGGGCACAGGACAAAACGCAGCCCATCATCATGCTTACCGCCAAGAGCGCGGACGAAGACATCGTCCGCGGGCTGACATTAGGCGCTGACGACTATGTGGCAAAACCATTTTCGGTAGCGCAACTGGTGCTGCGCATCCAGGCCGTGCTCCGGCGCTCGCGCGCCGCGGCCTTGCTCGACGGCCATATAAGACTCGGCGAGGGAGACATCGAAATCGATACGCGCAATCTCAGCGGCCGGCGTGGCAACGAAACGCTGGCATTCACCCGCAGGGAAATCGAGATACTGCAATATCTGCAGACGCACTCGGAGCGACCGGTTTCGCGCGAAGAGCTGCTCAATAAGGTCTGGGGTTACGGCAAGAACCTGGAACTCGAAACGCGCACGGTCGATATACATATCGCCAAGCTCCGGCGCAAACTCGAACCGGATGACGAACCGCGTTATCTCGTAACCGTGCGCGGCGCGGGCTACCGTCTGCAGGGCGGCTGAAATGCCCGCCTCCATCATCAGCAAGAACTCCGACAAGAAGCGCCTGCGGCTGGTGCTGCTGCTGTTTTTTCTCGCACTCGCCATACCCACCCTGTTCCTGGTCCGGCAGGCTTACAGCCAGTTGAAATGGGAAGCCTTCCACCAGCATCGTTTGCTGGCGGAAGAACTGGCGGCGCGTATCGACCGGCGATTGAATGAACTGGTCCAGGCCGAGGAAGCCCGCGCTTTCACCGATTACACCTTCCTGGTCGTCGCGGGCGATCCTGCCGCCAATTTCCTGCAGCGTTCGCCGCTGTCGGCCTATCCGCCCGCCGCCGACATACCGGGCCTGGTGGGCTATTTCCAGATCGACGACAAGGACGTCTTCAGCTCGCCCTTGCTGCCGCTCTCCGATGCGCAGGTTCCCGCCTATGGTATCGACGCGCAACAACTGGCGGCGCGCAGATCCTTGCAGGGACATATCAGGCAGATACTGAGTGAGAACCATCTGGTGCAAAGCAAGAAGCCACTCCAGGCACCGGCTGCGGCAGCGCTGCAGGAGGAGATGGCGCGCACGCGGGAAGCGGAAGCGAAAGCACTGGAACGGCAGGCTGAATTCACTTCCAAAAAAGACCTGGCCTCCGCTGCCGTGGCCCGGCGTGACGACAATGCCGCAGAAGAAGACCGGCAGCAGCCGTACGCCGGCCTGTCCTCTCCGGCCCCGGCCGCGCCCTCGGCGGAAGCTCCGGCATCGGCACGGGAAGAATCTTATTCCAATGTCGGCGGAGCCGTGCAGACCACCGATGAAGCCGCCGCCGAATCGCCTTCGCAAGCCGCTTTCGACCGCCTGAGCGTCGCGGAATCCAAACAGTCGGCACGCAGCAGCGCCAGGAACTCTTCCGATCTGAGAGTCGAGGATCTGAAGCTGAATGACGACTACGAACAGAAAGCGAAGACCGCCCCGCAGTCCCTGTCGAAAAACGGTCTCGAGCTTCCGCAACGCGCCGCCCGCAAGGAACGCAGTGTCCTGCCCGAACCCTTGAATGCGAAAGCGGAAGCCATCGGAGCACTCCAATCGCGGAACAATGCCGAAGTCAAAATCAATATCTTCGAAAGCGAACTCGACCCTTTCGAAATCAGCCTGCTGGACAGCGGCCACTTCATACTGTTTCGCAAGGTCTGGCGCAACGATCACCGATACATACAGGGAGCCTTGATTGAACAAAAGCCCTTCATAAGCGGCGTCATTGAAACACTGTTCCGGGAAACGGCTTTATCGCAAGCCACCAACCTGGCCGTGGGTTATGGCGGCGAGGTGACAAATTTCTTTGCGGGAGCCAATCTGCGAAGTTACTCCGAATTCGGGGATACCCTGCTCTACCGCACGCATCTATCGGCGCCCTTTACCGGCCTGGAACTGATCTTCAGCATCAACCACCTGCCGACCGGCCCGGGCGGCAGAGTGGTCGGCTGGGTGGCGTGCATTATTATGCTGGTGCTGTGCGGCGGCAGCTGGCTGATGTACCGGCTCGGGCTGCGCCAGATCTCGCTGGTAAACCAGCAGCAGGACTTTGTATCCGCCGTGAGCCATGAACTGAAAACGCCGCTCACCTCCATCCGTATGTACGGCGAGATGCTCAAGCAAGGCTGGGTCGACGAGAATAAACGGAAAACCTATTATGATTTCATCTTCGACGAGAGTGAACGGCTGACGCGGCTGATCAATAACGTGCTGCAGCTGGCGCGCCTGACGCGCAACGATTTCGAGATCAACTCCAGAACCGTCAGCATCGGCGAACTGCTCGACACGGTCCGTTCGAAGATAGCCAGCCAGATCGAACGCGCCGGTTTCAGCCTGAACATAAACGCCGATGACAGTGCGCGTGCCGCCGCGGTCGAGATCGACGTCGATATCTTCACCCAGATCCTCATCAATCTGGTCGACAATGCGCTCAAGTTCTCGGCCCGGGCGGAAACCAGGACGATCGATATCGGCGTCCGGCTGCAAAGCGACGGCACCGCGCTGATCTCGGTCCGTGACTACGGCCCCGGCATTCCCCGCAACCAGATGACCAGGATTTTCCGGCTGTTCTACCGTTCAGGGAGCGAATTGACCCGTGAAACCGCCGGCACCGGCATAGGCCTGGCCCTGGTGCGCCAACTGACCCTGGCTATGCGCGGCCAGGTGGATGTGCTCAACCGCGAGCCCGGCGCCGAATTCCGCCTCGTCTTCCCCATCGCCGGTTCTCCACGTTAAAGGAATTTGATTTGCCGGATGCGCATCCGCGCCGGGATGCGTTGACATTTCAAAGGCTCAAATGTTTGAAAATGCAGCGAAAAGCAAAAGGGCCGGGGTCGGTTTTGGCGTCTGCTTGCGCCCTGAGAATTCAAGAATCGATTATTCGGAGCCCCCTGAAAAAGAAAAGGCAGGCTCCGTTATGGAGCCTGCCTCTGAGAGCTTTTCCCGGACGGGATCAACCCGCCCAGGGTCTGCAATCAATGTTGTTTCTTGTGGCCTTTACCATGACCGATCGCATGACCAAGCCCATGATGCCCGTGGTGCCCATGGTTATGGTGGTCGTGACCGTCGTGGCCGGGGCCGTGGCCATTGCCATGACCGGGGCCGTGATGCGGCTTGCAGTTATCATGATCATCCGCTGCATTCGCATATTCATCCAGGTAAGCGGCCACCCAGGCGAAGGGCGCGTTCCAGTTGATCGTGATTTCGTTGACCGACCAGGCGTCGATGCTGTCGATGAAGCAACGCTCCGGCGCGCAACCCTGCAGCAGCGCCTGCGAGACCGGATCCTCGATACCGCTGTTCGGACCGCCCGACATCGCGCCCGGGGGTGCGAGCGGGAAGGCCGAGTTCAGGGCGCCGGCCCAGAAACGGTGGTGCGGGAACTGCTCGGCGCGCGTGCCGTAACCGGTCACGTAGGAGTGACCCATCGGGTTGCGGCCGAAGAGATAGTCGACGCCTTCCACCATCGCCTTGGCATATTTGTCCTCGCAGCTGAAGTCATGTGCGAGGCCGAGCACGATCAGGTTGTTGGTGACATTGGAGTTGGAACCCCAGGGATAACGCTCCGGCGAGATGGGCGTCGCATAACCTTCGCTGGCCACCGAGGCGGCGTATTTATCGGCCGCCTGCAGCACGGCCGCGCGGGCCTGCTTCACCCACTGGCTGTTGCCGCCGATGACGGGCCAGTTGTCGCCGACCGTCACCATCGACAGCACGCCCAGCGCGTTGGTCCGCTGCCAGCTCATCAGACTGATGTCGTCGAGCGGCACCGTCAGGTGCAGCGGCGAAGTGCGCATGTCTTTCGCGTAATTCGGCAGGCCGGTGGCCAGATACAGCTCGGTGGCGGCCCAGTAAAACTCGTCCGACACCACGGCGTCATCATAGGTACCGCCGCCGTCGCTGGTCGTGGACGCCAGCAGGATCGGGTTGGTCTTGGCCGCGTTGTAGGCGCGCATCGCGCGCGCCAGACACTCGAGCGCGAACTCGCGATCGATCTTGTTGTACACGCGGAAGCACTGCGCGCCGACCGCCGCGAAGTTCAGGGTTGCGGCCGTTGACGCCGGATGTATGTATCGCGGCTGCGGATCCGCCCAGGGAGCGGTGGGCAGGCCCGTCCAGTGCAGATCGTGCATCTTGTGGTAGACCATGCCGGCATAGGGCTGGCCGCTGGGCACCTGCATCTTGAAGAACCACTCGATTTCCCAGCGCGCCTCGTCCAGCAGGTCGCTGACGCCGTTTCTGCCTTCTTCAAGGGGCAACTGCATGGTGCCGTCCGCGAAACTGTCCAGGTTCTCGCCCAGATACTTGGAGCGTTCGTACTGGTTCAGCAGGGTCCATACCGAGATACCGCCGTTGACCACATACTTGCCGTGGTCGCCCGCGTCGTACCAGCCGCCACTGACGTCGAGCGTCGTGCAGCCTTCACTGCCGCTCAGGCAGGCCAGTGTCTGCACCGCCGTATCGCCGACATGGCCGGCCGGGCGCGCCCAGGTGTCGCCAACGACGTCGGCCAGGATCGGGGTGCCGCTGCGGTTGTGGTAGAAATAAGCCAGCGCGTCGTACTTCACTTCCGAATAAATATCGGAACCGATCGCGAAGGGCTCGCTGGTGAAGGAATCGGCGCCTTCGACGACCACGAGGGTGTAGCCCTCGCCTTCGCTGGTGACGCCGCTGAAGTCGATGGTATGCACCCAATCGCCGGAAGCGGCATCAATGTGCGCGCTGTGCGGAGCGGTCATGCCGCTGGTGACGACCACGTCGCCCTGCATCAGGTGCCAGATGCGGCCCGTCGCCGTGTCCGCGCCTTCAGGCAGCGCATAGGACGCGTGCTTGGCCGCGAGCGGCAGATAGCCCACCTGGTTGACGTGCACCGGCGGCGGGGGAATTTCAGGCTCTTCTTCGGAACCTTCCGGATCGATCAGCTGGAGATTGTCCAGGCAGACCGTGGTGCCGGCCGGCACGCGGCCGTTACCGAGCAGGAAACGGAACTTGCCGTTCTCCGCGTCGGCGCCGGCGGTGAAGTCGGCGCTGAGATGCTGCGGCGCGCCGCTCAAAGGCGCATTCACACCGAAGTCCGAACCGAATATCCACACAAAGCCGACGGACTCATCGACACCGGCGACTTGCAGATTAACAGGGTTGCTCGACCACACATCGGCGTCGAATTTATAGCTGCGACCCGCGGTGTAGCCGATATTGTTTTCACGATACTGCAGGCTCCATTCGTTGTTGCCGGGATTGTCGACGTTGATGCAGAAGCGTCCGGCATCGAAATTGGTCGTGCCCGAGGAACCGTCGTAGAATCCGACTTCGGCCGGAGGCAGCAGCGTGCCATTGTCGAAAGTGCTGTTGGCGAGCAGGTTCGCGCCGGGCGCGATAACTTCCACGTCATCAATACAGACCGTTTCGTTCAACGGAATTCTTGGATTGCCCATCACAAAGCGGAAGTTGCCGTCGTTGGTGCCCGCGCCCGCCGTAAAGGCGAACTCGAACTCCTGGGCAGGGCCTGCAAGCGGCGCGTCGACGGTGAAATCCGTGCCGAAGATCCAGACGAAACCGGCGGTCTCGTCGGCGGCGCTCACCTGAAGATTGGAGGCGGCGCTGGACCATGCCTTAAAGCGCACCGCGTAAGGCGCGCCCGCGATAAACGGCCGGTGCAACTGGCGCAACTGGACGGCCCAGTCCGCGCTGTCGAGCGCCGTGATCGTGGTGCAAAAGCGCCCCTGGCCGTCGACACCGGTTATACCGCTGCCGCCGGTCCAGAAACCCGGAGCTTCCCAGGGGAAATATCCGCCTTCGAATTTGCCGTTCTCGATTATGTTCACGGCGTGGGCGCTGATCTGCAACATAAGCAGACCGGCAAACAGGCCAATCCTGGCCAGCCATGTGGTGGAACGCATAGCATCTACCTCTGTAGTGTTAGGAATGGAAATTTTGATGAAAAACATTCTAGCGACGGCCCCCCCAAAAAACGTCCGGTTTGTATGGTTTTATTCCGGATTTGTAACAGGACTTTAAACACGAAAGTCCGGCTTTGTAACAATTAAGCCGGAGCCATCGAAAGAATGTCCGGATTTGAAGCATTTAATCCGGATTTCCAATGGGCGCAATGGAATTGCTGCAGCTTATGCTGCAATTTCGTGCGTTGTCTCCTGGACACTATGCAAACCGCTCCCAAAGTTGCGGCGCCGGTTATCGCCCATCCGCATTTAGCGCGCCTCAATATATGGCGGTGCGCGTGGCACGACGAGCACCGGGTTTTAACCGGCTGATTTTCCAAATAATCTCGATTGCGGCGCCGCCCGTGCGGATCGCGCCGCGAGCCGGCATGGCGTTTACTTTTCGGAAGCAATCCACTAATGTTGGCGCAAATACGGGGGGCGGAGCCTTAATCAGGCAATCTGATTAACGAATGCAATTAACCGGCATCGATCTCGGTATTATCGTCCTCTACTTTTTGTCCACCGCCATCATAGGACTGTTACTGCAACGCCGCGCCGCGCGGGACATGGACTCCTACTATCTGGGAGGCAGAATCCTGCCCTGGTACATGCTGGGCCTGTCGAACGCCTCGGGCATGTTCGATATTTCCGGCACGATGTGGATGGTCACGCTGCTGTTCGTATACGGGGTCAAAAGCATCTGGATTCCCTGGCTGTGGCCGGTCTTCAACCAGATATTCCTCATGGTTTTCCTCTCCGTGTGGCTGCGCCGCTCCGGCGTATTGACCGGCGCGGAATGGATACGCACCCGCTTCGGCGACGGCAGCGGCGGCAAGCTCTCACACCTGGTGATCGTGCTGTTCGCGATCATCAGCGCGCTGGGCTTCCTCGCCTACGGCTTCATCGGCGTCGGCAAGTTCGTGCGGATCTTCGTCCCCTGGGAAACCGTGTCGCCGTACCTCCCCTTCACGATCGAGCCCGCGCACGTGCCGCATTTCTACGGTATCGTCGTCACCGCCTGCGCCACCTTCTATGTGATGCTGGGCGGGATGTTGAGCCTGGTCTGGGCCGATGTGCTGCAATACCTGATCATGACGCTGTCGGCGCTCATCGTCGGCGTCATCGCCATGAATTCCATTTCGCATGAAACGCTGCTTGCCGCCGTGCCCGCGGGCTGGAGCAGCCCCTTCTTCGGCTGGAATCTCGATCTCGCCTGGGACACGCGCATTCCCGAAGTGATGGCGAAAATCGATTCCGACGGTTATTCCCTGTTCACGATTTTCGTCATGCTGATGCTGTTCAAGGGCGTCCTGGTCAGCGCCGCGGGTCCCGCGCCCAATTACGACATGCAGAAGATCCTGGCGACCCGTTCGCCGAAGGAAGGCGCGCTGATGAGCGGTTTCGTCTCCGTGGTCCTGCTGCCGGTACGCTATTGCCTGATCGCGGGCTTCACCGTGCTGGCGGTCGTCTATTTCAGGGAACTGGATCTTGCAACCGGCGGCACTGTCGACTTCGAAAATATCCTGCCCTCGGCGATCGGCCGCTTCGCGCCGGCAGGCATCAGGGGCCTCCTGCTCGCCGGTCTGCTCGCGGCCTTTATCGGCACTTTCGCCGCCACCGTGAACGCGGCCCAGGCCTACATCGCCAACGACATATATAAAAGGTATGTCAACCCGCAGGCAGGTCCGCGGCGACTCATCCACATCAGCTACCTGGTTTCGGCCGGCATGGTGATCGTCAGCACCGTGATCGGATTCCATATCGACAGCATCAATCGCATCCTGCAGTGGATTGTGTCCGGTCTTTATGGCGGTTACGCGGCATCGAACCTACTCAAATGGTACTGGTGGCGGTTGAACGGCACGGGCTACTTCTGGGGCATGCTGACGGGCATCCTGTGCGCCCTCGTCTTCCCGCTGCTGTTCGCGGGCGCCTTCCCGCGGATCGCGCCCGATATCCTGCCGCTCTACCTGTTTCCGTTGCTGCTGGCCGTGTCGGGCGCCGTCTGCATCGTCGCCAGCCTGGTCAGTCGCCCTGAAGACGAAAACCTGCTCAAGTCCTTTTATAAAACGGTGCGTCCCTGGGGTTTCTGGGGGCCCATCCATGATAAAGTAGCGGCCGAAACGCCCGGTTTTACGCGGAACCCCCGCTTCGGGCGGGACATGTTCAATGTCCTGATCGGCACCGTCGTGCAGACCTGTCTGATGGCGCTGCCCATTTTTATCGTTATCCAGGAAATTTCAGCCGCCATCGCCACACTGCTCATCATCGCGGCGGGCGGCGCGGTGCTGAAAAAGACCTGGTATGACCAACTCGACAACTGGCCAATGGAAGAGATACAACGTGAAAATGTCACAGAAAAAACCCGTAAAAAAACTTCAGAAAAAGACCGCAAAGGCTAAAGCTCCAAAACCCTCAAAAAAGGCACCCTCGAAAGGGGCGGCCGCCAAAGGTAAATCCGCGAAAAACCGGCCGGAGTTCGGCTATTTCGACGACGCGGCCCGCGAATACGTCATTACCCAGCCGAGGACGCCGTACCCCTGGATCAACTACCTCGGCAACGAGGAATTCTTCAGCCTGATCTCCAATACCGGCGGCGGCTATTCCTTTTATAAGGATGCGCGCCTGCGCCGCATCACCCGTTACCGCTACAACAACGTACCGCTCGACAACGGCGGCAAATATTTCTACGTCCGCGAGGGCAAGACCGTATGGTCGCCCGGCTGGAAACCCGTGAAGACGGAGCTCGACGATTACAGCTGCCGGCACGGCCTTGGCTATACCGTGATCAAGGGCGCCAAAAATCAGCTGTCGGCTGAAGTGTTATATTTCGTGCCGAACGGCTTTCACGGCGAAGTGCAGAAACTGACCCTGCACAACGAAAGCAAGAAGGTCAAGGAGTTCCAGGTGTACTCCTTCCTGGAATGGTGCCTGTGGAACGCGCTCGACGATACGACGAATTTCCAGCGCAACTTCTCCACCGGCGAGGTTGAAGTGGAAGGCTCGGTGATCTACCACAAGACCGAGTACAAGGAACGCCGCAACCATTATGCCTTCTATTCGGTCAACGCCCCCATCGCGGGATTCGACACCGACCGCGAAACCTTCCTCGGCATCTACAACGACTTCGACCGCCCCAACGTCGTATTCGACGGCAAGCCGACCAATACCGTCGCCCACGGCTGGTCGCCGATCGGCTCGCACTGCCTGAGCGTCAAACTGAAGCCGGGCGAGAAGAAACAGTTTATTTTCGTGCTCGGTTACGTCGAAAATCCGGACGACAAGAAATGGGCCGGCAAGAACATCATCAACAAGGCCCCGGCCAAGGATATGATCGCCCGCTTCAATACCCCGAAGAAGGTGGATGAGGCGCTGGAAGCGCTGAAACAGAGCTGGGGCGAGCTGCTGGACAAGTACACCATCCGCTCGCACGACGAAAGACTCGACCGCATGGTCAACATCTGGCACCAGTACCAGTGCATGATGACCTTCAACATGTCGCGCAGCGCCTCTTACTTCGAGTCCGGCATCGGCCGCGGCATGGGTTTCCGCGATTCCAACCAGGACCTGATCGGTTCCGTACACCAGGTGCCGGAGCGCTCGCGCGAACGCATTCTCGACATCGCCGCCACGCAGTTCGAAGACGGTTCGGCCTATCACCAGTACCAGCCGCTGACCAAGCGCGGCAACGACGCCATCGGCGGCAATTTCAACGACGACCCGCTGTGGCTGATCCTTTCGACCTGCAGCTACATCAAGGAAACCGGCGATTTCTCCATACTGGACGAGCAGGTGCCCTTCGATAACTCGCCGGTGAAGAAGGCTTCCCACTTCGAGCACTTGAAACGCTCCTTCTACCACGTGGTGAATCACCTGGGGCCGCACGAGCTGCCGCTGATCGGCCGCGCCGACTGGAACGACTGCCTGAACCTGAACTGCTTCTCGACCAACCCGGACGAGTCCTTCCAGACGACCACCAACAAGACCGACGGCAAAGCCGAGTCCGTGATGATCGCCGGCCTGTTCGTGCTTTACGGTCAGGAATTCGTCGAACTCTGCAAGAAGATCGGCAAGCACGACGAGGCCGCGCAGGCCCAGCAGCATATCGACGCCATGCGCCGCGCCATCGACCAGCACGGCTGGGACGGCGAATGGTTCGTGCGCGCCTACGACTACTTCGGCAAGAAGGTCGGCAGCAAGGAGAACGAGGAAGGCAAGATCTTCATCGAATCGCAGGGTTTCTGCACCATGGCCGGCATCGGCCTCGAGGACGGACGCCTGCAGAAGGCGTTGGATTCGGTCAAGAAATATCTCGACACTCCGTATGGCATCGTGCTGCAGAATCCGGCCTTCACCAAGTACTACATCGAGTACGGCGAGATCTCGACCTATCCCAAGGGTTACAAGGAGAACGCCGGCATTTTCTGTCATAACAATCCCTGGATCATGATCGGCGAGACCGTGCTCGGCCGCGGCGACCGCGCCTTCGAGTATTACCGCAAGACGGCGCCCGCCTATCAGGATCATGTCGCGCTGCGCAAGACCGAGCCTTATGTCTACGCGCAGATGGTCGCCGGCAAGGACGCGCAGAAACCGGGCGAAGCCAAAAACTCCTGGCTCACCGGCACGGCGGCCTGGTGCTATTACGCCATCAGCCAGTACATCCTCGGCGTGCGCCCGGACTACGACGGCCTGCGGGTCGAGCCCTGCATCCCGCGGGAATGGAAGGGTTTCAGCGTCAAGCGCGTGTTCCGCGGCGCGGTCTATAACATCGAGATCGCCAATCCGGATCGCGTGAGCAAGGGCATCGCCTCGGTCAGCGTGGACGGCCAGCCTCATGGCGGCAACGTGCTGCCGATCTTCCCGGCGGGCACCAGCCATAACGTGAAAATCACGATGGGTAAAGCAAAATGAAACACCGCCATGTTGTTCCCGCGTTGATCCTTGTCGCCCTCGCCGGTTGTGCGTCGGAACCTGCGCTGGTTAATGAGAACTTCAAGTTCAACCAGCTCGGGTTCCTGCCCAAGGGCGAAAAGATCGCGGTCATCCCGGCAGGGGAAGCGACCGAGTTCGTATTGACGACGCGGGACGGCACCGAAGTGTATAAAGGCGCCCTCAGCGAACCGCGTTACTGGCCTTATTCCGGCGAACAGGTACAGGTCGCCGACTTCAGCGCCTATACCGGCAGCGGGAACTTCCGGTTGCGGGCGGGCACACTCCCGCCCACGCCGGTGTTCCGCATCGGACCCGAGGTATACCGCGGTCTGCATGCCGCGACATTGAAAGCTTTTTATTACAACCGCAGTGCGATGGAGTTGAAACCGGAATATGCCGGTCGCTGGGCGCGTCCGGGCGCCCACCCCGACACTCATGTCATCGTGCATTCCTCCGCAGCCTCCGAAGGCAGGCCTGCCGGCGCCCTCATCGCCTCACCCGGAGGGTGGTACGACGCCGGCGATTTCAACAAGTACATCGTGAACTCAGCCATCACCGTGTACACACTGCTCGCCGCCTATGAGCATTTCCCGGCCTACTACCAGGCCTTCGATGTCAACATACCGGAAAGCGGCAACGGGCAGGCGGACATACTCGACGAAGCGCTGTATAACCTGCGCTGGATGCTGACCATGCAGGATCCCGCCGACGGCGGCGTTTATCACAAGCTGACCGGCCTCAAGTTCGAGGACGCACTCATGCCTCATGAGGACAAACTGGAGCGTTACGTTGTGCAGAAGAGCACCGGCGCCGCGCTCGATCTTGCCGCCGTGGGTGCGGTCTGCCACCGGATTTTTGCCGTCAGCGACCCTGCACTTTCCGCGAAATGCCTGCGCGCGGCCGCCGCGGCCTGGAATTGGGCGCTCAAGAATCCCAGGACGCCCTATGTGCAGCCTGCCGACGTCAAAACCGGTACTTACGCTCCCGGGAGCGAGGATTTCAAGGATGAATTCGCCTGGGCCGCCGCCGAATTATTCATAGCGACCGGCGATGCGCGCTACATCAAGGGTATCGATTTCGCGGCAGTGCCCGTGGGCGTTCCGAGCTGGGGCTGGGTCAGCCCACTGGCCTGGATTTCCCTGGCTCAACATGCCGACAAGGTGAAGAGCAAAATCCCCGCGGAGCTGATCCGCGCAAAGATCCGGGAAACCGCCGACCTGCTTAAAAACCAGTATGACAAATCCGCCTATCGCATCGTGATGGGAGCGTTTGGAGGGGAAGTCACGAAGGATACGAACGGCCTGCAGCAGGATTTCGTATGGGGCAGCAACGGCGTGGCCGCAAATCAGGGATTGATGCTGATCCAGGCTTACCGGTTGCTGGGCGACCGCGCCTACCTTGACGCGGCCACCGCCAACCTCGACTACCTGCTGGGGCGCAACCCGCTGGGCTTGAGCTACGTCACCGGCTGGGGTACGCATCACACTCGCAACATTCACCATCGCGTTTCGGAATCAGACGGTATTGAGGAATCGGTACCCGGCTTCCTGGCCGGCGGTCCTCACAGCGGGCAGCAGGATGCGGCGGACTGTCTAAAAAAACAGAACGCGCCTTATCCCTCGAAGCTGCCGGCGCTTTCCTACCTTGATCGTACCTGCAGTTACGCTTCCAACGAAGTGGCCATTAACTGGAATGCGGCGCTGGTGTATCTGATCGGCGCCGTGGAAAGTCTGCACACGTCCCAATGATTGGAAGGCGGGGAGTTTGGTATCAGCTCCCCGCTTCCTTATCTCAAAGGGCATCAGCAAAAACACCAAGACCGCCGGCGGCAAGGGAACCGCGCCATCCGCCCGGCTCACAGGACAGCATCCGCCTCCGGACGGCGCCAGACAAAGTCGGCGCTCTATTTCACGCCTTCCTGTTTTTACGCCGGGCTCTGCCCAGCGGTGGCGCCGTGAGATTCAGGAATAACATTCAGAGCTTCGCTGAAAGTTCGCGGAGTTATCAGGGAGCAGCAGCTGAAAAAAGCAAAGGCGGGGGCAGACCCCGCCTTTTCTTAAGCAGCTTAAATCACGCCGGGGATAAAGCGGTAACGCACCTGCTTGCAGTAGTCCAGATAGGCGGGATCGAGGCTGAGATGGCGCTCCTCGGTCATCGCGCGCATGTAGTACATCCAGGTCATCAGCACGAGACCCATTGTCTGCATGAGGGCGACCTCGAGCCCGGTATGGGTCGCGTTCCAGACGATGGCCGGGAACATCACGATCCACCAGGAGAAATTCTTGGATGCATAGGCCGGATGCCGGACGATGGCGAAGGGTCCCTTGCGGATGATGCCGCGGTTGGTCAGGTTCGAGAAACGCGCACCGAACCAGAGGGTCGCCGACATGTACACGATGTAACTCGTCACCATCATGGCGGTGAACAAGGTGATCAGCCACTGGTTCTCGAACTGCAGCACTTCGCGCTCACCGGGCGCCGCATAGTAAAGACCCAGGAACATCTGGAACGGCGGATAGCAGATAACGCACACTATCCATCCCAGCATGGTCGGCTCGGCGGAGGCCGTCTGGTTGCCGACCCAGCGTGATGAGGTGACGTAGCCGCACCAGGCGAGTCCGACATCGATGGAGAAAATCAGCGCGATGGAGATATTGAAGAAATCGTTATTGAACTGGTTGTGCGTATACGAACCGTTCGCGAGCGCCTCCCCAACCCAGCCGAACACATAACCCACATTACTGACCAGATGCGGGAACTGATCGCAGAAAAACACCGTCATCAACGGGCCGAAAAACACCTTGACCAGGAGCGCACGCGCCGCCTTCTTGTCGTAATCGCCGAAGGTCGGACGCAGGCTCTTCACACTCAACAGCTGCGAGGCCGCCCAGCCCAGCACCTTGGCCGGCAGGATCGACATGTCACGGCGGTCGGCGTCGGGATCATATTTCAGTGCGCGCGTCAGAATGACGTAGGGCACACCGAGGAACAGGCCCAGTCCCTGGCCGTCGGACAACAGGCCAGGCCCATAGATGTACCACGCCATTTCCAGGAACCTGAACCAGGGCTGGTAATAAGAATTATTGCTGATATAGCCGTATTCGCCCGCGCTATGGAAAAACAGGATTACAAAATACAGCAAGCCGAGATTCAGGAAATAATTGATCAGGGCATTGCCAAGAAAATGGCTGTAACGTTTCTGAGCCAGGTCCGGATCCAGCCTGAAAAAATCCTTGCCTTCCCATAACCACAGGCGGAGGAATTCACAAAGCAGCATGACTCCGGCGATGATGCACAGCGCGGCCAGCAGGGTATCGCGGCGCTCGCCGGTCAACTGATAGCCGAAGATGAACAAGCCTTTTTCCAGCATCTGCGTTTCGTTGAACCACCAGGCGCAGAGCAACACCGTTATCGCGCCGGCCAAACCGCTGATCCAGGCATAATCCGTGATCCATGCCCCCGACTTTGAAGCGGCCGTGGATATAACCGGGCTTGCGTTCGAAATAGGCGCCAAGGGGAGATTCAACGAGCTGCTGTCGAGCTGGACCTCGAGCTTCTGGGTTCTGTTCTTGGACATGGCCTGGATCCCCCTCTAAAAGGAAACGCGGTTATGCAAAGTAGTGGATTTTGCGGAAATCTTCAATCGGCTTGATCAACCGGCAGACGGATTCTAACCGGAATCCCGAAGCCGCGTCCTTCTTCTTTATGGAAAGGGGTGGTTTTACAGACCCGCGACCCGGCGGCAGGCCTGGGCGCATTCGCGGCAGGCGGCCGCGCAATCGGTCATGATCTGATCCTCGCCGATCTGCGCGCACTCGAGCGCGCAGGCATTGCAAAAATCCGCGCACACCTCGCAGGCCTTCTTCGCCTGCTGCGGCAGCCAGCTGCTCAAGGCTTTCATGCAGAAAACGCAACTCTCGGCGCAGGCATGGCACAGCTTGATGCAGCGCGCCAACGCGGCTGAAGCATGATCGGTGCAATGCGCCGCGCATTGCTCGCAATGTTCCAGGCAGGACAGGACCGCGGGAATGGTGTTGTCGAACTGTTGCTGTTCAAAGGTAGGCATGCCTGTCCAAGGATCGGGGCTCATAAAGGCTGACCATCCCCTGGCCGCGCGGTTCCGGTGCTCCGAGCGCACACCATCCGGTGAAACGCTCAATCCGTGTTGAAAACGTAAAAAGGAAACCCCGCGGCGGCGGGGTTTCCAGTACCAGCTGCTAAATTCACCGGCTCAGGCCGCGCCTCTGGAATCGGTCAGGCGATACCAGTCCACATTGCGCGTCAGATACATCGCGGACGCCAGCGCCAGGAAAACCAGTATCGATCCCATCAGCAGCGAATGATCCTCGGACTTCAGGATCAGAAACAGCATGCCGTAGAGCAACCCCAGGATGCAGCCGAAACCCAGGCCGCGCAGCGCGCTCTTCAACACGTAACACACATAGAATGTGATCAGGGAAATGCTGGCCCCGGCCGCGATCAGGTATGCGATGCCGAAAGCCATGTGCTCGGACAGCGAGATCAGCAACTGGTAGAACACCGCCAGAGCCAGGCCGACCAGCCCGTATTGCACGGGATGTATCGCCATGCGTTTCAAAATCTCGAACAGGAAAAAGACGCCGAAGGTAAGGCCGATAAACAGGATGCCGTACTTGAGCGCGCGATCGGTCAGACTGTAGACATCGACCGGCTGCATGAAGGAAACCCCGAACCGGGTGTTCTCCAGGTCGGCGCACTGCCCGCTCACGCAGGACTCGAATACCTCGACCATATTCGTGGAAAAATGCGACACCGCCCACGACGCCTGGAAGCCTTGCGCATCGACACTGCGGGTCTCGGGCAGGAACCGGCCGATAAAGCTCGGATGCGGCCAGGGCGAACGCATGCTGACGCGGGTATCGACGCCCACGGGAACGACGTTCAGACGCTCGGTTCCCGCCAGTTTCAGGCCGATGACGAAAGCAAAACTTTTATCCGAAGCCGAATGCAGCGATTTCAGATCGGCATGCACTCCCTGCGAGAACGGCGTCATACCCCCGCCCGGCAGAAAAACGGCGTTCTGACCCTGCCATTTAAGGCTCAGGCCGTCGCGGATACCCCGCACATCGCCCACTCCCAGGCTGAGAAAGGCGTCGCGCCAGCTGATATCGCGCCCCGCCTCGACGCCGTAATAGGCGGGCAACCGGAACTCTCCGGCAATCTTCATAAGAGAGGTATAAACGGGAACCGAATAAATCCCGCGGTAGCGCTCCTCGGTCTGGATCTCGGCCTCGATATCGAGCCGCTGCGGAAAAAAATGCAAGGCGCGCTCGTATTCGACGACCTGGTCGACGTACTTTTCGAGTTCCTTGTCCCAGACGCGGCTCCTGACTTTCTCGACATAAGGCACGACCAGAACCGGGCCGCGCAGGGTCTGCTCGCCGGTCCAACTCTCTGAAATCTCGCGCCGCACGCCGTCCCGGTAGGCCTGACGTTCGTAAACCTTGCCCCCGATCATGCCGAGCGGAATCAGCAGCAGTATGGACAAAACGAAGACGACAAGCGCCTTGGTGAATATGGTTCTTTGCATGACACTCTCCCTAAATTGGTTGCTTGGCAGGGAGACTATAAAAAAGCAGTTTGTGCTCTTGATGTGGTATATGTGTGTTTTCGGTGAGTTTCTTAAATACAAACCACAGAGAACACTGAGAACACAGAGTTAAAGTAATCTGGGATATAGGAAGCTGAGGCTGGAGGGGAAAAATAGAAGCCGGCTTTAAAAGACAGAATTAAAGAAGACATCGTCCACTTTCACATGTTGACTTTTGACCTTCAGAATCAAGAATCTCGGTGCGCACCGTGCACTCGGTGGTTTGATTCAGACGGCAGACGGAGCCGGCAGGAGTAGCCGCGCGGCCAGCCCGCCCTGCGGCAGGTTTTCCAACCGCACGGAGCCGTGGTGCAGCAGTGCGACTTCGCGTACAAAACTGAGGCCGAGGCCGGTGCTTTTGCGGCCGCTATCCGGCCGCGGCAGTGAATAAAAACGGTCGAACACACGCTCCCGCGCGTACTCCGGAATGCCGGGGCCGCCGTCAACGATGACGATCTCGCAATGGCCTTCCTGTTCGGCGCCGCTGATGGCGATCGCGCCGCCCGCGCCGCTGAACGCGATCGCATTATCGAGCAGGTTCAACAGGGCCTGCCGCAACAGGAAACGTTCGCCCGGAACCACCAGCTTCTGCGGCACATCGACCCGGAGCCGCAATCCACGGGATCTGATTTCGGCCGCCTTGCCGGCTGCCACCTCCTCGGCCAGTTCGCCCAGGCGGACGGCCTCTACATCCTGCAGGGACTGGCGTTTCTCCACCACCGCCAGATCCAGCATGCGGCTCACCAGATCCTGCAGCCGGCCGGCCTCGCCCAGGATGTTGCGCAGGAACTTCCCGCGCTCGGCGGGCGGCATCTCCTCCTGCAGCAGTTCGGCCGCGCCCTTGATTGCGGACAGCGGCGACTTCATTTCATGAGTCAGGGTATGGATGTAATTCTCCACGTAGTCCTTCCCTTCCAGCTCCCGGCGCATGCGCTCCATCGCGTCGCCGAGCTCGGCAAGCTCGCTTTCGCGGATTTCCGGGAGCGGCGCGCGCTCGCGGCGGCTGACCTTGCGCGCGTACTGCGCGAGCGAACGGATCGAAACGGTGAACCACCAGGCGAAGAACAGGCCGACCAGCAGCGAGGCCGCGACGAGCAGCAGGCTGATGCGCGTCATTTTCCGCTCCCCGATCTCGATGAAGGGTTGCACACTGCTGTTGGGCTTGGCGACGGTGAGCACGCCAATGATCTCGTTTCCGCGACGGATCGGGGCCGCCACGTGCATCACGGTGGACAGCTCGTCGCCCGGATTGAGCGGCGTGCTGCGAGCGCCGTACTCGCCGCGCAGGGTAAGATACACATCGCGCCATTGCGAATAATCCGACCCGGGCGGCGCACCCTCGGAATCGTAAATCAGCCGGCCCTTGCGGTCGGTGATATAGACGCGCAGGCTCGGGTTGCTTTTCTTCAGGTCCCAGATATTCGCGTTGAGTTCGCGCCGCATGAAATCGCGCATTTCCCGCGCGAATTCGCCGTCGCTCATGGCGCCCGTTTCGACTTCGCGCTCGACGATTTCGGCCAGCAGGTTGGCGACGTCGACCATTACCTCTTCCACGGACTGACGCACGCCCGGGCGCAGCTGCGCGATGAATGTATTGAGCAGCAGCCAGGCCGCCAGCCCGACGATCAGGAAATATCCGAGAAAGATCCGCGCGCTAATCTTCAAGCGGTTCATTCACGATGCTGTAGCCCATGCCGCGGTGCGTGCGGATCGGGTCGGTATCGTGTACCTCGCGCAACTTGGCCCGGAGCGACTTGATGTGCGTATCGACCGCGCGCTCGAGGCTGGTTTCCGGGGAGTCCCAGGCCTGCCGCATCAGTTGCTCCCGCGTATAGACGCGCTCGGGGTGGCGCAGCAGCGTCTTCAGGATCAGGTATTCATAGCGCGTCAGTTCCAGGCGACGCCCGTGATAATGGATGCAGGCCCTGGGTTCGTCGCAGACAAAGGCGTTGCGCGCCCGCGGAATCCGCGGATCATCGGCGGGTGTATTGCGAGCGCGCTTGAGTATCGCCTTGACGCGCGCCGCGACCTCGCGCGGACTGAAAGGCTTCGCCACGTAATCGTCACCGCCGATTTCAAGCCCGACGACGCGGTCGACCTCCTCGGCGCGCGCGGTCAGGAACAGGATGGGTACCTGCGAGAAACGGCGGATGCTCTTGCATACCTCGAACCCGCTCATATCGGGCAGGCCGACGTCGAGTATCACCAGGTCGACATTCGCCTCCCGGATCCGCGCCACGGCCTCCGCGCCCAGGCTCAGCCACTCCACCCCGAAACCCTCGGCCTTTAAAACGTACAGCAGGTTGTCCGCGATCGCGGCTTCGTCTTCGACGACGAGAATCTGCAATGGCCGGGGCGTGGACATGGCGGGATTGTAGCAGGAATGGAATGGGGCAGACCCCCGCGGGCTCAGGACCCAGCCTTCTTTACCGTCAGGCGCCCTTGCGCATCCTGCCCGATTACAAGAACCCGGTCGCCGTGGCGCAGCGGCTCGGTCGTGATGGCCGGCCAGCGCCGGTCCGCCACCAGCACGTAGCCTGCGGCATCGAAGCTCACCATCGCCTCGCCGGTCCTGCCCTGCACCCGGTCGCGCACGCGCTTCGGGTCGGCCGCGATGATGCGCGTCAGCAGCACGGTCGTCATCGCCATGGCGGCGCAAACGGCGATGCTGATGGAAAGTATGGCGCCTCTGTATTCCACGGTTACCTCGGGATGGAACAGGTTGAGACTGCCGATTATGAAGGCGATGGCTCCGCCGATGCCCAGCGCGCCGAACCCGGCGACGAAATATTCGGCCACCATCAACGCCACGCCCAGGAACAACAGCATCAGAAAGCCCGTGTTGACGGGCAGCGTCTGCACGGCGACCAGCCCCAGGATCACGGCGATGGCGCCGAGTATGCCCGGGAGCGCGATGCCCGGGGTTATGATCTCGACGTAGATCGCCAGCGTACCGAGGGAAATCAGCAGGTGCGCAACCTGAGGATGCGCGATATGGGACAGCACCCGGTCGATCAGCCGCGGTTCCACTTTCCTGATATCGGCGTCATCAAAACTCAGCACGCGCTTCGCGCCGTGAAATACGATTTCACGTCCCTGCAGGGCCGGCAGCAGAGCGGCGAAATCGCCGACGACCAGGTCGATAACGTTGCGCGCCCGCGCCTCTTCGGCCGTCAGGCTGCTTGCCTGCGCGACGAAACTTTCGGCCACTTCGGCGTTGCGGCCATGGCTCTCCGCGATACCGCGCATGAACGCCTTGCTGTCGTTCATGATCTTCCTGCCCATAGCGCCCTCGATGTCCCGCCCCTCGCCCGTGACCGGGGTCGAGGCGCCGACATTGGTTCCGGCATTCATCGCCGCCACATGCGTGGACAACAGGATAAAAGCTCCGGCCGAGCCGGCGCCGGCCCCGGCGGGCCCGACGTAACCGACGACCGGTATCCGCGCCTCGCCGATTCTGCCCACCATATCGCGGGTGGTGCTGAGCAGCCCGCCGGGCGTATTGATGCGCACGATCAGCAGTGCGCCGGCATTCTGTTCGGCGGTATGGATCGCGTACTCAAGCAGGCCGAGCGCGCCCGGATTGATGGTGGATTCGATATCCACTATGTATACCGGCCCCCGCGCGCCGGCGGGTGCGGCGTCCGCCGGCGCTTCGCCGCGCACCGCTCCCCAGATTCCGGCGAGCAACAGCAGCCCTCCGGCGCACAGGCGCGGCAGGCGCCTTGGCGCGCGGACCCCGGTCATGCCTTGCCGTCCAGGCGCAAATCCAGCGCCGCCAGCAACTGGTTGAGGTTGGTCAGGTCGGCGGGGAAAATCACCGTGGTCCCCGCATCGGACAGGAAGCGGAAATTATCGATCAGCTTTTCAGACAGGTTGAGCTTGATCGCCTGCTCGCCTCCCTTCTGCACGATCGCGCCGCCGATCTTCTCGATCGATTCCGCCGTGGCGGTGGCGAGCGCCAGTATTTCGGCCGCGCGGCCCTCGGCCTCGTTGATCAGGCGCTGACGTTCGCCCTCGGACAGATTGATCAGCTCGCGCATCCTGCCCTCGGAGGTATTGATGCGGCTCTGCTTGTCGCCCTCGGCGCGCGCCAGCTTGGCGCGCTTCTCGCGCTCGGCCGTCACCTGCTTCTCCATCGCCGTCTGCACGCTGGCCGGCGGCTTGATGTTCTTGATCTCGTAGCGGTGCACATGCACGCCCCAGGTCGCGCCCGCCTTGTTCAGGGTGTCGACCACGGCCTGGCTGATCATGTCGCGCTCCTCGAAGGTCTTGTCGAGCTCGATCGTGCCGATGACGGAACGGGTGGTGGTCTGCGCCAGCTGCATCGCCGCGAAACGGTAGTCGGTGACGCCGTAAGTCGCCTTGACGGGATCCGCGACCGACATGTAGATTACGCCGTCGACCTCCACCTGCACTTCGTCCTTCGAAAAGCACTCCTGCGGCGGCACATCGATGGTTTCCTCGCGCAAATCCTGGATCGCGGTCACCTTGTCTATGAAGGGCATCAGCACGTGGAAGCCGGCGCCGAGTGTGCCGCTGTACTTGCCGAGGCGCTCGACGATAAGCGCGCTGCGCGTCGAAACGATGCGTATCGAGCGGAACAGCTGGAAGACGATCTTGAGGAAAATGTAACCCCAGACGATGAAATTGAACCAGTCCAGAACGCCGAAACCGTTATCCATTATTCGGCCCTCCCTGCGGCAGCGGGTTTCTTGAGGTTCTGTCCGAGCGCGGTCAGCACGCCTTTCAGATGCGCCAGGTCCGCCGGCATCACCGACACGCTGGCGCCGTTCATAATCTCGCCCATGCGGGCGATAAAGCTTTCGATCAGGCGCGTTTTTATAGCGTATTCCCCGCCCGGCTTCTGGGTCGCCTGCGCGACCTTCTGCAGTCCGCGCGAGGTGGCTTCCGCCAGGATCTCGATCTCACGGGCGCGGCCTATCGCCTCATTGATGCGTTTCTGCTTCTCGCCTTCCGAAATATTGATCGCCTCCTGGCGATGACCTTCGGAGATCAGGATCTTCGATTCCTTCTCGGCCGTGGCCAGCGTAATCTCGGCGCGCTTCTCGCGCTCGGCCGTCATCTGCTTTTCCAGTGTATGCACAACCTGTTTCGACGGCGATATGTTCTTGATTTCGTAACGCATCACCTTGATGCCCCATGGGCCGGAAGCCTTGTCGATCTCGCGCACGATCGACTCGTTCAGCTTGTCGCGTTCGTAGAAGGTGTCGCCCAGCGTCAGTTTGCCGATCTCCGAGCGCATCGTGGTCTGCGCCAGATTGATGCTGGCCAGCTTGTAGTCGCCGATGCCGTAACTCGCGAGCTTGGCGTCCATCACCTTCAGATATACCAGGCCGTCGACGGCGACCTGGATATTGTCGCGCGTGATGCAACTCTGCTCCGGAATGTCCATCACCTGCTCCCGGATCCCGTGGCGATAGGCGACCCGGTCGAGAAAGGGCACCAGCAGATGAAAACCGGGCTCCAGCACCTTGCGGAAGCTGCCGAAGCGCTCGAGCACCCAGTTTTCGCGCATGGGCACGATCACCATCAGGTTCCAGACAATCAACCCTATGAACAGAATAAATACCGTTATCGCCGTCAGCATACAATTCTCCCTTGGTTATTCTTTAATTCTTCGAATCTTTGATGTCATGGTCGGAGGCTTCGACCATCCACGACAGGTTGTCGCGGAAGATGATGCGCACCCGGCCGCCCTTCTCCAGGTCCCGGTCGCCGTGGTAGTTGCGCGCGGCCCAGGTAGTGCCGCGGAACGCGATCCGGCCTTCGCCTTGCGCCGGAATTCGTTCGCAAACCTCGACAATCTGGTTATAAGCATCCAGGTCCTCGTCGGTTTTTCCCTTTTCGCTCTCCGCCGGAATAATGCGCTGCACCACTCCGCGCAAACCGAAAATCAAGGCCAGGGAACCGATGAACCAGGTGGTGCAGGCCTGCAGCCAGCTCTCGATCAGGCCCAGTTGCAGCAGCAGGCCGACCAGCACGGCGCCAAGGCCCAGAAAGAACGCGACCCCGCCCGGGACAACGAACTCCAGCAGCATCAGGATAACGCCGCCGACGAACCACGCAATGAACATTTCCCCTCCCCTCATCGCCCTTGCTATTGCCTGCCAGGAGAATAACCCGGTTATTTCCTGAAAATCCAGTGCATGCCCGAAAACTTAGCCGAAACGACCGTGCTCGCTGAAATATTTCTGGATGACTTCCTCGAGCGAGACCCGGGTCAGCGGCTTGATCCTGAACTCCGAAATCTCGGGAATGCCGCGCGCCCGCTCGCGGTCATCGGGGTTCATCGAAGTGGTGAGCATGACGATCATGGTATCGCGTTTCCGCGCATTATCGAGCGCGCGGTATTCCGCCATGAAATCCCAGCCGTCCATCACCGGCATGTTGATATCCAGGAATATCAGCTGCGGCCGCGGAAAGGCGGCGTCATCGGCGTATTTCCCCCGCCCGGTCAGATAATCCAGCGCCTCCCGGCCGTTCCAGGCGGTGCGTATGTTGAGAGCCACGGCGCAATCCTCGATGGTCAACTGCGTCAGGTAATTGTGGCCCTCGTCGTCGTCCACCAGCAACATACAATTCAGCGATTGCTTCCTCATGACTGCACCGCGGGAATGGTGAAATAAAAAACGCTGCCCTTGCCCGGGCTGGACTCGACCCAGATTTCGCCCCCGTGCAATTCCACGATCTTCCTGCAGTGGGCAAGCCCGATGCCGGTGCCGCCGTATTCGTCGCGCTTGTGCAGGCGCTGGAAAATGATAAATATCTTATCCTTGTATTTCTCGTCGATGCCGATGCCGTTGTCCCGCACCGCGAAGCGCCATCGGTTCGGGTTCATCGGTTCGGCTGTAATATCGATCCGCGGGGCGATATCGGCGTGCCGGAATTTCAGGGCGTTCCCGATCAGGTTCTGGAACAGCTGCCTCAACTCGAGGCCGTAGCCCTGCAATACCGGCAGCTTACCGACGTTTAATTGCGCATGGCTGGTCTCGATGGAAGCCGCGAGATCGACCAGTGCGTCGGCCACGATCCGGTTGCAATCGACCTGCGCCGGCTTGCGTTCGCGCCCGATCCTCGAATACTCGAGCAGGCCGCTGACCAGCTCCATCATGCGCCGCGCGGAAGCCATAATGAAGCCCGCGTACTTCCGCGCCTCGGCGTCCTCCGAAGCGGCGAGACGGCCTTGCAGCAGCTCGGAAAAACTCCAGATCGAGCGCAGCGGCTCCTGCAGATCGTGTGAAGCGACATAGGCGAATTGCTCGAGCTCGCTGTTCTGCTGAACCAGTCTGCGGTTCCTCTCTTCGAGCGCCTGCTGCGCCAGCTTGCGCTCCGTGATATCGCTGGAAAAGATGAACAGCCCCTCATCGATGGGCTGGATGCTGATCGCGAAGTAACCCACGGAACCGTCCGGGAAACGGAACTCGTTTTCCAGGCTGCGCGAAACCCGCTTCTCCATGCAGTATTTCAGGGTCTTGAAAAACTCGCTTTGCTCGATACCGGGATAGCGCTCCATCATCGTATAGCCCAGCAGCTCCTCGCTGGAATATTTGCTCTGCCTGACCACGGCCTCGTTGACGTAAAGGTAGCAGTAATCCCGGTCGATAACCTGCATGCCCTCCATCATATTTTCGACGATCTGGTGGTAACGCTTCTCGGCCCGTATCAGCTGATCGGAGCGTTCCCTGACCTTGCGCTCGAGCTGCTCGTTCATCTTCTTTATTTCCATGGAACGCTGGTAGATCTCGCGCTCCATCTCCCCTACCTTGCGCTGCAGTTCCTCGGTAACCCGCTCCTGCCGCTTCCCCTGTTCCTGCATGGCCACAAAGGCCGTCACATCCTCCACCCTGTGGATGATATAAACGAGTTGTTTGCGGGCGTTGAACACCGGCTTGTTGACGGGGCTCCAGAAGCGGACTTCGAAACTGCCATCCGGCCGGCGGATATCGTATTTCTGCACCGCCATGGTATGTGTCTTGCGGTTATTAAGCACGGAGGCCAGTGAAGCGCGCAGATTCGATACCCCGTCCGCGTTGGGATCATCAGGATTATCCGGAAAAACCTCGAACAGGCCGCGCCCGAGTATCTCCTCGCGCCGTGTCATGGTGGCCTCGGCATAGGCGTCGCTGACCGCGACTATATCCAGTTCCGGAGACAGCACCAGATACAGCCCGGGGACGGTCTCGAACAGCAACTGGAAATCCGGCAGGTTGTTGGCGCTATCGTTCATGGCCAGCCCGTTATTCTTCCATGGCCATTTAGCGGCCGTATACGGCTTTAATTTAGCACGGGCGAATCCGGAGCAAAACATGCGCCGCGGAACAGGCGGGGTGGAATCGGCAGGCGCCGGGCCCCATAAGATGGGGACCCGGCCTGGTCCAGGATCGGAATTTCAGCGGTTCATGATTTTTTATGGAACAGCAGGCTCGTGGTCTGGGCCGGCTTGCCCTTGTCATAGCTGATCCAGTCCTGCTGCAAGGTGTCCTTATCTTTCAGGGTCAGCGTCAAGGCGTGCATATGCGACTCCTCCGCCGAGGCGATGCCCTGCGGTTGCTCCATTTCAAAGACGAGATGGCCGGCATCCGCGTCCTGCAATTTCATATGCGGCTGGTTCCCCATGGAGCAGTAATGAGTCATCGCCAGGGAATCCCCTTCCTTGTGATACACCGATACCATCTCCTGCGGCGTACCGGGCATCAGCTTCTCGATGATCGCCGTGCCGCCCGAGGTCAGCTCATAGGTCACCTGCATGCTCTGCTCGCCCTTGTCGCCCATCTTGCTCGTACCTTCCCAGGCGCCGAGCAGCTGCTTCAGGGTTTCGAACTGCCTGGGCATGGCGACGGGAGCGTGCTCATGCTTCTCGCCCGCGCAGACGGTTTGGGCCGCCGGCAGCAGCAGGACGCCCAGAACAAACCATATCTTTCTCATCTCAATCTCCTCTTGTTAGTGATGCGGGTTACATAAAACCGTTGATGCGGGCCGCCAGGTTTTCCAGGCAGCTCTGCCAGCCCTGGCTATGATGGTCAGCCGAGGCCTGGTCGGCAAAGCGTTCATGAATCAATACCAGTTCGGTGCCGTTGTCCTTGTCGCGCAATTCGATCGTAACCAGCGTTTCATGCCGCTCCGGCCCTTCCCAACCCCAGGTGAACACCAGTTTCTCGTTGGGGATTATTTCCCGGTAGATGCCGAAAGCCGTGTGGATTTCACCGCTGCGTTTGCGCATCTGTACTTTATAAGCCCCTCCGACCCGCAGCACCGCTTCCGCCGCGGCCACCGACATATCGGTCGGACAGAACCATTGCCGCAGCAGGGCCGGGTCGGTCCAGGCCTTGAAAACCTGTTCCCGCCCGGCTGCGATAAGACGGCTCAATCGCAACTGTATATTCTTCGACGTGTTCATCATTGCTCCTTTTCCAGAAGATTCTGCAAGGCATCCAGACGTCCCTCCCAGTATTGCCGGTAATGCGCCAGCCATTCCTCGGCGCTCAGCAGCGCCTCGGCATTGAGACTCATCAGATACGTCGTTCCCTGCTTCTCACGGCGGATCAGGCCGGCCCGCTCCAGCACTTTCAGATGCTTCGAAACCGCCGCCAGGGACATCCGGAAAGGGCGCGCGATCTCGGAAACCGACAGGGATTTACTTGCGATGCGTTTGATAATGCTGCGCCGCGTGCCATCGGCCAGCGCATGGAACAGTAAATCGAGCGAGTCTGCGGTTAATTCAACCATTGAGTTGAATAGTAGCACCGAGAATTCCATTATTCAACCAAATAGTTAAATAAAGAGCCACGGTATTAAAAAACCCGCTTCAGACCCGGCCCTACGTCCGAAATATGGCTGGCAAAAACCCGGGAAAGTATGGGTTCATCTATAAGGCTCAGCATGAAATACTCCGCATGTCGCGAGTGGCGAGAAAGAACGGGTTATTGATGAGCGCAGCAATTTTGAAAATGCAAATATTGGTCGATGCCGATGCTTGCCCCAACGTAATTAAAGAGATCCTGTTTAAAACCGCCGAACGCATGCAAATCCCTTTAACGCTGGTGGCCAATCAGGCTTTAACCGTGCCGCGCTCGAAATTCATCAAATCGATACGCGTCCCATCCGGCTTCGATATCGCCGACAACGAGATCGTGAAACAAGCGGTCTCTGGAGATCTCGTCATTACCGCCGACATTCCCCTGGCGGCCGCGGCGGTTGCCAAAGGGGCTTACGCCCTCAACCCGCGCGGCGAATTCTATACCGCCGAAAATATCCGGGAACGGCTCAACCTGCGCGACTTCATGGACACGCTGCGCGCCAGCGGCGTCGACACCGGCGGACCCGCGGCCTTCAGCCTGGCCGATCGCCGTGCCTTCGCCAATGAACTCGACCGCTTTATCACACTCCACTTGAAAAGCACTCGCCGCTGAGGACGGGGTCCAGCTCCGGACAACAGCGCGGGTATTAAGGACCCAGTATGCCAAGTGAAGCAAATAAAAACGGTTTATCGAGAAATGAACAGCTTTGCATCTTCTCGGATGCAAGCGTCGATTCGAAACTGGCAACCGGTTTTGGCGCTTACCTCGCCGTCGCGGAAAGCGAACTGGGGCTCATCGATAGCGAAGCCGATATTCTGCACGGCCGGCTTAAGATCAGGCAGTTCACGGCGACAGCGCCCACTCCGCTGGAAATTGAAACGATGCTGTGGGCATTGCAGGAAGTCATGTCCCGGCCGCCGGGGGACATTATCCTGTTCACCGACTCGCAGAGCATGATCGATCTGCCCCGCCGCAGAAACCGGCTGGAGCGATCCGGCTTCACCGGCTCAGCTTCCGGCAAAACCTTAAAACACGCCGCGCTGTATCAGGCTTTCTACCAGGCGCAGGACCGGCTGGGATTCAAACTCGTGAAACTCAAAGGCCATCTCAAGCGCGCCGACAAAACACGATTCGACCGGATATTTTCGTACGTGGACAAGGCCTCCCGAAAGGCCTTGCGGGAGTATCGAAAATGAAAATTTCACATCCCCCTACGCTTCGCGTTTCCCCCTTCGGTACGAAGGGGGATGGCCGAAGGCCAAGGGGGATGTTTCAATCCCCAATCGATTAAGCACCGCCCCTTTGCTAGAATGCGCGACATCCTTCCCACGTGGTCTTTAATGTGTTCAATACCCTCTCCCTGCATACCTTCATAGCCAAGGCGCTGGCCAAGCTGGAAATCACCGAGCCTACGCCCGTACAGCGCGCGGCCATTCCGCCCGCCCTCAAACACAAGGACCTGCTGGTGAGCGCGGAAACCGGCAGCGGCAAGACCATCGCCTTCCTGCTGCCCACGCTGCAGCGGCTGTTGACTCATCCGGATCCGAAAACCGGCACGCGGGCGCTGATCCTGGTGCCCACGCGCGAACTGGCCCGGCAGATCTACGACCACTGCATGGCGCTGGCCAGCTACACGGATTTCACCTGCGGACTGATCATCGGCGGCGAGGACTATAAGAAGCAGATGTTGCTGCTGCGCAGGAATCCCGAAATCATCATCGCCACTCCGGGCCGCATCAAGGCGCAGATCGAGAGCGGCTCCACGTTCCTGGCCGACCTCGAAGTGCTGATCCTGGACGAAGCCGACCGCATGCTGGATATGGGTTTCAGCGAAGACGTACTGCATATCGCCGAACACTGCAATCCGGAACGGCAGACGCTGCTCTACTCCGCGACCCTGAACCATCAAGGCATCCGCGGCGTGGCGCAGCGGATCCTGCGCGAGCCGGAAGTGCTGACGCTCAACACCGTGCAGGACAAGCACGGCGATATCAAGCAGCAGGTGATACTCGCCGACAACCCCGGCCACAAGGCGCAATTACTGCGCTGGCTGCTCGAACACGAGAAGTTCGACAAAGCCCTGATCTTCACCAACACGCGCGCCCTGTCCGACAGCCTGGGCCAGGAGCTCATGAGCCACGGGCATCGCACCGGCATCCTGCACGGCGACATGGAACAGCAGCAGCGCAATCAGGTGATGGACCGCCTGCGCCAGGGCAATATCAAGGTTTTGGTCGCCACCGACGTGGCCGCGCGCGGGCTGGACGTGGAAGGCATCGACCTGGTGGTGAATTTCGAAATGCCGCGCAACGGCCATGACTATGTGCATCGCATCGGCCGTACCGGTCGCGCCGGCAGGAAGGGCCTCGCAATTTCGCTGATCAGCCACAATGAATGGAACATCAAGGCCGGCATTGAAAAGTATCTGCGGCAACGCTTCACGCCGCGCACGATCAAGGAACTGGAAGGCGCCTACCACGGGCCGGACAAAGTCAAAAAATCCGGCAAGGCCGCCGGCGCGCCGAAGTCGAAACGCAAAGCAGACGCCGCGAAAAAGAAAAAAGACAAAGTCAAAGACAAGGCCAGCGAACGCCACCGCAACAAAAAAAACATCGGCAAACGGCGCCAGCCCAGCAGACCCCTTTCTTCGGCAAACACGGGAAAACCCCCGAAGAAGACATAAAAAAGTCTCTCGCCAAGGCGCAAAGACGCCAAGTGTTCAATTTAAAAAATCACAATAGTAGGTTGATGTAAGCGAAAGTTCTTTTGTTTTAGAACCTTTACGTCTTCGCGGCTTGGCGAGAGCAAGGTTTTTTATTCTTGAAATTTCTCGGCCTCGCCTGCAAGCTAGCTCCGCCTATATATAAGGTATGAACGACATAAGTAGTTTGCCGTGCGTACCAACACATTGTCATAAATCGGAGGGGAATAATAATGAAGCAGCAGTCAGACCGGCGGAGCCCGGCGCATCTTGCCTGGAAAATCCTTTTCATCGGCGCAGTACTCTTCTGCAAACCCGCGCTCGCGGTATGGGAAACGGTGATTCCCGAAACCTCGCTCGACAACTACGCGAACTTCGAAGCGCAGTGGAATTATCTCTACCCCTGGGGCTCGGACCACAACGGCACCGCCCGCATGTACGGCAGCGCCACGGATCACAACCATATCTTCATTAACAACGGCGTGCTCTCGCTGCTCGCCGCCCGCATCAACTGGGACGAGGGCGCCAGCAGCGCGAGCCCGCATCTGCCGATCCACTACCACTCGGGCGCCGTGCACGCCAGGCAGCAGGTGCTGATCAACGATCAATTCCCCAATTACGAAGTGCGCGCGCGCATCCAGGCGCCTTCCGCGCCCGGCACCTGGCCCGCGTTCTGGTTGACCGGCGCGACCAGCTGGCCGCCCGAGAGTGACATCATGGAATTCAAGGGCAGCACCGTGAACTGGCAGAACACCTATGACGGCAGCTGGCAGAGCCTGGGCACCACCGTCAACAGCCCCGGCAGCTGGCACACCTACCGCGTGTGGATGACCAAGGCCAGCGCGACCGACGTCAACATCCACTACTACATCGACGACGTCTGGAAGACGCAGCATCTGGCCAGGAATTTCGTCAACAAGCCGATGTGGATCATCCTCAACCTGCAGATGGAAGGTTCCTCCGGCTCCTCGGGCCCGGGCGGCAACACCCAGATGAACGTGGACTGGGTTTACATGGGGCGCAGCAACGAAAGCGGCGGCAGCTCCTCGAGTTCTTCGAGCAGCTCAAGCTCGTCTTCAAGCAGTTCGAGTTCTTCATCGAGCAGCAGCTCTTCGAGTTCATCGAGCTCCAGCAGCTCTTCATCGAGCAGTTCGAGCTCCTCGACCTCGGGCGGCGGAACCTGCACCGATATCAAAACCGGCGGCCAGTCCGGCAATTTCAATACGACGGGGCCCTACTGCTTCCGTGTGCAGAGCGCCGTCAACGGTTGGGGCGTCTCCAACTTCCAGGGACGCAGTATCTCCGTCACCGTAAACGGCAGCGGCACCGCGGTCACCACCGCCGGCGCCCCGCTCCCGGCCAAGAGTTCGACGGCTTATTACCACTTCAACAGCAGCGCGGGACAATATTCCTGGGCTTCGATTTATTGGTGGTAGCCGAGTCCGCTGATTAAAGCTCATCACGAAGGGGAGCCCCTGGCTCCCCTTTTTATTCGCGACGGGGCATGCCAAAACCTTAATAAAAAGCAGCATCCGTATCGCCCCCTGTCAAAAGTCAACCCCCAGATAAGTCCGGCTTTAAAAACGTTTACATGGACGAACGCCGTCCCACTGCCCGGTTAGCATTTCCTGGCATGAGGCCGAGTGCGGAGCACCGGGTAAATCGAACCGGCTCTCCGGGCGCATTTTAAATATCAAAAAAACATCATGGAGGGGTTTCGATGAATTCATTTTTTAAAATCGGTGCGCTGCTTGGCGGCCTGATGCTGGGCCAGCAGGCATTCGCCGCCGTGACATGCAGCACCATATCGTCTCCCGGCAGCTCTTTCTTCCAGACGGACGTGAATATCACCAACAGCGGCGCCACGGCGCTTAGCGGCTGGACGATCAATGTAACCTTCCCCGAACCGGTCACGGTGAGAGTCGCATTTAACACGACAAACTGGGCGGCCGACACCGGCACCACCTTCTCGTTCAGCAACTGCTGCAGTTT
>DASUFE010000064.1:0-4011 GCA_036274675.1 Gammaproteobacteria bacterium
GAGCATCGCCCTTACAAGGCGAGGGTCGCAGGTTCGACCCCTGCAGCACCCACCAGTGTCGGAGTGGTAGTTCAGCTGGTTAGAATACCGGCCTGTCACGCCGGGGGTCGCGGGTTCGAGTCCCGTCCACTCCGCCATATACACCGCGGCGCCCGAAAAGGGCGCCTTTGTTTTTGGTTGGCTCTGAATGTTCTCCTGGACTGCTCGGAGCGTGCCTTCGGTTTTAATCGGAGGTTTTCTGGGGTTATTAGGGGGGGATTTGCGGCCGGCATGACCGGCGTTCCGGCATTTTCATGTGCTACACTTCCCGCCTCACGATTTCCTTTCACTATATTCGCTAACAGACGGTAAGAAACATGTTACTTGGCTTACGTGAACGCATCTCCGGCTACATCGCCTGGATTTTCGTCATTCTGATAACAATTCCCTTTGTGTTATGGGGTATTCAGGAATATACCGGAATCGGCGAACCTAACTACGCGATAAAAGTCAACGACGAAAGAATTCCGCTCGGCGAATACGAGCGCACCATGGCGATTGCGCGTACTAACCTGGCTCAAGCTTACGGCGGCAGGATACCGCCCGGTTTCGATGTCGACAGCTACCTGCGCAAGCAGGCGGTGGACCAGTTGATTCAGAACAAACTGATGGATCAGCTTTTCAAACGCCAAAATTACCGTGTAGATGGAGCAGTTCTGCAGGATACGATTATGCAGGACAGTTATTTCCAGATCGACGGCAAGTTCAGCAATACACGTTACCGCGAGGAGCTGAGATCCCGGGGTGTGACACCTGAGGAATACCAGGATTTGTTGCGCCATCAGATGCTGACCGCCCAGTTGAGCCAGGGCCTGGTACAGACTTCGTTCGTGCCCGAGTCTGAACTCGTCGACTACGTGAAGATTTCCCATCAAAGCCGCGACTTCGCCTACCTGCTGGTGCCCTTTTCCGATTACGAAAAAAACGTCAAGGTGAGCGGCGAGGAGATCGAAAAGTACTTTAACGACCACCCGGGCGATCTGATGACCGATGAGCGCGTGAAAATCGCGTATCTCGAGTTCAGTCTAGATGAGATGGCAAAAGCAGTCAGTATCAGCGATAACACCCTGCGCGACCTGTATAAGTCGGCAATAGAAGCCGGGCGTTACCAGACGGAAGAGACCCGTAACGCCAGCCATATCCTGGTGCGTGTGCCTGACAACGCGGATGAGGCCGTAATCGCCGAAAAGAAAAAGAAAGCCGAGGAGATCTTGCAGCGTTTGCGTAAGGGAGAGGATTTCGCGGCGATCGCGAAGAAGGAATCCGAAGATCCCGGTTCCGCCCAGCAAGGCGGCGACCTGGGTGACGTACGCCGCGGTGTCATGGTCAAGCCCTTCGAAGACGCCTTGTATGCAATGAAGAAGGGCGAACTGAGCGAGCCGGTTCTGACACGTTTCGGTTTCCATATAATAAGGCTGAATTCGATTGAGCCTCCCCAGGTACAGACCTTCAATGAAGTGAAGGACGAGCTCGAGCAGAATTACCGCAAGGAACAGACGGACGCCGCGTTTTATGAGCGCCTGGACCGCCTGCAGACGCTTAGCTTTGAGAATCCGGGTGATCTGGCGCAGATCGGCGAGCAGCTCGGCCTTAAGGTACAGGAAAGCGATTTCTTCACCCGTAAGGCAGCGGATGCCAAAGGCATCGCCGCCCATCCTGCGGTGCGCGAGGCGGCTTTCTCGAACGCGGTTCTGATCGAGAAACAGAATTCCAGCCTGATTGAGGTCGACGACAACCACGTAGTGGTTTTGCGAATCAAGGAGCATGAAGAAAGCCGCCCGAAGACCCTGGCGGAGGCGCGCTCCGACATCGCCGAGCTTGTCAAGCATGAAAAGGCGGCGCGCGCGGTTGATGAGGCTGCTGCAAAGATTCTCGCGGAATTGCCCGCTGGGAAGGCGGAAGCGGTTGCCAAGCGTTACGCCGCTCAATACAAGAGTTTTACCAAAGTGAAGCGGGAAGACCCCTCTATGAGCATGCCGCACGAGATACGGCAGGCCGTATTCAAAATGCCGGCACCGGCTGAGGGCAAGACCGAGTACCGAAAGATTTCACTGGCGAACGGTGATGCTGCTGTACTCAGCCTGCAGGCGGTAAAACCGGGCGATATTGCCACTCTGAATGAAACCGAGCGCAAGCAGCTGCGCCAGCAGGTACAGCAGATGCGCGGTCGCTTCGATTACAGTGCGATGCTTGCTGCCTTGCGTGATGAAGCCGAGATCCGCATCAGCGATAGCGATATTGGCACGACGGAAACCAAGCCCGAATAATCATGCCAGTACGGCGCCGCAATAAAGGCGGCGCCGTATTTTTCATACCTTTCGTTTGGATTCTCAGCCGCCGTTCAATGATGCCGTTGCTTTATTGAAAGCTTCAGCTCACCCAAAGCCGCCGTCGGATGGCGCTGAAGCTTATGAGCTCTCGGCTTCATCCAGAGACATTCCTGTAATACTGTAACCGCCGTCCACATACACGATTTCGCCGGTTACTCCCGCCGCCAGATCGGAGCACAGAAAGGCCGCTACATTGCCTACGTCTTCCTGCGTCACGTTGCGGCCGATAGGGGCGACCGAGGCGACATGATCAAGGATCTTGCGGAAGCCGCCGATGCCGGCAGCCGCCAACGTCTTGATCGGCCCGGCGGAAACGGCGTTGACGCGGCCGCCGATCCTCCCCATCGACTTCGCCATATAGCGCACATTGGCTTCCAGGCTGGCCTTGGCAATGCCCATGGTGTTGTAGTTGGGGATGGCGCGTTCCGAACCCAGGTAACTTAAAGTCAGCAGCGCCGGTTTGTTTCCCTTCTCCAGCATCGGCTTGCCGGCCTTGGCCAGGGCAGCGAAGCTGTAAGAGCTGATATCGTGCGCGATTCTGAAACCTTCACGAGTAACAGCATCCAAATAATCGCCTCGGATCTGGTCCGCGGGGGCATAACCCACGGAATGCACGATGATGTCCAGGCCGTCCCAGTGTTTGGAGAGGGTATTGAATACCTCCGTGATTTCCTGGTCGCTTTCGACATTGCAGGGGGCGGTAATCTCCGAATTTACCTCCTTGGCGAATTCGATGACCCGTTCCTTCAGACGGTCGCCCTGGTAAGTGAACGCCAGTTGCGCGCCTTCGCGGTGCATCGCCTGTGCGATGCCCCATGCGATCGATTTATTGCTGGCGACACCTACGATCAAAGCGCGTTTGCCGCTTAGAAAGCCCATACTCGACTCCTGCAGTTAGTGGTTGCTTTAACGAGCTGCGATCATACTATTTCGAGACGGGTATGGGGAGGCCTTTCATGGCGATCCGACGGAGGAGTCAAGGCGGCTGCATCGCTGGGCGGATCCGGCCATGTCGCCAGCAGTAACCGTGTATAGGGGAGGTATGCCGCGGCTCTCTTCACCGGAGCGCTTTCCACGATGCGGTCCCTGGTACATCGCTCTGATCATGTCCGCGATGCGTGCGCCATCGACAAGTCGTGAGAAATGAAAATAAGAGCAATGGTTTCATCTAATGTTGATCCCGGTTCGTCAGCGATACGAGTCGGGGTGCGTGGTCAAGGTGCACTGCAGGCCGGAGATCGTGCAGGTACTTGCGAACACTGCTGTCGGTAAGGCTGCGTGAATGGAAAAACTTTGAAAACACGGTATTTTGTGTTATTTGTCTAAGTAATTTATCGCCGTGTGCGGCTTGGTTGCTAAATGACCTCGTATTTCCTACGAAGACTGTTACTGATAATCCCTACATTTATTGGCATCACTCTTATGGTGTTCGTAATTACCCGTTTTGTGCCGGGTGGGCCGATCGAGCGCATCTTGATGCAAAGTCAGATGGGGGGAGATCGTGGCGGGATGCGAGCCGAATTCGGACGCAGCGTGCTGTCGGAAGATCAGTTGCAACAGTTGCGCGAATACTACGGCTTCGACAAGCCGGTGATTATGAGTTAGTTGCAGTGGGTAAGGAAGATTCTGGTCCGGGATCTGG
>DASUFE010000065.1:0-34432 GCA_036274675.1 Gammaproteobacteria bacterium
GATCCCCTGCTGCAGAATCTGACGATTCCCGCCGACGCGGCGACCCGGGGCAAGTGGTCGTCGGTCCAGAGCTGGCCCGAGAACGCCTTGCATTCGATACTGCTGCCCAACGGCAAGGTGCTCACTTTCGGCACCACGCCGGACGGCGGCACGCAAAACGGCCGTTATTACGATCTTTGGGATCCGTCCCTCGGTTTCGGCAACAACGCCCACAACACCAACTTCGATGCCAGCCGTCAGGACAGCTTCTGCGGTGAGTCGGTGTTCCTGCACGACGGCACGCTGATGATTTCGGGAGGCAACGGCGCCGGCAACGGCGGCGACACCAGCACCATCTATGAACCCGCCAACCATTCGTCCTTTACCGCTGCGCAACGGATGGCCGACGCGCGCTGGTACGCGACGATGCTCAATCTCCCGGACGGGCGCCCGCTCATCATGGGAGGCATGCTGCCTTATACCGAAGACATGCGGAACAATCCGGATCAGGGGATCGCCAACGGCTGGCCGTCCATGACGCCGGAAATTTTCGAAAACGGGGTATGGCGGTCATTATTCGGCGCCAACAGCCGGCTCGCCTTCGGCCCCGACTATTTGCGCACTTCGTATCCGCGCGCCTGGGTGGCGCCCGACGGCCGCGTGTTCGGCATTTCCACCGATCAGATGTGGTGGCTCGATCCCAACGGCGGCGGTGGGCAGGGCGTGGTCACTTCGGCCGGCACCTTTAAAGGCCCGTACAGCTTCTCCTCGCCGCGCAACGTGGGTGCGACCAATACCGCTGTGATGTACGCGCCGGGCAAGATCCTGCAGGTCGGCGGTAACGGCGCTTTCAACGGTGATGAGCTGCCCGGCAGCAGGATGGCCACTGTCATCGATATCAACAGTGGAACGCCGGTACTGACGGAACAGCCGCAGATGTCCTATGCCCGCCGCTATCCCAATTCGATCGTGCTGGCCGACGGCAGGGTTGTGATTACGGGCGGTGCGACCTATGGCAATGATTATTCAGGGCAGCCCGCGGATCCGGTGTACGCGGCCGAAATCTGGAATCCCGCGAACGGCGGCTGGACCGTGGGCGCGAGCGCTGCCAGATTCCGCGGTTATCATTCCATCACCCTGCTGCTGCCGAACGGCGTGATTCTGTCCACCGGCGGCGGCACGCCGGGTCCGGTCACCAATTTGAATGCCGAGCTTTATTATCCGCCGAACCTGTTCGTCGGCTCCGGCGGCGCTGCGCAACTGGCGTCGCGTCCCGTCGTCAAGGCGATCAGCGGGCTCAGTTATTCGAACGGCGCCCCCATGCAGCTCGACATGACCGCGGAAGACGCGATATCGGGCCTGGTGTTGCTCGGCACCAGCAACGGCACGCACTCTTTCAACGTTACACAACGCCGGATTCCGCTCACATTCACCCAGCAGCGGTTCCGTCTGACGACCACGATTCCGAACAACAGGCTGGCGCCGCCCGGTTACTACCAGGTGGTGGTCATCGGCGCGAACGGCGCGCCGTCCCGCGGCGTCATCGTCGGCATCGGCCAGAACCAGGAGGCGCCGCCGGTCGTGGTGACGCCTTATACGCCGCCCGATCTCGACCAGATCACGACGCCGGTCATCGGCGCGGGCCAAAGCGCGACTTATTCAGTAACCGCCGTTTCCGGCAGCACTTACAGCTGGGAATTCTGCGACGGCACCGTGACCTCGTTCAGCTCGAGCGCGAGCATCACGCACACCTTCACGACGCCCGGCGTCTGCGTGGTGACGCTGAAGGCGCGGGATTCGGGCGGCATTATCACGACCAAGACCTTCGTGCAGGCGGTATCGACGAGCCAGACTTCGTCAAAGCCCACCGCGTCGACGCCGCTCGCGATCGAGCAGCGCACTCCGCCGCGCATCTGGGTTGTCAATCCGGATAACGATTCGGTCAGCGTCATCGACTCGCAGAGCAATACGCGCAGCGCTGAAATCGCCCTGGGGACCGGCGCTTCGCCACGCAGCGTGGCGGTCGCGCCGGACGGGCGGATCTGGGTGGCGAACAAGGGAACGGCGACGATCTCTATTATCAATCCGAGCACCTTGGCCGTGGCTTCGACAATCCAGCTGCCGCGCGCCTCGCGTCCGCATGGCCTGGCGTTCGCGCCGGACGGTTCGGCCGCGTTCGTCGTACTGGAAGCGGGCGGCGCCCTGCTCAGGCTGAATCCGGGCACCGGGGCGCAAACAGGCGCGGTGAGCGTCGGCCTCAATGCCCGCCACGTCGCGGTCAACGCGGCCTCCAACCGGGTGCTGGTCAGCCGCTTTATCACTCCGCCTTTGCCGGGCGAGTCCACCGCGGCGGTGAACACCTCCGCCGGGGGCGGCGAAGTGCTGGCAATCAATCCGTCCACCATGAGCGTGACCAATACCATAACGCTCCGTCACAGCGACAAGGCGGATACTGAAATCCAGGGCGGCGGCATTCCCAATTATCTCGGGGCCCCCGTCATTTCTCCCGACGGCGGCAGCGCCTGGGTGCCGTCCAAGCAGGACAATATCAAACGCGGCATGCTGCGCAGCGGCCAGCAACTGGATTTCCAGAACACTATTCGCGCCATCACCTCGCGCATCGACATGAACTCGCTCGCGGAGGATTACTCCAGGCGCGTCGATCATGATAATTCGAGCGTCGGTTCCGGCGCGGCATTCCATCCCAACGGCGTCTATCTGTTCGTCGCGCTGGAAACCAGCCGGGAAATCGCGGTGGTCAATGCGATCAACGGCAGCGAGCTGTTCAGAATCCAGGTCGGCATGGCGCCGCAAGGCGTTGCCGTGACGCCGGACGGCAAGACCTTGTACGCGCATAACTTCATGGACCGCAGCGTCAGCGTGATCGGTCTCGACCCGCTGATCGGCAAAGGCCAGTTGACGGCCGCATTGACCGCCACGGTTGCGAGCGTGCAGAGCGAGAAACTTTCGTCCACCGTGCTGCGAGGCAAGCAGCTGTTCTACGACGCCAGGGACACCCGGCTCGCGCGCGATGCTTATATCAGCTGCGCCAGTTGCCACAACGACGGCGCCAGCGACGGCCGCGTCTGGGATCTGACAGGCTTCGGCGAGGGCTTGCGCAATACCATCACCCTGAACGGCCGCGGCGCCATGGGGCACGGCTTCCTGCACTGGAGCGCCAACTTTGACGAGCTCCAGGATTTCGAGAAGCAGATCCGCGATCTGGCCGGCGGCGCCGGCTTGATGACGGATGCCGCGTACAACACGGGCACGCGCAACCAGCCGCTGGGCGACGCGAAGGCTGGAATCAGTTCCGATCTGGACGCGCTCGCCGCTTACGTGACTTCGCTGCAGTCCTTCCCCGCAAGCCCATTCCGCAACACGGACGGCTCTCTGACCTCCGCCGCCGTTGCGGGCCGGACCGTCTTTACCAACAACTGCGCCAGTTGCCATGGCGGGAATGCCTTTACCATCAGCGGCGACGCGGGCCTGCTCAGGAATATCGGCACTATCAACAGCGCTTCCGGGCAGCGCCTCGGCGGCGCGCTTACCGGCATTGATGTGCCGACCTTGCGCGATGCCTGGGCGACCGCGCCCTATCTGCACAACGGCAGCGCCGCGACCCTGAGCGCGGCAATACAGGCGCACAACAACCTGTCGCTGAATGCCACCGATCTTGCCAACGTCGCCGCCTATGCCCAGCAGATCGACGGCACGGAACCGGGCATCACGTCGAACAGTTCCTCCTCGAGCAGCAGTTCTTCAAGCTCGTCCTCGTCAAGCAGCAGCTCTTCGAGCTCCAGTTCGTCTTCCAGCAGCAGCTCGTCGAGCTCATCGAGCTCCAGCAGTTCGTCGAGCTCCAGCTCCTCCAGCAGCTCTTCATCGAGCAGCAGTACGAGCGGCGGCACTTCGCTGGCGGTGGAACTGGAAAGCCTCTCGGGCCAGAGCCTGTTCTCGCCCTTCGTGGTGGTGAACGACTCGGCGGCCTCGGGCGGCCAGGCCATCGAGTGGCCGAACAACGGTGCGAACCAGAATTTCGGCACGCCGTCGGATACCTCGACCGGTCAGGTGCAGATCAGCTTCACGCTGTCGCAGACCGCGAACGTGACTTTCCAGATGCTGGCGAACCTGGCGGGCCAGGATAACGACTCGTTCCACTTCAAGCTGGATTCGGGCGCGTGGACGACTCAGAACAACCAGGCGACCAGCGGCTACGGCACGATTACGCCGGCGACCTTCAGCAACCTCTCGGCGGGCGCGCACACGCTGCGCATCGTCCGGCGCGAAGACGGCGCCCGACTGGACCGCGTGACCCTGACCGTCTCCGCGGGTTCGATCAGCGGTTCCTCGGGTTCGAGCTCCTCGTCCAGTTCCAGCAGTTCGTCTTCGAGTAGTTCGTCCTCGAGCAGTTCGTCGTCCAGCAGTTCGTCGTCTTCGTCGAGCTCATCCTCAAGCAGCAGTTCATCGTCCTCGACGAGCAGTTCTTCGAGCTCGTCGTCTTCGAGCTCCAGCTCGTCATCGAGTTCGAGCTCGTCGTCCAGCAGCAGCTCTTCCTCAAGCAGTTCATCGAGCTCCAGCTCTTCAAGCAGCGGCTCCGGCGGGATAAGCTGTACGGCCGCCGTCAGCAATAACCAGGCGACCTCGTATCAGGTCGATGTGTCGGTGACCAATAACGGCGCCACCACGCCGGCCGGCTGGACACTGACGCTGAGCTTCGCCGAAACGACGACCATCACCGGCAGTTGGAACGTGATCTTATCTCCGACCTCCGGGACCGTGTTCACGGCCACCAACTGCTGCAGCTGGCAGGTTCCGCCCCCCGGCGCCACGGCCGTCAACGTCTTCGGCTTCCAGGGTACTCATGACGGCAGCTTCACGGGACCGAGCTGTACCGGCGCCGGACCTTGAGACGACATCGGCCGTGCAGCCATAAATAATGATGCATCCGAGCGGGAGTACTATCTCCCGCTCTTTTTTTCCGGGTATCGATCGCCGGCGACTTCTGTAATCACGAACCCTGATGTGTGTGTGGGCTATACTCTGCGCACGGTCGTATGAAAACCACGGTATTCAATATCCATGATGTTGCCTTGCTGCTGCTGGCGGTCGAGTGCGGCATGCTGGCGATATTGCTGCTGCTCCATCGCAGCGTCACTCCCAGCCGCCTGCTGCTGGCGCTTTTCCTGTTTTTAAACGGACTCATAGCGCTGGACTCCCTCATTTTCTGGGGCGAGGAAGTCCGTTATCAGATGTTCGATCTTTCCCCCAATATCTTTTTCGTCCTGGGTCTGGCGATTTTTCTGGAGGGCCCGGTCCTGTACTGGTTCATCCGGTCCATGACCGGCGCGGATTTCTCATTCCGGCCGCCGGACACGATGCACCTGCTGCCGGCGGCGGTCGCCCCGCTTTACCTTTACTGCGTCTATTATCGGAAGCCCGAAGCTATACAGCGCGCATTGATTCTGGATTTTCAAATCTTCAGCGCGCCGGACATACATTTCGGCCTGTTCGTCACCGCCCAGAAAATCATCGTGATCATATATGGCGTGGCCTGCCTGCTCCGGCTGGTTGGCTACGGCGTCATGCTGAAGAATAACTACTCCGGCGAGCGCCCGAATTTTGGCTGGCTGCAGTTGCTGGTCAGCGGCTTGCTGCTGGTCTGGACCTGGATTTTCATGGCGCATGTGGTCGGAATGCAGGCTCCTGGCGATATCAGCGACATGATGGGCATCTTTGGCAATTATCTGATCCTGACGCTGGTCAATGTCCTGCTGTTTTACATTTTTCTGCATCCGGAAATACTGGCGAGCCTGGGCGCGGGGGGAGAGCATGGGATGGGAGATTCCGCCAATCCCGAGTACATCGACCGGATACGCTCGATCATGGAGACGGAAAAACTGTTTCTTAATCCGAGGCTGACGCTCGAGGAGTTCGCGGAGCGGGTGTGCCTGCAGCCCAGGCTGGTTTCATCGGCCATCAACCGCTGTCTCAACCAGAATTTCCACGAATTCGTTAACCGTTACCGTGTCGAGGAAGCCAAGCGCATCCTGGGCGAGGCCGCTTACCGGCGTCACGCCATCCTTGATATAGCCGTCATGGCGGGGTTCAACAGCAAGGCCACCTTCAACCGCTTTTTCAACAAGTTCGCCGGGCTGACGCCCAGTCAGTATCGTCAGAAGCATTTGTCCTAGCGTGCCGCAAATAGGAGATGTCCACGGAGTAGTCCGGAGTTTATCCGGACAACGGTGGCGTCTCACCTTTGTTGCCGCCGAAATTGCGGCTTTACTGTTTCGCAAGCCAATATCAGACTCATGGGAACGCTCAATACCGCCCGCAGGGAGAATGCGAATCCTGGAATGTAGACGGTTGCTACGAAAAGGGTTGTACGAGGACGGCTTTTGGTAGTTCGGACTATATCGTGGTTGTCCGCATGCAATGAGTGGGACCATCGGAATTAAAATCGTTGCGCCTTATCAACAGGCGAATGGAAGGTCGAGACATCGGGACGTCTTAAGATAAATAACGAATTGATCACGATTGCTTGACCATGAATGAACCGGAGGGGATTCGATAACAGGTTCAGGCAGCAGGGGCCGTCGCGCGCCGGGTAGAGAGCGCGGGATGGTTCCCCGGCTTTGCCTGAGCGCCCGACTCTTCCCCTTTAATTTGCGGCCGACGGAATCCGGCGCAGGGACAGCTTGAATGCGGCGCCCGTTCGCGCGGATCGGGCGCCCACAGAGATAACAAGGGCTTCGGCGCATGCCGCAAGCGCCGCCATGTTTGCAGTAAAACTTTGAAAGAGCGTGTATTAAATCAGCGAGGGGTGAAAATGAAAACTACATACAGATTGGGGATACTGTTGTCCGGTTTGTTGCTGGGCAACCAGGCATCCGCCATTACCGTCAATTACGGTGAGGCGCTGCAGAAATCCATCTACTTCTACGAGGCCCAGCAGTCCGGCCATCTGCCGGACTGGAACCGCGTCGAATGGCGCGGCGACTCCACTCTGGCCGACGGCCAGGATAATAACGTGAACCTGAGCGGTGGCTGGTACGACGCCGGCGATCATGTCAAATTCGGTTTCCCGATGGCGGCGAGCGCGACCATGCTGGCCTGGGGCGTCGTCGACTATCCGCAGGCGTATTTGAATGACGGGCAGATGACGCATATCCAGAACAATCTGCGCTACATCGCCGATTATTTTCTGAGCGCGCATCCTTCGGCCAACGTACTGTACGGCCAGGTCGGTGTCGGCGCCGACGACCATGCATGGTGGGGACCGGTGGAAGTGGTGCACGCCACGCCGCGCGCCGCCTCGAAACGCCCGTCCTTCGCGATCAAGCCGGGATGTTATGGCACGGATCTGGCGGGCGAAACCGCGGCGGCTCTGGCGGCCATCTCGATGGTTTTCAAGAGTTCCGACTCGTCTTACGCCGCCACATTGTTGAGCCACGCAAAACAGCTGTATACCTTCGCCTGGGGCGACGGCACCGCCGGCACCCGCGGCAAATACAGTTCGTGCATCACGGACGCGGCCAATTTTTACAATTCCTGGAGCGGCTATAACGATGAGCTGGTCTGGTCGGCCATCTGGCTGTACCGCGCCACCGGCGATTCGTTCTACCTGAACCGGGCGATCGCGGATTACGCGAACCTCGGCACCGAACCGCAGACCACCACCAAATCCTACCGCTGGACGCACGCCTGGGACGATAAGAGCTACGGCTCCTATGTGCTGATGGCGAAGCTGACCGGCAATGCGGCTTACAAGGCCGATGCCGAACGCTGGCTGGATTACTGGACGGTGGGAGTGAACGGGCAGAAGGTGAAATATACGGCGGGCGGACTCGCGCAACTGGATACCTGGGGCGCCAACCGCTACGCGGCCAATACTTCGTTCATCGCACTGGTGTATTCGGATTACCTGCGCAACACCGATCCGTCCAACAGCCGCGCCCAGACTTATTACGATTTCGCGGTCGGGCAGATCCAGTACATTATGGGCGCCAATCCCAAGGGCATACCTTACCAGATCGGTATGTCGTCCAGCGGACCGAAGAACCCTCATCACCGCACCGCGCACGGCTCCTGGGCCGACAGCCTGCAGACGCCGACGCAAAGCAGGCATCTGCTGATCGGCGCGCTGGTCGGAGGCCCGTCTTCCGGCGACACCTACACCGACGACCGCGGCGATTACGTCTCGAACGAGGTCGCTACCGATTACAACGCCGGCTTCACCTCCGCGCTGGCGCGACTGTATCTCGACTTCGGCGGCAACCCGATTCCGGAAAGCCAGTTCCCGCCGAAGGAGCAGCGCGATCTCGAATTCTACGTCGAGGCCAAGACCAACTCCTCCGGTCCGCGCTTTGTCGAAATCGGCGCGCTCGTCTATAACCACAGCGCCTGGCCGGCCCGGCTGACCGACAACCTGAAGCTGCGTTATTTCCTGAACCTGGGGCGCGAGTTCGCGGCGGGCTACGCGGTAAATAATATCGCGCTGTCCACGGCCTACAGCCAGGCGACCTCGGTAACCGGACCCTATGTCTGGGGCAATCCCGCCAACAACATCTATTATGTCGAAGTGTCCTTCGCCGGCGTCGATATTTTCCCGGGCGGGCAGTCGGAGTCGAAGAAGGAAGTGCAGTTCCGCATGTCGCTGCCGACCACGACCAATGCCGCGGAGTGGGACAACAGCGAAGACCCGTCCTGGGATGGTTACGGCAGCACTGCTCAACTCGCTCCCAAGATCGCCCTGTATGACGGCGATACCCTGGTCTGGGGACAGGAACCGGGAGGTTCGTCCAGCAGCTCCAGCTCATCGTCGAGCAGCTCCAGCAGTTCGTCGTCGAGCAGCTCATCCTCGAGTTCCAGCAGTTCGTCTTCGAGCAGCAGCTCTTCTTCGAGCAGTTCATCGAGCTCCAGTTCATCGTCATCGAGCAGCTCATCCTCGAGTTCCAGTTCCTCGTCTTCGAGCAGCAGCTCTTCTTCGAGCAGCTCCAGCTCTTCCACAAGTGGCGGTATCACCTGTGCGGCGGCGGTAAGCGCGCTGCAGGCGACGTCCTACCAGGTCGACGTCTCGGTGACCAACAACGGCACGACCACGCCGAGCGGCTGGACCTTGACATTGAATTTCGCTGAACCGACCACGATAAACGGCAGTTGGAACGTGACCTTGTCCGGCAGCGGCACGAATCGGCTGACGGCTACCAACTGCTGCAGCTGGCAGGTGCCGGCCCCCGGCCAGACCGCGGCTAACGCCTTCGGTTTCCAGGGTACGCATGACGGCAGCTTCACGGGTCCGACCTGTACGGGTCCGGGCGGCACGGGTTCGAGCAGCTCATCCTCGAGCTCCAGCAGTTCGTCTTCGAGCAGCAGCTCTTCTTCGAGCAGTTCCAGCTCGTCCAGCAGTTCGAGTTCGTCGTCCTCCAGCAGCAGCTCGTCAAGTTCTTCTTCGAGCTCCTCGTCTTCGAGCAGCTCCAGCAGCTCATCCAGCTCTTCGAGCTCCAGCAGCAGCACGAGCGGTGGAACCTCGCTGGTGGTAGAACTCGAAAACCATTCTGGCCAGAGCCTGTTCTCGCCTTTCGTGGTGGTAAACGACGCGGCGGCCTCGGGCGGCAAGGCGATCGAGTGGCCGAACAACGGCTCGAACCAGAACTTCGGCACGCCATCGGATACCTCGACCGGACAGGTGCAGATCAGCTTCACCTTGTCGCAGACCGCGAACGTGACTTTCCAGATGCTGGCGAACCTGGCGGGCCAGGATAACGACTCGTTCCACTTCAAGCTGGATTCGGGCGCGTGGACGACTCAGAACAACCAGGCGACCAGCGGCTACGGCACGATCACGCCGGCGACCTTCAGTAATCTGTCGGCGGGAGCGCATACGCTGCGCATCGTCAGACGCGAAGACGGTGCGCGGCTCGACCGCGTAACGCTGTCGGTCTCGGCAGGTTCGATTCAGTAGTTTTCCGGGCGGAGTTCTTTCCGCCATTGACGACCAAACACGGGGACCGGTAAACCGGTCCCCGCTTCCCGGCCGGGAGTTCTCCCTTAATCCGGCTGACATGTCTCCTTGCGGGTTCCAGCAGCAGCAAAAGCACAATCCTGCTTGGCTGCCCTCTAATCGATTTCATATACGAATAACCCATGCATATACGAAAAAATCAAAATTCCCCCGATTCTCTTTCTAAATTTATATAAGTGAAATCCCTTATCTGAGCTATTCTCATAAGAGTTTTCCCTTATCACTCCTGAGAGGAAGATTAAGGGATCCATTTGGGCATTCTATTTCGAGAGAGGGGATTCACTATGAACACATTCATCAGGCTCTGCCTGTTTCTGTTCTGCGCCTTGCTGGGTAGTCAGGCATTCGCGGCCTACACCTGCACCGCGACGCCTTCCAATACGGGCGGTACTTTCTTCCAGGTTGACGTGAGTGTGACCAATACCGGCACTACCGCACTCAGCAGCTGGACCGTGACCTTAACCTTCCCTGAGCAAATCACCGCGGGCGCTCAGTGGAATGCGACACGGACCGGCGCCAGCCCCGGCACAACCTTCCAGTTCACCAACACGGCCAGCTGGCAGCTGCCGGCCCCGGGCCAGACGGCAACCAATGTTTTCGGCTTTCAGGGCACGCATGACGGCAGTTTTATGGCGCCGGCCTGCACTGGCAGCGGCGGCACAAGCAGCTCTTCGAGTTCCTCCAGCTCCAGTTCGTCGTCTTCGAGCAGTTCTTCGTCGAGCAGCAGTTCAAGCTCGTCCTCGAGCAGCAGCTCTTCGAGCTCCTCCAGCTCGAGTTCGTCATCTTCGAGCAGTTCCTCGTCGAGCAGCAGTTCAAGCTCATCCTCGAGCAGCAGCTCTTCGAGTTCGTCCAGCTCCAGCAGCAGTTCCAGTTCTTCGTCATCGAGCAGTTCGTCGAGCAGCTCAAGTTCATCGTCCAGCTCCTCGTCGGGCAGCGGCGGCTGGGCATGCGGCGTCGATCCCACCACGGCCCCGTCCAACGACGACTGGCTGACCACGGTGGGCAACCAGGTTGTCGATGCATCCGGTAAATCGGTCTGGATGACGGGCGCCAACTGGTTCGGCATGAACGCTTCTGAGCGCGTATTCCACGGTCTGTGGAGCGTCAATATGGAAGCCCTGGTGCGCAGCATGGCCCAGCGCGGCATCAATATCGTGCGCGTGCCGATCTCAACCACACTGATCAAGGAGTGGTCGATCGGTTCATTCGGCACAGTCAACGTCAATACCGCTGCCAATCCGAATCTCATCGGCAAGAACAGCCTGGAAATCTGGGATTACTTCCTGCTTCAGGCGAAGTCCTGCGGCATGAAGGTGTTGATCGACGTGCACAGCGCCGAAGCCGACAATTCCGGCCATATTCCTCCGCTGTGGTACAAGGGCGTCATCACCAGCGCAGACTATTACGACGCCTGGGAGTGGTTCGCAAACCGGTACAAGAACAATGACACGATCGTCGCCTACGATCTCAAGAACGAACCGCATGGGTATGCGAACGGCAGCCTGGGCAACGATCTCGTAAAAGGAGCGAACGAATCCTGGGAATCCTATTGCCTGCGCAAGCCGGTGACCGAAAAAACCGACTATGCGAAATGGGACGATTCAACCGACCCGTGGAACTGGCGTTATACCGCTGAAGTCGCGGCCGGCCGCATCCTGGCGCTCAATCCGAAGGCCCTGATACTGGTCGAGGGGGTTGAAGCCACGTCTACCTACGGTAAGGAAGTGAACCACAAGTCCATTTCCGATCCTGCGCTGGCGGAACACTGCCACGATTTCAACTGGTGGGGCGGCAATCTGAGAATGGCCAAGGACAAGCCGGTAAGTGTGGCGGGACACGACGCGCAGATCATGTACTCGCCGCATGACTATGGTCCGCTGGTCTACCGGCAGCCCTGGTTCTATGCGGGCTTCACCCGTGACACCTTGCGCGCCGAAGTCTGGATGCCCAACTGGTTGTACCTCCACGAGGAGAACATCTCGCCGCTGCTGATTGGCGAGTGGGGCGGCTTTATGGACGGCGGCGATAATGAGAAGTGGATGACGGCCTTGCGCGACGAAATCGTTGCGAAAAAACTGCATCACACCTTCTGGTGCATCAACCCGAACTCGGGGGATACGGGCGGCCTGGTCGGTTACGACTGGCTCACCTGGGACGAGGCGAAGTACAGCCTGCTGAAACCGGCGCTCTGGCAATCCGGCGGCAAGTTCGTCGGTCTCGACAAGGTAATACCGCTGGGCGGCAATGCGGGTACCGGTATAGCCCGTCCCTGATCTTCTTTAAAAGTCGTTTACAACAGGTGCATCCTTCATGGGTGCACCTGTTTTTTTTGAATTCCGCATAATCAACTCAGGCCATGCTTGGGTAGCCCTTGATCTCCCGATCTCAAATATGGTTTTATCTTTCTCTTCAATATTGGTATGTATCCTCTGTGTTTCCAGCGTCCTTGCGAGAGAAAAATAAAAATGATTGATGATCCTGCGAATGCTCGCGCACAGGTCGATGCAATCTATCGCGGCGAATCGCGCCGCGTGCTGGCGACCCTGATCCGCCTGCTCGGCGACTTCGAATTGGCCGAGGAGGCGCTGCACGATGCCTTTATCGCCGCCGTGGAGCAGTGGCCGCGCGAGGGGGTGCCGGCAAACCCGCGCGCCTGGCTGGTTTCGGCCGGCCGCTTCAAGGCGATCGACAAGATCCGGCGGCGCGCGCGCTTCGACGATAATCTGGTCGAGCTTGCCGACGAGCTCGAGGTCGCCGCCGAGGAAGCGGAGCAGGAGGAACTCGAGGACGACCGCCTGCGCCTGATTTTTACCTGCTGCCATCCCGCATTATTGCCCGACGCGCAGATCGCGCTGACCTTGCGCGAAGTCTGCGGACTTACTACCGAGGAAATCGCCCACGCTTTCCTGACCGCGCCGCCGACATTGGCGCAGCGCATCGTGCGCGCCAAAAACAAGATTCGCGAAGCGCGCATTCCCTACCAGGTGCCTGCGCATGAGGCGCTTCCGGAGCGGCTGGAGAGCGTGCTGCGCGTCATTTATCTTGTCTTTAACGAAGGTTATTCGGCGTCGTCGGGGGCGGCGCTGACACGCCACGATCTGTCGGCGGAGGCGATCCGCCTGTGCCGGCTGCTGGCTGATCTGCTGCCGGAGCCCGAAGTGTCGGGGCTGCTTGCGCTGATGCTGCTCAACGAATCGCGCCGCGCGGCGCGGGCCACGCCGGAAGGGGAGTTGATCCTGCTCGAGGACCAGGACCGTTCGCTGTGGGATCGCGCCCTGATCGCCGAGGGCATTGCACTGGTCGAGCGGACGCTGGCTTCCGGCCGCGCCGGTCCCTACGCGTTGCAGGCGGCGATAGCCGCTGTGCATGCGGAGGCGCCGAATTTCGGCGCGACCGACTGGGCGCAGATCGTGGGACTGTACGAAGTGCTGATGAACGCGGATCCTTCACCCGTGATCGAATTGAACCGCGCCGTCGCGGTCGCGATGCACGATGGGCCGTTGCAAGGGCTTGGACTCATTGAGGCCATTCTGGCCCGGGGCGAACTTAAAGATTACCATCTGGCCCACGCCGCGCATGCGGACCTGTGCCGCCGGCTCGGCAGGAACGATGCGGCGCGTATTTCCTATCGCCGTGCTCTCGAACTCGCGAAGCAGGGACCGGAGCGGCGCTTTCTCGAGAGTCGACTCAAGGCCTTGCAGAGCTGACTTCGCCAGCGAGCCGGCTGCACTCAGCGCTTCAAAAAACTGCCCTGGATTTCTCGATTCTTCTTGCGGTAAGAGTAGCCATGAATGTATCGAGAGAGGCCACAATGCTCACTATGCAACCTGCGCCGGCAAAGCTATAACGCGTTGCCGCCGCCGTTCGCGTTATTACGATATTTACTTGCCTGCACCGGCGGGCCTATAGATAATCAGTGCCCCTGATCATCCCTGATTCAAACTTTAGGGTTAATACTATGTCGGCGAATTTCACGGAAGCTTCCCGGCTCTCCGGCGCTCCCTGCGAGCCGCTGCCGGAAGTATTGGCGACTCGGGTAGGCTTTCTGCTGAACCGGGCGGCCACCCGGATCCGCCAGATGACGGAAGAGGCGCTGGAGCCTCTTAATATAGTTCCCAAGCATTACGCATTGATGGCGGTGATCAAGGCCAACGGGCCTACCACCCAGCAGGCGATAGGCGATGTGCTGAAAGTGGACCGCACCACCATGGTGTTGCTGGTCGATGACGCCGAAGGCAAGGGCATCGTCCTGCGCAAGCCTCACCCCACCGACCGGCGCTGCCATCTGCTGAGCCTGAGCGACCACGGGCAGAAGGTTTATGAAAAGGCGCATAGCCTGGTGCGGAAGGTGGAAGACGAGTTTTTCAGCGTGCTCAAAGAGCGGGAGAAGGAGCACCTGGTCACCCTGCTGGGCAAGCTCTTTCAGAATTCGGACACGGAACAGAAGCAAACGAAAAAATCGGCGGAGGCCGTATGAATAATAAAGTGAGAATCCTCGACAAACTGCAGCAGCGCCATAAGAAATCCCCCTATGCGTTGTACGGTTTGATAGGCGCAGTGGCGCTTGTTGTCATCATCGTGGCCGTCAAGGGGTTCCAGATCAAGGCGATGATCGATTCCGGTGCGCAGATGATGGCGATGATGCCGCCAACGCCGGTAAACGCCGTAGAAGTAAAGGAGCAGGACTGGCAGCCGCGTGTTTCTTCGGTCGGTACCGTCGAGGCTGTGCAAGGCACCGTCATCAGCGCCGAGGCCGAGGGAACCGTGCGTGAAATCAGCTTCGAGGCCGGTTCGATGGTCAAGACGGGCGATAAGTTGGTGCAGCTGGATGTGGATATCGAGCAAGCGCAGCTGCGCTCGGCCGAGGCCGCCGCTGAAGGCGCCCAACTCACGTACAACCGCGCCAAGGAACTGATCAAGACCAAGAACGTTTCGCAGGCGGATTTCAACGCCGCCAATGTTGCATACAAACAGGCTCTGGCGCAGGTGGACAATATCAAGGCGCTGATCGCCAAGAAAACCCTGCGCGCGCCCTTCGACGGCAAGCTCGGCATCCGCGAGATCAGCGTCGGCCAGTTCCTGCAGAAGGGCAACCCGGTGGTTTCGCTGTATTCGATGAGTCCCGTTTACGTCGAATTCTCCCTGCCCCAGCAGAGGCTGGGCGATACCACCGAGGGACTGACCGTCACCGTATCCTCCGATGCCCATCCCGGGAAACAGTTCACGGGATTGATCAGCGCCATCAACCCCGATATCGATCCGGCCACGCGTAATGTGAGAGTCCAGGCGACTCTGCCCAATGGAGAAGGCTTGCTGCGACCCGGCATGTTCGTTACCGTCGACATGGTATTAGCGCGAAAGGAAAAGGTGTTGTTTATCCCCTCGACCGCGGTGGTATATGCGCCTTTCGGCGATTCCGTGTTCCTCATAGCGGAGGGCAAGCCCGGGCCTGACGGAGCGAAATCGTTGACCGTGCAACAGCAGTTCGTGAAACTGGGCGCACGGCAGGGCGATTTTGTCGCCGCAACCGAGGGCTTGAAGCCCGGCCAGCAAATCGTCTCCACCGGAGTATTCAAGCTGCGGCCGGGAATGGGCGTGGTCATTGATAATACCCTGGAGCCGAAGTTTACGCTGGCGCCGCAACCGAATAACACCTGAGGCAGCTGAGTATGAACACGGCTTTTACCGATATATTCGTACGCCGCCCGGTGCTGGCGATCGTGGTCAGCATTGTGATTCTGGTCGCCGGCATACAGGCATGGTCCTCGCTCAGCATCCGCCAGTATCCGCGCAGTGAGAATGCCACCATCAGCGTTGCGACCGTGTATGTCGGCGCCAGCGCCGACGTGGTGCAGGGGTTTATAACGACGGCGATCGAGCGCGCGATCGCGTCGGCCGACGGCATCGATTACGTGGAATCGAAGAGTCTGCTCGGGTTGTCGCTGGTCAATGCGCGCCTCAAGCTCAACTACGATGCCACCAAGGCCCTGGCGGATATTACCGCGAAGGTGAACGAGGTGCGCAACCAGCTGCCCGCGGAGGCCGAGGTGCCCGCCATCAGCGTGGCTTCGGCGGATTCCTTTATCGCCGCCGCCTATCTGAGTTTTTCCTCCAGCACGCTTAACCAGAGCCAGATCACGGACTACGTAGTGCGCAGCATACAGCCGCGGCTGGCCGCCGTCGCGGGTGTGCAGCGCGTGGATATTTACGGAGCGCGCACCTTTGCCATGCGCGTCTGGCTGAATCCCGACCGGATGGCGGCGCTCAATATAAGTCCTGCTCAGGTGCGTGCGGCGCTTGCAGCCAATAATTACCTGGCTGCCGTGGGCAACACCAAGGGTACCATGGTACAGGTCAATCTCACGGCCAATACCGATCTGCATACCGTGGACGACTTCAAGCAACTGGTTGTCAGGGAAATGAACGATACGGTCGTGCGGCTGCAGGATGTGGCGGATGTGGAGCTGGGGGCGGAGGATTACGACACCGAGGTAAGCTTCAACGGGCAGGCCGCGGTCTTCGCCGCGATTTTCCCGCTGCCCAGCGCCAATACCATCGAGGTGGTGGGTCGTGTACGCAATGAACTCGCGGCCATCAAGAAGGATCTTCCGAACGGCCTGGAGGCCGATATTGGTTACGACGCCTCGGAATATATCAGCAACGCAATACACGAGGTGCTGAAGACGCTGATCGATACCCTGTTGATTGTCGTGTTGGTGATTTACCTGTTTCTCGGCTCGGTGCGTTCGGTCATCGTGCCGGTTGTCGCCATTCCGGTGTCGCTGATTGGCGGGATTTTTCTGATGCAGTCCTTCGGCTTCACTCTGAACCTGCTGACGTTGCTCGCTATAGTGCTGTCGGTGGGGTTGGTCGTCGACGACGCCATCGTCGTGGTCGAGAATACCGAACGCCACATCCGTGAAGGCCGGACGCCCGTCGAGGCGGCGCTGTTGGGCGCGCGCGAGCTGGTCGGTCCGATTATCGCGATGACGATCACCCTGGCCGCGGTTTATACGCCGATCGCCCTGCAGGGCGGGTTGACGGGCACGTTGTTCCGCGAATTCGCGCTCACGCTCGCGGGCGCCGTCATCATTTCCGGCATCGTGGCACTGACGCTGTCACCCATGATGTCTTCCCGGCTGTTGCACAACGCCGAAGAGGAAGAGCAGGGTTTTACCGGCTGGGTCAACCATCGTTTCGACCGTTTCCGCCGGGGTTACGGCGAAGTGCTCGGCCACATCCTGCAGGCGCGTTCCATGGTTTATGTGGTATGGGGGATACTCAGCCTGATGGCGATTCCGATGTACATGAACTCGCCCAAGGAGCTTGCGCCGCTGGAGGATCAGAGCTTTATATTCAGCATCATCAACAATGCGGCCAACGCCTCCGCCGACCAGAAGAAACATTTCGGCCTCGCCGTGGAAGAGGGTTTTATGTCCACACCGGAACGCGAACTCACCTTTCAGATTCTGATGTCGCCGTCCGACCCCTTCGCCGCTACGCTGGGCATCGGCGGCATCGGCGGCATGGTGGTGAAGCCCTGGGCTAAACGGGAGCGGCCCGTCGGCCAGATCGTACGTGAAGTGCAAGGCAAGCTGATGGCCATTCCGGGCCTGCAGACCTTCGCCATGCAGCCTCCCGCGCTGCCGGGCGGCAGCAACTTCCCGGTCGAATTCATCATCACCTCGACGGAAGAGCCGGAACATATGCTGGAAATCGCGACAAAACTGCAGGCAAAGGCCATGGAGGCGCCGGGAATCTTTTATTTTCCCCCGGAGATTGATCTCAAGATCGACCAGCCTCAAACCGAAATCGTAATCGATCACGCGAAGGTCGCTTCGCTGGGCCTGAACAATGCGCAGATCGCCCAGGATCTGGGGGCCGCCCTGGGCGGCAACTATGTCAATCGTTTCAATATCGCGGGCCGGGCTTACAAGGTGATCCCGCAAGTGGAGCGCGCGCAGAGGCTCAATCCGGAGCAGCTCAAGGATATCTATGTGACCGGCCCGAATAATCAGCTGGTACCGCTCAGCACCTTCGCTACCATCACGGACAGCACGGTGCCGCGTTCACTCGGCCGTTTCCAGCAGATGAATGCGATCAAGCTGTCCGGCATGAGCGGCCAGATCGATGCCGGCTTGAAAGTGCTGGAGGACGCCGCGGCCGAAATCCTGCCGCCGGGCTATACGATCAATTACACCGGCGAGTCGAGACAGTTGCGCCTGGAGGGCGGCAAGTTCCTGCCGGCGCTGGGAATGGCCATCGTCCTGATTTTCCTGGTGCTCGCCGTGCAGTTCAATTCCTTCCGCGATCCGTTGGTGATTCTGCTCGGTTCGGTGCCGCTGGCCATCTTCGGCGCGCTGATTTTTACCGTGCTGAAAATACCGGATCCGAACACACCCTTTTGGACCAACAGTTGGACCACGACGTTGAATATCTACGCGCAGGTCGGGCTGGTGACACTGGTCGGACTCGTCGCCAAAAACGGCATCCTGATCGTCGAATTCGCGAACAAGCTGCAGGAACAGGGGCATGACAAGCTGAGCGCCATCCGGGACGCCGCGATGACCCGCCTGCGCCCGGTGCTGATGACCTCGGTCGCGACCATCGCCGGCCACTTTCCGCTGACGCTGGTCAGCGGCCCCGGCGCCGCGGCCCGCAATTCGATCGGCCTGGTGCTGGTCGGCGGCATGACGATCGGCACCCTCTTCACTCTGTTCGTGGTGCCTTCACTCTACATGCTGATCGCGAAGCGGCATCACACAGAGACCGGTCTGGCGAGTCAGGCTCCCTCAATAGGGTCCGCTGTTTCCTGAATCGGTTCCTATGCAGCCCGGGCGGTGCGTATGGTGGTGCCGCCCGGTATGCAGTCTGATGTTTATGTGCTGCCGCTCAGTCCTGATGGAGATCAGGCAGAGGTTCCAGCACGTCCACTCTTTCATCTCCCAGCAGGAAGGTGCCGACTGCTGCAGGACCGCTGTCCGAGTTGACGTGAAAGCTGCCGCCGATGACGGTGGCGTTATTCGCGAACTGGAAGGCCGCTCCTCCAGAGCCGGCGACGCCGTCGACTGTGCCCGTGAGAGGCACACTGGAGTTGTCGATCGACTGAAAGGTGCCCTGCATTTGCATATCAAATCTTGAGCCGTCGCTGAATCGCGCGGCCAGGTCGAAATCGCTGAACATCGCGGTTTGCCAGTCCACGCTGATACTCGCCGTAAAGCTCTCGCTCAAGGCGCCGGTCACGATATTCACCGCACCGTTGGCCGCCGGATTCAGCTGGACATTGAAGGTGGCCGTACCGCTTCCGGGTAATCTGACCGAATCGGTGGGGTTCACGAATCCCATGTAGGCGAGGTACCGCGGGCTGGTTTCCATCTGACCCGTCGCTTCGTCCGTGTAGCGGAAATCGCCTTGCCATATACCCCAGGCCGCGGCGGAGACCGGATCGATGCCGCTGCGGCCCTCGATCAGCCGCGCGCTTCCGGAATCGAAGCTGGCCGCGGCGTCCGCGAATTTTGTAACCGCGAAGCCGTCCGTCGTGATATCGGCATTGGAATCCGTGTGATTCTCCGCCAGAACAAGGTCGTCGCCCACCATCGTGAACGCAACACTACCGATATTATGGATCTCCAGATTTGCAACAGGATTCGTGCGGATTTCTTCCACCGCATCTCCGGCCGACCGGTAATCGAAATCATAATTCTCGCCTTCCTCGAGAATCATCTCGCGCATGGCGGGCGGCTCGGTAATCTGCTCCGGTTCGGAGCCGATATCCTTTACGAAGGCGAACTGGCCGCGCACCAGGTCGATCACCCCTTCCTTGTTTTCGATATAAACCCGGCCTTCGCCGTTGTTGACATAAAGACCGTCTGGCAGCAGCGAGCCGTCGCTGCCGTAACAGTCTTTGTTGCAGAAGCTCAATACGAAGGCGGTTCCGCGGATGCCGATGGTGGCCACGGGAGTCTGGTATTTATAAGCGCTTTTATTGTGCTTGCCGATGGCGCCGCTGACGGCCCGCAGCGAACCCTTCAACAGGCTGAAGAACGCCTTTTCCGTGCCGTCTTCCCTGCCGTTGAACGCATATTCGTTGATGACTATTTGCGATTTGGGTTTCAGTGAAAGAAAGCCGCTATCGCTGAAGCGCACCTGCAGCTGCCCGTTGTCCGTTTGCAGTTTGTCGCCCGATTGGACGATATCGCCCTGCTTCAACGCGCGGCGCTCGCCAGCCGGGCTGGTTGCGGTGCTGTTACCCGATGAGAAAACGACCCTGCCTGCCGCGGTATTCGCGGATGCCGGCTGCATGCTTGCCGCCAAGATTAATATAAAGAAAATGTATTTCATCCTCGCATCCTCCTAGAAATCCGCCCTGGCCGTGAGGCCGAAGGCGGTACGCTCGAATTCATAGATCCCGATGTTGGACTCGTTCGAAGAGATGTTGATTTCCGGTATCAATCGCCAGTCGACGCGTCCGGCGGACATCAGGAAGAACTGCATCCCGAGATTGAGGCTCCGGTAATCCTCTTCCCGCGTGACCAGAAACAGCGTGTCTTGCGCGCCGTATTCGCTGGTCAGGAAATTCAGATTGGCGAATATGAAATGGCGTCCCCAGTTCAGCTGTCCACCGACGCGTGCGCCGGCGAACTCCCGCGCCAGGAACTGGCGGGCCGGATCGTCGACTGCTTCGTCTCCCGCATACAGGCCGCTGTACAACACGCCGGTGCGGAAGCCGTGCATCCAGGTCACGCCCCCCGATACCTGGTCGCCGTCGCGGAATTCAAGATCCGGATAGGACAAGACGGCATACTGTACAAAGGTGGACAGCCGGTCGTTGCCATCGAGTATTTTTTGCCATTCCAGATTTATTCCAGCCTGCTCCCGGTACACATCCTCGGCCACGGTAAATGACTGCAGAGTCAGGGCCGCGCGGTATTGATTGCTGCCGGCCAGCCTGCCGAGGCCGAGCACGGCGTTGGTTGTCCGGGTGGAAAACGCGTCCGCCTCGGCTTCGGTTGCGTTGCGATCGTTAATATCGGCGCTCGCATAAAGATTCAGGTTCGACGACAGCGGGTGGCTGTAACGGATTCCGGGCTCCACTACGGTATAACCGCTTTCGAGTTCACGGCTGCTGGCGCCGAGCTGCGTGGGTCCCAGCGCGGCGAACAGGGGGATCAGGATTTCGCTAAGATCCGGCGCGCTGTTGATATTGCTGTCGTTGCCGCCGCCCATTCTTAAATAGTATTCAAGACGCCTGCCCGAGGCGTCGAAGCGGCTCTTGATGGCGTCCAGGAATTTCTGCAGATTCGCCTGCACCGCGGGAGGCAGATTGTCCTCACGTTGAACGGCGTTCAATTCGTCCCTGGCGGATGCGTTTTCTCCCAGGTAGAAATAGGCCCGTCCCAATTCGGCGCGTGCTTGCGGGAAATCCGGTTTGACGGCGACCGCGCGTTCCAGCGCGAACACGGCTTCGGCCGGTCTTTCGGCTGCCAGCGCGGCCCGGCCCAGCAGCAGATTAAATTGCGGGTCGCCGCCGAAGCGGCTTTCCGCTTTGCGGAGTAATTGATAGGCTTCCTGTGATTTCTGACTGGCCAGTAATTGTTGCGCCTGTTGAATGATAGCAACCTTATCCGGCAATGCCTCCTGTGCCTGGGCCATGCCGGCGGAGGCCGCAAGCAGCAACACGAGAAGCCTGGCTTTTTCCATGTCCTAACCTCTTAATTGATAAGAAAGCGCTCGCCTTGTTTTTCAAACCACCCATTTAACGACATGCCCTTGCAATCCTACTAGGGATTGATACGGACATCATCAAGAATAGGTGATCCAGTGCAAAAAAAAAGACGAAAAAAATAACTCCGCATGTCGATCAGGCGGGAGTCCGTTCGACTAAGACTTGAAAGCGGTTTTAACCGGAGGGCAAGCGCCTATGAAATACCTATGCCTCATCTGCGCCGAAACGGTAGTGGAGCAAATGGCGGATGCGGACGCGGAGCGGCATTTCGGCGAGTATGCCGAATTCACGGAGGTTATCCGCGGCAGCGGCCATTTCCGGGCCGCCAACCGGTTGAAACCGGCCGCCAGCGCGACCACGATCCGGGTACGCAACGGCAAAGTGTTGATCACCGATGGGCCTTTCGCTGAAACCAAGGAGCAGTTCGGAGGCTATTACCTGATCGAGGCCTCCGACCTGGACGAGGCAATCCGCATTGCCGCCAGGATTCCCGGCGCCCGCTACGGTTGCGTCGAGTTGCGGCCGGTTGCCGACGACCCGCAAACGCGGGCGCTGGGTTTCGATCAGCCCCTATGAATTTTTTTGATAAAGCTGTCGATTTGGAGAAGTATCCGACGACTACAGGTAAAGCGGGAAATGATCCCGCTTCGCCAACAACCTAGAGGAGATATGACAATGCGTTTCATGGTTATTGTAAAAGCGACGAAGAACTCGGAAGCCGGCATCATGCCGAGCGAGCAGCTGCTGACCGAGATGGGCAAGTACAACGAGGAGCTGGTAAAAGCCGGCATCATGCTGGCGGGCGAGGGTTTGCATCCCAGTTCGAAGGGCGCGCGCGTGCGGTTTTCCGGCGGCAAGCGTACTGTGATCGACGGCCCTTTCGCCGAAACCAAAGAGCTGATCGCGGGTTACTGGATATGGCAGGTGAAGTCCAGGGAAGAGGCAATCGAGTGGGTCAAGCGCTGTCCTAATCCCATGCCGGGAGAGGAGAGCGAGATCGAGATCCGCCGGATATTCGAGGCCGCGGACTTCGGGGCTGAGTTTACGCCCGAGCTCCGGCAGCAGGAAGAGCGTCAGCGCGCCGAAATGGCGGCAAAGAGCGGTAACAACAAATAGCAGGCTGCGAGGAGATATACATGAAGATAATCGGTATTGCAGTCATTGTGGTCGTCGTGGCGGTGTTGGTATACGCCTCGACGCAACCCGATACTTTTGAAATTCACCGGAGCACCAGTATCAAGGCGCCGCCGGAAAAGATCTTTCCCTTTCTGAACGACTTCCGGCAGGCCATGCTGTGGTCGCCCTACGAAAAAAAGGATCCGGCGATGAAGCGCAGCTTCAGCGGTCCCGCCGGCGGCAAGGGGTCCGTATATGAGTTCGAAGGCAACAAGGATATTGGCGCCGGCCGGCTGGAGATTCTTGATTCGGTTGCGGATTCCAGGGTGACGCTGCGCCTTGATATGCACAAGCCCTTTAAAGGCAGCAACATCATTGAATACGCTCTGGAACCGAAAGGCGAGACTACTGACATGATCTGGTCGATGCATGGAGAGGCGCCTTTTATTTCCAGGGTGATCTGCCTGTTCATGAACATGGACAATATGGTGGGCAAGGATTTCGAGGCCGGCCTGGCAAGTCTGAAATCCCTGGTGGAGTCCGGCGCGCCCTAACCAACTCACCCGTCCCGGATCGAGTCCGCAAGCTTTGCTTTCAATATTAAGGAGGAATCATGTCCACCAGGATTTTCGTCAACCTGCCGGTCAAGAATCTCAAGCAATCCATCGGGTTTTTCGGCGCGCTGGGCTTCAGTTTCAATGCCCAGTTCACGGACGACACCGCCACCTGTATGATCGTGTCGCAGGATATTTTCGTCATGCTGCTGACCGAGCCGAAGTTCCAGGCCTTCACGCCGAAAAAAATCTGCGACGCCAAGAAAAGCACCGAGGTGCTGCTGGCGCTGTCGATGGACAGCCGTGCCAAGGTCGATGAAATAGTGAGCAAGGCGGTAGCGGCGGGAGGCGCCACGTACAGCGAGCCGAAGGATCATGGCTTTATGTACCAGCATGGCTTTCAGGATCCCGACGGCCATATCTGGGAAATCTTCTGGATGGACCCGGCTGCCGTCAAGGCCGCTTAATGGCCGCGTAAATTCGTCACAACCGGCGGGAGAGAGCGATGAAATATCTGTTACTTGTCTATAGCGAAGAAAAGAAACTGGAAACGGTCGCCGACCGCGAGTGTTTCGAGAACGGCGAACTGATGAAGAAGGATGGGCACTATATCGCGGCGGAAGCATTGCAGCCGGTACGGACCACCGCCACGGTGCGAGTGCGCAGCGGTAAATTATCGGTCACGGATGGGCCCTTCGCGGAAACCAAGGAGCAGCTCGCGGGCTTCTATCTGGTGGATGCAAAGGACCTGAACGAGGCGATCCGGCTGGCTGGCAAGATCCCGCCGGCGCGGGTAGGCAGCATCGAGGTACGGCCGATACGCGAATTGCAGCCGGATAACACCGCCCCCCGATGGTAAAAGTTCCCGGCTCAAGCGGCGGTATAAGCAGGACTGCGTGCATATGTACGCTATGCATTTCCCTGAATCGGGATAAAATTACCGCGGCGGAATAATACCGGCTTCAGCAGCGGCACTTTCGCCCTGTATTCGTTATCAACAGGTAATCAAGGAGAAAAAACATGTCTTTCAGAAACTGGATACTCGCGGCGGTTCTTTCGGTCATTGCCGGCGGTGCCGGTGCGGCCCCCGAGAAATACACGCTCGATCCCTCGCATACCTATCCGAGCCTCGAGTTCCCACACATGGGCCTTTCGATGTGGCGCGGCAAATTCAACCAGACTTCGGGTAGCGTCACCCTCGACCAGGCAGCCCACACCGGCAAGGTCGAGATTGAAGTCATCATGTCAAGCATCGATTTCGGGCACGATGAAATGAACGAGCACGCTCGCAGCGCGGACTGGCTGGACGTGGAGAAATTCCCGACCATGAACTACAAGGGCAAGCTCATATTCGACGGCGACATCCCCTCGGCGGTCGACGGCCAGTTGACTCTCAAGGGCATCACCAAGCCGCTGCGCCTGAAGATCAACACCTTTAATTGCCTGGACCCGCACCCGTACATCAAGAAAAAGGTGTGCGGCGCCGATGCCGATGGCGAAGTCAACCGTGCTGATTTCGGCATGGATAAATACACCGATAAAGGCATGGGCATACTCAAGCTGCATATCCAGGTCGAAGGCATCAAGGACGATCCGAAAGCCAAAAAATAAGAGTACGGGATGAGCAAGGCGTATCGAAACAGTTGTCATTGCCAGGGCTGCGGCAGCTGTTCGATACGCCGCTTTTTTTGCAGGCGCGGGTTCGATCCGATCACTTGCGTCCGCCGGTATCTCTGAAGATGGCGGCCGGAAAAATCCGTATCGGTATTTCCGGCTGGCGTTATCCGCCCTGGCGTGGCGTGTTTTACCCGCCGGGGCTGACCCAGGACCGCGAGCTCGAGTTTGCCGCGCGCGCATTGCCGACGATCGAGCTCAACGGCTCTTTTTATTCGCTGCAGCGCCCGGAGAGTTACGCCGCCTGGTACGAGGCGACACCGCCGGGTTTCGTATTCAGCGTCAAGGGTAATCGCTACATTACGCATATCCTGCGCCTGCGCGAAATTGAAAAGCCCTTGGCGAACGTATTCGCCTCCGGAGTGTTCAATCTGCGTGAGAAGCTGGGACCGTTCCTCTGGCAGTTCCCGCCGAGCTTCCGTTTCGACCCGGAACGGGTCGAGAATTTTCTGAGCCTGTTGCCCCACGACTCGGAAGAGGCGCTGGCTTTCGCGCGCAAGCGCGAGCCGCGCATGCGGGGGCGCAGCCGCCTGGCGATCGACCGTAACCGGAAGCTGCGCCATGCGATGGAAATCCGCAACGAGAGCTTCGTCGACGACGCTTTCATCGCCTTGCTGCGCAAGTACCGGGTTGCGCTGGTAGTGGCCGATACGGCGGGCAAGTGGCCCTGCCGCGAGGACCTCACGGCCGATTTCATGTACCTGCGCCTGCATGGCGAGGAAGAGCTCTACGCCAGCGGCTATACCGAAGAGGCGCTCGACCGTTGGGCCGCGCGCATCCGCGCCTGGAGCGAAGGCTCGGAACCCGCCGATGCGCGGCGCATTTCGCAGGCGACTGCCCCCGGGCGGGCGAAGCGGGATGTGTACTGTTATTTCGACAACGACGTCAAGGTGAAGGCGCCTTTCGATGCCCGGCGCCTGATCGAGAAGCTTGGCCTGCAAGACAAGCTGGAACCGTTTGCCTGGCACGGCGAAGTCCCGCTCGAGAGACCGCGCGGCCGCAGCCCGGAAGGGCGCCGTCTCTCGTGAAGGCCGCCCCGACCCTGTATTGATCGTGTACACTCCGATTTTTCGTATGCAGTCTCGAAAATCCTGAATTTTCGTTTGCAATCAATAAACAAAGGGAAAACATGACAAAAAACATCGACCGGCGGTGGCTGGCGCTGATCATTCTGTGTCTGGGCGACCTGATGATCTCACTCGACATGACGGTGGTGAATGTGGCGCTGCCCTCGATCAAGGCCGATCTCGCCTTTTCCGAAACCTCGCTGGTTTGGGTGGTGAACGCCTATATCCTGACTTACGGCGGTTTCCTGCTGCTGGGCGGACGGCTCGGTGATTTTTACGGCAACCGCCGGATGTTCCTGTGGGGGATCGTGGCGTTCACGCTGTCATCGCTCGTCTGCGGCATGGCCCGGGCGCAGTGGCTGCTGATTGCGGCGCGCGCGGTGCAGGGATTGGGCGGCGCCGTGGTGTCTGCCGTGGCGCTGGCGCTGATCATGAACTTGTTCACCGAGACGAACGAGCGGGCCAAGGCGATGGGGGTTTTCGGTTTTGTTATGTCGGGCGGCGGTTCGATCGGAGTACTGCTGGGCGGTTTATTGACGGGAGCCTTCAACTGGCACTGGATCTTCCTGGTGAATATTCCGATTGGCGTCGCGGTTTGCGCGCTCTGCCGCATGCTGTTGCCGGACGACCGCGGGCAGGCGACGGGACGCCTGGATGCCGCCGGCGCGGTGACCGTGACGCTGTCGCTGATGCTGGCGGTGTACGCGATCGTGAACGGCAACGAGGCGGGCTGGTCTTCTCCGCAAACAGTCGTGCTGCTGAGCCTTGCCGCCGCGTTGCTGGCGCTGTTTCTCGGTATCGAAGCCAGAGTCGTTTCACCGCTGATGCCGCTCGGCCTGTTTCGCCTGCGCAACATCGCGGTGTCCAATGTGGTCGGCGTATTGTGGGCGGCTTCGATGTTCGCCTGGTTTTTCATCTCCGCGCTCTATCTGCAGCAGGTGCTAGGGTACACGCCGATGCAGGTGGGGCTCTCGTTCCTGCCTTCCAACCTGATCATGGGAGCATTCTCGCTGGGGCTTTCGGCGAAGATGGTTATGCGTTTCGGCATCCGTTGGCCGCTGGCAATGGGTTTGTCGCTGGCCGCGGCAGGCCTTGCGCTGTTCGCTCTGGCCCCCGTGGAAGGGGATTTCATGCTGCATGTCCTGCCCGGCATGCTGTTGCTCGGCCTGGGTGCCGGCATGGCCTTCAATCCGGTGCTGCTCGCCGCGATGAGCGACGTCGCGCCGAGCGAATCGGGTCTTGCTTCCGGCGTGGTCAATACCGCGTTCATGATGGGCGGCGCGCTGGGACTGGCCGTGCTCGCCAGTCTGGCGGCGGCGCACAGCGGCGTGTTGACGGCGTCCGGCCTCGTCTTGCCCGCGGCATTGCACGGTGGTTACCGGGTTGCCTTCATGCTCGGTGCCGTGATCGCGGCGGGCGCGGCCGCGCTGGGCCTGCTGCTGCGTCCCGGCCGGTCTTCCGCTGCCGCCGAGGCGGCGCCGCTGACACATTAAGAGAACGATGCGCGATCCGTCCAAAAGCAATTCCCTGGATGAGCGCCTGCGCCGCGCCGCGCGGCGCTACGAATCCTGGTTCAGGGAACATGCCTTGCCCTTATGGGCGGGGACCGGGTTCAATCCCGATGCGCGCGCCTTTCGCGAGAGAATGCTGCAGGACGGCGCGCCGGATCTTAAGGCCGATATCCGCGTCAGGGTGCAGGCGCGCCAGATTTTCGTTTATGCCTACGCCCGGCATCTCGGCTGGTATGAGGATGGCGCAGCGCCCGCTACGCAGGCACTGACTTTCGTCGAGAGACTTGCCGCGCATCCCAAGGGTGGCTATGTACATTTGCTCGACAGCGGTTATAAAAAAGTGATCGATGCCAAACAGGACCTGTACGATCACGCATTCGTCCTGCTCGCCTACGCCTGGTGTTATCGCGCCTTCGGTATCGACTCGGCGCTGCAAAAAGCCGCGGCTCTGGTCGATTATCTTGACCGTGTTTTCGGCTCGGACCAGGGCGGCTGGCTGGAGGGTGATTATTTCGCGCCGTATCGGCGGCAGAATCCGCACATGCATATGCTGGAAGCCTTGCTCGCCCTGTATGACGCCTCGGGCGAGCGGCGTTGGCTGGAGCGGGCGGGGCAATTGGTACGGCTTTTTGAAACCAGTTTTTATGATTCCGGGCACAAGGTGCTGCGTGAATATTTCACCTCCGACTGGAAGGTTCATCCGGAACAGGGCGATCTGGTCGAGCCGGGCCATATGATGGAATGGTCCTGGCTGTTGCGTTGGTATGAAAGCAGGGCGGGGCGCCCGCTCGCACAGTACGTCGATGCGCTCTACACGCAGGCGCGCGCGCTTGGAACCGCGCCCTCGGGGTTGTTGCTTGACGAGATCGCGCCGGACGGGCGCATCATCAGCGCCACCAAGCGCTGCTGGCCGCAGACCGAATACATCAAGGCGAGCCTTGCGCAGGCCCGTGCGGGCCGGCGAGAGTTCGAAGTAGTGGCGGCCGATGCGATCGAGCGGTTGTTCCGTTATTACCTGGATGAGGCGGTGCAGCCCGGATTGTATCTGGATCGGCGCGATACTGCCGACAGGATCATTCCAGGCCCGGTGCCGGCGAGCACTTTATATCATCTGATCATGGCCGCGGGCGAAGCCTCGGCGTATTGCAGGGAGCGGGAATCCGAGATCAGAAGAGAGCACACGGGAGCCGGGATACAGAATTCAGAATGAGAATTCTTGTTTGAGACTTGCAATGACCCCTGACGGTTAACCCTGTTTGGCGGGAGCCGTGCTTTTGCGCATGACGAATTCGTAGGGCAGTATGTTTTCACGCTGGCCGAGGGTCTCGCCTTCGACCAGTTTGAGCAGGGCGTCGAAGGCCGCCTGGCCGATCTCTTTCGCCGGCTGCGCGATCGTGGTGAGTGGCGGGTCCCAGTGACGGGCATAGGGAATATCGTCGAAACCGGTCACCGATATATCCAGGGGCACATCGATGCCTTGCGCTTTTAAACTCTGAATGGCGCCGAACGCCATCTCGTCGTTCATACAGAAAATCGCCGTGGGCCGTGGATTCATTTTGCAGAAATGGAGCGCGGCGTTCTGCCCCGACCACATGGTGAAATCCCCTTCGGCGATAAGTTCCTCGCGGAAGGCTATGCCCGCGGCAGCCAGGCTTTGCTTGTAGCCGGAGAGCCGGTCCTGCGTATGCGGGTTCTCTTTCAGGCCCGAGATGACGCCGATGCGCCGGTGGCCCAGCGACAGCAGGTGGTCAACCATCATTCTGGCGGCGCCCGCGTTATCGATCCGCACCGACGGCCCCGGCGTGCTTTCACAACCGCAGGCGCTGACATAGGCGATGCCTTCCTGCTTCTTGGTGAGCATTCCTGCGGAATAGGGACGCAACTGGATGACGCCGTCCGAAAGCCGCGTCTCCACCAGCTTTATATATTCCTGTTCGCGGCTGGCGGAGTCGCGCGTATCCCCCAGCAGCACCGCGTAACCCTTTTGCTGCGCCTGGTCTTCGATGCCCCGGATGACCAGTGAGAAGAACGGGTTGGTGATATCGGGGACCAGTACCACGATCGACCAGGCGCGCGTCGAGCGGAAATTTCTGGCCAGCATGTTCGGCCGGTACTGGACTTTCTCAATGGCTGCCTGGACTTTCTTGATGCTTTCGCGGGAAACCTTTTCGGGATTGCTGAGCGCGCGCGACACTGTGGCGACCGATACGCCTGCGATGCGCGCGACTTCTCTGATGCTCGACATGTGGGTTCCCTGCAACCTCGGGTTCGACATTCACCGCCACGGCGGCTAATTGAGTGAGAAAATACTATAAAGCGCCTGCCAATGCCAGAAAGAGCAAGGCCCGCGTTGCGCGGGCCTTTTGTTTTGATGGTTGAGATGATGGTTGAGAGAAGCTTCTAGGAAGCCTTGTTCGCATCCGCCTGCGGCGGTTTGGCTTCCACCAGCTGCTCGCGCTTGGTGTCGAAGATCGGGTCCAGGGTGTACGTGGGCACCTTGAAGTATTCCGGACGGCTGGAACTCTTCAGCACGTAATAGCCTTTGTCCTTCGGCTGCGAGATCGTGTACTCGATGGTGCTGCCGTCTTTCAAGGTCAGGCCGATGCTATGCGTGGGCTGGCTCTGCCCGAAATCCGGCTTGGCTTCGGTGCCCAGCACTTCCTGGATCTTCAGGTTGGCGATCTTGCCGAGCAGCGCCTCTGCCTGGTCGGTGACGGTCTGCTGGTTGGCCTTCAGGTCGCTGATGCGCAGTCCCTGGTCGTCACGCTGCAGGCTCAGGCCCGGCAGGCGGATCGAGGCGATCTTGGCCGGGTCCTGTTGCAGGATTTCCCGCTCGATCCACTCGTCGGGACGCGCAAAGAGTTCATAAGCGTTGATTTCGCCGACGAAGATATCGTCCGACCCGTCGAGGCGCACATAGGTCTTCTTGAAGGCGGCTGCATTGCCGGCGTAGATCTGGGCGACCGCCTGGTCCTGCTTGTACAGCACCAGTTTGCGCTCGAAACCGTCGGCCGCGACCTTGAAGCGCTTCGCTGCCGCGTCCGTGGTGCCCGCGGGCCAGCCTGTACGCAGGCCGCTCAGTGCATCCAGCAGATTTCGTATCTTCTCATCGTCCGCCGGGAAGGAGGAAACGTCGGGTATCCGCCACTGCTGGTCGACCTTTTGCAGGATGGTAACGCCGCCGGCTCCATCCTCGATCCGGATCTTGTCGATTGTGCCGATATCGGCGGAAATCAGGGGGGATTGTGCTCCGTCGCCGGAGATATGTCCACTCAGGCCCAGCACCAGCGCCAGCAGCAGTTGCACCGCCAGCAGTCCGCTCAGTGCCGGTATCAGTTTGATTTTCTGTTTGTTCATTGTTGTCTCTCCTTCAACCGGTCAGCACAGCCGTGTAACGGATGCGCGTCTTCTTGTCGGCGCGGCGCCGCAACAGCCAGACCACGACGAGGCCGAGCAGGCCGAGCCCGTAGTTCAGGTATTCCCAGAACATCTGGACATCCTTGCTCATCGGCTCGAGCATGCGCGAGAAATTGGCGCGGCCCCGGATCGACAGCAGCGCGCGCTCCTCGAGCGACCAGTCGATCGAGTTCGCGACCAGCTGCGCGGGATTGATGTACTGCGTGCCGAGCGAGCGCGATTCCAGATTGAGTATCTGGTCGCTGATGAAGCCGGTGGAGCCGAACAGGATGATGCGCGAGGAATCGGGCGATTTCTCGATGATGCGGCCCAGCGCCAGCTTGTTGTCGCTCCCCGCGCCGGCTTTGGTCAGCGGCGATTCCTTGCCCTTGAAGTAGGACTCGAACTGTCCTTCGACCGCCGCCGCCAGCAACTGCTTGCCTTCCGGCTCGCCCTGGACGAAACCGCCGTCATTCCGGTTATTGAAATCGGGCGACACCAGGGTGGTATCAGTGGAGGTCCAGGAATTTTTCGAGCTGTACAGCAGCGGCAGCACGCGGCGCGACTTGTTGAGTTCGCTGTCGATGCTGAGCGGCGACGGCCAGTTCATCGTCACCTGGTTCAGCCCGGACAGGATGCCGCTCTCGGTCCCTTCATCGGCGCCTTCGCGTATATCGACGAAGTATGGGTAATCGATCATGTGCATTTCCTGCACCGTGAAGCCGCCGATGTTCCGCTGTACCGGAACCGGGAACGGGCTGTTCTGGCTGTCCTCCACCAGCTTTTCGCTGATTTCGATTCCATTGTGCTTGAGCCAGTCCGTGAGACCGGTATCGGATTTCCAGATTGCGACCGACTTCTCCACGCCGACATCATAGGGCGAGGCGGCGATGACCACCGAGCCGCCCTGCATCAGGAACTGATCGATGGCGAACAGCTGGTTCTCGTTCAGGTTGCGCGGCGCGGCCAGCAGCAGCAGGTCCGCATTCTCGGGTACATAACCGTTCTTGAGATCCGATTCGACCACCGCGTACTGCTCTTCCAGCAGGGTCTTCAGCCATTTGAAATCAGACGTGCTGCTTGCGGCAGGCTGTTCCTCGGGCGCCTTTTCCGGCACGTACATCGCCACGGTCTTGATGAAGCCCTTGGAGAAACGCTTCAGCGCGGTTTTGATCCCGTCATCGAGCGCGGACTTGGTGGGGTTTCCGGTCAGCGGGATCTGCGCGGTCACGCCATCGCTCTCCAGCACCATGTAGAACCAGAAGATCTTGCCGCCGACGAGCCCCGTCCACATCGGGCGGAAGCCGTAATCGGTCTGCAGTTTTTCCCCCAGTGCGCCGCCGAAGGCGTCGGGATCCACGATCTCGACGTCCAGCTTGTCGCCGGCCTCCTTCTTGTAGTCGTCGAGTAGTCCCTGCAGCGTTTTCTTCGCTGCAACCAGCTCTTCCGGCAGTTTATTGTCAGGCGAGATATAGCCTTTGAAGTGCACGGGCTTGTCGATGTTGCTGAACAGCTGGCCCGAAGCCTGGTAGGCGGTGAGGACTTTCTTGATCGCCTGCGTCACGTCGTATTCCGGATTGCGCAGTCTGACATCGATGTCGTCGGGGCCGGTCGCCTTGTATTCGATCAAATTCCGGAAGCCCAGGGTTTCGTGCTGGTCGCCGTATTTGACCAGGATATCGAAATAGGAATTGACGATCGACGCCTGGTATTTGCTGGAGGTCTGGAACGGCTCGGGCTTGATTCCGTATTGCTGGCCCGCTTCCTCTTCCAGTTTCGGGTCATCCGCCGGATCGACGATTTCAACCTTGATCCTGCCCTTGCCGGCGATCTCATATTCTTTCAGCAAATCCCGCAACTGCGGCACCAGCGGCGCGAGGTAAGGATGGGTCTGCGCGCTGAAGTAGCCGCGTATCAGCAGCGGTTCGCGCAACTGGTCGATATAACCCTTGGTCGCGTCCGAGATCGAGTAGACGTTGCCCTGGGTCAGGTCGGCGCGCGCCCAGCTGATCGGAGTCAGCCAGAGGTTCGCCGCCAGGAAATTCGCGCCCAGCAGCGCGGTGGCCAGGCCCCAGCGTTTGTGGGACTCGTTTTTACGGTTGCCCGCCCAGCGCAACCACTCGAGCATGAACACGTTCAGGGTCAGGAACAGGCCGACCAGGCTCAGGTAATAGTAGAGGTCGCGGAAATCGACCACGCCGCGCGCGATCGATTCGAAGCGGGAGCCCGAACCCAGCAGGCGCAGGAATTCCCCGCCGCGGTTGCCGAACAGCTCGGTCAGCGCGGTCGAGCCCGACAGATAGAGCAAGCCGCAGATCACCGAGGTCAGGATCAGGCTCACAATCTGGTTGTCCGAGCGCGAACTGATGAACAGTCCGATTGCGATATAGGCCGCTGCCAGGAACAGCGTCGCGATATAGCCGCCGACGACAGGGCCCCAGTCCAGGTTGCCGATCAGGCTGATGGTGATCGGCAGCGGCAGGGTCAGCGCCAGCGCCACCGCCACCAGCCCCAGGCAGGCAACGAATTTGCCGAGCACGAAACTCACGGGCGGCACCGGCGTTGTCAGCAGGAATTCCAGGGTGCCGGCGCGGCGCTCTTCCGCCCACATGCGCATGGTGATCGCGGCGGCGAGGAAGATCAGCAGTACCGGCATCCATTCGAACAGCGGGCGGACGTCGGCGATGTTGCGGGAGAAGAAGGTTTCAACCCAGAAGAAGGTGAACAACGTCACCGCGAGGAAGGCGCCCAGAAAAATGAAGGCGACCGGCGAAGCGAAGAAGCCGGTGAATTCCTTGCGGGCAATGCGCAGAATCTTGTCGAGGACCTTATCCATGGTTGGCACCTCCCATTGCGCGCGTGCTACCGATTTCGCCGAATACGGTTTCCAGATCGCGGCGCTCGCGCTGCAACCCGTAAAGCTTGCAGCCCTTGTCGATCAGCGCCTTGGATACCAGGGGGGCGGCTTCGTCCGCTTCCTGTTGCGCCAGTTCCAGGGCATAGCGGTACTGGCGACCGTCGTTCTCGAGCGTCGCGACCGAGCGCACGCCGCGCACGGATTTCAGTATCGGCTGCGTCTTGTCGGGGGCGGTGTCCACGGCCACCAGCAGGCGGTTGCCGCTGCGCAGTTCCTCCATCCGCGCGTCCAGCGCGACCCTCCCGCTACGGATGATGATCACGCGGTCGCAGATCGCCTGCACTTCCTGCAGGATGTGGGTGGACAGGATTACCGTGGCCTGCTTGGCCAGCGAGCGAATCAGGTCGCGCATGTGCTGGATCTGGGCCGGGTCCAGGCCGTTGGTGGGTTCGTCCAGGATCAGGATGTCGGGATTATGCAGCAGCGCCTGCGCCACCCCGGTACGCTGGCGGTAGCCGCGGGACAGGGT
>DASUFE010000066.1:0-33837 GCA_036274675.1 Gammaproteobacteria bacterium
CTTTTTTTGGGCCTGTGTATAACTTTCAAGCTAGTCTAAAACCAGAGCCAGCAGGAACATTGCAAATGCGGCGGGCGGGGTGGAATGAATTTTATTTGATGGATGCCGGATCAAGTCCGGCATGACAGCGTTTTCATCCCCCTGCCCTTAGCCGTTCTTAAGCACGCTCTCCGAACATGCCCCTTGGGTACGAAGGGGGATGTTCAGGAGGTGAATTACAAAATATACCGGCTGAGATCCTGATTCTGCGCCAGGTCCTTGAGGTGCCTGTCAACGTAGTCAGCATCGATAAGGAGTTTCTCGCCCGTGTGGTCGGAGGATTCGTAGGAAACATCCTCCAGCAGCCGTTCCATCACGGTATGGAGGCGACGCGCGCCGATGTTCTCGGTGGTCTCGTTGACCTGGAAGGCGATCTCCGCGATGCGTCGCACGCCGCTCTTGTCGAACTCGACGTTCACATTCTCGGTGGAGATCAGCGCTTTGTACTGTTCGGTCAGCGAATAATTGGGTTCGGTCAGGATGCGTTCGAAATCCTCGGCCGTCAATGCGTCGAGTTCGACGCGGATCGGCAACCGACCCTGCAATTCGGGGATCAGGTCCGAGGGCTTGGAGAGATGAAACGCTCCGGACGCGATAAACAGAATATGGTCGGTCTTGATCATGCCGTACTTGGTGGAGATGGTCGAGCCTTCGATCAGCGGCAGCAGGTCGCGCTGTACGCCCTCGCGCGAGACGTCGGCGCCGCCGACGTATTCGGAACGGCGCGCGACCTTGTCGATCTCGTCGATGAAGACGATGCCGTTCTGCTCGGCGTTCTGGATGGCCTTGATCTTGAGTTCTTCCTCATTGATCATTTTGGCGGCTTCCTCATCGGTCAGCGCCTTGAGCGCCTGCTTGATCGTCATTTTGCGTGTGCGGCGGCGGTCGCCGGCCATGCTCTGGAACATGTTCTGCAGCTGACTGGTCATTTCCTCCATACCGGGAGGCGCCATGATCTCAATGCCGACAGGCGCCACCTGCAACTCGATCTCGACTTCCTTATCGTCGAGCTGGTGCTCGCGCAGGCGCTTGCGCAGCTTCTGCCGCGTTTCGTGGTAAGAGTCGCTTTCGTTTTCGACCGCGGAATGGGTGTAACCGCGTGGCCGTGGCAGCAGCACGTTCAGCACGCGCTCCTCGGCGGCGTCTTCCGCGCGCGGGCGCGCCTTCTGCATTTCCTGCTCGCGCATCTGTTTGACCGCGACGTCGGCCAGATCCTTGATGATCGAATCCACGTCGCGGCCGACGTAGCCGACCTCGGTGAACTTGGTGGCTTCGACCTTGACGAAGGGCGCATTCGCCAGCCTGGCGAGGCGGCGCGCGATTTCGGTTTTGCCGACCCCGGTCGGACCGATCATCAGGATGTTCTTAGGCGTGATTTCGTTGCGCATATTCTCGTCCAGCTGCATGCGGCGCCAGCGGTTGCGCAGCGCGATGGCGACCGAGCGCTTGGCGGCATTCTGGCCGATGATGTGCTTGTCCAGCTCCTGGACGATCTCGCGTGGAGTCATTTCATACATGGTTGTGCGCTCAAAATCAAAGTTCTTCGATGGTGAAATTGTGATTGGTGTAGATACAAATATCGGCCGCGATGCCCAGGCTGCGCTCGACGATTTCCTTCGCCGCGAGCTGGGTGTTATCGAGCAGCGCCTTCGCCGCCGCCTGCGCGAAGGCGCCACCGGAACCGATGGCGATGATGTTATGCTCCGGCTCGATCACATCGCCATTGCCGGAGATGGTGAGCGATACGTTCCTGTCCGCGACGCAGAGCAGGGCCTGCAGGTGGCGCAGCATTTTGTCGGTGCGCCATTCCTTCGCCAGCTCGACCGCGGCGCGCATCAGGTTGCCGCTGTACTGCTCGAGCTTGCCCTCGAATTTCTCGAACAGGGTGAAAGCATCGGCGGTGGCGCCGGCAAAACCCGCCAGTACCTTGTCGTTATACAGGCGGCGTACCTTGCGGGCGTTACCCTTCATGACCGTCTGACCCATGGTGACCTGCCCGTCGCCGCCCATGACAACCTTACCGTCGCGGCGGACGGATAATATGGTGGTGCCGTGAAACTGTTCCAATGTGTGCTCCTAGGTAAGCGAATATCCTAAATGGGGTCCTGAGCGGCAATATCAAGGCCGCAATAACCGTTTCCGGGAATGATGCAATAAGGATGCAACAAGCCCAAGAGTATAACTATTTCAGAACACCCTCATCCTGACCTTCTCCTCGTAGGGAAGGGCTTATTCTTTGCTTTTGATTTCCCCCGTGTTCTCCGCGATCTCCGCGAGAGGAATTCTTCTTATTTCTTCTTTTTGGCCCGGGGATGGGCTGCGTCGTAGACCTTGGCCAGGTGCTGAAAATCGAGATGGGTATACACCTGTGTGGTGCCGATATTGGCGTGACCAAGCAGTTCCTGCACCGTACGCAGATCGCCCGAGGACTCCAGCACGTGAGTGGCGAAGGAGTGGCGCAGCATATGCGGATGCACATGCCGGTCAAGCCCCTGCTCTTTGGCCCGGGCTTCGAAACGCAGTTGGACGCTGCGCTCACTGAGTCGCCGGCCCCGGTTATTTAAAAACAGAGCCGGCTCGTCCACCGACTTGCCGCAATAGACATGGCGCACCGACAGCCACGCCTGCAGAGCCTGCGCCGCCTTGCGGCCCATTATGGTATCGCGATCCTTATCGCCCTTCCCTTTAACCCTGACGGTACCCTGGGACCAATCGATACTCTGCACATCCAGGCCTGTGAGCTCGGACAGGCGCAAGCCTCCGGAATACATCAACTCCAGCATGGCGCGGTCGCGCAGGCTCACCGGGTCATTCCCCTTGATGTTTAACAGCTGTTCAATCTGGTCGACATCCAGCACGGACGGCAGTTTTTTATCGCTTTTAGGCGCCCTTACATCCTGCGCCGGATTACGGACATTGAATTTCTCCTGCTGCAGAAAGCGGAAGAACATGCGTACCGCGGACAGGCGGCGCGCGATGCTGCGGCCATGCAGGCCGCCACGGTGAATGCGGCTGCTGAAATTACGGATGCATTCGCTGTCCAGCCGCTCCCAATCCGCGATTTCGAGTTGCGCGCAATAGCCGGCAAACGAGTCCAGGTCGCGCCGATAGGCATCGATGGTATGGGGCGAGTACTGTTTTTCGAATTTGAGACGCGCAATGAAGCGAGCGATATGCGCGGACAGCGGGGTGATTGCGCCCGCCGGAGTGTTGCCGGTCTTATTGCCGGACATGAACCGACAGGGCGCTGCTGACCAGATCGCCGAGATGCGACAGGAACAGGCCGCCCATGGTGGGGTTGAACTGCTGCGGATTGCGGCTGGCGAGCGCGAGCAGGCCCAGCGGACCGGCGGCATGCAGCGGGATGAGCGCGGCGGACTTGATCTCGCCGGCGTTACCCGCGAACAGGAACTCGGACTGCTGCGCGCGCAGACGGCCGCAGACGGGCTTGTTATTGTTCAGCAGCTCATCGAACAGGGCTTCCAGGCTTTCCTCGTCCATCGCGATCGCGAAATCGTCGGAAACGTCGTCAAGCAGGCGCAGCGCGACAAAGTCGGTGTTGAACAGCTCGCGGATCTTGTCCTGGGCGACGGCGATCACGTCCGACAGGGACTTGGTGCCCAACAGTTCGCTCGCGAAATCGTGCAACTGGCGGCTCAACTGTTCGTTCGCGCGCGCGATCTGGACCAGTTCGATCAGCTTGCGTTCCAGCGAGCGGTTCTGATCGCGCAGCACCGCGACCTGACGCTCGATCAGGGACACCGCGCCGCCGGTACCGGCGTGGGTAACGCGCATCAGCGCGAGGATCTGTGGATACTGCTCGAAAAAATCGGGGTGTTCTTTCAGATACGACATGACATCGGCGGCCTCGAGCGAGGCGGCTTCGGGGGAGGCAGATCGATGCGTGCTCATAACTCTATTTCACCCTCGAATACCCGTTCTGCGGGCCCGCTCATCCACAGTTCGCGGCCGGGACCCTGCCGCTCAATTATAAGGTTTCCGCCGGGAAGTGAAACGGTTACTTTGGGACCCGGCAGCTCCCGTACCCGCCCGATCGACTGCGGCGCAGGTCCCGCTGCCGCAGGCCACACTCGTAAACCCGCGGATTGATATGATCGCGAAGAGGCGGAGACACCGAGCATTTTATTGAAAAAGCAGTACGGCGAATTTCTTTATTAGCCTGATAATTCTCTGTGAACCCGGCGCCTTTGTGGTGAATTTTCCTTCATTCAGCCAGCAGGCGTTCGGTGGCCCATAGTGATTGCAGTTCTTCGCGCGGACGTACCAGGTAGAAATTAGCGCCGTCGACCATCACTTCCGGCGGTCGCGGCCGGGTGTTGTAGTTCGAGCTCATCACAAAACCGTAGGCGCCGGCGGAACGTATCGCGAGCAGATCGCCTTCGGCGAGCGCAAGCTCGCGGTCCTTGCCGAGGAAATCTCCGGTCTCGCATACCGGCCCCACGATATCGTAGCGATAAGCCGCGCCGCCGCCCTGCAGATTCAAGGGCGCGATATCCATCCACGCCTTGTATAAAGAGGGACGCAGCAGATCGTTCATCGCCGCGTCGACCACGGCAAAGTGCTTGTGCGGCGTGTGTTTCAGGTATTCGACCCGGGTCAGCAGCATACCCGCATTGCCGACAATGGCGCGACCGGGCTCGAGCAGGATTTTGTAGGTTTTGCCTCGCAAGCGCTGCAATAGGGTCGAGATCAGCTCCAGCGGCAGAGGCGGCGTTTCCTTGTCGTAACGGATGCCGAGGCCCCCGCCCAGGTCGAGGTGCCGTATCGTCACGCCCTGCTGCTCCAGTCTTGAAGCAAGTTGCAGCACCCTGTCCAGTGCGTCTATAAAGGGTTCCAGCTGAGTCAACTGCGAGCCGATGTGGCAGTCGATGCCATCGACTTCGATATGCGGCAGTTCACGCGCGCGCCGATACACGGCTTCGACTTCGTTTATATCAATGCCGAATTTGTTGTCTTTAAGGCCGGTCGAAATGTAGGGATGCGTTTTGGCATCCACGTCGGGATTGACGCGCACTGAAATACGGGCCACCTGACCGCGCTTGCCGGCTATCAGGTTAATGCGCTCCAGCTCGCCCGCGGATTCCACGTTGAAACAGTAAATACCCGCCTCCAGCGCCCGTTCGATTTCAGCCGCCTGCTTGCCGACACCCGAGAAGACAATTTTCGAGGCATCACCACCGGCGGCCAGCACGCGCTCGAGCTCGCCAACCGAGACGATATCGAAGCCCGAGCCCAGCCGGGCCAGCACGTCGAGCAGGGCCAGGCTCGAATTGGCCTTGACCGAGTAGCAGATCAGATGAGGGTGTGAACCAAAAGCCTCGTCGAAGGCGAGCCAATTGTGCTCCAGGGCGGCTCTCGAATAGACGTAGCAAGGCGTGCCGAATCGCTCCACGATTTCGCGCAGATCCGCCTCTTCAGCATGCAGCCGGCCGTCACGGTAATTGAAGAAATCCATGGCCGCCCTCAATTATGCGATGCGTCCTGCTCCGGGGGAATGACCCGGGCGGGCTCGGCATCGGGCAGGTACAGGTCGCCCTTGTTGCCGCAACCGGCAAGCAGGGCAAGTATCAGGCAACCCGTGATAATTTTTCCGGCCATGATTAAAATTCGCTCCATGCCGTTACAAAGCACGCAGTATAATGATTTAACAAACGCGATATAAGCCTCCGTTGAAAACAGGTGCCCGATGACCATCGATAAACTCTACCTGATAATCGCCCTGGCTCTGCTGCTCGGCTTGCTGCTGGTCGGAATGGGCATCCGCCGCCTGTTCGGGCGCTCCAAATTCAGCGGTGGCTTTAACATCGTGTTCGGCGTCGCGCTGGTCGCGCTCGCGGTCGGCAGCGTCGGTATACTCATCAACCTCTATACCTACCAGACGTTGACCGGTGAACAGCCCGTCGGCTCGCTCCGCTTTGAAAAATTCGCGCAGCGCGAATACGTCGCCACTCTCGATACCGGCTCCGGGCAATCCCGCCAGTTCACGGTCTTCGGCGACGAATGCCAGATGGATGCGCGCATTCTGAAGTGGCACTACTTCGCCAACCTGATCGGCTTTGATACTCTCTACCGGCTGGACCGCATCAGCGGCCGTTACAAGGATGTAGCCGCGGAGAAAACCGAGAAACGAAGCGTATACGCGCTGGTTGAGGATCCAGGCATTGAAATCTGGTCGCTTATCAACCGCCTCAACGAACACCTGCCCTGGATCGACGCCGTTTACGGCAACGCGGTCTATCTGCCCATGGAACAAGGCGCTGCCTACCGGATCACCATGACCGACAGCGGCTTGGTCGCGCGGCCGGAAAACGCGGCGGCGGAACAGGCGGTGCAGCATTGGCGCTAAGCGCAAACCGGAGCTCCTGAGCTGTGTGGAAACCGGGCCCTCCGGCCCGGCGGCCCGGCATAGCGTCATCTGGCTGCACGGTCTCGGCGCCGACGGCCATGATTTCGAGCCGTTGGTGCCCGCGCTGCGCCTGCCCCCCGAAACTTCGGTGCGTTTTATTTTCCCGCACGCGCCGGAGCAACCCGTGACGCTCAATGGCGGCTACGTCATGCGTGCCTGGTTCGATATTTACACGCTCGAACGCCTGAACCCGGTCGACTCGGAAGGCATCGCAACTTCGGTCGCTGCGACGCATGCCCTGATCGACCGCGAAATCGAGGGTGGCGTCGCCAGTGAAAACATTGTGATTGCCGGCTTTTCGCAGGGCGGTGTCATCGCGCTGCATGCGGCAATGCAATACCCGCAGACCCTGGCGGGAGTCGCCGCACTCTCAACTTACCTGCCGCTGGCCGAAGAGCTCTCAAGGCAACAAACGAACGCTAACGCGGGCGCTCCGGTTTTCATGGCGCATGGTTTATATGATTCGGTGCTTTCCATCGAATTGGGACGCAAAAGCCATGCTGCGCTCAGGAAGTTTCACCCGAAGGTTGATTGGCGCGAATATCCCATGGAACATGCAGTATGCCCGGAAGAAGTGGTCGATCTCAGCAACTGGCTGCAGAGTATTTTTAAATAAAGAAAGACTTCTCACAGATGATTACAGGGATGTAATCAGTAGAATCGAGTCGGGAACAAAGATTGAGTACGCAATGACGCTTGAGGTATAAATGCTCGCGGAGTAACCGAAGGTCGCCATATAGTCCGCTGCTTTTTCTTCGCGAGGAGCATTTTTAATCTTTCAGAGCGCGTTTTTCGCACTCTTTGTCGACAGGCGCGCGTTCGGAGAACGCGCGTAAGAACAGTCAGCCTTCAGCCACTAACAAAGTTATTTTTACGCACGTTCTCCGAACATGCCCGCTGCGTACTCTGCGCGAAATCCTCTTTATTTGCTAACTCTGCGATGAACTAACCGTGCAGCCACCAAGTGCGGCACCTTGAAATCATGCCGCAGTCATAATTGCTTCAGGCCAGAGCCAGGAGGCAGTCTTTATGAAAAACGCGTTGTTGAGCCCTGCTTTATTTTTTGCCGCATTCGGGATCAGCCTTACGGTACATGCGGATTACACCGTGCAGATGAACCTGGTCGACGCGGACGGCGTCGGTAAATCGATAGGACAAGTCACGGTCAGCGAAGCCGGACAAGGTACTTTGTTCACGCCTTCTCTGAGCGATCTGCCGCCAGGGATGCACGGTTTTCACGTGCATGCGAAGCCCTCTTGCGAACCCGCCGAAAAAAGCGGCGCCATGGAGCCCGCAGAGGGGGCAGGGTCCCACTACGAGGCGGATAAGAACCCTAAGCATGCCGGACCCTCTGGCGACGGGCACCGCGGAGACTTGCCCGTCCTGGCCGTGGCCAGCGACGGCACCGCCACCCAGCCGGTGCTGGCGCCTCGGCTCAAACTGAACGAGTTAGCGGGCAAATCGCTGATGATCCATGCGGGCGGAGACAATTACTCGGACAAACCGCACCCGTCCGGCGGCGGGGGCAAACGCATCGCCTGCGGGATTATCAAATAACGGAAAAGGATGGAAGAAAAAAAATCTCTCGCGAAGCCGCCAAGATCACCGGGATAGTCTCGGCGTCTTTGCGGCTCGACGAGAAGAAATAAAAATCTTTAGTTGACGAGAATAACCAGCAGAATGAAAACCACCAGCGCGATGGCCCAGCCGGGGACTTCGATGTCGATATGGAATTTCTTGGTCGCCAGCGACAGCAGCTTGTCGGCCGCGCCTTTGGCTTGTTGCTTGAGTTCGTCGGCACTCGGTTTGGAAGTCGTCTTTTCGTTCATGGATCACTCCTGTAGTAAATTGTTAACCCGACACTTAATCAATCTTTTAAACGTGCCCGCGCCCGCTTGATCGCCTGCCTTACCTGGGCGGGGGCTGTGCCGCCGATATGATTCCTCGCGGCCATGGAGCCTTCCGGACTCAGTACATCGAACACGTCCTTGCCGATCAGCGTGGAAAACTTCTGCAATTCCGTCAGCGGTATGTCCGGCAAATCGTACTGGTTGCTTTCGCACCATGCAACCGCCCTGCCGACAATCTCGTGCGCATCCCGGAACGGCACGCCTTTTTTGACCAGGTAATCCGCCAGATCCGTCGCGGTGGCGAAACCTTTGAGCGCCGCCTTGCGCATGACGTCCCTGCGCGGCTGCAGATGCGGAACCATATCAGCAAAGGCACGCAAGCAATTCAGCAGGGTATCGACCGAATCGAACAAGGGCTCCTTGTCTTCCTGATTGTCCTTATTATAGGCCAGCGGCTGCGACTTCATGAGCGTCAGCAGCGCAACCAGGTTGCCGTTGGCGCGGCCGCTCTTGCCGCGCACCAGTTCGGGTACGTCCGGGTTTTTCTTCTGCGGCATGATGGAAGAACCGGTGCAGAACCGGTCGGGCAGCGCGATAAAGCCGAACTGGGTGGAAGACCACAGTACCAGTTCCTCCGCCTGCCGTGATAGATGCGTCAGGCACAGCGCGGCGGTGGCACAGAATTCAATGGCGAAATCGCGGTCGCTCACTGCATCCAGCGAGTTCTCGCAAAGGCCTTCAAAACCCAGTTGCTCGGCCACGTATTCGCGGTCAATGGGATAAGTGGTGCCAGCCAGAGCGGCGGCGCCCAGCGGCAGCCTGTTAACCCTTTTGCGGCAGTCCCGCAGCCGCTCCCGATCGCGTTGCAGCATCTCGAACCAGGCAAGCATATGGTGACCGAAGCTGACCGGCTGCGCGACCTGCAGGTGGGTGAACCCGGGCATTACCGTTTCGACATGTTGTTCCGCCAGCCCCAGCAGCCCCTGCTGCAGGCGCGCCAGCTCTGTGAGAGAAGCATCGATCGCGTCCCGCAGGAACAGACGCACATCGGTCGCAACCTGATCGTTCCGGGAACGGCCTGTATGCAATTTCTTGCCGGCCTCGCCGATTTTCGCGGTCAGCCGCGATTCGACGTTCATGTGTACGTCTTCGAGCTTCACGCTCCAGGTGAATTTCCCGGCATCGATTTCGGCGCGGATTTCCTCGAGACCTTGGATGATCGCGTCGCGCTCCGCAGCCGTCAGCACCCCGGCCTTGGCCAACATACGGGCGTGGGCGCTGGAGCCGGCGATGTCGTAGCGGTAAAGGCGGCGGTCGAAATCGACACTCGCGGTAAACGCCTCCACGAATGCATCCGTCGATTCGGTGAAACGTCCGCCCCAGAGTTTGGTGTTGTGTTCGGGATTGTCCATGAGTTGTCCGCGCTCGGGCGTTGAGTATATCAAAACGCGGCTCGCTGGGCGGAGCCCTGCGTAAAAATGACTCAATCTGTCGACAATCGTGACAAATTTAGATAGCTTCTGGATACTTATGCAGCCCTCCCCCCGCCATAGCGGCATTGCAGCACAGGCATTCGGGCTCTTGCCGAACCTGTGCGATAACCGGGTATTGCTGTTGCTGATCCTGATCGCAGAATTGCTGGCCATGGTGCTCACCTTGAGCCAGCGGCCCGGAACCGGCAATCTGTGGTCGTACCTCGCTACCAGTTCCTTCTTTATCCAGAGCATCGCTCTGATCGATGCTGCCCTGCTTTGTTATACGCGCCGCTGGCTGCTCCGGCTGCCGCCGCTGTATCTTGGTATAACGGTCTATGCTGGACTGCAACTTGTAACTGTACTGGTCACACTGCTGCAAGGCCTTGTCGTCGATCCGTTCGGCAGCGGAAATAGTGCCGGCATTCTGCCGCGCAATCTCGGCATCAGCGCCATTATTTCGGCGGTTGTCATGCGCTACCTTTATATACGTCATCAGAACGAGCTGCGGCAACAGGCTGAGAACAACGCGAAAATCCAGGTGCTGCAAGCCCGGATCCGCCCGCACTTCCTGTTTAACAGTCTGAACACCATTGCCAGCCTGATCCACCGGCAACCACAGCAGGCTGAAGAGGCGATACTGGATCTGGCGGAGCTGTTCCGCTCCACTCTGTCGCAGCCTGAAAAAATCACGCTGGCGCAGGAAATGGAGCTGGTACAGAAATACCTGCATATCGAATCGCTGCGGCTTGGGCCGCGGCTAAAGGTGGAAAGCCGCATTCCGCGAGAGCTGATGGATCTCGAGCTGCCGCCCTTGGTGTTGCAACCACTGGTCGAGAACGCGGTTTATCATGGCATAGAACCGATACCGGAGGGCGGAACAGTATCCATCGAGGCCGCGAACCAGGCCGGCGCGGGCACGGTGATCAGCATCCGCAACCCGCGCTCAAGTTCGCCCCGGAGCGGCCGCAATACCGGCAACCGCATGGCGCTGGACAATATACGGCAGCGCCTGTTGTTGCATTACGGCAAGCAGGCGGCCCTGATTATTGACGAAACGGTGACGGAATATACGGTAAAATTGCAACTGCCCGATATATCCGTTCCCCGGGCAGGAATGGTATGAAAATATTGATTGTCGATGATGAACAACCGGCGCGCGAGCGCCTGGTCCGTCTGCTCGGCGAGATAAAAGGCTATGAAGTGGCGGGCGAGGCCTCGAACGGTGCCGAGGCGATTGAACGTTATAACGCACTGAAGCCGGAAATCGTCCTGATGGATATTCGCATGCCCGGCATCGACGGCCTGGAAACTGCGCGCCACATGATGGGTGATGAGACTCCTCCCGCCATCATTTTCACCACTGCTTATGGCGACCATGCGCTGGAAGCCTTCGATACGCACGCCGTCGGCTATCTGTTGAAGCCGGTACGCAGAGAAAAACTGGAGGAGGCGCTGCTTGCCTCACAGCGCAGCAACCGCTCCCAGTTGACGCCCGTGCTGCAGGATATCGCGGACAAGCCAGAGGCGGAGGCGCGTACTCATATCTGTGTCCGCATGCGGGGTAACCTGCAGCTTATTCCGGTGAGTGATATCCTTTATTTTCGCGCCGAGGACAAATACGTCACCCTTCAGCATACGGAGGGTACGGCCCTGATCGAGGATTCCCTGGTAAAACTCGAGGAGGAATTCGCGGACAGTTTTTTGAGGGTACACCGTAACGCACTGGTATCTATCAATCGCATTACCGGACTGAAGAGACTGGCTGATAATACCTTTGCCGTAATGCTTAAAGGGAGCGATGAGACGCTCGATATAAGCCGCCGTCACTTGGCCGCAATCCGCCGTTTGATAAAATCCTGAACAACATGAAAGTTCTGCGCATCGCAACCCGCAAAAGCCCGCTTGCGCTTTGGCAGGCGGAGGAAGTCTCCGCCCGCCTGCGCGCACTGCACCCTGGCCTGACCGTTGAACTGGTGAAACTGTCCACTCAAGGCGACAAGATCCTCGACAGCCCGCTCAGTAAGGTCGGCGGCAAAGGCCTGTTCACCAAGGAACTGGAAGAGAGCATGCTCGCCGGCGAGGCCGATATCGCCGTGCATTCGATGAAGGACGTACCGGTGGAAATGCCCGCGCAACTGGAGGTGGCGGTGATCATGGAGCGCGCCGACCCTTTTGACGCTTTTGTTTCCAACCGTTTCAACCGTTTCGATGAACTCGCCGCCGGTGCGCGCGTCGGGACTTCCAGTCTGCGTCGCCAGGCGCAGCTGCTGGCGCGCTTCCCGACGCTGAAAATTTCCAGCCTGCGCGGCAATGTGGGTACGCGTCTGCAAAAACTGGATCAGGGCAACTATGACGCGGTGATCCTGGCTGCGGCAGGACTGGAGCGGCTGGGACTTGGCGGGCGCATCCGTGAACGCATCTCTCCCGACGTCAGCCTGCCGGCCGTCGGTCAAGGCGCAATCGGCATTGAAAGCCGCCGCAACGATGGCCCCGTGCGCAAACTGATCGATGTGCTCAATCATTCACCCACCGCGATCTGCGTTCGCGCCGAAAGGGCGCTGAACCGGCGCCTGCAAGGCGGCTGTCAGGTGCCGATCGCCGGGTTCGCCCAACTCATGGATGACCGGTTGCGCCTGCGCGGCCGGGTAATCGATCCTTCCGGCGGGCGCCTGATCGAAAGCGAACACTCCGGCCTTGCTGCCGATGCCGAAGAAATCGGCATCAAGGTCGCCGAATCTCTGTTGCAACAGGGTGCCGCTGATATCCTGGCCACCTGCGGGATCGATGATCTTGGAGATTGAAAAGCGGCCGCTGCTGTACCGTCGCGTGCTGGTAACCCGACCCGCCCATCAATGCGAGGCTTTATGCCGGCTTATCGAGCAGGCCGGAGGCATTCCGCTGCGGCTGCCGGCGCTGGCGATCGCCGCGCCTGCTGATCCACTGCAGGCGCGCCGGCAGTTACAACAATTGGAAGGCTGTGAAATCGCGGTTTTTATCAGCCGCAATGCCGTTGATAAAGCGATCGAGTTGCTGCAACCCCAAGCATTGCCTGTATCGGTCAAGTGTCTTGCGATAGGCCAGGCGACCGCCGATGCCCTGCGCGATCACGGATATGCCGTGGCGCTGATGCCGGACCGGGACTTCAGAAGCGAAGGCTTACTGGCGATGCCGGAACTTCAAAACGTGCGCGGTAAGCGTATTGCCATTATCCGCGGCGCCGGTGGGCGAGAGTTGCTGGCGGAAGTGTTGCGGGAACGTGGCGCCGATATCGAATACATCGAGGTTTACCGGGCGATTTGTCCCTCCGAAGCGACAGGAGAATTGCGGGATTTGCTTGCGAAAAGACCACCGGAACTTGTCATCGCAACCAGCACGCTTATCCTGCAAAACCTGCTGGAAATGAGCGGCAATTACCGCAACCGGCTGCTGCCGCGGCCACTGGTCGTATTGAGTGCGCGCGGCCGCGATTTCGCACTGGCAGCAGGCTGCGCCCGGGTTTATATTGCACCGCGTAGCGACGATGCAGGTATCGTGGCGGCTCTGGAGCAGGCGGCGTCTGAAGGGCTTTAAGGCATGCACAAATGCAAAAGATGAAAATTTTTGCTCAACAAGGCATTATCCTCCCATGACTAAACCCGAACCCAAGCCACAGACATCGTCCCCGGCCAAACCTTCCGTCGCACGTCCGCCTGCCCCGGTGAAATGGCGCTGGAATCCTCCGTTGTGGGCGTGGATCTTTATCGTCGCCGCGGTCGGCAGCAGCAGTTATGTGTGGTACCGGCAGCGACAACTCTCAACCGAAAATACCGCTCAGATCAGCGAGCTCAAGCGTCAGTTGCGGGCCCTCGACGAAAATCCTGTCATCATCGAACTTAAACAGCGAGTGTTGGACCAGGATGCACGCCTGGAAGCTGCCCTCACCGAACAGCAGGCGAAAATCAACGCCCTGCAACAGGCTTTCGAAGTGACTCGTAATGTCATTAACCGCGATCAGCGCGGCTGGGTTATGGCCGAGATCGAATATCTGATGCGAATGGCAATCACGCGCCTGCAGCTGACCTATGATATTCAGGGCGCCACCCAGGCGCTTATCACCGCCGACCAGCGACTCAACGATCTGGCAGACCCTTCTGTATTACAGGTGCGCAAGGTTTTGTCGGCGGAAATTACCGCCCTCAAGAGCCTGCAGCGGCCGGACATCGATGGAGCCGCAATGCAGTTGCTGAGTATTTCGAACCGGCTCTACCTGCTGCCGCCGGCGCGTCAGCCAGCCAGCCAGCGGTTGCTTTCCGATACCGTCGAGGAAACGGACGGTACGTTCTGGGCGCAGACATGGGTAAAATTTAAAACCCTGATTGGACTGCACGAGAGCAATGCACCCCGCACCGCGGCGGCAATCCAGTCCGAGTTGTATTATGTCGAACAGTTGCTGCGCTTCGAGCTGGAAGCAGCGCGCCAGGCCGCGCTGCGCCTGAACAAGGAAGAATTCGACAAACGCCTCATCAATGCCCGTAACCTGCTGGACAGCCATTATGACCGCAATCACGAGCAGGTGATACGCATGCGCGCTGAACTGGCCGCGCTGCAGGAATCCAAACTGATCCCCGCCCTGCCGGACATTTCCGGTTCGCTCAATGAATTGCGCAAGCTTTTGACCAAGTATCCCTCGCCGCTGAAGGTTGAACCTGCTCAATGAAGAAAACGATCGTATTTTCGGTGCTGCTGTTCAGCGTAGTGGTTCTGGTTGTTGCCGGGTTCTGGGTAAGCGACTATGGTTACGTTCTTGTCACTTCGGGCGAATGGACTTTCGAGAATTCGCTGACGCGCGCGATCGTTATCGCCTCCGTGCCGCTGATCGTGCTTTACTTCCTGCTGCGGGTCTTAAGCCGTATGTGGCGGCTGCCGACGCTGGTTCGCGGCTTTTTCCAGCGCCGCAAGAGCGAGCGCGCCCGCCGCAACATTACCCGCGGCCTGATTGAACTGACCGAAGGGCACTGGCACAAGGCCGAACAGGTGTTGACCAAGGACATCCAGAACGCCGATACCCCGCTGCTCAATTACCTGCTGGCGGCGCGCGCGGCACAGCAACAGGACGCGGATGACCGCCGCGACCACTATCTCCGGCTGGCGCACGAAGCCACTCCCAAGGCCGATATCGCCATCGGCCTGACACAGGCCGAACTGCAGATGGCGCATTCCCAGACCGAGCAGGCGCTGGCGACGCTGACCCACCTGCGGCAGCTTGCACCCAAACATCCATACCTGCTGAAACTCCTGAGCACCCTCTACGTACAGTTGAATGAATGGAGCAAGCTGGTCGAGCTGCTGCCGGAAATACGCAGGCGCGGCGTTGTGCAAGGAAAAAAACTGCAGGAACTCGAGCGCATGACCTATAGCCAGTTCCTGCGCCTCGTCAGCCGCAGCCAGTCGGTGTACACACTGGAAGAACAGTGGAAATCACTGCCGCGGCAGCTGCGGGCGGATGTCGAAATTTTTCGCGTCTACATCGATTGTCTGCTACAGACCAAACAGTGGGCAACTGCGGAGCGCCAGCTGCGCACTTTCCTTGCGAAGGAATGGGACGAAAACCTGGTGCTGATGTACAGCCGGATCGAGACTACGCAGCCGAAAAAGCTGCTGGATCACGCCGAGACCTGGCTCAAGGATCATGGCCGTAGCCCCAAGCTGCTGCTCTCGCTCGGTCGTCTTTGCATGCGCCTGCAGTTATGGGGCAAGGCCCGGGTCTATTTCGAAACCAGCATCGCGGTGCAGCCTACGATCGAAGCTTACGGCGAACTGGCGCAGCTGTTGGAATCCCTCGGGGAGCGCGATTCCGCGCACGAATGTTTTCGCAAAGGGCTTGCGCTCGCCATCAGCCGCTCCCACGACCGGCGCAGCGGCGATCAGCTGCGCCCCGCCATGATGCCGAAAGTGGGCCCCAAGAAATTCTCCAGTGACAAGCGGAAATCCTCGCCTGAAAGCAAGAAGGCGGTCTTCGGCCGCCGCGCCTGATGCAAACTGACGGACAGCTTCTGCTGGCCGGTTGCGGGGATATCGGCCTGCGTATAGCCCGCCTCTGGCGGCATGCCCCACAGGTTACCGGCCTCAGCCGTTCGCACAGTGCGCTCTCCCGGCTTCCGTCCGGAGCTCAAGCATGGCAAGCCGACCTGGATGGTACAGGGCCGCTCGCATTTCCCTCCTCTCTCGATCCGGCGCAGACCCACATTGTTTATCTCGCCCCACCGGCTACAGACTCGCTCCAGGACAGGCGGCTTGAAAAATTTCTCGCCATGCTGCCATGGACACCGGCGAGTTTCAGCTATTGCTCCACCAGTGGTATCTATGGGGACTGCGGTGGTGCATGGGTCGATGAAACCACAACTCCTGCTCCCGTAACGGATCGCGCCAAACGGCGTATTTGGGCGGAAAAATTTCTCACAGAGTGGCAACAAAAAACCAAGGCGCGACTCATGATCCTGCGCGTGCCCGGTATTTACGGCCCGGGACGACTGCCGCTCGACAAACTCAGGTCGGGCATACCGCTGATCCGGCCGCGGGAAGCACCGTGGACCAATTTGATCCATGCAGACGATCTCGCGCGCGTTTTTATCGCCAGTATAAAACGGGGTTCGGCAGGGGCTATATATAACGTTTCGGGCGGCGAACCGGCGACACTAACCGATTTTTACCTCACCGTCGCGCGCGCCGCGGGACTGGCGGTGCCGGAGTTTATCAGCCTGCGGGAGGCACAGCGCATATACAATCCGGAGCGACTGAGCTTTATCAACGAATCTCGGCGCCTGGATGTCTCTAAAATGCGCCGCGAGTTGCAACCTGAACTGCGCTATGCGGATCTGGCAAGCGGAGTCCGCGCAAGCCTTGACGGATAAGCCTTGCGAGGGATTATTCTCCGAAACTCCGGCCGATGTTCAATGTAAAAACCCGCCGCTCATAATCAAATTCGTCGAAGTTGGAATTCCTGTCGGTCAACATCAGTTCCAGACTACTGCGCCAGTTATCTTCGTGGCGGTAACTCAGTTCCAGAATCAGTCGCGTGCGTTCATCCTTGCGCCGCATCGCGGCGGTGATATTGCCCGATTCATCGACCCTGATATCGGCATCGTTATATTCGCTGTTCTGCACCGCGGCGGCGGCCTTCAGATCCATGCTGTCAGTCAGGGGGTTTAAGTATTCGAGCCGCCATTCCCGGCGCTGCGGTGAAAAGCTGTAAAAATCGCCGCTCTCGAAACTGAAATCCGCACGCTCGTTAAGCTCGATATCCCAGATCAGCTGCCAGCGATCGTCGGGCGTGGCGACATTTGCACGGAAGTAGTTCCGCGTTCCTTCCAGATATTCATAGCCGGCAGCGCCCGTGATGGATTCACGTTCAAGATAAAATTTCAGACCCAAATCCCCTGCCTGGACTCTGCCATCCAGCAAAAGCGCCGTGGAGTCCTGCAAAGCTTCATTGCCCACCTGCATATGACGCACATTCAGCCCGGGCCGCAACTCCCAATCGTCTTTTTCCAAAGGCAGACTCACTCCCGTTTCAAGCATATCGAAATTGAAATCCGTCAGTTCGGAATAGCGTTCCACATCGGCCATGCCGTGCAGGCGCAAGTACGTGAAATCGTAATAGCCGTAAGCGGAGATATTCCAGGCTTTATCGCCGCCGCCGGTTCGGGTTTCAAAATCCGTAGCCAGTGCAGCGTTACTGTCATGCCCAAAAGCGCCCTCGGCCCATACAAACCAGGCTGGAGCATTGACGGCGGCAGCTGCTTCATCCGCTATTTGCAGTAGTGCGAGGGTGCTGAGCTTCCGCATCTGTTCGGTTTGCGCTGCCGCCCGTGCCTGGCTGAACCGATCCGCCGCCTGCTCGGGCTGTCCGCGGTTACGCGCGATCAGGCCCAGATTGTAATAACAGAGCGCGGCCAGCTTGGGTGAACTTAAGGCTTCAAGAAAAGCTCCCTCGGCTTCCTCGAGGCGGCCCAGCCGGTAATAACTGACTCCCAGGTTGTAATAGAGCAAAGGTTTGCGCATACCCGAGCGTTCAGCGGATTCAAAAAACTGCAAGGCCGCGGCGTGATCCTGCCGTTGGGCAGCCGAAATACCCGCTTCGAAATCCTGTTGGGTCGCGCAGAGGGCTGTCGCCGGCAGCCCTGCGAGCACTAACAAGCCGGCAAACGCCGGCCATTTAAAAACCTTTGCGGGTCCGGACATCCTGTTTCCCCTATGACCTCGTAGCAATTCTCTCAGTAATTACCGCAGGCGCTCAAGCATCCTGACTTTATTAGACGCGTAAAAAAAAGGAGCGCGGGAAGCGCTCCAAAAGGTTCAGGGAAAGGAAAGGGGGTTGCTTTTAAGGTGTATCCGGTTTGCCTGGATGATCGGGCTTGCCTGGGTGTTCGGGTTTGCCGGGCCTTCCCGGCTCATCTGACTTTCCCGGCTTGGAATGCTCGCGGGCCTGCTCGGAGTTTTCGTGTCCGGTTTCTTGCTCGCGCTCACGGGCTTCATTGGCTTTCTTAAGGCCTTTTGCCGAACGCTCCTGGGCCATCGCAGAGGCCGTTTCAGGTAATTGAATTTCGGAGACAACACGTTCCGCGTCCGCTTCCGATTCGAGCACCGACATTGTGACATCCGGAACTTCATCGGCTGCGCAGGCGAGCGATGTATATACTGCCAGGATTGCAGCAAAGATTATGAGCGCAGTCGCTGTGGTTAGAGGGGCTGATCTGTACATTTTCATGACAAATACCTCCATGTTCCCGCCTGAATGTTATCTTCAGACAGGATTTCCTGAGTGGCGCGCAGGCCAGCGGAGCCTTCAGACGGCCGCAGAGGCAGAACCAGCTCCCGGCCGCCGCCCGCATATTCAATGCGCGCCTTCAAAACGCCCTCATGGGCCTGGTGGTTCGTAAGCAATGGTAGGGTCAACCGGTTTAATCCGGCGTGCAAAGGACCCTGCCAGCTCAGCTGACGTTGCCCGGGGTATCCGTCAAGTTCGACACCTTCGGGCAATTCAATAGTAAAAGTCACTTCCTGGAGTACGCGATCGCTGTCAATGGCCAGGCTGATGTTTTTCACCCCGGCAATCGGCAGAGATATGGTCTGGGTATGGCTGATGATCGGGTACGCCGGCTCGTGTTTGACCTCGTCGAGCGCCGCCCAGAACAGAGCGCCCCCGATAAAGCCGGCCAGCAGGGTGGCTGCCATGGCTTGACGTCCTCGGGCTGCGATCCGGTGACGCTGACAGGCATTCTCTAGCAGCCGTTCCACCCGAACCGACTCAAGCTCGTTCTGACCTGCTTTCCCCATGCCCTTGAGGCAATCGACGATTGCCTGCATCTGTTGACTGTATTTCTGACAGCGGCGGCAGCTTTCCAGATGCCGCCTCATGCGCAAGCCTTCGGCCTCTTCCAGTTCTTTGAACCGGAAACGGCTCCAATGGGCGCGAAAATGGCGGCATTCCAGCATGGTTTAACCTCTCTAAAGCCTATAACGAAGTATCCCGGGAAAAGGTTCCCTACTTCTCCTCCTCCAGCAGGATACCCCGTAGCCGTTCACGCGCCCGATGCAGGCGGGATTTAAGGGTGCCGAGGGGGGTTTCCAGGATGATTTCCAGTTCTTGGAGGGTGTATTCCTCCACATCGTGCATAACCAATAACAGCCGTTGTGGCGGCGGCAGCCGTTGCAGGCAGGATTCGAGGTGTTCTCGTGTAAGTCTCTGCTCGAAATCCCGCTCCGGCAGCTCTTCAGTCTGAAGGGACGCAAGATCGTTTTCGGCGGCGCCTTCATCTTCCCAGCCCATTTCAGAGAATGAAGCCGGACGCAGCTGTTCGCGGCGGAAGCGGTCTACAAAAAGGTTATATAAGACGCGCGCCAGCCAGGGGCGAAGTTTTTCGACCGCCAGCACTTCCTGCTGCCGTGAATACAGTCGATACAGCAGTTCCTGTAACAGTTCTTCGGCTTCATGATGATTCCCGCAGTAATGCACGGCCAGCCGGTACAGCGGGCGGATATGCGGCCGTACGGCGTTTTCGAAGGCGCCGGCTTTCTGCTGTCCCTGCCGGAAGCGGGCCCAAAAATGCGTGATATTGGCCATGTAACACCAATGCTCCGGGTTTTTGGATCGGGGAGCAAGCCTTAGGCTTTGAATTGATTATGGCCGATTGCCGGTGCAACGAATGTATTGGGTTTCATGGTAAGAGGTCGCAGGTTCAGGCCTGCGTCATGCCTCGCGTCTGCGTTTTGACGATGTAGCCCCCCGATTTTTCATCGGGCTGCAACAGCACCAGATCCCGGGCCTGCGCCTCTTCCAGCAGCTCGTTGAAGCTGCGAAAGCCGTGATAACGCTCATTGAAGCCCGGCTTGCGCCGCTTCAAGGCTTGCTTGACCATGGAGCCCCAAACTATGTCTTCTTCACCGCGCTCCTCGAACAGGTCTTCGACGGTTTCAAGCACCAAGTCGAGCGCTTCCTGGCGGCGGCCATCGGCCTGTGCCGTGGTGGTCTTGATCTTCTTCGTGGCCGGGCGCTTGCGTTTGCGAGTTTGTTCAGACTCGCGCACCAGGTCATCGTAGTAAATGAATTCGTCGCAATTCGAGAGCAGTAGGTCGGAGGTAGAGCTCTTGACGCCGACGCCGATCACCAGCTTGTCGTTCTCACGCAACTTGCTGACTAGCGGGGAGAAATCGGAATCGCCGCTCACGATCACGAAACTGTCGACATGTGATTTGGTGTAACAAAGGTCAAGCGCGTCCACCACCAGACGGATATCCGCGGAATTCTTGCCGGACATGCGCAGATGCGGGATCTCGATCAGCTCGAAAGCGGCCTCATGCATCGCCGGCTTGAATTCCTTGTAGCGTTCCCAGTCACAATAGGCCTTCTTCACGACGATGTTACCCTTGAGCAACAGTCGCTCCAGCACCATCCGGATATCAAAAGCGGAATATTTCATCTCCCGGACGCCAAGCGCAATGTTCTCAAAGTCGCAGAAGACAGCCAGGCTGCGGATACCGGAACGCTCTATCATCAGAGTCGCCTATTGCTGATTCGGGCGCAGCGATTCGCCCTTCTGTTCCAGCGCCTGCCCGCCCTTTTGAATAATATCGCCGCTCTTTTCAACTATGTTCGCGCTTTTCTCGCGCACTACTTCCCCGATCGAGGCCTGGTTAAAGGGGTTGGCGTAGAACTTGCGGTTTTTGCCGATATTAGTGCCGAACCATAAACCGACAGCCAGACCGACCACCAGTCCGAAAACCCAGGGTTTGAATGTATGCATGATGAACTCCTCTCGGTTGAATGATTGTTATTCTAATAATTTATGCCGGACATTTTTATGGTTTGCTTCTCAACCTTTGCACTTCCTCGCTACGGTTGAGAGCCGTCTGGGCATACACAAAGGCGATAAAACCCTCGATGTATTCCTGCAGATTCTGCCGGATTTTGGCATCCGTAATCCGGCCCTCGGCGTCGAGTGCCGTATTGGCCCGCGATACCATGAACGGCATTTTCTCATTCCACAGGTTGACATGCAGCAGACGCCAGGTCTGAAGCCAGGCTGTCTGCGACAGGATCGTACCGAAACCGCTGAGTGAGGCGCCCATCATTGCCAGCGGCTTGCCGCCGAAGATTTCAGGAATGATCGTCGCAGGACGCGACAACCAGTCAATAGTGTTTTTCAGTACTCCAGGCACGCCGTTGTTATATTCCGGAGAGGCGATAAGAATGCCGTCGGCGCGTTTGAATTTCTGCTGCAGTTCGAGTACGGACTGTGGAATACTCTTGGCTTCGACATCTCCGTTATAAAGGGGAATTTCATCGATACTGGCGATCTGGATTTCGCCCTTGCCTATTTCCGCCGCCTCTTTTAAAAGAGCCGTGTTATACGAGCCTTTACGCAGACTGCCGGAGATTCCAATGATATTGATCATATGCGTTCCTTGGCTGACGGTGATGTTGGAACCGCTGCATTGTGAAATGGTTTCCGCTCGCCCATAAAACAAACGCCACCTGGCAGGTGGCGTTTCTCTACGGATTTGATCAACGTCCTTTCGCCAGCCACTTCAGCAGCGGCATCCACTGCTCGCGGTCTATCGCGGTTGCGCCCTGAGCGAATTCGAAAATGCTGAGCCCCTGGCGCGCGGCGCGAATGTAGTTCTGACTTTCGCGCAGGGAAGTAATATACGGTGCGACATTCTTCAGATTGCTGAGAAATTCGTCGAGCTCGGCGTAGATGTTGGTGAATTCGCGTGAACGGTTGGCAACGAGCCCGATTTTCGTTTGCTTGCGTGACAGCGGACCGCTGTCCTTGAGTTCCTTGACGAAACGCCAGGCGGCGCGCATGTCGATGGGTGATGGCAATACTGGCACGATAAAGGTATCGGCTTTTTTCGCGAGTTCCCTCAGTTCAGCGCCGTGCACGGCGGCGGGAGCATCGATGATCACGACATCAATGTCGCGCTGGGGGCGCAGAGTTTCACGATGCGCCGCGACGCCCCAGATGAGCGGCCGCCCTTTGGGGCGCACGCGCAACCAGTCAAGACTGGATTCCTGCGGATCATAATCCGCCAGCAGAACCTTGCCGCCCTGTTCCGCGTAACAGCCCGCGAGATTGGTCGCGATGGTGCTTTTACCGGAACCGCCCTTGGCATTCATGACCATGATGCTGCGCATAGCAACTCCCTCAGCCATTTTTGCAACTAGGCTAGCAGAGCTTTCGCGTTTAGGCCATAACCCTGAGTGCTTTCGGGTTAAAGACCCAGCTCTTTCCAGATGACGTCGATGCGTGCCGTGACCTCCGGCGTCATGCAGATGGGTTTACCCCATTGCCGCTGTGTTTCGGGCGGCCATTTGCCGGTGGCATCGATGCCCATTTTAGAACCGAGTCCGGATACCGGGGAGGCGAAATCGAGGTAGTCGATGGCGGTATTATCGACCATCATCGTGTCGCGCGCGGGATCGACGCGCGTGGTGATGGCCCAGATCACGTCCTGCCAGTTCCGGATGTCGATGTCATCGTCGGTTACGATGATGAACTTGGTATACATAAACTGCCGCAAAAATGACCAGATACCCATCATGATGCGCCTGGCATGCCCCGGGTACTGCTTGCGGATCGACACCACCGCCAGCCGGTAGGAGCAGCCTTCGGGCGGCAGGTAAAAGTCGACGATTTCCGGATACTGCTTTTGCAGGATAGGCACGAAAACTTCATTCAGCGCGACTCCCAGCACCGCCGGCTCATCGGGCGGGCGGCCGGTGTAGGTGCTGTGATAGATGGGATTCCTGCGGTGGGTAATGCGTTCGACGGTCAATACGGGGAAATTTTCCACCTCATTGTAATAACCGGTGTGATCGCCAAAAGGCCCTTCGGGTGCCATGTCGCCAGGATGAATGTTCCCCTCCAGGATGATTTCAGCGGAAGCGGGCACCTCGAGGTCGGCATGCCCGCAGGCGGTAACTTCTGTGCGCGCGCCGCGCAGCAAGCCGGCGAAGGCGTATTCGGACAGGGTATCCGGCACCGGAGTCACCGCCGCCAGCGTGGTGGCAGGGTCCGCGCCCAAGGCTACCGCCACTGGAAAAGGTTTTCCGGGATAGCGCGACTGCCAGTCGCGAAAATCGAGCGCACCGCCGCGATGCGGCAACCAGCGCATGATCAGGCGGTTACGTCCGATCACCTGCTGACGGTAGATGCCAAGATTCTGCCGCGGTTTTTCCGGCCCCCGCGTAATGGTCAGACCCCAGGTAATCAAAGGACCGGCGTCTTCCGGCCAGCAGGTCTGTACCGGCAATTTGGCAAGGTCCACCGCCTCGCCTTCGATCAGGATTTCCTGACACGATGCCTTGCCGGTTTTTTTCGGCGCCATATCGAGCACCTTTTTAAACACGGGAATATTCTGCCAGGCGTCCTTCAGGCCTTGGGGTGGTTCCGGTTGCCGCAGCCAGGCCAAGAGGCGGCCGGTCTCGCGCAATGCTTCGGGCGAATCCGCGCCCATACCGAGGGCCACCCGCCGCGCGGTGCCGAACAGATTGGCCAGCACCGGCATGTTGGAGCCGACGACGTTTTCAAACAGCAGGGCGGGTCCGCCCTGTCTCAAGACCCGGTCGCAGATTTCCGTGATCTCCAGTTTAGGATCGACAGGGTAACGGATCCGTTTGAGTTCGCCGTCAGCTTCCAGCTTCTCTATAAATTCGCGCAGGTCTTTATATTTCATACATTAAATTCTGCCCAGACTGGAACGTGGTCTGAGGGCCGTTCCCACTTGCGCGGCTCCTTATCGATGCCGGCGGCGCGGCAACTCTCCGCGAGCGGATGACTGGCCAGCACCAGATCGATGCGCAGCCCCAGATTGCGGCGGAAGGCGGCGGCGCGATAATCCCACCAACTGAAGCTTGCGTCTTCCTGCTCAAAGCGCCGGAAGGTATCGCTGAATCCATGCGCCAGAATATTCTGCAACGCCGCACGTTCTTTGGTGCTGCAGAGAATCTTTTCGCGCCAGGCTTCCGGATCGTGCACATCGCGATCATCGGGCGCGATATTAAAATCACCCAGGATTACCATCCTCGGATAACGCTGCAACTGCGCTTTAATATAGGCGGAGACATGCTGCAGCCATTTGAGCTTGTAATGATATTTTTCCGAATCCACCTCCTGCCCGTTAACGACATAGAGATTGAGGACTCGCACATCTCCCACGGTTGCTGCCAGGATGCGACGCTGGGGATCGTCCAGGCCGTCGATATCGGTCGCCGTATCCTGCAAGGGCTTTCGACTCAGAATGGCCACGCCGTTGTAGGTTTTCTGCCCGGAACAGACGGCGGTGTAACCGGCGGCCTGGATTTCGGCGAGCGGAAAATCCTCGTTCACCTGCTTAATCTCCTGCAGGGCCAACACATCGGGCCGCGCGGACTCAAGCCATTGCAGCACCTGCGGCAGGCGAATCTTGAGAGAATTGACGTTCCAGGTGGCGATTTTCATTATTATAGAATCCAGGAGGCGGCGGCCCGAAACCAGAAACCGTCAGGATTCGCAGACTCCTGATTTCTTGAATTGTACGTCTACCAAACCTTAAGGCCGTTGAAACGTCTACGCACTCGCGCACCCAGCCAGCGCGCCCCGAGCAGGGCGCCAAGACCGATGCTCATCGTCAGTGTAGCCAGCAGTCCCAGGATTTTGATCGCAAGATTGTCAGCCGGTTTCTGTCCGGCCTTGTTTTCCAGCTGCCGCTCCAGTTCCGTGATTTTCTGTTGCGACTGCTGATAACGCAGCTGGTACTCCCCTGTGCTCTCACTCGAGCTCTGCGGATTCGCAAGCTGTTGCTCCAGCTGCTGGATTTTCTGGTGCGCCTGCGCGAGCTGGGTCGTCAACTGCTTCGCGCCGCTGGTTTCCGCGCTCAACTGATCGCGCAACTGATCGCGCTCGCGGGTTACCTGCTGCAACAATACTTTGGCGGGCGGTTCGGCGGTGATGAATTCAGCGCGTGCCCAGCCTTCATTACCGTCGATCATGCGAATGCGCGCGAAACCGTCGCGACTTTCCAGAATCTGTACCTGCATGCCGCTGGGCAGGCTTTTGATCGGTGTTGACGCCGGGTCGGGTTGCAAATACAGGCCCAGATTCAGACGATCGCTAATATAAGCCTTTTGCCCGGATGGGACCGGGGCTGACTGAGCCGTGGGGGCTGTGGGCGCGGCCGGAGTCTGGGCCAGAGCGGATAGCGCGGCCAGATAGAAAATACTTACGGTGAGGGCTCTCGTGAAAAGTCTCATGCAGCGATCCCGTTGTGTCTGAGCAAAGATTCGATCTGAGGCTTGCGGCCGCGGAAACGGATAAACAAATCCATCGCTTTCTCGGAACCGCCGCGCTCCAGGATATTCTGCATGAAGTCCCGGCCGGTCTGGCGGTCAAAAATACCGTTTTCCTCGAAACGGGAGAAGGCGTCGGCCGACAAAACTTCGGCCCATTTGTAACTGTAATAGCCTGCCGCGTAGCCACCGGCGAAAATATGCGAGAAGCCGTTCTGGAAGCGGTTGTAAGGCGGTGGTTTCACCACGGCAACCTGTTCGCGTACTTCTTCGATCAAGGCCTGCGGATTGATACCGTGTTGCGGATCGTATTCCATGTGCAAGCGGAAATCGAACAAACTGAACTCCAGCTGTCGCATTAACTGCATCGCTGCCTGGAAGTTGCGTGATTGGCGCAGCCGTTCCGTCCATTCAGCCGGCAGCGGCTCGCCCGTCTCATAATGACCGGAAATGAGATCCAGTGCGGGCTTTTCCCAACACCAGTTTTCCATAAACTGGCTCGGCAACTCCACGGCATCCCATTCCACCCCGTTGATTCCGGCAACAGAGGGATAGTCCACCAGGGTCAGCATGTGATGCAGGCCATGGCCGAATTCATGGAAGAGAGTGATGACTTCCTCATGGGTCAGCAAAGCTGAACGGTCCTTGCCGGGTGGTGACAGGTTGCACACGAGATAAGCAACCGGAATCTGCAGTTCGCGCTTGCGACGGAACCGGTTAGTGCACTCGTCCATCCAGGCGCCGCCGCGCTTGTTACGCCGCGCGTAAGGATCGAGGTAAAACTGCCCGCGCACCTGGCCTGCAGCATCCCGTATCTCGTAAAAGGAAACGTCCGGGTGCCATACATCCGCGCCCTTTACCTCGACAATATCGATTCCGTACAGGCGTTTGACGATTTCAAACATGCCATTAATGACCCGGTCCGCAGGGAACCAGGGTTTTAAGGTCTGCTGCGACAGGTTGAAGCGCTGTTCGCGCAATTTCTCGGAATAGTAGGCAATATCCCAGGCCTGCAGCCGATCACCATCGAGCGAGATCGCCGCGAATTCCTGCAGCTCGTGGAATTCGCGCTCAGCGCCCGGCCTGGCCCAGGTCGCGAGATCGTTCAGGAAATTCATCACTTCGCGCGGTGTTTCAGCCATTTTTGTGGCGAGTGAACGCTCGGCATAGCTGGAGAATCCGAGCAAGTTGGCTTGCTCGTGCCGTAAGCGCAGGATCTGTTCGATGATTCCTGTGTTGTCCCACTTCATTCCGAAGGGTCCCTGGCAGGAGGCGCGGGTGCTGTAGGCCTCGTAAATCTCGCGCCGCAACTCGCGGTCGTCGGCGTAGGTAATGACGGCGATGTAAGAAGGCATCTGCAAAGTCAGCAGCCAGCCGTCCTTGTCTTCTTCCTGCGCAGCCTGCTGCAACATATTAAGGCTGGACTCCGGGAGCCCGCTCAGTTTTTCGAGCGAGGTGACATGCTTGCTCCAGGCCTGAGTGGCGTCCAGCAGGTTCTGCTCGAACCGGGTGGCCAGCTGCGACAACTCCTGCTGAATCTGGGCATAGCGGGCCTTTTTTTCAGCAGGCAGGCCGACGCCGCCCAGACGGAATTGCAACAGCATATCTTTCAGCAGCTTGCGCTGCGCCTGATCGAGTTTCTCGCCCTTAGGGCCTTCGTACAGTTTCTTGATCGCATGGTACAGATCTTCATTCTGCGCCAGCTCTGTTGAGTATTCTGTCAGCCAGGCCAGCGCCTGCTCATAAACCTTGCGCAGCTCCTCCGAATCCCGCACCGAGTGCAGATGTCGTACCGGCGACCAGACGCGGGACAGTCGGTCTTCCATTTCCTCGAGAGGTTCCACCAGGCTCTCCCAACTTGGATTGACACCGGCTTTTTTCAGGACCACGCGCAGAGCATTCCGGTTTTCCTCCAGCACCTGGCCCATGGCGGGAGCAATATGCTCGGCGCGAATGCGCGAAAACAGCGGCAGACCTTTGGCTTGCAGCAACGGGTTATCCATAGAATCGATCAAACACGAAATTAAAAGCAGATTGTGGTATTAAATGTCCAGGTTAGCGACCGCCAGAGCGTTGTTCTCGATGAATTCGCGCCGCGGTTCGACCTGGTCGCCCATCAGGGTTGTGAATACACCGTCCGCAGCGACGATATCCTCGATGCGCACCTGCAGCAGGCGCCGCGTCTCGGGAGTCATGGTCGTCTCCGCGAGCTGTTCGGGGTTCATCTCGCCCAGACCCTTGTAGCGCTGAATGTAGAGCCCACGGCGCGCTTCCTCGAACAGCCAGCTCATCAGGCGCTTGAAATCGGTCACCGGCTCGGCGCGTTCGGCCCGCTGCACATAGGCGCCGGGCTTGAGCAGGCCGTTAAGCCGGGTACCCAGCTTGCCGAGCAGCTGGTATTCGGCCGTGCTGAAAAACTCGGGCTCCAGGTTGTAAACCACGGGTACGCCGTGGATCTTGCGCACAATTTCCACCGCCTGGCCGATATCACGCGCTTTCAGCTGCGTGCTGTACTCGGTAGCGGCCGCGGCCTGACGGTTCAGGCACAGTTGCAGACCGGAAGCCCATGCCTCCAGTTTCGCACGGTCCTGCCGGTCCTGCTCGCTCAAGCCGGGCAAGCTCAATATTTCCTCGGCGATCAGGTGATCGTATTTACGTCCCAGCCGGTTGATAATGGCTTGCGCCTCCATATAGCTCTTGGCGAGGCCTTCCAGTTCCTGGTCGCTCAGCCGGTTTTTGCGGTCATCGGTGTACAGCACGGTATCGGTCAGCGCTTGGCTCAGCAGGTAGACGTTCATTTCGGTGTCGTCTTTGATGTACCGCTCCTGCTTGCCTTTTTTGACCTTGTATAACGGCGGTTGCGCGATATAGATGTGTCCCTTCTCAATCAGTTCCGGCATCTGCCGGTAAAAGAAGGTCAACAGCAGGGTGCGGATGTGAGAGCCGTCAACATCGGCATCGGTCATGATGATGATGCGGTGATAACGCAGTTTGCCGAGATCGAATTCCTCGCGACCGATCCCACAGCCGAGCGCGGTCACCAGGGTACCGACTTCGGTCGAGGCCAGCATCTTGTCAAACCGGGCCTTCTCCACATTGAGAATTTTGCCGCGCAACGGCAACACGGCTTGGGTGCGGCGGTCGCGGCCTTGCTTGGCGGAGCCACCCGCGGAATCGCCCTCCACCAGGAACAGTTCGGACTGGGCAGGATCCTTCTCCTGGCAATCCGCCAGCTTGCCGGGCAAGCCTGCGAAATCCAGCACGCCTTTACGCCGTGTCATTTCGCGCGCCCGGCGGGCGGCTTCGCGCGCCCGCGCCGCGTCTACGATCTTGCCGGTTATAGCTTTGGCCTCGGCAGGACGTTCCAGTAAGAACTCCTGCAGCTTCTCCGCCATGATCGATTCGACCGCGCCTTTTACCTCGGATGAGACTAATTTATCCTTGGTCTGTGACGAAAACTTCGGATCCGGCACTTTTACCGACAACACCGCTGTCAGGCCTTCGCGCGCATCATCACCGGTTAGCGCGACCTTGGCTTTTTTCGCGGCGCCGCTTTCTTCAATGTAATGGTTGAGCGTGCGGGTGAGTGCGCCACGGAAACCGGCCAGATGAGTGCCGCCGTCCCGCTGCGGAATATTGTTGGTAAAACAGAAGATGTTTTCCTGATAGGAGTCATTCCACTGCAGGGCAACCTCGACACCGATATTGCCAACCTCTTGATTGAAATGGAAAACAGTTTCGTGTAGAGGGGTTTTGTTCTGGTTCAAATGCTCGACGAAGGCGCGGATGCCGCCCTTGTACTCAAAACAGGCTTCCTCATTGGTGCGCTGATCCTGTAGCCGGATGCGCACGCCTGAATTCAGGAATGACAGCTCACGCAGCCGCTTGGCCAGAATGTCGTAGTGGAACTCGATATTGGTAAAGAAATTGGCGCTGGGCCGGAAGGTGATTTCGGTACCGTTGCGCTGGGTATCGCCAATGACCGCCAAGGGAGCTTCAGGCTCACTGTCTCGGTACATTTGGCGGTGTATCTTACCGTCCCGGTAAATAGTCAGCCGCAGCCATTCCGATAGGGCGTTTACCACCGATACGCCCACACCATGCAACCCGCCGGAAACCTTATAGGAGTTATCGTCGAATTTACCGCCTGAATGCAGTACCGTCATGATAACTTCAGCCGCGGAACGGCCTTCTTCAGGATGGATATCGACGGGAATGCCGCGCCCATTGTCGGTCACGGTAATGGATTGATCACTGTGGATCGTGACTGAGATTTCATTGCAATGGCCGGCCAAGGCCTCGTCGATGGAGTTATCCACGACCTCGAACACCATATGGTGCAAGCCTGTTCCGTCGTCGGTATCCCCGATATACATGCCAGGGCGCTTACGCACAGCGTCCAGGCCTTTCAGAACCTTAATACTTGAGGAGTCGTATTTTTTCTTATCGCTCATCTGTGGCTAACCATTGGCGGATGAAAGTCGGGCGCATTATACCACTTCCATTAAATGCCCATGTTCCACGTGGAACCGCTTCACATCGACTGGTGCAGAAGCTTGTATAACGTCCTTATCCAGCGCCGTAATAAAGACTTGCACGGCCATCCTTTCCAAAACCTCCAGCGCCCGCCGCCGGTGTACTTCATCCAGCTCGGCGGCCAGATCATCGAAGAGCAGAACACTGCTGCGGCCGGTTCGCCTGGTCAGCAGTTCGGCCTGCGCCAGAAACAGCGCGACGACCAGCATTTTTTGCTGGCCTCTGGAAATAACCTGGGCTGCACGCTGAGTCCCTTGGACAAAGATCAAATCTGCACGATGGGGGCCGCTGCAGGTGAAGCCACGCTTGCGGTCCCGCCCAAGGTTATGTGCCAGTTCTTCGAGTAAAGAGTGATTCTGGTCCCAGCCAGGGTGATACTGAAGCTCGAAAGACACCGGCCCCATAAGCGCCGTGATAAAGCCCGGAAGAATTTCACTTAGCTCCTCCACATATCGCCGCCGCATCCGCTCGATCTCGAGTGCGGCTTCGTTCATTTCTGAATCCCAAACTCGCTCCAGAGAACCCGAGGCGCGCGCCCTTAAAGAGGCGTTGCGCTGTTTAAGCGCTTTATCGTATCGACGCCAGATCGCTGGAAATCCGGGTTCCACGTGGAACACACCCCAATCCAGAAATCGGCGCCGCCCCTTGGGCCCGCCACTGATAAGTTGGTGGCTGTCGGGGTGCACAATTTGTGCGGGTAACCATTGTGCAAGTTCTGAAGCGCGGGTTACACGCTTGCCGGCAGCGCGCAACACCAGCGAATCGCGGCTGCGCTCCAAGCCCAAGGCAACCGAGCGGCCTTGAGCATCCAGTACCTTAGCGGTTACCTGCAGGACTTCACTGCCATGGCGTAGCAAATCGAGCATGTTGTTGGTACGAAAGGAGCGGGAGGTGGCCAGCAGGTAAATGGCTTCCAAGAGGCTGGTTTTGCCCGAAGCATTCGGCCCATAAATCAGGTTGAACTGCCCAAAAGAGGGTATATCGACGGCGGGAAACAGCCTTAAATTGCGGATTCCCAGGCTTTTGATACGCATCAGTCACTCGGGCCCCGGCCGGAGCCGCATTTCAAAGACGCATCGGCATTACGACATAGCGGCTGTCGGACTTGTCTTCATAAATAACGCAACTGCTGTTGGCGTCCTTGAAAGTAACTTTGGCGGTATCCGCCCGCAGCACATTCAATACGTCCAGCAAATAGGTTACGTTAAAGGCGATCTCCATATCACCGGCATCATATTCGGCGGGTAATTGCTCCTCGGCTTCTTCCTTGTCTGGGTTCTGGGTCTGCAGCTTCAACTGGCCCTTGCCCAACACCAGCCGCACGCCACGGTGCTTTTCGCTGGACAGGATGGAGGCTCGAGTCAGCGATTGCCGTAGCAAATGCTTATCCACGGCCAGCTCACGGTTACCATCCACCGGCATGACCCGCTCGTAGTCAGGAAAACGGCCATCAATAAGTTTTGAGGTAAAACGGATGCCGGGTAATTGCAGCCGTATGTGATTGCTGCTGAAAGCCAACTCGACCGGAGTATCCCCGTCGCCCAGCAATCGATGCAATTCGAGCACGCCCTTGCGGGGAATAATAACCTGGCGAGACTCTTCGGCCTGGCCTTCCACCGGGGAGTTGGCCAGCGCCAGGCGGTGCCCGTCGGTGGCAACCGTACGCAGTCCGTTGCCGCGATACTCAAGCAACAATCCATTCAAATAATACCGGACATCCTGCTGCGCCATCGCAAAAGATGTGCGCTCAATCAACGACTTCAAGGCACCTGCAGCAACGCTCACGTTAAGCTCGAAGCGAATGCCTTCCAGTATCGGAAAATCCGCGGCAGGAAGAGATGCCAATACAAAACGGCTCGAGCCGCTGGTCAGGGTCGCACGATCCTGAGTGAAGGATAATTGCATGTCCGCGTCTTCGCCCAGGTTCTTGCAAATATCGAGTAGTTTGCGCGCCGGCAGCGTGACATCGATTTTATCCTTGGCCGCGATTTCGGTTTCGGCGACGAGTTCGATTTCCAGATCTGTGCCGACCAGCTGGATATGCCCGCCGCTGGAGCGAAACAGAATATTTGAAAGAATTGGCATCGTCTGTTTCTTTTCGACTGCGCCAATGACTGCCTGCAAGGGGCCTAATAATTGCTCGCGCTTGAATGAACATTTCATGGTTTTACTTCTTCTATTCTTAAATGTTTTCCTGAAGTTAGAGATATCTGAATCTATTATTAGGCCAAGGCCTCAATGTGCATATCCCCGTTTTTTCTTTATAAATCAATTAATTAAATTGATGTTCGTCCTGTATGCCGGTGCGGGCAACATTTCTATATAGTGTTAATGCACTGTGGATAATTTATGCTCTTCGGCAGCGCTCAATTTGCCGCACACGATTTCCACAGTTTAGGAACTTAAAATCCTCAGCAAATTATTGTAATCCTCAGCGATCTTCTGTTCTTCTTCCCGCAACTGGGCGATCTTGCGGCAGGCATGCAGGGCGGTTGTGTGATCGCGGCCGCCGAAGGCATCGCCAATTTCCGGCAGGCTATGATTCGTCAGCTCCTTGGCGAGCGCCATGGCGATCTGCCGTGGCCGTGTGATCGAGCGGCTACGCCGTGTCGATAACAGATCGGCTACCCGGATCTTGTAGTACTCAGCCACAGTCTTCTGGATATTTTCGATCGTTATCAGCTTGTCGTGCAAGGCGATCAGGTCCCGCAACGCTTCGCGTGCGAAATCGAGTGTGATGGGAGTGCCGGTGAAGTGGGAATTGGCGATCACCCGGCGCATTGCGCCTTCTAGCTCGCGCACGTTTGAACGGATCCGTTTGGCGATGAAGAAGGCGACTTCGGAAGGCAGTGCTGAACCGCTCTGTTCGGCTTTGCGTTGCAGGATCGCAACACGGGTTTCGAGTTCCGGCGGCTCGATTGCCACGGTGAGGCCCCAGCCGAAACGCGATTTCAACCGCTCTTCGAGGCCGTCAATTTCTTTGGGGAAACGATCGCAGGTCAGAATGACCTGTTGTTGGCCCTCGAGCAGGGCGTTAAAAGTGTGGAAAAACTCTTCCTGGGAACGCTCTTTTCCGGCGAAAAACTGAATGTCGTCGATCAGCAGGGCATCAACCGAGCGGTAGAGCCGCTTGAACTCATTGATAGCATTGTGCTGCAGGGCTTTTACCATGTCGCCGACGAAGCGTTCGGAGTGCAAATAGACTATCCGCGCCTTCGGGTTGGCTTGCAACATTGCGTTACCGATGGCGTGCATCAGATGCGTCTTACCCAGTCCGACACCGCCGTATATGAAAAGCGGGTTATAGGCGCCGCCGGAGTTCTTGCCGACCTGCATCGAGGCCGCGCGCGCAAGCTGGTTGGATTTGCCTTCGACGAAATTGTCGAAAGTGAAATTAGGATTGAGGTTATTGCGTACAGGCGGCAGCTCGGGAGTGGCGACCGAGGCTTCCGTGAGCGAAGATTTAAGCATCGTATTCGGTACCAGCTCGTGACCGCCAATTTCGATGACGACCTGGTTTTTATCGATACCCTGCAATTGCTGGACCAACTGGCCAATGCGATCGTAAAAATTATCCTTCACCCAATCCAGCACAAAGCGGTTCGGCGCGAACAAACGCAGTGTTCCATTATCGATTTCAGCCTGCAATGGGCGAATCCACGTGTTGAGCTGCTGTTCGGACAGCTCGGCCTCCAGTTTTTC
>DASUFE010000067.1:0-13787 GCA_036274675.1 Gammaproteobacteria bacterium
GCTCGTATTCAGCCTTGTTGACGTCCAGACCCTTGAGCTTGAAGCGACAGGAACCGAAGGCGCCTGCCGGGGTATATTTGAGAGCCGCGATATCCGCCGCGCTTTCCTTGCTGGTATCGATCAAATCCTCGGTCAATGCGCCGATGATGCCATTGCGGCCGGCATATACGTTTGCGATCTTGTCCGGGTGCTTGCGCGCGGTTTCGATAACTCCCGCCGCGGACGCATTGATAACGGAGGTGACGCCGCCCGACTGGGCGTAAAAAGCATTTTTCGGCATGTTCTTCACTCGTGGTTCCAGGGTTTAGGGGTATAATTTTGACGCCGAAATAATAATGCTTTTGCGACAAATAGCATATGGCTTTCTTGCATGACGCATAACGACAACGACGCCAACGATATCAAGCTGGACGAGTACATCCCGTTCCGCCTGTCCATTCTGTCGAGGGCCGTCAGCCTGTCTCTGGCGAAGCAGTACTCCCGGTACTTCAACATCACGCTGCCGGAATGGCGGGTGCTGGCGGTGCTCGCCTCGCAGCAGCCGCTGACCGCGAACGAGATGGGGGATCGCACCAATCTGGATAAGGTCAAGATGAGCCGTGCGATCAATCGCATGCTCACGACCGGACTGCTGGAGAAAGAAAAGGACCCGCACGACAAACGCCGTACCTTGTTGCGCGTCAGCTCGGCCGGTTGGGATATCTATCGGCGCATCGTGCCCATCGCCTTGACTCACCAGGCGGAGCTGCTGTCCGTGCTGAATCCCGAGGAACGAGCCATGTTGAGCACGCTGATCAATAAATTGCATTCAAAAGCCATTAAATTCTAATTAAAAAACATAAGCTTACACGATTATTTAAAAGTAAAATCATATATCAAAAATGCAATCCGCCTGTTGCCTCCGGCTCAAGAATCAGGTACTTATGCCGAAAGCTATTCCTTAATATAAGGCCGGATGGTGGTGATGGAAGAGTTGGAAAACATGCGCAGTCTCCATCAAAAACAGCTCGAACGCGAAGTGGAAGGCATCCTGCGCGGCGAAGACCTGTTGCGCCCGGTCACCATGTTTGACCCCGAGCTCGGCATCGGCTCGTCCGAAGCCCTTAAGGTTGAACTGGAATATGCCTACAACATCGCCGCCCGTTACAAACGCCCTTATTCGATTGCCATTTTCAATATCGACGGTTACGAAGAATACGATGCCCATTACGGACGTCGAGCGGCAAAGCTCGCGCACAAGCTTACAGCCGAGCATATCCGTCATTCCTGCCGTTCGGTCGACCGCATCTACCGTTACGACGCCGGGACCACGATTCTGCTGATTCTGCCCGAGACGAATTATGAAGGCGGCTGCGTTCTGGCCGAGCGCGTGGTCGCCGGATTTTCCAGGCGCAATATTCCCAATTTCCGCAGCGCCCAGCATGGCCTGCTGACCTTGAGCGGCAGCGTCGCTTCCTACGAACCCGAAAAACCCGGAAAGTACGCGCGCTGGGGCGATATGATCGACGATGCCTTGCTGCATCTGCATCTCGCCCAGGGGCAGGGAGGCAATATGATCGGCAAACCGTTGCCGGCTTGATTGCCAAAATCCGTGTGGTAAGGTAGATTCCAGTCAAGAAAGCCATGCCCTGTCTGGCAAGGCATCTATAAGGGCTTATTAAATTTTTTACAAAGTTGCCTTGATTGAATATTTCAGGGCTATCGACATTAGGGCTGTCGTCAAAAAATTCTGAACGGCAATAAAGACTCTGGGAGTAACTATGGGCTTTTCTATTCAAATTTTACTGTGCCGAACCAAGGCTAGTTTCACGCAGATACTTGCAAAAAAATAATGTATTGTTACTACTAAGCTTGCTATGCGTGCTGCCTCAAATCTCGATTGCACAATGCCAAGGTCCTTGTCCGCAACCCGATCCTCCATCGGCACCATCAGTCACTCCTGCCTATAGCACTAACGGTAATTTTCAGCTTTCCGTATACAATTCACTGAGTAGCTACGGTTACATAAACTGGAGTACCGGACAAAATTCTGCCGCAGGCGCAAATGCCACCTTATCTATTTCTGGTAAAACAACCGGGGCATACACATATGGCGCAAAAAAATGTTATACCCAATATAACGTATGCAGTGCTTGGTCACCCTATACCCCTGTCTACGTTCTCAGAACACCTGGTAATCCGGTTGTTAGCACATCAGCACCACTGTGCGGCCCAGTGCAAGTAAGTTGGTCGCCCACAACAAACTATCCCACTGCCGCCTCACCTGTACATACCAAACGCTATGATCTACAGGAATCGCTGAATGGAGGAATCACATATTCTGATGTTTCAGAATATATCAATACAGTTTCTATATCCGGTTACAAGTCAGATCTACTCTCAAAACTGGACTTACTTAAAACAACAGGTATGGGGTTTTTTGCCGTGGGAACGGCGATTGGTACTTATCAATTTTTAAATAACGCATTCCACGAAAATTGGGGCGGCGTTGGGAAGAGTAGCGCGGATATAGCCATGGGCTACATTGGTACTTTTGGAGGATGGCCTGGTTTAATTTCTTCTGGGACTTATTATGTATTAGATTATACAGTTGGAATTCAAACGCTCTCTGGCCCAATAACTGATTTCCTTTGTGAAAACTCTAGTAATTGCATGCCTTAACTAACTTATGATATTAAAAAAAGTTGTTTGCGCCGCGTACAAATATATTTTCTATAAGCTTTATAGATGGAGTCAGGCAGTAAATGGCGAGAGTCGGCTGCATGAAGTAAACGCTGTGATTATGTTAACTCTTACTATAGCGATGTATCTTTTTGCATTAGCGGCTCTAATGCAGTTACCGCCTATCAATCTCAGAATTTTTTTTGTTAATCCTGACATTTATGGAGAAATTTTTGTTGTTTTATTTTCTGTAATTTTATTCGGACTCAATTTTTACATTCTTAAACAGCGAATTGGATTCGGGAATATTATCAGTGAATTCGAGAATGAGAGCGCCTTTAAAAGAAAGGTGGGCAATAGTTTGGCAGTTCTTTATGTAATTGGATCATTGGTTTTACCAATATTTTTAGGGATATATATAGCGGCCCGAAATTCGTCATGACTACCATGATTGCTCCCCCAGTGGTGCATCATTTCGAATGACTTTGATGATCAAGATCTTACATAGATTTTTCTGATTCAATAAATATCTTCAATCACTTCGGAGGTCATCATAATCGTACACAAAGCAATACATTAATAGTATGATCGGTGCGGGAAGAGGGGATAGATAGGGAAGTTCCAATAATGAACGGCGGTAATCCTGCACCCGACAGCGGAAGACCGGGGAAAATCACAGCTCCCCTTAACATCTTGCTGATCGAAGACAATACGATTGATGCCGAAATGGTCGGTAGACTGCTCGGGCGGCAACGTTTGGGCATCAAGGGCTCTCAGCCGACGAACGTCATTCACGTCGGCTATTTCCAGCAAGGGCTGGAAGTGCTCTCCCAAAACAAAAATATCGATATTGTGATTCTGGACCTGCACCTGCCGGATGGCGAGGGCCGCGGGCTGGTGCAGCGCCTGAACGAACAGCATTCGGATGTTCCGGTCGTCGTAATGACGGGGCTGGACGTGGATGAGAGCATGGGTGTTGAACTGGTACGCCAGGGCGCGGAAGATTATGTCAGCAAGGACGCCATCACCGAAAACTCCCTGCAACGCAGCATACGCTACGCAATAGAACGTCGTTCCCTCGGCAACCAGCTCAAGCAGCAAAGCGAGATATTGAAGGAAAATAACCGGGAACTGGAAAGTTTCGCCTATATCGCATCCCATGACCTGCGTGCGCCCCTGATCAATATCAAGGGCTTCGCTTCCGAACTAAAACACGCCATCGATGACTTAACACCGTTGCTGAAAAAGTATTCCGATAAAATGCAACCGGGCGAACGGGCATCGGTAACCGGGCTGTTGTCCAAAAATATCCCGCAGGCCCTGGGCTTCATCCAGAGTTCGGCCGACAAGATGAACACGCTGATCAGCGCGCTGTTGCAGTACTCCCGGCTCGGCAAAAGAAAGCTTGCCTATGAAAAAATCGACGCCAACGAGCTGGTCCGGCGCTGTATCGAAACCATCCAGCACCAGATCAGAAGCTCGGGCGCCCGGGTGATCGCGGAACCGCTGCCGGAAATCATCGCCGACCGTCTGTCCATCGAGCAGGTGTTCAGCAACCTGCTGGACAACTCGATAAAATACCTCGATCCGCGGCGGGCCGGCGAAATCCGGATCGCGGCCATGGAGGACAAGAAGGGCACCATTTTTTCCGTGACGGACAACGGGGTGGGAATCGCCGAGGATGACGCGCAAAAGGTATTTGAAATATTCAGGCGCGGCGCGGTGAGCGCGCCGGGCGAGGGCATAGGCCTGGCGAATACAAGGGCTATCGTAAGGCGGCATGACGGCGACGTATGGTTCGAATCCGTCCATGGCAAAGGCTCCACATTCTTCTTTAACATCCCTTTTGAACTGCCTCCGGACAAGGATTTGAACAATGACGAATGAAAAGAGAAACGAAAACCAGGCCGTGACGATTCTTCTCGTCGAAGACGATCCGGGGCACGCCGAACTGGTGAAACTGAATTTAAAGCGCGGCGGAATCGACAATGAACTCATTCATTTCGAGAACGGGCAGAAAGTCCTTGAATTCCTGGCGCAACACAAGTCAGACAAAAAATACCTGGTTATCCTGGATATCAACATGCCGGGTATAAACGGTCTGCAGGTGCTGAACAAGCTGAAAAGCAACGACACGACCCGCAATATACCGATCATCATTCTTACGACAGCTACTGAACAAAGAGAAGCCGACTATTGCTACGAGTTAGGTTGCAATGTATTTATCACCAAGCCGGTGGACTATGAAACCTTCTGTGAAGCGATCCATGAGCTGGGAGCCTTCCTGAAAATCGCCAAGATCTCGGGCTCAAAGAAAAGTGACCGGACCGAACAGAACCAATATGTCGTGTATTATTGATAAGCTCTGAATAATTCATCCCCTGAACACGCAAAGCAAAAGGCGCGACTTACTCAAACCATTTTGCTTCCTTACATATATATTTAGGAATGCGACAGTTCCCGCCAGGCGCTTTGCACCCTTCCTTGACACCTGCCCCGGATATAAATAAAAACTATTCTTAATTGGGGGCATGAGTACCTTGGCCCCTGTCGGCCGGGTCACCGGCAATTCATGCTGGAAACATCGCAGCGTATGCATGCGGCAGCGTTTAACCCCGTCCGGCCAGGGCAGGCCGTGCTCTTCGCCCGCCGGCATGGAACTGAAATTTACAGCGTTGATCTGCGGTCACGGTTGCTTTTCGGCAGACAGCAAGTATCTGTATACCAGCGAAAACATTTATAAAAGGAATCAGGGAGCAAGCAGCGTCCGGGATGCGGCAAGGCTGACGGTGCTGGACGAGCGGCCCGCTCATGGACGGACCCTCATGAAATCCGCTGCTGGATGGCGGCCCTGGTCATCGCCAATGGCGGTATCCTGACCAGCCCCGACCGACCAGGGGTCAACCTGGATCCTGAAGCGATGCAGCCTTCATTGATGTATCCCGATACGGCCGATGGTAAGATGCGCGGTGAATACCGGCTGCACGACCGGCAGCTCAGTATCCATTGCAATAGAAGGCGCCAGTGGAAACAGAGTGCCGCCAGCCATGCGGGTGAGGACATCTTGCAGCTCTTTCCTGAGACGATGCATGCGACTGGCAGTCCATGAACCAGTATACAGGCGGCGTCAAATTCGCCGGTCCCGGCGACAGTCTCACCGCCGCCGTCAGCAGCCCGCGAGGCAACTGCCTGGGCTTTTGGAATATGGAGAACCGGAAAATGCTGGCGCAGCACTACATCCATGACGTATCCGGCATCGCTTACGATGCGCAAGACAGGAATTTTTTCGTCACAACCGGCGCCGGCGCCATCCATCGCTTCAATACCCGGGGCCATGAAGTTTCCAGGTACAGGACGATAGCGCCCAATCATTTACTCGCCACAAATTGAGAGTCGGAGTTCTCGATGAATTCTAGAAAGACCCGCATCCGTTTGTTGATATGCCTGCTGGCGGCCGGCGCAGCCTCCTGCGGCCGTGAAAATGAAGCCAGGCACGCCGTCATGGAAACCTACGCCAATATTGCGCAGGCTGTCTATCAGGATTCCCTGAAAACCGCTGTCGAACTGCAACAGGCCGTGGATGCATTTCTGAACGGGCCGAGCGCCGTCACCCACGAAGCCGTCAAGCAGGCATGGTTACGCGCGCGCATCCCTTACGGGCAAAGCGAAGTCTTCCGTTTTGGCAATCCGAACGTGGATGAGTGGGAGATCATGGTGAACTCCTGGCCGCTGGATGAAGGACTGATCGATTATGTCGCCGGGAGTTACGAATATGAACAAGGCAATCCTCACGCCCGGGAGAACCTTATCGCCGGGACTGCGCCGATCAACGCCGATTTGCTGCGCAGCTATCATGAAAAGGACGGCGCGGAAGCCAATGTCACGACGGGCTACCATGCCATTGAATTCCTGTTATGGGGTCAGGATTTCAATCATCAGCCGACGGATCATGGTCTGCGGCCCTATACTGATTATGTGCTGGGCGAGGCTTGCAGTAACGGCAACTGCGAACGCAGGCGCGCCTATCTCAAACTGGTAACTGAACTGCTGGTTGCGGATCTTGGCAGAATGGCGGCGGACTGGTCGGACGGGTTGGACAGTTATCGTACGCGTTTCCTGGGGCAAGATCCGAAAATTGCCTTGCGTAGCATGTTTTTCGGCATGGGCAGCCTGAGCCTGGGTGAACTGGCGGGACAGCGCATGAACGCGGCGCTGCTGGCGGGCTCACAGGAAGACGAGCATTCCTGTTTCAGCGATAACACCCATGTCGATATCGAAACCAATCTGCGCGGTATTCGTAATGTCTACCTTGGCGTATACACGCGGGTTGACGGTTCAATTCTCAAAGGTCCCGGACTCACGGAGTTGGTGCGCACCGCATCGGAACAGGTTGATCAGAAAATGCGCAGCCAACTTGACGACAGCGCCGTCCGAGTCGGCGCAATCGTGCAAAACGCCCAGGCGGGAATCGCCTTCGATCAACAGATCCTGAACGAGCAAGGGCAGGCAACAATCCGTTCCGCCGTTGCTGCATTACGGGCGCTGACTGAAACCATTGAAGCCGCGGCGCGCGCAACCGGAGTCGACAAGCTGACCGCGCAGGGTGCGGACACGCCCCTGAATTCATCCGACAGGCCAGGCGCATGACACGTGCTTTCAGCATCCTTTGCCTGCTGGTTCTGCTGTCCGGCTGCTCGACACGTGAACCTGAAGTTGCAGGCGGGGAGATTCCCTCAGCGGAAACCCTTGCGGGCGGAGCGACAACCGTTTTCGACGAAAGCATCAATGCCTTTTCCTTGCCCGCTGCGAACCTCTCTATATCGCGCCGGGACCGTTTCTCCATCGGTAACTCGTTCTTCCGAAATCCCTGGGTAATCGCGCCGTCGACGACGCGCGCCCGCGATGGTTTGGGTCCGCTATACAATACAAATACCTGCCAGTCCTGCCACGTCAAGGATGGCCGCGGACAACTGCCGGCCGAAGGAGAACCCATGGTATCGGCGCTGGTGCGACTGAGCATTCCAGCGACGACCGTGGCGGAACCGGAAATTGTGCAGCACGACGGCATAGTACCGGAGCCCGTCTACGGCGGGCAGTTAAATACGCTCGCGATTCCCGGCATCAGCCCGGAGGCCCAGCCGAGGCTGCACTTTCAATATACGAGCGGACAATTCGCCGACGGTGAACGCTATGAGCTGCGCAAGCCCTTGCTCACGATCGAAGAACCCGCCTATGGAGAGCTGCATCCGCAAACCATGACTTCGCTGCGCGTGGCGCCCGCCATGATCGGCCTGGGCCTGCTGGAAGCAATCGCCGAACAGGATATTCTTGCGCATGCCGACCCCGAGGATTCCGATCACGACAGCATTTCGGGACGGCCCAACCGGGTCTGGGAGATTAAATCTCAGCGCCAGGTACTCGGGCGCTTCGGCTGGAAAGCGGGGCAACCCAGCGTACGCCAGCAGTCGGCCGGAGCCTTCGATGGCGATCTCGGTATCACCTCGACGCTCTTTCCGACACAGCCCTGCACTGAAAAGCAGACAATTTGCCGTCAGGCCCCGGCCGGCGGTGAACCTGAAATCAGCGACGAGATACTCGATTTCGTCGCGTTCTATGCGAAGACGCTGGCAGTGCCGGCACGCCGCCGCGTGGAGGATGATGAAGTGCAACACGGCCGGCTGCTGTTTGAGGAGGCGCGCTGCGCGCTGTGCCATGTACCGCGATACCGGACAGGGCGGTTGGAAGATTTCCCGGAACTGTCAATGCAGGAGATCCATCCTTATACCGATCTGCTGCTGCATGACATGGGGGAAGGTCTGTCCGACGGACGGCCGGAGTTTGAGGCCTCGGGATCGGAGTGGCGCACGCCGCCACTGTGGGGATTAGGCCTGGTGCCGGTCGTAAACGGCCATTCATTTTTCCTGCACGACGGGCGGGCGCGCAACCTGATGGAAGCCATACTTTGGCACTCGGGCGAGGCGGAACAATCCCGGCTGCGGGTGTTGAGCATGAACGGACAGGAGCGCACGGCATTGCTAGCCTTCCTGAATTCGCTATGACCCTGTTTCGTGTTTCGGCATTGAAGCAACCTGCATAAAACAGGTAACGCAGGATTCGCGATCAACCTGGAAGAAAACTGCTGAAAGATATCGAGCAAATCCCCGACTTGCGGCACGCGCTGCGCGAACAGTTGGCGCAGGCAAAAGATCTTTACCGGGATGTGGCGGAACATTGCGACTTTCTGAAACTGGCGGTGCTGCCGGCATTCGATGCTCAAGTCGGTTTTAATGCCAAGGATGGAGATCAGGGCTTTCACGCACAAATATTGACCCTCCTAACGGACCGTACCATGAGTTGTTTTGTGTTGACTCCTCATTTTTTCGATACGGTCCGGAAGTAGGAGGGGATCTACTTCGGGAATCAATCCTAAGCCTTTCACTTATATTTAAAAACGGGTAGTAACGTATTTGCGTGTAATACCACCACCTAAGTGATTGCCGTGGGGCATCATCATGATGCTGCTGATGATTTCTGAACTCTGCCGTCTTCGCAATCTCAGAAAATTTACTGTCGAATTTTTTCAGTATGAAATGAGTACACGCTCAAGTGGAAAGCTAATCATGCGCGACGCGCATCGCTGGGATCGCATTTGAAAAACGCACTTCCCAGGCATGTCGGATTTATCCCCGACGGAAACCGGCGTTGGGCGGACATGCGCGGCCTGGGCCGTGAAACCGGTTATGCGCACGGCGTCGAGCCGGGTTTGCTATTGATGGGAGCCTGCAGGTCTTTCGGCATCCCTGAAATATCGGTATACGGCTTCACCAAAGACAATACCAAGCGTCCTGCCGTGCAAAAGCAGGCTTTCAGTGCCGCATGCATCGCATTCGCTGAAGCGGCCTTGCATCAAGGCGCAGCATTGCTGGTAATCGGTGATACAGCTTCGGCACAGTTTCCGCAAGAGCTTCGCCCGTACTGCACGCGGCAAGGCAACGGTCTCAAGGTCAACCTGCTGGTGAACTACGGTTGGGAGTGGGACATCGAGGGCCTGCGGCTCTCAGGGCGGTTGCGCTCACAGGAAGTGCCCCGCCTGGACCTGGTTATGCGCTGGGGAGGCGGCCGGCGATTGAGCGGGTTTCTGCCGATACAGTCCGTTTATGCCGATTTTTTCGTGGTCGAGGATTACTGGCCGGATTTCCGACTCGACCATTTCCATCAGGCGATGCGCTGGTACCAGAGACAAGACCGAACTCTCGGCGGTTGACAGGCCGAGAGAAGTTTTACGGTGAAGCGGGTAAAACCCTTGCTCATCGCGCGTTTACCCCCTCAACACTTTCGATTGTATTGGACATGGAACAGCAACCCGCCAACCTGGAGCAGGTGCTTGAGCGGATCGGACATGCCGAAGCCAGGGCAGGCAAAGTCTCATTGCGCGCAATCTTACGCGAGATCGAGCATCGTTCATTCGGTTCTTTGTTATTGCTGGCCGGGCTCATCACCTTCAGCCCCGTGATCGGCGATATCCCCGGCATGTCCGCACTGATGGGGATTTTCGTGCTGCTGACCGTCGGGCAAATGCTGTTCCATCGCAAGCACTTCTGGCTGCCTCGCAGAATGCTGGATCTTTCGGTCAGGCAGGATGCACTCTGCAAACTCCTGGAACGGCTGCACCCCACAGCCTGTTTTACCGATCGGCTGCTGCAGCCGAGGCTCAAACCCCTGGTCCAGGGTCCGGGCGGCTATATGATCGCCGTAATTTGCGCGCTGATCGCGCTTGCGATGCCGGTGCTGGAACTGGTTCCGTTCAGCGGTTACAGCACCGGTTTCGTACTGAGTCTGTTCGGCCTGTCACTGATCGGCCGCGACGGGCTGCTCGCGCTGATTGCCATAATACTGACATCCCTGTGCGTGGGTCTGGTCGTATACGGGTTATTGTAGGTGGGGCTGGCATAATTTGCGGCATATAACTTGCCAGTAACCGCTATCAACCATAGAGGTCCGCATGGAGAAAAAAATCGGAGTATTTATTGGCAGCCTGCGCAAGGATTCGTTTAACCGAAAAATGGCGAATAACCTGATCCGGCTGGCGCCGTCTTCACTTAAGCTCGAAATCGTGGAAATAGGGCACCTATCCATGTACAACCAGGATCTGGACGGGGATCCGCCGCAGCAATGGAGCGAATTCAGGCGGCGTGTACAGGACTATGACGGAGTATTATTCCTGACTCCTGAATACAATCGATCGGTTCCCGGCGTACTAAAAAACGCCATTGACGTCGCCTCCAGGCCCTATGGACAGAGTTCCTGGAATGGCAAGCCCGGAGCGGTGATTAGCGTATCGCCGGGCGCCATCGGCGGATTCGGCGCGAATCACCATCTGCGCCAGTGCCTGGTATTCCTGAACGTTCCCGTCATGCAACAACCGGAAGCCTATATCGGAAACGCCAGCCAGCTGTTTGACGAGAAGGGCGCGCTGGCGAACGCGGAAACCCGGGAATTCGCCACCGGCTTCCTGGAGGTCTTTGCGGCATGGGTCGACAGGTGTACGGATACCGACAAAGCCATTCAGTTGCAGGCAGGGCAGCGCGGTGACCGCCCGACCGCCCGCATGTAAAAGTTTCAAAACTGGAAGCTATTGCCGAATCCGGAATTAAAATTTCCGCTTCGCGCATGTTGCAAAAACTCGGGGCTGGATAGCATTGCCGTGCTGCGCGCTTGTCCCCGACGGAACCGGGTTATCCGGCCGCTCTCCAAACTATTTAATAGTAATCCCGAAGATGTAGAGGAGGTGCCTAATGCTTGTTACAGAAATTATGACGCTGGATCCGGCCTGCTGTATGCCGGAAACGATGCTCCCCAAGGTCGCGCGCCTGATGGTGAATATGGATTGCGGCGAAATTCCGGTAGTTGACGATCTGGAGAACCGGCAACTGCTCGGAGTGGTTACGGATCGCGATATCGTCTGTCGCGCGATCGCGGCCGATCGGAATCCGGCTGAAGTCGAAGTCTCTGAAGTGATGACGGCTCCGGTGATCTCAGTAGGAGAGGATGCCGATTTACAGGAGTGCTACGAGAAAATGGTGCAAAATCAGATACGGCGCATTCCTGTAGTGGATTCTCAAGGCAAGATTATCGGCATAGTCGCGCAGGCTGATATTGCCCGTGAAGCCGGGCTGCTGGAAACAGCCGGTATACTCAGGAATATTTCCAGACCCGTCAGCCGCAGCAGCATCTGACCCGCCAATGTACACTTCTTCGGTGCCTGCCTGCGGCGAGGCACCGGGAAGTTACGGTTAATTCATAAAACACCCTAAAGCGTTTCAGGTATTTAATGGATTGAGCAGTTGAGGGGCTGCTCTGATAATGCACCGTCTTTACTATTTACAATCCGTAATCGCACATGAGTTGGAATACAGACAGAAGCTGGACTTATGCACAAATTTCCTTGCTTTGGGAAATGGCTTTGAATCGTGCCCCGATGTTGGAAATCAGTGCCAGGGTTGGCAAACCTTATGAAGAGATTTGGTCCAAAGCTGCCGAGTTAGGAGTTTCCCTGCCTGCTGAAAGACCTTTGCACAGGCGCTACATGACGATCACTCCCGCTACCGAGCCAGCAAAACCACCATATATCCCGAACAAAGTTACTGGCTGAACATATCCCAAGAAAGGCAGGTTATAGTTCTCCTTGAGAACCGGCTTTCCTGGCGCCGAGAACATCCATCAGAGTACACCCGAGAAACGCCTGATCCCTGAGAAAAACACCCGATTCCAGCCTGAGCCAGGGGAGGAGAGCACTGCCTGGCGCAAACCGGACGACCTGACCCGGGCGACCGCGCTACTTTATGGATTTTGCTTTTTGGCTAGTGGTTTTAGATTGCAGAAATTTTAAAGCCTAAGGATTCCTCTGGTTGACGATGAACTGGTCGAGTTGCTCCAACTGCTCGGGCATTCCGCCGATCGAGCCGGAGGCGAGGGCTTCATCGAGCGCTTCCTTTGAAGAATATAGATCCTGCACAGTAACCAAGGTTGTACCATCAATTTCTTCAAAGGTCACTGTGGTAATGACCGTGGCGTTCTCGCCGCCTTCTTCGTTGGTCCAAACCAAACGCGAGTAAGGAGTTACTTCGAGATATTTGCCAAAAAACTCCATACTCTGAGAGCCCATACTGAATAGAAGGCTGTATTTTCCACCGATGCGAACATCCATTTTGCAGGACACAAGCGTTATGGGGGCTGATTTCGGCACCCACCACTTCTTAAAAAGCTCAGGGTCAGTCCAGGCCTCAAACACGAGGTGTGACGGCCCGTTAATGATGCGTGATACGACGAACTCACGCTCTGACTTTCGTTCCGCTTTTGTTTGGTTTTTCATTTGTTCCCTTCTTCTGTTTAAGTTCCTGGACGACAGCTTCCAGTGCGTCGAAGCGTCTGTCCCAGATTTCTTTGTATCTTTCGATCCAAGCCGTTTCCGAATCCAGGCGATGGGAGCCGAGCTTGCAGGATCGCACCCGACCTACCTTCTCGGTCCTCACAAGGCCGGCTTGCTCCAGGATGCTGACGTGCTTCTTCATGCCCGTCAGAGACATATGAAATTGTTCGGCGAGACTCGTAATTGAAGCGTCCCCTCGGCCTAGTTGCAGGAGAACTTCACGCCGGGTGGAGTCCGATAGCGCGGCAAAGGTTTGATCAAGTCGATTTTTTGAATACTGAACCATGTAGTTCAGTATAAAAAATCGGTTTGTATTACGCAAGAAGTATCATTGGCCAAATCCCCATAATCACCATGGTTTGAGTCGACTTTATCCCGGATGATCAAGCACCCTTAATATTGAAAAGCCTGGGCCAAGAGACCGTCCGGGTACCAGCGCATTCGACGAGTTGTACAGGGCTGTTTCGAGCGAACTTAGGGTCGCGAATCCGGCTTATCCAGAACTTCGCATAATGTGTATCAGGCTCGCTTAAAAAAAAGCCGCCAGTGAGGATGAATTTTCCAGCGGGGGCGGGCACTTGGGCGACGATCATGAGCGCCGCGCCGATGGCCAAAAATGACCATACGGCAGCGGTGCCCCTGATCTTCTTCCAAAACTCCTGCACGTGCTGACGCTTCTCACGCTGTACCTCAACAT
>DASUFE010000068.1:0-11068 GCA_036274675.1 Gammaproteobacteria bacterium
GTGGCATTGTATTCAACGCGCTCGGTGATATTGCTGTCCCAGCCATAACCGAAGATTCCTGTCTCCTTCGAGGTGCTGTTATAGCCACGATGCAAATACAAGGGTGATTCGGTGGCCGTCGAGAAATCCGTTTCCTCGTGATATTTGTTGCCACTCAGAAGATTAATCGGATTTCCGCCAAAGCAGTTACCGTCGTTTTTATTGCCCTGGTTTTTCTGACGGTCATAAACTCTCAAAGTCAGAGTTTTGGTATCCGTCTGACCATTCAGAGTGGCGGAAACGGTGATCTGATGATCACCTTCAGGTAAATCTGAGTAGTCGAAACTGTCGCCCGCCCCAAATGGCCCGGAAATATCAGAGACCCAGGTTAATCCGGAACTTACAGGCTGACCCCTGAAAGTCAGCGAACCTTGAAAATGTATCGCTTCCTTGATGTCGAATATACGACCGCCGGCCGGCGACTGAATAGCAACATGCGGCCGGTCTTGAATCACTATTATTGCTTTTTGGGTGGTTAAAACCTCCCCATAGGCAGACAAAGTAGCCTTGATCAGGTGAGTGCCCGGCGACAAATTAACGGTAATGGAACCACCAGTACCCAATGGCCCATTAATGCTGGATTGCCAAACAATAGAGGCTCGCGCATCATTCCCATTAACGGTGGCAGTGGATATTGTGAACCGCACGGGCTTATAGGTCTCGTGAGGCGAATCCATAATAGCCACAATATCGCTAATATTCAGCGAGGCTTCTTCAACATTAATCGTGCGTGAAACACTAGCCGTATCATTGATAACATTGCTGTTATCCGTAATCTCGGCCTTTATTGTTCTGGCACCAGGACTGGTAAAAGTTTTGGTGAAAGACTGAGTCTGACGTTCGTATTGCCCGTTTATGTACCACTTTATGTTGCTGGATAAGTTTCCATCTTCAGGGTCAGTGGCCGCGCCGCTTATATTTACTGACGCCGCGCCAACATAATAGACCGCCCCATTGCTGGGCGAGCTGACAGAAACCGTGGGGGGCTGGTTATAGACATAATTATAAGTAGGAAATGACGGATACCCAGCAGGTATTCCAAAAAAGCTAAGACGAATAATTTGTTGTCCGCTGACTTTCGAGCAGTTATAACCAATATCTTCATAAGGGTTATCGTTAGAGTGAAACGTATACGCCATTCCAAGGACAACACCGCCAGCGCCGTTGCAATCATGCTCCGCCTCCGCCCTTGTTTTAGACATAGTGACCTGGATTTCGTCATAGGCATATCTCTTTGGTGAGGAGACTCTTTGAGGCGGGCCGTACGGCTGCTGATAATCATAGGCAACATAATATTCGCCACTGTTGCTTCCAAACGAATTATGAAAGCATCCAGCAAACGGATAAGGGTCTTTTTTATTAATTTCAACCATTTCATTGCCACAAGCGCTGCTTGCCGCACTTGCGCTTGGATACATCTGATATTCTTTATCATGATTTCCGATAATCGGTGGTTCGTCGGCGGCAAAAGCATTGCCCAAATAGCCCATTAACACCAAAGCCCAGCCAAGCAAAACAATTCTATTCATATCACACCGCTCGATTGTTGATTATTGCCCATATAGAAGGACGAAGTGCTTCAAACGGTAAAGTCTGTCCCGCAATGACAGGACTTTTAAAGGCCTTCCATAGAGCCTTTTAAAATCGTTTTACACTTACCCCGGATCAAAGAGTGAATTGTGATTTTCGAGGGAAAGCCGATGAATAAAATCAGCGAGAAATTCGGAAAGCCCATCGGATAGCCCGCAGGGAAGCTACCCCAAACACATGCAAAGATCAAGCGCCCAACCGAAAATTTCTTATTAAAAAACAAAAACGAGAAAGGTTGTAAGGCTCGAGGCCTAACTTCTGGGCAGCTGCTTGGCGGGATTTTGCAGCGGTATGATTTCGGCGCCCGGCGGGACGTTGCGCACGAATTCGGGAACGATGCGCTGGATGAGGCGCAGCGCGGCCTTGTCGTCGAAGCGCTCGACCGCCTTTTGCAGTTCCAGCAGGTCGGCCTGAAGGCCGCTCCATTCACAGGGCATGCAGTTCGCGAGCATGAGCTTGGGATGGCCCGTGCCCACCAGCTCTTCCTTGGCGTAGAAAAGTTCCTCGTGCATTTTCTCGCCGGGACGCAGGCCGATGTACTGAACCTTGATATCGCGCCCGGGCTCGAGGCCGGACAGGCGGATCATGTTTTCCGCGAGTTCGAGGATTTTCACGGGTTCGCCCATGTCGAGCACGTAGATCTCGCCACCCTTACCCATCGCGCCCGCCTGCAGGATCAGCGAGGCGGCCTCGGGTATGGTCATGAAGAAGCGCGCGATATCGGGATGGGTGACGGTTACCGGGCCGCCGTCCTTGATCTGTTTCTCGAACAGCGGCACCACCGAACCGGTGGAACCCAGCACGTTGCCGAAACGGGTGGTGATGTAATGCGTCCTGACGTAGTTGTTCAGGGTCTGGCAGTAGACTTCGGCGATGCGCTTGCTGGCGCCCATCACGTTGGTCGGGTTGACCGTCTTGTCGGTCGACACCAGCACGAAGGTCGAAACCTCGTACTTGGCGGCGGCGTCGGCGACCACCTTGGTGCCGAATGCGTTATTGCGCAACCCCTCAATGATGTTCTCCTCGACCATCGGCACATGTTTGTAGGCCGCGGCGTGGAACACCACTTGCGGCCGGCACTGCGCGAAAATATTTTCGACGGTCTCGCGCACGCGAATATCGGCCAGCAGCGGCAGGATCTTCCTGCCGGGATATTTTTTCTTCAGTTCGGCTTCAATCGAATAGAGATTGAACTCGCTGCTGTCGATGACCATGAGCGAAGAGGGTTGGTGCGCCAGGATCTGGCGGCACAACTCGGAACCGATCGAGCCGCCGCCGCCGGTGACGGCGACGCATTTGCCGGTGATGTAGGCGCCGACGGCATGCTCATCCAGCTTCACGGGCGCGCGACCCAGCAAATCCTCCACCGTAACCGGGCGCAGCCGCGAAACCTCGACGCGGCCGTCCGCCAGTTCGTTCAGGGTCGGCAGCGTGCGGCAGATAACCTTGCGCTCGGAACAGATTCTGACGATTTCGTCCATCGTGGCCCTGGGCGCGGACGGCATGGCGATCAGCACCACCTGGGCATCGAAGGATTTGATCAACACCGGCAAATCGGAAACCTTGCCCACCACGCGCACGCCGTGGACGTCGGTTCCCTCCATGGATGGGTTGTCGTCGATCAGGCCGACCGCCGTGAACGGGCCGTGTTCCAGCAGGTCGCGAACCAGGAAGTTGCCCGCCCGCCCGGCGCCGATGACCAGCGCGCGCGGTCGCTCTTCCCTGTCCAGCGAGAAGCGGTGCGTGCGGAGCATGCGGTACGCGGCGCGCGAACCCGAGACGCCGATAAAGAGCAGTATCGGATACAGCACGATCGCGGAACGGGGAACTCCGATGAACCTTGAATAGAGGAACAGCGCCACCGACACCACGAGCGCGCCCATCGCCACCGCCCGCAGCAATCGCCACAAGTCCGGCAGCGACGCGAATCTCCAGATCCCCCGGTAACATCCGAAAAGCCAGAAAGTGAAAGCATGAATGGGCATCGCGAAGACAATGAGCTGCCGCATCGCCGGATAATAACTCTCCGGCACGGTTTGCAGATTGAACCGGAACCAGTATGCGAGATAGATCGCGGCGGGCACCCAGAGGATATCGTGGAGGATGATGAGAACCCGCTTTACCTTGAACAGTTGCATCGATATTTTCCTGTATCGAAAACCATGCATGCCGCCCTGATTTTCCTTCGAAACCGTAGAACCTGTCTCAAAATTACTACGCTTGGTAATACTTCGTTAAAGCTTCGTTCAACATGTCATTTATTACCGATAAACTGCGCTTTTTCGCTCAGCTTTGCCTCGTTTACCTGCGCTGGCGACATTTTGAGAAGGGTTCTAGTTTATCCCTTCCGGGTAACGAGTCAAATCAGGCTTGCTCGCGCGCACCGGGAGCGCCGCGCGCTCCCGTAATAGCGGCACTCTGTCATAAATTCTTAATTTGACCGTCAGGGGGGATATTAGGAGGCCGGGATGCGAAAAGCCTACGAACCGGTCACATTTAGCAGCTTGTTGAAAACCAGCCGCCGGGCGACCGTTAAACTAGACGTCTTGCAGCCGTCCGGCCCCGGCTTTCAGATAAAAAGCGGCCCCGGTCAGCGGCAGATAGGCTATCAGCACGCCGGTCAACCCATCCAGCCGGCCAGTCGCCACGCCCACCGCCAGCGGCAGCAGCCAGAGCAGATTCACCAGCCCATACGCCAGAGAGACGGCCTTATGCGAGGCGAATTTGCGCGAGGCGTACTGGTAAGCATGACTGCGATGCGCTTCATAAACCCGTTCGCCGCTGACCAGCCGGCGCAACAGGGTGACGGTGGCGTCGACAACGAAGCTGCCGAGCAGAATGACCCAGGCCCAGAACAGCATGGAATGCATGGCGGCCGCCTGCACGGCCAGCAGGCCGAGCATCAAACCGAGAAACCCGCTCCCGGCATCGCCCATGAATATTTTCGCCGGCGGGTAATTCCAGATCAGAAAGCCCGCGACAGCCGCGGCCAGCAGCAGGCCCGGCGCCCAGACCTGCGCCTCCGGCATCGTCAACCAATATATCAGTACGCCGCCCAGGCATACGGTGATGGCTTCGATACCGGCGATGCCGTCGATCCCGTCCATGAAGTTATAAAGATTGAGCAGCCAGACCAGACACACGGCCGCCGCCAGCTGGCCCGCCCAACCCGTATCCAGCGCGGAGCCGAATATCGCAAGCGGCGGCAGACCGCCGAGCCAATACAAGCCCCATGTTACGGCGCCGAAGTGCACCAGCAAGCGCCAGCGCGCCGCAACATGCCGATGATCGTCCAGAAAGCCGATCAGCGCGACCAGCACTCCCGCGCCGGCGAAACCGATGACGGTTCGCGGCGCCAGCCAGCCCGCATACGCAAACCAGGGCAAGGCTCCGAGGAACGTAAGCACGATCGCGACTCCCCCGCCGCGCGGCGTCGGCGCGGAATGCGAGCTGCGCGCATTGGGAATGTCCAGCAGGCTCTTCGCCAGTGCATAGCGGCGCAGCAGGCCGGTCAGCAGCCAGGAGACCGCGCCCGCCATTACAATAACCGTCGCCATCATCCACTGTTGCATCGCTTTATATCCTTAAAAATTCATTCATTGTTTTATCGATAGGGGTAAATTAGTAATCACACCCCTCATTAATTTCTTCTACGCAGGCCTCTGCCCAGCGCCCCTGAAGGGGAGAAGGTTTTAAAGACCATCCGGGTTGGAAACATTTTCTACAACCAAACCAATTTCGGAACTCTATATATCAGACTTTAGCGCCGCCATCCGCCGTACGATACCATTCAATGGTGCGCAGGATCATGTCCTCGCGCGCATAGGGCGCGCTCCACCCGAAGTCCTTTAAACAGGAACTTTGGTCCACGCTCAGTGATTCGCAGAGTTGATCATAAAGCGCCGAGCGGCCGCTCAAAGCGGCTCCCGCTTGCAGCAGCGCGGGCCAGACCGGGAACAGGCGCGCCTTGCGCCCCAGGGCCTGCGCGATCAACCGGATCAATGCGGGCGTCGAAATATCCGCAGCGTCCGCCGGCAGATAGATTCCGCAATGGCCGCGCTCGCCGCCCGCCACGGTCAGCAGGAAATCGGCGAAATTGCGCACACTCAGAATGCTGCGACGATTGCGCACCGCGGAAAACGGCAGTGGAACACCCTTGTCCACCAATTTGATGAGCCGGAGAAAATTACCTTTAACCTCCGGACCGTACATCAAAGGCGGCCGCACGATCAGAGGTACGGTCGCGGTTCCGGAGAACAGATCCTGCAAAGCCAGTTCCGCTTCGTATTTGGTCCGGGCATAAGGCGAATGCGGAGCGGGTGTGTCCTGCGGTGTGAAGGCGGTGACGCCGCTACTACGGCCGTTCACGCCGATGCTACTCACAAAAATAAAGCGCCGCACGCCGAGTTCCCGGCAGCGCCGGGCCAGCGCCAGTGTCTGCTCCACATTGATCTTGCGATACTCCGCCAGGGGGTCCGCCGCGGTCTCCTTTAATATATGCGCCCGACCGGCCAGATGGATGACGGCGTCGACCGGTTTCCCGAAACGGCGATAATCGACCCCGCCGCGGCCGTCTGCACAGTCCACCCATTCCACATGCTCATCGGATACCGCGCGCGGGCTGCGCGACAAGGCCAGCACCTTGACGCCTCTCACGCGCGCCTCGGCCAGCAGCGCCCCGGCCGCAAACCCGGTTGCACCGGTGACCGCTATCCGCAGATCCTTATTCAAAGGTGTCATCAGCCATAGTATTTGAAAAAAGCGCGTATGGCGTATTCGCTGAAACAGCGGACGCTCTGCCACAACGGTAACTTTTCAACTTCCCGGTACAGCTTCCATACATACAAGGCGGCATACAGTTTATTGCTGGACAAGGAAGTGCTGCGCAGCCGGTAAGAAGCAAGAATTTCCGGCAAGCCGTGCGCCATGCCGCTGGTCCTGGTCAAGCGCAACCAGAGACCAAAGTCCTGGCGCTTGCGTATGTCGGGCATGTATACCTTGCCGAGACCTGCGGTGTCGTAAACGGCGGTCGAACAACCGACGACGTTGGTGCGCAGCAAATCGCGATAGGAGATTTGCGCGGGCACGTTGAATACCGAGACTTCCTTGCCTGCTTCGTCCACGATCCGGTAGGCGGTATAAGAGAATGCGGCGTTCTTTTGCCGCATGAAGGCCAGTTGCTTTTCCAGCTTGTCCGGCTGCCACAGATCGTCGCCGTCGAGAAAGGCGATATAGCGCCCGGCCGCGGCCTTGATCGCGGCGTTGCGCGCGACCGCCGCACCCGAATTCCGGTCGAGCCGGATCAGTTTTACCCTCGGATCCAGCCTTGCAAGATTTTCCGCCACCTCGACCGAGTTATCGGTGGAACAATCGTCCACCAGCAGCATTTCCCAGTCCGCGAAAGATTGCATGCGCACGGAATCGACCGTCGCGGCCAGATACCGCGCCAGATTATGCACGGGCGTTATGATCGATACCGACGGCACAGGCCTTCTCCAGACGCGTTGGCCGCGTTCATTGCAGCAACTCCGAGTACAGATTCAACAACTTCTTTTTTTCACTCTCCCAGGTATACCGCTGCTCGACCGCCTCGCGGCCGCGACGCCCCATCGCTTCCGCTTCCTGCGGATGCTCCAGCAGCCACTGCATGGCGCGCGCGATCGCCTTGGGATCGAGCGGATCAACCAGCAGGCCGCAGGCGTTGCCTTCCACGATGCTGCGCCATAACGGGAAATCCGAGGCGATGACCGGCAGCCCCGCGCTCATGTATTCGAACATCTTCACCGGATAGGCATCGGGATAATTCTTGATCGGATACAGCACCACCAACCCGGCCCTTACACTGCCCAGCAGCGACGCGGCCTGCTCGCGGTTTATCCACTTCAGATAATCGGTGTGATGCCAGCCCGGCAATGCCTGCATTTCCTGCTGCAGCTCCCGGGGCGCGAAATCGCCGGCCAACCGCAGGCGAGCGTCATACCCGGCCCGGAGCAACCCCAGAGCATGGATTATCTCTTCTATGCCGCGCACCCGGGTGATGCTGCCGATATACGCAAAATGCGGCGGGCGCTTCGAGTAAGGAACGGCGGCCTGCGGTACCGACAGTTCCGACAGGATCGGAAAATTCTGCACCACCACGGTTTTACTCCCTGGAAAGCGTTCCGCAATGGTAGGGGTTGCGGTGACGATGGCGGCGAACAGGCGCCCGCCCAGCCATTCGAGGGCGGACATCAACCAGGACATGGGTTGCCGCACCGGGAGCGGCAGCCAGTACTTGTCCAGAATCTGGCGCGGCACGTCTTCGTGCACGTCATAAATGACCCGGAATCCCAGCACGCTCAGGAGCAAGCCGAGGGGGATCAGTTCGGGATCATGGAAATGCAGCACTTCAGGCTTGAGTTTCCATAAATAGCGCAAGGCCCGCAAGGAACCAAAAGCCGCGCGGCCGATGCGGCCGCCCTTGGGCACGCCGAGATCGTGGATGTCGAAGTGTTCCGCCCGCTCGCCGCCCAGGCCGTCCGCCACCACCAGCCGGCAACCTTCCTTCCTGCCGGCAAGAGTCGCCGTTTCCCGGAAACGGATGCGCGTGTCGTTCCGCCGGTGGACGGTTGTCAGGTGCACGATCACTCCAGGTCGTCCTCGTCGTCATCGGTATCGGAATTGAAATCTTTATCCGCGTTCCTGATCTTGAAGCGCTGCATGATCTGCGGAGCTTCGGCGGCCGGCGCAAGCACCGGCGGATCGTTCCGCATGCCATCGAGATCGATCCATATATACTCTTCACGCGCCTTGTCGGGTTCGGCGGGATTCAGCAGCTGCACCGCGAGTCCCCGCCCCTTCCCGTCGAAATCGATCTCGCGCCCGCCGTACAGGATGAATCTCCAGCGCAAGCGGTTGAGTTTGTTGTCCGGCAGGTCGGTGAGGATCGTGGCGCTGCGCACGGCTTCCGCGGCGGGGGCCGCGGCGGTCTCCTGAGCGAGGACCCGGCGCAACCGCGAGTAGCGGCTCAACTGGGGGTAAAAGCGATTCACCCCGGTGATACGGGTGGCGACCCCTCGCAGGCTCATGAAAATACGGGTTACGATCGCCAACAGGGCCAGCACGCTCGGCAGGCTGTGCTGCAGCAGCAGGGCTCCCGCTCCGAATTGAAAATACAGAAGCAATGCAGACAGCGCTACTATCAATCCGATCGAGACCAGCAACTGGCTGTAGACGGGCGCCAGCAGTCTGGACTGCAGCACGGATAGAATATTCTTGAGCGCCCGCTTCATGGCATCCTCGGAGCCGACGGCATTCGACGGGACGAGGCGGTTGCATAAATCTTCCCGCACAACGGCGAATGATTTGGGGAATACTTTTTCCCAGCGCGAGCTGCTGCGCGCGGATTTGAAACTCACGATGGCCTGAGCAAACAGCAACAGGATCAAAACGCAGGTCACGACGAGGCCGAAACGGAAATTGAGCCTGAACAGCAGTCCGAAGCCCCCCAGAAACAGCAGGCCCGGCGCCCACAGGGAATTCACGACCTTGAATACGCGCGCACTGACCATCAGGGCATTGTTCTGCACGCGATTCAGTTTACGCAGCGAGGAAAAATCCCGCGTGTACTCGCGGGGCGGCCAGGCGGCGGCACTCTGCAGCCCCCGATGCATCTGTAACAGCAGATGCTCGGCGAACAGACTCGCCAGCCTGATTACATTGAAGTTGGAAACGAAATACATAAAGGCCGCGCAGGCAAGCAGCAGCACCGGCAAGGCAAGCCATGCGCCTTCCGGCACCAGCTTGAAATTCAAAAATGAAATTCCCTTGTCGCCGGATTTGAATAACAGGTATATCAGCGAAAGACTGCCCAGTTCGAGACCCACGGCCATGAGGCTGGCGACGATCACGAACAGAACCCGGAATCTGAAAACGCTGAACATCTCCGCGAACAGCGGTTGCAGCGTTTTAATATAACCGCCAAGGCGGCGCTTCAGATGCAGTTCGATCATTTAACCGCCGGCGCCGGCTTTATCAGATGAGCGTACATTCGGTAGGTGCCGGTACGTCCGAACCAGCCTTTGCTGAACATGTCAGGCCGGGCTGCGATAAAGTCGGCCATCCAGTCGACCACCCGCGGCTCGATGTCCTGAATCACCATCCACCCGGCAATGCCGGCCATACGCGAGGCATACTTGTCTCCACCCCGTATGCTGCCCCTGTCCGAACACATCCACTTACGCACTTCATATCCGGGCAGCAGTATCTCGTCCTTGAGGGTCAAGGACAGGCCGGCGAGGTTACGTGACTTGTACCTGGCCGACACCTGCGCTATCTCATCGATAAAATAGACCGTCACCGGGGTCTTCCATACGGGTTCCATATGCCTCGGTGCGACGCCTTTATACTGCCACTTAGGTTGATAAGGCCAGCACAGTGCCCCGCTTTCCTTGGTGTTAACAGACTCAAAAAATACTTCCGCGATGTCCTCGGCCCGCTTCAAATAGAACTCTTCGCCGGTGATTCTGTAAACATTGAGAAAGGACAGCGCGACTTCGTGCACGTGGTTCATGGGCTCGAGGTCGTCGGTTCCGGGAATCCTGTAGTAGCCAAGGTCACTCCCGGGAATGGGTTTATAATCGCTTTCGAACTCAAGCAGGATATTTTTGATGATTCCCGTGTAGCGCTCTATCTTGTCCCGATAGGCCGCCTTCAGTGAGGGATCCGACTGCAAATCCAGCAGTAATTGAGTGATCGGTCTCACCATGCGCCCGGCCAGCGTCGCATGGGCCACCCGCTTGTAATGCCGGAAGCGGCCGCTGCTCCAGGCATTCATTTTTCTGCCATGGAAATCGTCGACAATCCCGAGCTCAGTATCACGCAAGGCGAGCACCTTGTCGAAGGACTCGAGCAGAGCGTCGGCGTACCAGCGATCTCCGGTACGAACAAAGGCGATCGCGGCGCCTTCCGCCACATAGCCCCATTGCCAGGCGAGATAATTCCCCCTGTCCTCATTTTTTAAAGCCAGTTCGGGGAACTGCACCAGATCCCGGGCCAGGACTTCGCGGAATACTTGGGAGAAATCGCCGTATCTCATGAAATAGAAATACTTGTTGTTATCCCGGCTCCCGGCAACCTCATCCCAACCGAAATACTCCCGCACCCGCCCCCACATCCCGCCATCGGGTATGTCCGAGGCGGTCACGGGAGCGGCGCGCACTTTGCGCATAATATCGGGATCATCGATCCATACCGCGATCGCCTGGTCATGCCAGGGTTGAGCCGCGCCCTGCAACAGACTGTTACGCAAACACTGATAAGCTTTAAGAGTTCTTTGAGTGCCGCAGTTCTTTGTCCCGGCATGCGCCGGCGCCAGCCAGCCACCGCTGATGCAGATGGCCGCTACCGCTGCATGAATCCAGCCCGGAGTCACAACTTTGCCGGAGCGAAAGCTCCTCAC
>DASUFE010000069.1:0-23906 GCA_036274675.1 Gammaproteobacteria bacterium
GCACGTTTTCTTGCGTCTGGGGATATGGAACTTTAGCCACTCAAGTATCACGAGTCGGACGGCACGTTTTCTTGCGTCTGGGGATATGGAACTTTAGCCACTCAAGTATCACGAGTCGGACGGCACATCCCCCTGCCTTCGGCATCCCCCTTCGGTACGAAGGGGGATGAATAGAAGTGTGTCCCCCTTCGGGACGAAGGGGGATGAATAGAGGTGTGTCCCCCTTCCAAAGGAAGGGGAAAAAAACTTAATCCCCCTTCCAGAGGAAGGGGGATGCCCGAAGGGCAGGGGGATGTTTTAGGTCTCACCCAGAAGATGGATGTGCAAAGCACGAGTGGAATGTAAGAATTTTTATTTTGCATGGGGCTGATATGCAAAATATTAAGAATTTAAAATCCCGAGCACGCGAGCTGCGCAGGCAACAGACACCGTGGGAACTGATGCTATGGGAACAGCTCAGGAAACGTCGATTGAGCAATGTTCGCTTTCTCCGCCAGCACACCATCGGAAATTATATTGTCGATTTTTATGCGCCTTCTTTAAGGTTGGCCATTGAGCTTGATGGATCGCAACATTTTGATCCAGCGGTCGAGTCTTATGATCTGAAGCGTAGTGAGTGGTTGAATCTCCAGGGCATCAAAATTCTGCGATTCACAAATTTGCAAGTTACGCAGGAAATGGATGCGGTGTTGGAACTTATAGAGCACGCCGTCAAACAGTTGCTCCATTCCTTTTGAACATCCCCCTGCCTTCGGCATCCCCCTTCCTCTGGAAGGGGGATTAAGTTTTTTTGTCCCCCTTCCTCAGGAAGGGGGATACACCTCTCTTCATCCCCCTATATTCTAAAGGGGGATTGGGATCTTTTCCGAAGGAAGGGAGATGGGAATCTTTTCCCCCCTTCCGGAGGAAGGGGGAAGTGCGAAGCACAGGAAAATTTTTGATCTTCCTTCCTCCGGAAGGGAAACAAGATTATTTTTATCCTCCTTCCTCCGGAAGGGAAACACCTCTCTTCATCTCCCTTCGTACCGAAGGGGGATGCCGAAGGCAGGGGGATGTTTCGGCCTTCATCCTCAAGGCAAGTGCGAAGCACAGTGGGAGCACGTCCGGAACTTCAGCCGTCCAAGTATCACAAGTAGGACAGCAGGGAGCAATAATCAAGTATGCAGGTTGGGCTGAACATACTGAGTCTCAATAGATATAAACCTCAAGTTAGGGTTCGCTGCGCTTGCCCCAACCTGCAGGACTCTGGATAAGGAATTTATTTTCGGAGCGTTATCAGGTATCAACAATCAACGCGCCCGGCGTTTGCTTGGCCATGCCGGCGAAGCCGGTGATGAAGGGTTTCAATTGGGTAAGCCGGTCCTGCGGAATGTCGGAGACGATTTCGCGGATCAGCGCCATGCGTTCGTTCTGCATGTAGCGCACCTTGGCGTAGCGGGTGCCGGCGACGGCGAGCAGCGGGTTGACGCCGGTGCCGAGCCCGTAGCGCGCCGCGATGAAAATGCTGAAGCGCGGTTTCATCACGGGCTTTTCATATTGCTGGTAGGTGGAGAGCGAGACGCCCATCAGTTCGGCGAACTGCTGCTGGCTGCCGCCGAACCAGTTGCGGATCGCCTGCATGCCGTAGGCGATCGCAATGTACATCTGGTTGTCGATTTCTTCGATAACTTTGTGCAGGTGTTCGCGGGTGATGCCGGTGGGTTCGGGAGTTTTCGCCGGCCGCGGCTTGCCGGTCAGTGTGCACAGCACGTCGATCAGTTTGGAGAAATATTCGTCGGACAGCGAGTTGGCCAGGAACCAGATGAAGTTGAGGCGGTTGTCGGTTTCGCTGCTGGTGAGGCCCCTGCCATAACCGGAACCTTCCAGCAGATAGAAGAATGGCGTATTGAAGCGCAACGACCATTTCTGCGCGAGATCGACGCGCACGATCTCCTCGCCGGTTTCGTATTTCTTGTACTGCGACAGCGAGACGCCGAAGATGCGGGCCATCCGCGCCTGCGGCAGGTTGACGGATTTCCGGTACAGGCAGAGGTTGTCGGCCAGCGCCTTGCGCGCCTCCCGCTCGATGGGCTCGAAATCGATCAGTTTCGGCGTGAACGTGGTTTTATTTTCGGCCAGAATCTTTTCGACAGCCGTGTAGTAATGGCTGACGCCGCCTTCCGCAGCAGGGGAATCCGGCTCGGAATCCGCGGGAATAACTTGATAGGCGTGAGAAACCATATGCCCTCCGGCAGGGCGCATTCCAAGGTTCTTATGGCGTCTTATACAGAGACGTGTAGCTGCCCGAGCATAGTGCTCGCGGAACATAATTTCAATCGGTGACAGGCCGCAGCGCCGTATCGCTATATAAGGTGTGACGAGATTCCGGGCACGATAAAAATTTTCTATAAGACCTGTTCTCCGGCCTGGATGATCCGGACGGCCAGCTCGCTGCAGGGCCCGCTCCGGGAGACAACGAAGAAGTCGCCATCGAGCCTGATATTCGCGGCCTGGATGATTTCAAGGGCGCGCTTGTCCTCGTCCATGACGAAGCGATCGATCTCGACCACGAAGGCGAACGCCGGAAATTCGGGGAAGTGTTTGAGTTTTTTCTGCGCCACCCAGACGTGCTTCACATTATCGGCGCTCCGCAGGGCATTGGCAATGGCGGCCATCGCGGCGGCGGGCAGGCCCGCTTTTTCCAGGGGGTCATCGAGGTTCAGCAGGCTGCGCTCGCGGCGGCTTGCCTCCAGTATCCGGGTCTGTTCCTCGAAACGCTGCTCCCACCAGTCGGCTTCATCCATGCGCGCGCGCTCTTCGAGGAAGCGGTACGCGCAGCGGCAGGCATCGAGCGCGAGCCGGGGGTTGGCGAGCGCGATCTTCAACTGCTCCAGACAGGTCTCGTCGCCCCGGTTGTAGAGCAGGCGTCCGATCGCGTAGGCGGCGCTGGAATTCCGCGGATGGCGCGACTGGATGGCGCGGTAAAGCGGCAGCGCGGTTGCCTCGTCGATAAGCTCCTCGCTCAAGGAAGCCTTGCTCCAGAGTTCGTCGTCGCTCAGGGTTTCGAGCGGCCTGCCCTCGAGTTCGGCCAGGCGTTTCCTGCCTGCGCTCACGTATTGATAGCGCTCGCGCCATTTGTCGCGGTTAGCCTGCATCCATTGGTTGTCAAAGTCGGCGATCACTTGCTGCAGGCGCTCGCCGAGCCAGGCTCCGGCCGCCGTCCGTTGCACCGGCGACGGCGCGCGCGGCGTCACGTTCAGCGCGGCGGCGCGGTCCTTGAGGGAAGGATGCGTATCGTAATAGGCGGTCGCGCGCTCGAGTTCGGCCTGCAGGCGGTCCGTATAGCGCTCGCCCGAGAGCCGGTGTTCGTTCATGAAGCGCGTCAGTCCTTGCCAGGGCATGTGGTCCGGCTCGGGCAGCAGGTCGGCTTTTCTGAAATAGAAGGCCCAGTACTCCTTGCCCGCGTGGTCGCTGGTGACGCAGGTGTTGACCAGCGCCTCGGTAAGGATTTGCGGCGAAGTAATCTGCGCCGCGACCGCGTCCGCTTCGTACTCGTTCATGCGCGCGAGCGGAAAGGTGTAAGCCGAGAAACGCGGCGAGTACCAGTTGAAGAACCGGAACATCATGCGCGCGCCCCAGGAGTCGATGCCGGCATAGGCCTGCGTGACGCGGTCCCAGGTGGTGCGCACGCGGTAGATCCAGGCCTTGAAACGGCTGTGGTTGCCGGAGAGATGGCCGAACTCATGCGCCAGCACGGCGCGCGCCTGCTCCGGTGACAGGCTGAGCAGGAGCTCGAGCCCGAGGATCAGCGTATTTTTATGCCAGCCCAAGACGCCGAGCCGCGGCGTCTGCACCACCGCGGCGTTGAATTCGGGAGTGAGCAGGACCTGGTGTACCCGCGGTGATTTCAACCTGTCTTGCAGCTCGCGGATTTCGTGCTGCAGCAGCGGAAAATCCTTGAGCCGGATCGTGTAGCCGGCCGGCGGGTCGACGCGCACCCACAGCGCCTTGAGCAGGATCCAGATCGAGGGCGCCAGCACGAAGAGTAATTTTTTCTGCAGCAGGATCAGAAACAGCGCCGTGCTGAGGAAGGCCGAGCCGACGATAAGCCCCGTGATGCCGAACAGCAGGCACAACACTCCCAGGATGAACAGGTAGCCGAGAAGCGTATAGAAAATGATGCCGAGTTTGTAACGCGCCGGGCTTTGCCGCGCCAGCGCTTCGGCGTTGCGCACCATGGTTTCGAACCGGGCCTGGGTCAGATTTGCGCTCATAGCGGTTTGCAATGTCTATTTCTATATATAAAAGTAGCGTATCCCCCGGCGCTTAACAATGAAGAACCATCCGGGAAGCGTACGCGTCGGCGGCTGCCGGTTACATGCTCTGCAGCGGGGAAAACCGGGAATGACACCGGTTATTCAGCGGCTGTTAGCCCATTATTGAGTAAAAGTAGCTACTTTCGCCGGTTCTGAGGATGCCGGGCTTCGGTTAGATTTTTGCGCCGTGAGGCAGCGACTGTGCGTCGACCGGCGCCGTCGCTGAGCAGGCACTGGCGAGTTTTATTGGATTTAGATGATTTAAAAGCGAGCATCCAAAGACCTGCTGGGAAGGCTGTGTGAAGGACCACACAGCCTTTTCATTTTCTCAAAACCACTAGCCCCGACTCTTGCTCCCTCTGTCGCTGCATCCGCAAGCGTGCTCCTCGCACTCCTTAAAAGCGATTTCGAAATTTCTTGAAGCATCCCCCGCGGGTCCGGTGTCTCTGGGTCGTGATACCGGAGTGGCTGTTGGATACCTGGACACGTAGAGCGGGGCCCGCGTAAGAATCAAAACATCCCCCTGCCTTCGGCATCCCCCTTCGTTCCGAAGGGGGACAAAATCTTGTCCCACTTCCCGTGGAAGGGGGTACGTGTCGGGGGATGAGATTATTAGCACTCCAGTATCACGACTCAGAGACCAACGGGTCGGATAAAAGAGCTTGAGTGGTGGTGTATCACCAGCCGGCCGGTTCAGAGAGCACGGATGCTGTTTAATCAGTGAAGCTCACACGTCGACAATCAGTGCGCCGGGGATCTGTTTCACTGTTTCGGCGAAGCCCTTGATCAGCGGGCGCAGGCGCTCGAGCTGTTCGGGCCCGATGCCGGCGACGACTTCGCGAATCAGCGCCATGCGCGCGTTCTGCATGTGGCGGATCCGGGCGAAGCGCGTGCCCGCGATGGTCACCAGCGGGTTTATGCCCATTGATATCACGCAGCGGGCCGCGAAGAAAATATTGAAACGGGGTTTCATGGTGGGTTTTTCGTATTGCTGATAGGTCGACAGCGAGATGCCCATCAATTCGGCGAACTGTTCCTGGCTGTAGCCAAACCATTTGCGCACCGCCTGCATGCCGTAGGCAATGGCGATGTACATCTTGGTTTCGATCTCGTCGATCACTTCCTTGACCATGTCGTGCGTGATCCCCGAAGGCTCGGGCCGTTTTCCAAACGGCGCTTTCTGCGTGAACAGGCACAGCAGGTCGATGAGTTTCGAGAAATACTCGTCGGTCAGGGAGTTGGCCAGAAACCATATAAACTCGAAACGGTCATCTCCGTCACTGCCCGCAAGGTATCTGCCGTAACCGGAACCCTGCAGCAGGTAGAAAACCGGCCGGCTGAAACGCAGGGCCCATTTTTGAGCCAGGTCGATGCGCAGCACTTCCCTGCCCGATTCGTATTTCTTGTACTGTGACAGTGAGATGCCGAAGATGCGCGCCATACTGGACTGCGACAGGTTGACCGACTTGCGGGACAGGCACAAGTTGTCCGCCAGTATCTTGCGGGCTTCTGCCTCAATGGCGGGAAAGTCGATCAGCCGCGGTGTTATTTGTACTTTTTGTTCGGCCAGAAACGTTTCGACGGCCGCATAGTAAGGATGTGTGGCAACACTCACGCAAAAACCTCCGCGCCGGATACAGGCGGCGCAATCGCAGGCTTAGGGTAGGGAGCAGAATAGTTCCGCATGAATCCAATTGCAACCGGTATTCGCGCTTGTATAAGTTCCGTAAACGCCGCTGCCGGAGGGGCGGCCCCAACCCGATCCAGGGCGGATTTTGCGGGTTTCAGGGCGGCGCGTCTGTGACGCGCTCCACTTTCAGCAGCCAGGGTTCGGCGAGTTTGCCGATGGCAAGGGTTACCCGGTAAGCGGGGGACCATGTGGCGTCGCCGACGCGTTCCGGTATGTCCTTGAAGAGTGGGTGGTATTCGGCCGGGACGTGTATGGTGTCGGTCAACAGATTCGACACATAAATCTTGTATTTCTGCTGGCAGTCGAAGCGGTTGCCGATTGTGGCCGCGAGGATCAGGGCGCCGGGATATTGGGCGGTCAGTTCGTCCCTGTCCACGGCCACGCCCACCACATAGAGCCGCGTATCGCGATGTTCCAGTTGTTCCAGCTCGTGCGTGCGCTGCTCCAGTTCCTCCTTCTTGATGCCGGGCTCCTGCAACTGCCGGCGCTGCTGCGCCACCGCTTTCGCATGTGTGGAGCCGTCATATTCAAAGGCAACCCAGGCCTGGCGCGCGAGATCGCGTTGTCCGCCTCGATACTCACGCAGGCTGTCGCAGCCCGGCGCCGGGTTAAAGCCCAGATCCAGAAAGCTTTGCTCATCGAGCAGCAGGCCGCGGTCGTATTGCCAGTACCGATCCTTGGCGTCTGAGGAGGCGGTCCGCCATTGCAACCGCAGGTTCATGCCGCTGTTGTCGTCGCGGTTATAGGAATAGTAGTAAGGGATGGGCAGCTCACGCTCGGTCAGGGTGACGGTCCGCGGTTCGCCGCTCCGGTTATAGAGGACATGCGCGAACACGGCGGCATCGGCGACCAGCACCAGCAGGGCGGCGGCGCTCAGCAGGCGCTTCATGACTGTACCGCCTTGAGCTGCGCTTCGCGCAGGCGCTTGAACACCAGCAGCGCCAGGATCGCGGTCAGCCCGATCAGGAAGAAGAAAATATATTTCGGCATCCAGCCCCACCACCAGTCGAAGAACTTGGTGTAGAGGAACAGCGCGAAGAAGACGTTACCGGTCACCATCACCTGCGGCCAGCGCATGCGCATGCCAAGCCAGATCGCGGCGGCGCTTGTCGCAAAACCAACCGTCTGGTAGAGGCCCTCGATGATACTGGCCGGCCAGCGCAGATAGCTGATGGCGCCCCAATTCGACAGGATCAGCACGGCGACGAAGAAACCGATCATCGACAGCACGCGGTAGATCGACACGAAGCCGCAATGGCGATCGTGGTTGAAGAACCAGGGAACGCAGAAGGCAATGAGCGTCGGTAACAGAAAGTTCTCCGGCCGTTCGCCGAAACCGAGCCAGTACATGCCGCTCCAGCTGCCGATCTCGGCGGCGAGGAAGCCCGCCACGCAGAACAGGGCGCAGGCGAGCAGCAGCCGCACATCGAGGGCATAGGCCAGCAGGGCTGCATAGACGCCCCAGACCAGGAACGCATTCGGGCTCGGGGTGATATTGAAAATCTGCCCGAGCATGGACAGGTTCAGGACGAAGCAGGCGAAACTGATCAGCGCCGCGAGTTTCGCGAAATAACCCGTCTGCTCCCGGCGCCGAATATAGATCGCCGCTCCCAGGGTCAGCAGCGGCGCCGCCAGCAGAAGCGCGCACTGCAGTACGGTACTCATATAACCCCAGTATTGGTAGAACAGGAAGAATACGCTGGCGGCGAGCGCCAGCGCGCCGAGGAAGGAGACGATCTGCATGCCGCGCGAGAGTTGCTTGCTGCCTTGATTCAGGTCGACGTCAAAACGTTGTTGCAACTGCTGTTGCAGTACCTGGTGATATGCGGTGATGGCGGCTTTCTGCAGCGGATCGATGGTCAACAGCCCGGCTTGCTCCAGAGCATCGAGTTCGGCGTGGAAGGCCGCGATCCGGTCGACGCGCTGTTGCGCCGCTGTTTTGTTATCCGGGGAACCGTGCATGGTATGTCTCCCGCACCATACCGTTTGAAAATGCAGTGTAATGGATAAAGTCTTGTGCCGTCTATTTCAGATCGGGCTGGGTTTTCCTTATATTAAGGTATCTTTCATCCCCCTTCCTCTGGAAGGGGGATACATCTTTTATTTCCCCCTTCATCCTGAAGGGGGATGCATCTTTTATATCCCCTTCGTACCGAAGGGGGATTTAAGAGTAATGAGTCCCCCTTCCAGAGGAAGGGGGATGCCGAAGGCAGGGGGATGTGAATTAGAATTCGGGTTTCCATTTGAAGGTGATGAATGAATCTACCGGTATTGGTGTTATTCGGCGCTTCGGTGCTGTGGGGCCTGACCTGGTGGCCGTTGAAGGCTTTGCACAATGCCGGTTTCGAGGGCGTGAGCCTGATCTGCGTCTGCTTCGGGCTCCTGGCGCTGGCGCTGACCCCGGTGCTCGCCGGCCAGCGCGCGCGCTGGTATCCGCGCCGGGGCCGGATGTTGCTGATCGCGCTCTGCGGCGGCGCCGCCAATCTCGCCTTCGCCTGGGCGATGATCGCCGGCGACGTAGTGCGCGTGATGGTGCTGTTCTATCTGCTGCCGGTCTGGGGCGTGCTCGGCGGGCGTTTTATTCTTAAAGAACGCGTGGACCGCTGGCGCTGGCTGGGCGTGACCTTCGCGGTGCTCGGCGCCTTTATAGTGCTCGGCGGTTTTGCGGCCCTCCGGCAGCCGCCGACGTGGATCGATGCCGTTGCGTTGTCATCCGGATTTTTTTTCGCGCTGAATAATCTCGTCTTCCGTGAACTGCAGGATGTACCGGTGGCTTCGAAAGTCGGCGCGCTCTGCTACGGCTGCTTTATCCTGTCCGCGCTCACACTATTGCTGACCGGCGCAAGTTTCACGGTGGGCCATTCGCTGACCGCATGGCTCGGCCTCGCCGCGTATGCGCTGTGCTGGATGCTCGCCGCCAATTTCGGTTCGCAATGGGGCGTCACGCACCTGGAAGCGGGACGTTCCTCCATCATCATTATCATGGAACTCGTCACCGCCGTGATCTCCGCGGCGCTCATTCTCGGCAAGCAGTTGACGCCGGCCGAAATGACCGGCGGCTGTTTGATTTTGGCAGCCGCTTTGATTGAAGCCTTACGCAGCCCGGATGTGAAGTCCGGGTTTTAGCCGCTATACTGTTTATAGGCTATGTTCCTTAAATAAATCCTGATCCGGGAGAGTTCATGAAAAGCTTCATTAAACTAATGGTTGTCGCGCTGGTTCTCATCAGTTTCCCATGTCAGGCGCTGACGCCATTGGAATGGTGTTTTGCATATATTGTGGCCGTGAAAACGAACCCGAATCCGATCAAAGCCGTAAACGGGGCGGCTAACGAGGATACGATCAGTCAAGAGTTTCTGGACATAGCGGCCGAAGCCACCTGGGAACGAGCCAACGATCCGAATATCGATGTGGAAACGAAAAAAAGTTTGTGGCTCCTGGTGCAGGATTTAGGCGGTCCGCGGTACCGAAAAGTACTGGTTAAAACAGCCGAGGCTACCAAGGACGGTGTCGCGCGAACTGTCGCCAAAAATATACGCAGGAAAAGGCTGGATCTGAATAGCCCCGATTTATACCAGCCCGGCACGGTATCGTTGAATGCAATGCGACAGCGCTACATCGAGGATGCGCGGAATGCCCGGGTGCCGGACGCCGCTGCGCGGCCTCTGTTAAAAGTTAAGCCCGGTCAAAAGCTTGAGGATGTGTTGAGCATTATGGGCTATCCCCAGGCGGTCGACACATCCGGCATCTATCAATGGAGCCATATATCGCTGTTATATCGCGGCCAGGGCGCCATCGTGCTGCGGCCGGACAGGAATCTCAAGAGCGTCAAGGGCGACCCGTTGTGGGTGGTGGGCAAAGTTGTGGAGGATCCCCTGACGCAGGAGTTGGATATGCCGTATATAGTCCTGGCGGAAGGCGGGAGCGATATCGTTACAAATCTTCACTTCAACGTTTTTCTATATGGTAATAACGTCGGCGCGAAGCGCCTCGCGCAAAGGCTGTATCACAGTACATCACCGGTTGATTCGAACCTTCTGGATGTGGCCGCACTGTATCTGGAGAATAAATATAAGGCGGCGACGGAAACGTGGGAGGTGGATGCCTTGTCCTGGATTTGCAGATTGCTACGGTCAAAGGGCGCCGGGCGCTATGAAACTTTGCTCAAAACCGTCAACCGGGATGCGCAAAGCTTGAAATTACGAAGTTATGCCGGCTTGAAGCTAAACCGGAAGGGCGGCGCATTGGGAAAGCTGCCAACGCAATACGTGGCAAGCATGGTGGATGTGGGTTCGTTGCAGAAAAAATACCCACCCCTTTACGGAGTTTCGAAATCAACTGAAGAAGCGACGGAAATGCCGGAAGACGACGAGTTGCCCGCGGCCGAGGAAACCCCGGAGGGCAATGCATCGCCCGCGACTGAGTAACACTTTATTAATTGTCGCCGCCTGGCTGATTGAGACTATGCGCGGTAACGAACAGATCGGTCTGGCGGAGTGAGAAGCAATCGGTACGTGAATAAACGAAGCTGCCGACAATATGCTCTTGCGCCGTCCCGGGGGCGGTTTTAGCATGGGTCTCCGGTTAACGGGAGCGGGGCCGCTTGATATATGGATGCAAGGAAGGTAAAAAACGCCACCGAGGCGCGACGGATCGTAGAGGAGCGCGGGCTGAATCACGTCAAGGTCGGGGTCTTCGATATTGACGGCGTAATGCGCGGCAAGTATCTGTCGCGCGACAAGTTCGTTTCCGCGCTCGACAAGGGTTTCGGTTTCTGTGATGTGGTTCTGGGCTGGGATATCAAGGACCGTCTGTACGACAATGTTAAATTCACCGGCTGGCACACCGGATACCCCGACGCGCCGGTGCGGCTCCTGCCTGACAGTTGCCGTGAGTTGCCGCTGGAAGAGAACATGCTGTTTTTCCTCGGCGAGTTCGCCGGCGACGCGGAAAAGATCTGCCCGCGCGCGCTGCTGCGGCGCGTGCTGGAAACCGCGCGGCGGATGGGTTTCGAGGCTTTCGCCGGATTCGAATACGAATTCTTCGTATTCGAGGAAACGCCGCACAGCGTGCGCGACAAGCAGTACCGCAATCCGCGGCCGCTGGGTCCCGGCGAGTTCGGCTACTCGGTGATCCGCAACAGCGTGGAGTCGGACGTGTATCGCGGCCTGCTCGAACTCGGCGAGCGGATGGATTTTCGTATCGAAGGCCTGCACGAGGAAACCGGCCCCGGCGTCATGGAGGCGGCCATCGGCTACGACAGCGCGCTGGCGGCGGCCGACAAGGCGGCGCTGTTCAAGACCTTCAGTAAGATCGCGCTGCAGAAGATGGGCATGATGGCGACCTTCATGGCCAAGTGGTCGCCGGAGTATCCGGGACAGAGCGGGCATATCCATCTCTCGCTGAAGGATCTGCAGGGCAAGCCGCTGTTTTATGACAGGTCAAAACCACAGCAGATGAGCGACCTTATGCGACAGTTTGTCGCCGGTCAGCAACGCCTGATGCCGGAGCTGCTGTCGATGATCGCGCCGACGATCAACTCCTACCGCCGGCTGATCCCCGGCTTCTGGGCGCCGACCGAGGCCAGTGTCGGCATTGATAACCGCACCTGCGCGATTCGTATCATCCCCGGCGGTGAGTCCTCGCAGCGCCTGGAATTCCGCATCGCGGCGGCGGACGCCAATCCGTATGTGATTCTGGCGGCGGCCGTCGCCTCGGGACTCTGGGGCATCGAACACAAGGCCGAGCTTGAGCCTCTGGTACAGGGCAACGCTTATGATCAGCCGCAACCGGAACATCTGCGGCTGCCGGCCACTCTATGGGAGTCGGCGCAGCGCTTGAAGGCTTCGCGAATGGCGCGGAATTATTTCGGCGCGGATTTCGTCGAGCATTTCGCCGCCAGCCGGGAATGGGAAGAGCGCGAATTCAGAAAGCATATTTCGCAGTGGGAATTGGAGAGGTACTTCGAAATCATTTAGTGATTTCAAATAATTTACTTAATTTGGAACCCTGTTTTGAAATTATTTAAAGCATCCCCCGGCTTCGCCACCCCCCTTCCTCCGGAAGGGGGGCATCTTCTTTTTATCCCCTTCCTTTGGAAGGGGGACTCCTCTTTTTTATCCCCCTTCGCACCGAAGGGGGATGGCGAAGCCAGGGGGATGAGACCCCGGACCCGGGATTGAATCGAATTATTAATTAATGAAAACCAAACCATGACAGATTCGTAGGTTGGGGTGAACGCAGTGAACCCCAACAAAGATTGAGCCTTGTTGGGGTTCGTAAACTCACCCCAGCCTGCAGCCACTCTTCTTCCTCGGCAGCGGAAATACGATGAGAGGCTTTTGATGAAATCAAAAACCATAACACTGATCTCCCCCATCGACGGTTCCGTCGTCGCCGAGCGCGCGCATGCGACGGGCGCGGAGATCGACCACGCGATCGCCGCCGCGATGGCGGCGCAGCCGGGGTGGGCGGCTGCGCCGCCTGCGGACCGCGCGGTCTTGTGTCATCGCGCGATCGACGCGATGCTCGCGCAAGGCGCCGCGATCGCCGAGGAAATCACGCGGCAGATGGGGCGGCCGCTGCAGTATGCGCCGGGCGAGCTGCGCGGGTTGGAGGAGCGCGCCCGCTACATGATCGACATTGCCGCCGCCGAACTCGCGGATATCGCGCTCCCGAGGAAACAGGGTTTCAATCGTTTCATCCGCCGCGAACCCCTGGGCGTGGCGCTGATCATCGCGCCCTGGAACTATCCCTACCTGACCGCGGTGAATGCGATCATCCCGGCGCTGATGGCCGGCAACAGCGTGATCCTCAAGCATTCCCACCAGACGCTGCTCTGCGCCGAGCGTTTCCAGCAGGGGTTTGATATCGCGGGTTTGCCGCAAGGCGTGTTCCAGCATCTGCATCTCGACCACGAGGCCACCGCCGCGCTGGTGCAGCATCAGGCCGTCGGTTTCGTGTCTTTCACCGGTTCGGTCAGCGGCGGCGCCAATGTGGAACAGTCGGCGGCGGGCCTGTTCAAAAGCGTGGCCCTGGAGCTGGGCGGCAAGGACCCGGCTTATGTGCGCCCCGATGCGGATCTCGAGTACACCGTCGAACAGCTGGTGGACGGCGCGTTTTTCAACTCGGGACAGTCGTGTTGCGGCATCGAACGCATCTATGTGCACGACTCTATATATAAGGAATTCGTCGAACGCTATGTCGCCCGCGTGCGGCAATACCGTCTCGGCAACCCGCTGGACCCGCAAACGACGCTCGGGCCGATGGTGAGCGCGCACGCGGCCACGCGCGTACACTTGCAGATCGAAAAAGCCGTCGACCTGGGCGCGACCGCGTGCATCGATCCGAAACTGTTTCCCGCCGCCCGGGGCGGCACTGCCTATCTCGCACCGCAGGTGCTGATCGGCGTCGACCACGGCATGGCGGTCATGAACGAGGAAAGCTTCGGCCCCGTGGTGGGCATCATGCCGGTGCGCGACGACTCGGCCGCGGTGGCCCTGATGAACGACAGCAAATACGGTTTGACGGCATCCATCTGGACGCGTGACGAACGGCAAGCCACGTCATTGGGAGCTCAACTGCAGACCGGCACGGTGTTCATGAACCGCTGCGATTATCTCGATCCCGAGCTGGCCTGGGTGGGAGTGAAGCAATCCGGCCGCGGCTGCGCGCTGTCGAAGCTGGGGTATCAGCAGCTGACGCGGCCGAAGTCCTATCATTTAAAGACCGCGATCTAAAAAATGAATCTTTATCCAGGCACATCCCCCTGCCTTCGGCATCCCCCCGCTGGGCGGAGCCCTGCGTAGAAACGGAAGGGGGATTAAGAATTTTGCCCCCTTCGGTACGAAGGGGGATGCCCGAAGGGCAGGGGGATGAAGTTTTGGCAGGTTGGGGTGAACACAGTGAACCCCAACAACAAAATTGTTGGGGTTCGTTGCACTCACCCTAACCTACGTTTATTGGAGTTTTTTTGATATGACACTCGATATCACCTCTGAAAAACGCCTCCAGGGCAATTGGAATTACCCCACCCGGGTGCAGTTCGGCATCGGCCGTATCGAAGGTCTGCCGCTCGCGTGCAAGGAATTGAACATGAGCCGGCCGCTGCTCGTCACCGACGCCGGGCTCGCAACGCAGCCCTTTATCGCCGCGATGATGGCGGCGAATGCCGCGGCCGGTCTGCCGACTGCGTTGTTCAGCGAAGTCAAATCCAATCCGACCGGCGCCAACATCGAGGCCGGTGTGCGCGAATTCAGAAAAGGCCGGCATGACGGCGTGATCGCGGTCGGCGGCGGCAGCGGACTCGACGCGGGCAAGGCGATCGCGCTGATGTCAGGGCAGGCGAGGCCCATGTGGGATTTCGAGGACGTCGGCGATAACTGGCTGCGCGTCAACGTGGCTGGCGTCGCACCCTGCATCGCGGTGCCGACCACCGCCGGCACCGGCTCGGAAGTCGGCCGCGCCGCGGTAATCGTGAATGAAACAACCCGTTCCAAAACCATCGTATTCCATCCGAAGCTGCTGCCGCAGATCGTGATCGCCGACCCGGGACTTACCAAAGGTCTCCCGCAGCATATTACCGCCGCCACCGGCATGGATGCTTTCGCGCACAACATCGAGGCCTACTGCGTCGACGCCTATCACCCGATGGCTGACGGTGTCGCCCTGGAAGGCATGCGTTTGATCAGGGACTGGCTGCCCGCCGCCTTCGCCGACGGGGCGAACCTCGTCGCGCGCAGCCATATGCTGGTGGCTTCGTCGATGGGAGCCGCCGCGTTCCAGAAAGGGCTCGGCGCGGTGCACGCGCTGGCGCATCCGCTCGGCGCGCTCTACGACAAGCATCACGGCCTGCTGAACGCGATCCTGCTGCCCTATGTGCTGGCGCGTAACAAGCCCGCGATCCAGGAGAAGATGGCGCATCTGGCGCGCTGCCTGCAGTTGCCGGAAATCTCCTTTGACGGCGTCATGCAGTGGCTGCTCGACTTGCGCCGCGGCCTGAAGATCCCGCACACGCTCGCGGAGATCGGGGTTCCGGACGATGATGCCGAACTCATCGGCGAAATGGCGCTGCAGGACCCTTCCGCCGGCGGCAATCCGCTAAGCCTCAACGCCGCGCAATACGCGGAGCTTTTCCTGCACGCGGTGCACGGCAAGGCGTGAGCGCGCCGTTCCGCATCGGTATCCTCGAATGCGACCGCCTGAGCGAAGCGCTGCGCGCGCGCCATGGCAGTTACAGCGACATGTTCCAGCGCCTGCTCTCGAGCACAGGGCAGCCGCTGGTCTTCGCGAGCTTTCAGGTAATGGATTCGGAATATCCTTCGACCGTGAACGCCTGCGATGCCTATCTCATCACCGGCAGTCGGCACAGCGTATACGAGGATCTCGCCTGGGTGCGCCGCCTGCAGGATTATGTCGTGACGCTCGACAGTCACTCGAAAAAACTGATCGGCATCTGCTTCGGCCACCAGATGGTGGCGCGGGCCCTGGGTGGCGAAGTGGGCAGACATCCCGGCGGTTGGGGAGTCGGCGTGCTTGAAAGTTCGCTCGTCCGTTCCAAATCATGGATGGAGCCGATGCGAAACTCGTTCAGCCTGATCGCGAGTCACCAGGACCAGGTGCTGCGCCTGCCGGAGCGCGCCGAATTATTGTCGGGCAGCGCCTTCTGCGCCCATGGCAGCTACCAGGTCGGCGAGCATATCCTCTGCTTTCAGGGTCATCCCGAATTCACCGTTGACTACGCGCGTGAGCGCCTGCTGGCGCGCAAGGAAGTGATTGCGGAGGATACCTTCCAACGCGCCCTCGACTCCCTCGCGCGCCCGGACGATGCAACCCTCGTCGCGCGCTGGATTATAAAATTCCTTACGCGCTGAGCAGGTTTTTAAAATAAACTTCCCGGGCCGATGGTTGCTTTGGCATGAGAGCCTATATACTAGCGGCGTACTCTTCCACCTATAAATCCTGATTCCAGCTAGGGGGTATTATGAAAGGGCTTTTCAGAACCGTCGTTCTCGTTCTTGCATTTGGTTTGAGCGTACAGAGTTATGCGATGACGCCGCTGGAGTGGAGCTATGCCTACATTCTGGTTACCAAAACGAACGCCCGGCCCCTTAAAAACGTGTGCGAAGCGGCGACAGACGAAAAAGTTACCAACGAGGAATTTTTCAACATCGCAGCCGAAGTTTTGTGGGAACGGACCGAAGACAAGAGCCTTACCCCGGAAGCGACTGATTTCATATGGGGCATGTTGTACCGAAGCAGGAACCCCAAGTACCAGAAAGTTCTGGCTGAGACCGGGGCCGCCGCAAGAGACCCCGATTACAAGCTCTATGCAAGGAAGCTGCTGAAAAACAAGAAGCTGGATCTGAACGCGCCCGATATATACCAGAGGGGTACAGTCTCGCTGAGCGCCATCAGGCAAGGTTATATCGATAGCGCGTTGCAGGCTCAGGCGCCGGATGCCAAGGCGCAGCCGATATCGAAGCTCCAGTTGAATCAGTCAGCCGAGAGCGTATTCAAGGCAATGGGTAATCCGCAGGCGGTGGACGCTTCCTTGATCGACATTTATTTAACTCCCGTTATTGTTTCGCGCTTGTCGTTGTTTTATCGCGGCCAGGGGGCCGTGGTATTGGAGAAGCACGGGGGGGGCAGCAGGCGGGACGCCGATCTGCTGTGGAGAGTGGCCAAAATCGTGGAAGACCCACTGGCATACGAACTCGATATGCCCTATGCGACGCTGACGGAAGGCGGGGATGCGGCCGCCGGGAACAGGCTTTATTTTAATATCGTGATGTACGGTGATCAGGTCGGTCTCAAACGCCTGTCGGAGAGAATTTATCATGGCAGCGTCAAGGCTGACTCCGAAATCCTGGACTCCCTCGCCGAACGCCTGGTTAAGGAATACCAGTCGGCCGTGGATGGTCCTCAGGTTGAGGGGCTGGCCTGGGCCGCCAAAGCCTTGGGTGCGCAGGGCAATGGACGCTACCAGGCTCTGTTGCAAACCGTTAGTAAGGAAGCGTCCAGCCCGAAATTGCGCAAGCACGCCGGCTCCGCTTCCAAGAGCTCGAAATCCAAAGGAGTCGCGCAATTCGAGGCGGGCAAGACGGATCTCTCCGCGCTGCAGCGGAAATATCCCCCGCTGTACGCCAATGTCACGGAACCGCGGAAACAGGTGAAGGAACTGGAGCCGGAGCCGGCGGCGGCAGACCAGGGAGAGTAAGTTAAGAGATCAGTGGCCGATGCAGGTTCATTGGCCACTGATCACACATTGTTAACCGGTATGCGGCGCCCTCTTACCTCACCAATCCGGGCGCTGATAATCTCGATGTTTAGCAGCAGCGGCGACATCTCCGCCTGTCCGCCAATCATTAGTCGACTCCTGGAAACAGGGGAAGTCGGATCAATAAGTAAAATTCAATATCGGGCAACGATATTTAGAGTTTTGTTATAAGTAAACTGATCTGAATCAACAAAACCACCATCCTTCTTGACCCTGTATCCGTAGCCTAACTATCATCCTTATATAAGGGTGAACCGTAGTTTTGAGGGCTATTTTTCGATGAGCGTTTCCAGATTCTTTGTATATGGCGCCTTATATTGGCGCATACGAATTCCAACCCGACTGAGTGCGGTACAAGAGGGCTTTATGAAAATTCAGGGATTATTTCTATGCTCTTCGCTGCTTTGCCTGGCCGCCTGCGGCGGTGGTGGCGGCAACTCCGGTTCCGGTGATGCCGGCGATTCCGGTTCCAGCAGCTCGGGTGGTTCCAGCTCCAGTAGTTCCGGCGTTCCCGCCAGAGCGCCTGAGGGGCAGATCGGAGTTTTACCCATTGAATTACTGGCCGAGGGACAAACTCTTCTGGTCAAGGGTAGATCACGCAGCGAGGATGACGGAATAAATTTCCTGCTGCCCGGCGACGGTTCCGTTTCCGGAATAAAGATCAACGGAGAGAGTCTCAATTTGTCTTCGGGCGAGAACGCTTCCGCGCTGCGGAGCGGCGGGATGTTCAAGGTTCAGGAGGCGGGCGGCGAGTCTCAGGAAGTTTTTGCGCCGCTGAATCCAGGATCCAATACGGTTGAGATCACCGTGTCCGATGAGATGGGCAATGAAACCGTCACCACAACCACGTTTGTAAATGAGGGTCTGTTCGGCGGCATCGACACGGGCAATATCATGCCGGATACGGCCGGCAACCGGATGTTGATCATCGAGTCCAGCAACATTTACGAAATCGATCTGACCACTCATTATCGCCGTATGCTGCGGAATCCGGAGGGGGATCCCCTTTGGATTGCAGGCATAGGGGCGTACCGCTCGTCCGAAAACCAGATTTATTACGCCACGCCGTCCAATGATCCGGCGTCAATAGTCCTGCGCCGAATAGACCTGGATACGGGCGCTGATGAGTTGATCTCCAGCCTGGGCGCGGCGGCCTTCGGCGAGGGCCCCGTATTGGAAGAGATGACCGGCATCACCTATGATCCGGCGACCGATACGGTTTACGTACTGGGCCACGATCCCGCCGAGGCGGATGCGGGCCTGAACCTTATCATCTCCGTCAATACGGCGACCGGCAACCGCGCTATCGTCAGCGACGAGCTGGCCGAGGTCGGGGCCATTGCGTGGGATTCCACGGCGGGCCGGCTGCTGGCCGTGACTTCGAATAGCGGCTTGTTCGCCGTTGACGCAAGCGACGGCGATAGCACGGTAATTTCACAATATGCCCCTGTGCTTGTCGGCGCTGGCCCCGTTTACGGCCTGAGCAGTCCGTCCTCACTGGTGTTCGATCCCACCGCTGACCGGGCGCTTTTTGTGGCACAGGGTGAAGAAGATTCCGGTTACAGTCTGTTCAGCGTCGATCTGAGCAACGGCGACCGGGCGGTTATTTCCAATATGAAGACTGCGGGAAGCGGGCCTGGATTTTTCGAGCACGGTGTCAGAGGATTGGCTGTGAATCCGCTTACTCAGAAAGCCTGGGCGGCGGTCGACAATCTCTATTCATTGCTGGAAATCGACCTCGCCAGCGGTGATCGCGGCATCTTCTCTTCCAGCATCGGCGGCGGAGCCGGCCTGGTGCGTCCCCAGCACGGCCGTTTCGATGAAGCCGGGCGCCGTTTGCTGGTGGTGGACCGGCTGATGGCCGCTCTAGTGGCGGTTGATGTTGATGACGGCAACCGCACTGTCATTTCCGGCGCGGGCGCGGGTTCGGGCACGGATTTCGATACTCCCGTGGCGATCGACATCAACGCGGCGGGAAGCGTGGCTTATGTATTGGATGTGGGGCTGGATTGTGTATTCGCGGTGGATTTAAGCAACGGTGAGCGCACCGTGATTTCGGGCAACAGCGTCGGTACCGGCGCCCCTCTGGCGCTGACCTTCGACGATGATTCAGCCGTGCCAATGATCGCCGATATGGTATACGACGAGGCCCGGGATAGATTGCTGATTACGGACACGGAAACGGACTCCCTTCTGGCGGTAGACGTGGAGTCGGGAGATCGCAGCGTCGCGGCCGGCGACCTTGCGGAAGACCAGCCCCGGTCCTTTACCCTGGAGATCGACAGGTCCGGAAATCGTCTCTATATGGCGTTGGTGGATGTAGTGTCGGACAATCGCGATCTCAAATCCAGGATACTGGAAATGGACCTGGCGACAGACAGCGTCCAGGAACTGATCCCGTTCGCGGATACCCGGCAATACATGTATTTCCATGATCTTGCGCTGAGTCCGGACGGCAATACCTTGTATGTGATGAATAACGGGGAAGATCAGGGCCGGCAGATTTACGTCGTCGATATACCCACGCGCCAGCTGATCCAGGGCACGATGCAACAGCATGCCTTTTCGAACCAGCTTACAACCATCGAAACCGGCCCTTCCAATAATAGCGTCTATATGTTCGACCAGATGTCGGGAGCGGTCATGCTGATGCAGGTCGACCGCGTCTTCGGGTCTACATATTTCCATGAGTACGAAGGAGCGATTATTTCCCAGTGACGGGTATGCGGCGGTTTCAATGGTGCGCCCGCTCAATCCCGATCCTGTTTCTACGCGGGCTCCGACTCAGCTGATCGCGAGCGGTGCGCCTTGGCGATCGACCGTTCCGCCAGCTTGACCGGAGCAGATAGCGCCTCTAAGATCGCGCGCTACAGGGCTATTTAAATTCTTCGAGGGCTGAATCATGACCTGTTTAAGGTTGTTCTTTTGCGGGGCATTGCTTTGCCTGATCGGCTGCGGAGGTGGGGGTGGGAACGGAGCTGCCCCTCCGGAACCTCCTCTCCCTAAAGATAATGAACGCACCTCATTCGATCCGCCGGTCGATACCGGAGTACCACTGGAGTATGCAGGTATTCAGACCCCTGCCATTTTAGATACGAACAACCTCGGCAATTTGATCTACGGCGCATTGGTGCAGTCCCATGGCTTCCAGTCCGCGCAACAGCTTGTCCGTAACAGCATGGCCTCGGCTTCCGCTGCGAGTAATTCCGGCGAGGCTTTCGCCAAACATTTCGGTCCTCGCAACGTGAGGCGCTTTCTTTCCAAAACCGGGCTTGCCAGGCAATCGCCCCCATCCGAAGCGGTAAGCGAAAGCAAATTCAGCATTGCCGCGGCATCCGATTCTTATGATTTTGCGCATCACTCCAGGGATCTGTGCGAGACGGGGTGGATCGATCATTATCTGATGCTGAATGGCGACGGCACCGGCATATATGTAGTCGACCAGGAAATGTGTTTGATCGACGGCTTCGTGTTCGATGGCCAGACTACATATGAGATAGATATCTTCGATTTCTTTACCGGCCAAATCATCCTGGGGACGATGAGTTTTAATCTTCTGACGACCACTCAGGGCGCTATGAGCTCCGCCAGCAGCGGTTCGATGGAATTCTATTCCGATTATGAGATAGACCACACCATCTTTAACGTGATATACGAGTCGGGCGACAGAATAATCAAGCTTGAGAATATGTCGTTCCAGGCTCAGTACAGCAGCGACATGGCCGATGGAAATTTTATCGAGACGATTTCGGGCCGCGTGTACGACAGCAACGTTGGGTACGTTGACGTCGAAACGGCGCAGACCTTCCAGTACGAAGATCACGTCCCGGTGGGCGGCGAACTGTTGCTTACAGGCGGTAACGGCAAGGCGCGACTGGAAGTCCCGGGCGGTACCGGTTTTACGTTCGATCTCGATGCCGACGGCGACGATGTCTTTGAAAATTCCGCGACCATTAACCTGCCGTGGATCGCTTCCGGAGAGAACGCCGATATCGGAGACGATGACGGCGACGGCATGCACAATTCATGGGAAACCTATTGCGGTTTGGATCCCGCGGTCGCGGACGGGGATGCGGACTTCGATGGGGATTCGATCAGCAATCTCGATGAATACCTGTTGGCTTCCAGGCCGAACAATAGCGATTCGATACCGTTTTTTTTCACCGATCTCGCGCTGACCGGGGAGTTTTCGGCGGAACAACTCCTGCCGGGCGAGACTTATATACTGACATTGACCGTGAGCAATGCGGGTCCGGATGTTGCTCATCAAGTGCTGATCAACAGTACTCTTCCAGTCGGAGCCGAGGTGGAATCGGTTGAGCAGGCGGGGTCACCGATGGAAGACTGCGCGATCTTTAGTGCGAGCGTGCGGTGCAGTTTCCTGGAAATTGCCGCGAACGAGGCCATGACAATAAAAATAGAATTTAGCCTGTCCGACGACGCGGGCGATTTCGATTATCAGAGTATCGTCTATTCAAGCGCGAGCTACGATCCGGACTGGGACAACAATTTCCACGAGTAATTTCAGCGAGGCAGGATAGGTTTCAGCCCGTCAACCTCAGGCGGTGGGTTTTGGCGATCTGCTCGATCATTTTGCCGTCGACCCCGGCCTGCTGCGCATAGGTCCTCCACTGGCTGACTGTTTGCAGCACCTCTTCGACGATTTGCTCGCATTTTGGAATTCTGAATTGCCTTGCGGGGATGTATAAATCTTCCGGGCTGAAGTTATCCTGCTTGCCGTTCAGCGTCATCTGGTGCTGCCCTGTCCACTGGCCTTCCGGGTTGTAGGCGTAGGTGAGGTCGAAGGCGGGCGCGAGTTCCCATTGGCCGCGTTTGTCCATTAAGAACGCGATGTTCTTGGTGTGGTCGTCCTGGTTGCGCGCGACGATGTTGAACACGGCGCGGCGGTACAGCTGCGCGAGCCGTGGCATCGGCAGCTTCAGCTGTTGCATCACCGCAAGCGCCTGTTCGTAGCCGTAGCCGCCCGCCAGGTTGAAGTCGTAGTGCGCCAGCGCGCACAGCGACTGCATGTGCAGCTTGTAATTGAACTGATCCTGGCCTTCGATGCGGTCGAAGCGCTTCGTCATGAAATGATGGCGGCCGTGCTCCTCGTGCAGCCGGCTCTGGCTCATCTCGATGCCGGCGGCGGTGGCCATCAGATAGTAGGCGTATTCGATTTTGCCGTAGCCTGTGGGGTCGGTGAGTTCCTTGTCGCGGTTGCCGACGCCGTCGAACTTGAGCAGCCAGTATTCGTAACCCTTGGGCGCCATCACCTGGCCGGAGCGGATTTTGTTGGTGCGCGGGTTCCACGCGATCACCGCCTTGGCGCGCGCGCCGGCGGCCGAGGTGCCGACGCGGATCAGTTCATCGAGTTCATCGGCCTCGCCCTGCAGGGTGGTCTGCCGGTTCAATACCCGGTCCGCCAGTTCCACCAGGGCGTCGAGTTCGAGCGGCACCGAGGCGCCCGCGATGCGTTTGATCGCGGGCTTGTATTCGAGCGCACCCATGCCGCGGTAACCGATGTAGCACAGGCGCTCCACCGGGGTGAAGCTGTCGGGCGCGCGCCCCTGGCGGACCAGCCACTGGTCGATGATGGCGTTGCCGAATTTATCCGGCAGCGAATCGGCGATCAGGCCGGGCATACCGTGGTAAGTGACGCGGGAAAGCTGCGGGAAACTGAAGATACCGGCCCCGCTTTTCTGAGCCGGCAGCGGCATTGTGAGGGGCGCGAGTTGAATGCGGCTGCGCAGGAATTCAGGCGCGTATTCGAAATGGGCGTAGCCCTTGTCGGCGTCCCAGGCGATGGCCCCGATGACGCGGTTCCACAACACAATTTCGGCGACTTCGACGCGCCTTACCATCGCCAGTCGCCGTTCTTGTCCGGCGGGCCGCCTTTGGCCGCGCCCGCCTTGCGCGCGCGGCGCCGGGTCTTGCCGTGCAGCCGCGCCATCTGGATGGGGCTCGGACTGGCGGGGGGCATGAAGTTTTCCAGTTGGTCGAGAGCGTTCAGCCCGCGCAGCATGCGCACCAGTGTGTCCATGGAGCAGTTCTCGCCGCTTTCGGCGTTCTGTACTGTCTTGCGGGATAACCCGGTTGCCTCGGCCAGCGCTTCCTGACTGATATCCGCGTTCAGCCGCAGCCGCCGCAGCCGGTCGCCGAGTTCGGCCAGAATCGCGTCGTTACTGAGGCCTTTGTATTCCATGAGCAATACATTACGCGTCAGAAGTGAAAATGCCTTTCAAAGCGTAGTTTAGTACTCATTAAAAAGCAAGAACGCATCTAGCACTACGAGTCTTGGGATGATTATCTTTAGCCGCCTAAGGGTCACTAGTTCACAGGTTGGGGCGCATGTTCGGGGAACGTGCGTAAGAACAGCAAACCCCAACAGAACCAGGCTCATGTTGGGTTCGTACCTTACCCAACCTACATTCCTGGAGGGACTCGCAGAGCAATTAACACTGGCGATTTTGCGGCGGCAATGAACACTGCGCGCCTGCTTACTAAAAGCGAAACGCTTTTTCCTTATCCCTCTCCATGCACAGGGAGAGGGTATGGGTGAGGGTGATAATATCCCTCATTATTGTCCTATGCAGTTCGTAGGTTGAGGCGGCATGTTCGGAGAACGTGCGTAAGAACAGCACGC
>DASUFE010000070.1:0-19847 GCA_036274675.1 Gammaproteobacteria bacterium
GAGCGCGCGCGGTTCTATCCGCAGCTGATTGCATCATTTGTTATCGTTGCACTGATATATCCCTTCTTCGAAGGAATCGCCTGGAACGGTAATTACGGGGTACAAGACTGGATTCAGTCCCGATTCGGCGCGCGCTTCAACGATTTCGCAGGTTCCATTGTTGTGCACGCGGTCGGAGGATGGCTGGGCTTCGGCGCGGTAATACTGCTGGGGGCGCGCAAAGGCCGCTATACCAAGAGCGGCGGCATGAATGCATTTGCGCCTTCGAACATCCCGTTTCTCGCGCTGGGCGCCTGGGTGCTGAGTGTCGGCTGGTTTGGATTTAACGTCATGTCGGCGCAGACGATCGAAGGTATCAGCGGCCTGGTCGCCCTCAATTCATTAATGGCGATGGTGGGCGGCACCTTGGCCGCGCTGCTTGCAGGCAGGAATGACCCCGGTTTCGTGCATAATGGGCCACTGGCGGGCCTGGTTGCGGTTTGCGCAGGTTCGAATGTGATGCATCCGATCGGCGCCTTGATAACTGGCATAGTCGCGGGCGTCATGTTCGTTTTCGCTTTCGATCTGGCGCAGAAGCGCTGGAAACTTGACGATGTGCTCGGGGTATGGCCTTTGCACGGCTTGTGCGGTACCTGGGGCGGCATCGCAGCGGGCATCTTCGGCCTGGAGAAATTCGGAGGTGCGGGTGGCGTCAGCTTCGGAGCACAACTGGTGGGCACCATCATTGGAGTACTGGTCGCCCTGTTAGGTGGTTTCCTGGTCTATGGAATACTGAAACTGGTTACCGGTATCAGGCTGAGCGAGGAACAGGAATACGAAGGCGCCGATCTGAGCATACATAAAATCAGCGCGAATCCGAAGTTTAATGAGTAATGCGACAGCTCCATCAGGACCAAGGTAACTATATGAAAAAAATTGAAGCCATCATCAAGCCTTTCAAACTGGACGAAGTGCGCGATGCGTTGTCCGAAGCCGGTGTTACCGGCATGACTGTGACGGACGTACGGGGTTTCGGCCGGCAGAAGGGACATACCGAAACCTATCGCGGCGCGGAATACGTGGTGGATTTCCTGCCGAAGACGAAACTGGAGGTGGTTGTCCCGGACGATATGGTCGACACCTGCCTGGAAAAGATCAAGGCGGCGGCTTATACCGGCAAGATAGGGGACGGCAAATTGTTCGTGCTGGACGTGGAACGGGCGGTCCGTATCAGGACGGGCGAGGAAGGCGACAGCGCTGTTTGAGCGTCTTATAGTGCTGCGATAATTCAAAAAGCACATTCAATGCAAGCTTTTTGCCTTATTGATGTGGCCGCTGGTCCGTATCCGCTATTTGCGATGCTTGGACTGCCGGATCAACTTCATTGATTCCAGGAATTCGGCGCGGCGGTAAAGAAAGTGAGTAACTGATTGATTGGCTTCGGTTTTACTTCCCATTAAAAATCATATTCCATGGAAGCTGGGCAACTTTGCATGATTTCATGTCCCGGTTTTCAGGACTGTCTGCGCAGGGATGTTTGCCCTGTATATAAAGTGTAATAGAATCAGTACTTTAATTTAATAACAATCATAGTGCAGAACTTGTCGAATCAACCGACGATAATTCCGAGATCCGAACATACCATTTCTCGCTCCAGCATCAACGCTAACGCGCTGAAGGTTCTGTATCGATTGCGTCAAGCCGAGTACGGCTCCTATCTGGTTGGGGGATGTGTACGGGATATATTGCTGGGACGCCACCCCAAGGATTTCGATGTAGCGACGGATGCGCACCCGGAACAGGTGAGGGAGTTGTTCGATAACTGCCGGCTGATAGGGCGCCGCTTTCGCCTCGCGCACGTTCTGTACGGCAGGGACGTGATCGAGGTCGCCACCTTCCGCGGTTATGACGCGGAGGACCCCAGTCACGATACGGAGAACGGCCGTATTCTCAGCGACAATGTATACGGCACCATCGAACAGGACGTATGGCGCCGCGACTTCACCGTCAATGCGCTCTATTACAACATCGCGGATTTCAGCCTCATCGATTATGCCGGCGGGTTGGCTGATCTGAACAGGCGGGTGATTCGCCTCATCGGAGAACCGGTTCAGCGCTATCGGGAAGATCCGGTACGGATGTTGAGGGCCGTCCGCTTTGCGGCCAAACTCGGGTTTAAAATAGCGGAAGGCACATCGGCTCCCATCCATGAACTGGGATACTTGCTGGAGGATGTGCCGCCGGCGCGCCTGTTCGACGAAACCCTGAAGCTGTTCCATACCGGGCACGCCATTGAAAGTTTTCGCCTGCTGCGCGAATACGGTCTGATGAAATACCTCTTTCCCGCACTTGAGCAGACACTGGCGGGCGGCGGTTATCCTTATGCCTTGGAGTTTGTGCAACAGGCGCTCGCCAATACCGACCTGCGCATACAGCAGGAAAAATCCGTCACGCCGGCCTTTTTATTCGCGGCCTTTCTGTGGCCGCCCCTGATACAGGCGGCCGGGCAGGGTCAAGAGACGCCGGTACTGTATCCGATGGACCTGCAACGCGCTTCCGCAGCTTTGCTGGCGCGTCAGTGCCGGCATATCACCATCCCGCGGCGTTTTACCGCGGTGATGCGTGAAATCTGGTTGCTGCAATCCCGCCTTCAACGCAATGTGGGAAAGCGTGCGCTGGGATTGCTGGCGCATCCGCGTTTTCGCGCGGCTTACGATTTCCTGTGTTTACGCGCTGAAGCCGGTGAAAACCTCCGGGACTACGCCGACTGGTGGACCGAGATACAGCAGAAAAATCCCGAGGAACGTCAGCATATGCTGAATGTCGCTTCCTCCCGTCATCCGGGTCCGCGGCGGCGCCGGCCGCGCAAGCGACGGCGTTCGGGTGTGCGCCATGAAAAACCATCCGCATAAAATCCCTGTGGCCGCCTACATTGGTCTGGGCAGCAATCTTGACAACCCGATCGGCCAAGTACGGACTGCAATGACTGAACTGGGGTCGATAGCACGCACGCGCGTCATGAAGCAATCTTCGCTCTACCGCAGCCCGGCCCTGTTGAGCGCGGAAAATCCGCGGCCGCAACCCGATTACATAAATGCGGTCGTGGCTGTGGAAACGGAATTGGCGGCTGGAGCATTGCTGGATCAGATGTTGCTGATTGAAAGAAGTCATGGCCGCCATCGCGGTTTGCGTTGGGCGGCACGCACCTTGGATCTGGATCTTCTGGTATACGGCGATGCGCAACTGGACGGACCCGCCTTGACAGTGCCCCATCCGGGGCTGCCTAAAAGAGCTTTCGTACTGTATCCTTTGCACGAGATTGCACCCGACCTTGAGGTGCCAGGCCACGGTGCGGTGGCTTTATTGAAAGATCGTTGTCAGGCTGAAACCATACAAAGAATCGAGTCATGATCAGGACCATTCTCAAAATATCAGCAATGCCGCGGATGGGTCTACGGATGGCCTTGGCGCGCGCTTCCCACAGGTTCTGAATGTCGCAAGCAATCCCCGGATTTATAGTGGTTGAAGGTCCTATCGGCGTTGGCAAGACAAGCCTTGCGAAGCGCCTGGCCGAATCCTTCGGCACCGAATTACTGCTGGAAACGGCCGATGCCAATCCCTTTCTCGAGCAGTTTTATCGCAAACCCAGGCATGCGGCACTGGCGACCCAGTTGTTTTTCCTGCTGCAGCGGGCGCAGCAGCTTTCCGAGATGCGGCAGGGCGATATGTTCCGGCCTGTGCAGGTCGCCGATTTTTTGATGGAAAAAGACCGTCTTTTCGCCGAGCTGACGCTCAGCAGCGATGAACTGAGGCTGTACGACCAGATTTATTCGCATCTGACGCTGGATGCGCCCCGGCCCGACCTGGTCATTTATCTGCAGGCTCCCGTGGAAGTGTTGCTGGACCGTATCGGCAAGCGTGGCATAGCTTACGAGCAGTTAATAGAAGCTTCTTATTTGCAGAGACTGGTCGACGCCTATACCCGGTTTTTTTACGACTATGCCGCCTCTCCGCTGCTGATTGTGAACGCCGCGGATATTAATTTCGTTGAAAACGGCGCCGACTACCGGCAGCTTCTCGATCAGGTGCATAAAGTCCGCAGCGGACGGCATTATTTTAATCCGGCGTCTATCGCGCTGGAGTAGTCGGTTCGCAATGGAATGATCTGCGAGATCAGCGGTGCCGGGAGAAGGCGTTTGGCGGTTAAATAATCCACGAGGCTCTATTTTGCGGGAGTAGGATTGAGCAGCGGGAAATTTCATCGGTCCGATCGGTCTAACCGGTTCCGTTTCAGGCGGTTTAAATGAGCATAACGAGCAAACAATCCAGAGTCACAGTACGCAGCTTGCAGGCCATGAAGGAGCGTGGCGAGAAAATCGTCATGCTGACCGCCTATGACGCGAGTTTTGCAGCCATCCTGGAAGCTGCGGGCGTGGACGTGATATTGGTCGGGGATTCGCTGAGCAATGTGATCCAGGGTCATGACAGTACCCTGCCCGTTACGATGGAGGATGTGCTCTACCATACCCGCGCAGTAGCCCGCGCTTCCCGCCAATCTTTGCTCATGGCTGACATGCCTTTTATGAGTTACTGGTCGGTGGAGGTCGCATTGCAGAACGCGGCCCGATTATTAAAGGAGGCAGGAGCTCAGGCAGTGAAGCTGGAGTGGACGCAGGCGCAGCCGGATATCGTGGCGGCGCTCAGCCGTGAAGGCATTCCCGTGTGCGCGCACCTCGGCTTGCGACCCCAGGCAGTGCATAAAACCGGCGGCTATCAGGTGCAGGGGCGGGACAAGGAGACGGCAACCGAACTGCTGATACAGGCTCAACGGGTGGAGTCAGCAGGTGCCGATATGTTACTGCTGGAGGCGATACCCGCACCGCTGGCGGCGGATATTACGCAGCGGGTCCGTATACCTGTGATAGGTATCGGGGCCGGCGTGGCCTGTGACGGCCAGGTTCTGGTTCTCTACGATGTGCTGGGTATCAGCGCCGGCCCCGCACCGCGCTTCGCGAAAAATTTCCTGCAACAGTCCGGCAGCGTGGAGGCAGCGGTCAAGTCGTATGTGCAGGCAGTCAAGGCGGGAATCTTTCCCGCAGCCGAGCATACGTATCAAAAATAACCCGAACCGGGCATTAACGATATCACTGTCGCCGTTTTGGGCCGATGGTTAATGTATATGCAACAAGTTGAAGCGATCGCCGATTTGCGCGCAGTGGTGAGACGATGGCGGCAGGCCGGAGAGTCTATCGCCTTCGTACCCACCATGGGAAATCTGCATGCGGGGCATCTTGATCTCGTCGGCCGTGCGCAGGAGCTGGCGGACCGGACGGTGGTCAGTATCTTTGTGAATCCCCTGCAGTTCGGGCCTCGTGAGGATTATGCGGCTTATCCTCGTACCCTCGAACGGGACCGCACACTACTGCAAAGCGCCGGTGCCGACCTGTTGTTTGCTCCCTCCGTGCAAGCGATATACCCCCAGGGCCAGCAGGATGTGACACGCGTGCATGTTCCACGGTTGAGCGATATCCTCTGTGGCGCATTTCGGCCCGGGCATTTCGACGGGGTCGCCACCATCGTCGCCAAATTATTCAATCTCGTGCAACCCGATTGCGCGATTTTCGGCAAAAAGGATTACCAGCAATGGCGTCTGATCGAAAGCATGGTGAGCGAGCTTGCCATTCCGGTTTCCATCGTCGGAGCCCCGACCGTGCGCGAACAGGATGGTCTGGCCATGAGTTCCCGCAATCAATACCTCTCGTCCGAGGAACGCAGGCGGGCTCCCGAACTCTATAAGTGCCTGTCCGGCATCCGGGACCGGTTGGTGGAAGGGGACCGGAATTTTGGCTATATGCAGGCCCAGGCCATGCAGCAACTGGAAAGTCTGGGGTTCAGGCCACAATACGTTGAAATACGGAATCCCTGGAACTTGGCCTCGCCTGACGCGGATACCCGGGAATATGTAGTGCTGGCGGCCGCTTACCTGGGCCAGACCCGGCTCATTGATAATCTGGAAATACTCCCCACATAGCAGCTATAATCCTGAAGCTAATTGGTTTTACTATTAGTTTTTTTAATACTTCATTACCTCCGGAAGCCTTACGGTGCAGATCACTTTATTAAAAGCCAAATTGCATAGAGCCTGTGTCACCCATTCGGAACTCGAATATGAAGGTTCCTGCGCGATCGACGGCTATCTGCTGGATGCCGCCCGCATCCAGGAGTATGAGCAGATTCATATTTACAATATCAGCAACGGTGAACGCCTGATCACTTATGCGATCCGGGCGGAAGGCGGGTCAGGAATTATCTCGGTCAACGGCGCAGCCGCCCATAAGGCGAGACCCGGCGACCGGATTATTATCTGCAGCTATGCGCAGCTCAGCGCGCATGAGGCGGCGCTGCACAAGCCGACGCTGATCTATCTGAGCGAACGCAACCAGATTACCCGTGTGGCTAACGCTATTCCGGTGCAGGCGGCCTGATTCTATTTTTCAACACAAGGGCGCGGAGCCAGCGATTAGAAAAATATACCTGGCAAAATCAGAAAGTGCAGTGATCACATCCGGCGTTAAAGAATAAAAATCACCAGTCAGAATTCCCGACATCCTTAAGTGGAGTCCGCTGTTTGTTCGGCGTTCCGTGGTTAATTTTAAACAAGGGGTTATTGTGTCTACACTCGTCAACTCGAAAGCCTGGCAGGCTCTCCTGAAGCACTATCCGTCGGTTAAAGACCAGCATATGCGTCAGTGGTTTGAAACGGACCCGCGGCGGGAGCAGCGTTTCAATGTGTCCGCAGCTGGCTGGTATCTGGACTATTCGAAGAACCGTATTACGGATGAAACCCTGGAGCTGCTGCTGGATCTCGCGCGCCAGGCCGGGGTGGAGAGCCTGCGCGACCGCATGTTCGGCGGGGACAAGATCAATCACACTGAAGAACGGGCGGTGCTGCATACGGCCTTGCGCAATTTTTCCGGCAAACCGGTCATGGCAGGGGGACAGGACGTGATGCCGATGGTAAGCGCCGAGCGCAGGCGCCTGCGTGATTTTTCGGAGGCGGTACGCGGTGGTAAATGGCGCGGTTACGGCGGCCAGCAGATTACCGATATCGTAAATATCGGCATCGGAGGTTCCGACCTGGGGCCGCATATGGTCTGTGACGCCCTGCAGCCCTATGCGCAGCGCGGCCTGAAGACTCATTTTGTTTCCAACGTCGACGGTTATCATATCCACCATATACTCGAGTCGTGCCGGCCGGAGACCACGTTGTTCATCATTTCCTCCAAGACATTCTCCACTCAGGAGACACTGAACAATGCGCGGGCGGCCCGTGCCTGGTTTCTTGAGAATGGAGGCCCGGAGGGCAGCATCGATAAGCACTTCGTTGCCGTGACCTCGAACAACAAGCTGGCGGCCGAGTTCGGTATTTCTCCGGCCGCGCAGTTCAGCATGTGGGACTGGGTGGGCGGCCGCTATTCGTTGTGGTCCGCCATCGGTCTTCCGATCGCCATCAGTATCGGCATGGACCGTTTTGAGGAGTTGCTCCGCGGGGCTCACGCGATGGATGAGCACTTCCGTACCGCGCCGCTTAAATCCAATATGCCGGTGATCCTCGCTTTGCTGGGGGTGTGGTACAACAATTTCTTCGGCTATGAAAGTTTCGCGATATTGCCGTATATCCAGCAACTTGAATTGCTACCAAATTATCTGCAGCAGACTGATATGGAAAGCAACGGCAAGAGGATCGATCGCGAGGGGCGGGAGGTGGATTACGAGACCGGGCCCATCCTGTGGGGTGGCGTGGGCACCAATGCGCAACATGCGTTTTTCCAGTTGTTGCATCAGGGCACCAAGATAATTCCGTCCGATTTTATTATTGCCAGGCAGGGTCACGGTCCCTATTCGCAACAGCAGCGCATGCTGGTTGCCAACGCCGTGGCACAAATGGAAACCCTAATGACCGGCAAGACCGCCGCTGAGGCACGGCGTGAAATGTCCGCGTTACCCGCAGGAAGACAGGAGTTTTTGGCTCCTTATAAGGAATTCGCCGGCAACAAGCCCAGTAATGCATTGCTGACTGAAAAACTGACACCAGAAACTCTGGGCGCCTTGATCGCTCTCTATGAACACAAGGTTTTCGTTCAGGGTGCCGTCTGGAATATCAACTCCTACGATCAGTGGGGGGTGGAGTACGGCAAACAGGTGGCGCAGACAGTATTGCAGGCCCTGGAATCCGGAACGGCCGGCGGACCGGTAAGCAGTTCCACTCGCAGCCTGGTCGAACGGCTAAAATAAGCCTTTGCATGCCGCATCGGATGATGCGGCCCGCGTTTATGCGGGCGGGCGTTCCGTCCCCTGTAAATTGTGTGATGTAAGCAGCTGTATTTTTTGGAAATACAGGTACAGTATGTTGCGCCCAAGCACCGGCCTATCGATGCTTGACACGTGCTTAGTGGAGGTTGGATTTCATGCGTTTAATAGCGAGTTTGGCCCTTTTCATTGCTTTGTACTCGGGCCTTTCACGGGCGGCCGATGCGCCCGCCGAAGGCTCCGAATTGCAGGGCATCGACGATCAGGTGCAAACCCTTAAAAAGGAAGTGATCCAGATCAATCACGAGCTGTCATTGCTGGAAGAGAAACTGCTGTTTCCTTCCACAACGCAGATTTCCGTGTTCGTTTCCCTCGACGCTCCCCAGGAATTCCGCCTGGATTCGGCTGAGCTGAGCATTGATAACCAGGTGGTTGCCAAATACGTTTACACGTTCCGCGAGCTTGAGGCCATGAACAAGGGCGGTGTGCAGCGTCTGCATACGGGTAATATCGCAACCGGCCCGCACAATATTTCGGTTCTCCTGCGCGGCAAGCGCGGTAGCGATGCCTTCGAGCAGACCGGCACAACCACCGTGAAGAAGGATGTGGACCCGAAGTTTGTCGAAATGCATATAGTCGGCGGTTCCGGCAAGCCCGACGTGCAGTTCAGGGATTGGTAGGGCCGCGGAGCGGAGCTGTGAACATGCAACGGGCACGCGGTCGATGGAGGTTGTTGGCGACGGGCCTGTTTCTCGCCGGTGTCTGGGAGTTCGCGGCGGCCGGAGATAATTCGGTATCGGATCTCTATTATGGCGAAGCCCTCTATTACGCCTACCAGGAAGATTATTTCGATTCCATCGTGCGCCTCGATACGGAACTGGCGCAGCATTATGAGCTGGATCAGCCCGAACTCGATACTCTCTATCCTTATAAGAAGAGCGCGGAGTTCTCGGTCGGTGACCTGGAATTGAATTACCGCATGCACCAGCGGGCAGGCCGTGCGATCCAGCGTGTGCTGGACGCGGAGGGCGTGCCCCCGCCGGTGCGCAGTGAGGCCGCGTATCGCCTGGCGCGGATCTATTATGCCGAGGGCGATTACATCAATGCTACGCATGCGCTGAATCTGGCGAAAGAGCCGCCGCAAAATATCGCCGACGAAATCGTCCTGTTGAAGGCCCAGATCGAAATGACCCAAGGAAATTTCGAGCATGCGGTCGAGCTATTGCGCCCGATCCGGAAATCAGACTCTGAACGGGTGCGCGGTTACGCTCCTTACAATCTGGGTGTCGCGCTGATCCAGGCGGGCGATTTCAGCAAGGGTTCGACTCAGCTGAGCGAAGTCGGAACGATGGCCGGCGACAGTCGGGACATGGTTGCACTGCGAGACAAGGCCAATCTGACCCTGGGCAATTATCTGCTGGAGTTGGGGTTGCCGGATATGGCGCGGGGCTATCTGGAACGGGTCAGCCTGCGCGGGCCACTCTCCAACAGGGCGCTGTTGTGGGCCGGCTGGGCCGATATGGCCCTGAAAAACTATCAGCGCGCGCTGGTGCCGTGGACGGAGTTGCAGAAGCGCGATCCTACCGATGCCGCCGTTCAGGAAGCGTTGCTGGCCTTGCCTTATGCCTATGCCCAGCTTGAGGCCTATAGTCGCGCGGCGCTGTTGTATGGCGAAGCCGTAGACAAATTTGACACTGAAATCAGCCGTCTTGACTCTTCGATGGACAGCATACACCAGGGCAAGTTGCGGCAGGCGCTGTTGAAAGATCCCAAGGAGCGCAATTCCCGTTTCTTTGAAAGCTTGCGCCAGACGCCGGACGCGCCGGAAACGCGCTATCTGCTGGACCTGATGGCGGGTCACAATTTCCAGGAGTCCGTGAAGAATTATCGCGACCTGGAGAGTCTGCGCCTCAATCTGGAAAACTGGCTGGCCAATATCAAGGCCTACGAGGATCTGATTGAAATGCGGCGGCGTTACTATCAGCCTTTGCTGCCGAGCGTTGAAAGCCAGTTCAAGACTCAGGACGCCCTGCTGCAGTCGGTGTTGATACGGCGTGAAGAAGTCGCCCGACAGCTGACTTCGGCCCAGCGTCAGCGCGATACTTGGCGGCTCGCGGGACTTGACGAACTGGCGGCCAAGCGCAAGCTGGATCAGCTGCAATACCGCGCCGGCCGACTGCCCGATCAGCCTGGGTTGGAAAAAGCCAGGGCGCGCATAAAAAGACTGCAAGGCGTACTGCAGTGGCAGGTCAACACCGGTTATGACAACCGCCTGAAGGCTGCGTATGTTCATCTGAAAGATCTGGATCAGTCAATCGGGGATCTGCGGGTAGAGCACCAGAAGATCGTGCGTCTGAAGCGCGAGGCCTATCAGAGTTTCGAGGGATACGAAGCGCCGTTCCGGCAGATGGCCACGCGCCTGAACGGCTTATTGCAGGGTATCCGCGCCGCCATGCTCCAGCAGGCTGCCTATCTGGAAAAAGCCGCGGTCGGGGAACTGGATCGCCGCCGCCGCAAGCTGGCGGATTATCGCGTCAAGGCGCGTTTCGCCCTCGCCGAGAGCTACGACCGCGCCACGACCAAGCAGGCAAAGGAGGCGACGGAAGAGTTGCGTGGGCGAGAAGGCGTGCAGGAAAAGCAGATTGAGGATCAGCCTGTGACGAAGGAGCCGGCGCAATGAAACGATACAGAGTGCTCATAGTATGCCTCGCCATGATCGTCGCCGGCTGTTCGGGCGGAAACGCCAACAGCAAGGACCGGATCGGCGGTCTTAACCGTAAAAAAGTCAAGGTCGAGGAGCCAACACTCGATGACTCCTTCGAACAGGCGATGGATTCGTATCGCAAATTCCTCGAGGAAGGCAAGGACGAGCAGGGACAGGCCACCGCCGAAGCGATGCGCCGCCTGGCGGACCTGCAGCTGGAAGCGGGCTCTGGGAGTTACGATTTCGTCAAACAGGCGCAGCAGAAAAAGGCTGCGCAGCAGGCGGCGGCCAAGGCTGCCGGCAAGCAGCCGGTCGTCGCGCAGCGCGCGGCGGGCAATGCTCCCGCCTCGGAAATGGATCCCGCGAAGTTCGATATCATGCAGCAGAGTACAGGCGTCGATCTGGGCGCCGGCAGCGGCGAATCACAGCAGTCGTTCGAGAAACGCAGTACACAGATTTCGGAACTGACGCCCGCCAGTGCCGGCGTAGTATTGCCGCCGGGGGCTGACCAGCAGGAGGCGGTGGTCAATCCCAGCACGGACGAAGCGATCAAGCTTTATAAAAAATTGCTGGAAAAATATCCGCTGTACGAGCGTAATGACCAGGTTATGTACCAGTTGGCGCGCGCTTATGAGGAAGGCGGGCGTCAGGAAGAGGCCAAGTCGGTGCTGGATGATCTGGTGAAGCAGTATCCCCAATCGATGCATTACGACGAGGCGCAGTTCCGCCGTGGCGAGATTTTCTTCGTAAGAAAACAGTACATCGATTCTGAAGAAGCGTATACGCATGTCGTCAAGAAAGGGGTAAGCTCCGAATTTTACGATCAGGCGCTGTTCAAACGCGGATGGTCCCTGTTCAAACAGGGCGAGTACGAAAAAGGTTTGCAGGATTTCCTGGTTCTGCTCGATATCAAGACCGCGGCCGGCTACCACATCCGGACCGAAGCCAATAAAACCGAGTATCAGCGCGTCGAGGACACGTTGCGCGTAGTCAGCCTGAGCTTCTCTTATTTGGGCGACTCCGGGTATCTTAAAAGTTTCTTCGATCGTAACGGCCATCGGAACTACGAGTACCTCATCTACAGCAATCTGGCGGAACATTATCTGGAGAAGCGCCGCTACCAGGACGCCGCCACCACCTATAAGGCTTTTGTGGCCAGCTATCCTTTGCATGAGAAAGCCTCGGATTACGACATGCGGACCATTGAGATATTCCGCAAGGGCCAGTTCCCGCAGCTCGTGATCGACTCGAAACGCGATTTCGCCGAGAAATACGCCTTGAATTCGCAATACTGGACTTATCACGATATCAACGGCTTCCCTGATATCGTCAATTTCATCAAAACCAATCTGCAGGATCTGGCCAAGCACTATCACGCGCAGTCGCAGCGCGAGCGCAAACCGGAGCCGCAACAGGCGGCCTATCGCGAAGCCGCCCGCTGGTACCGCGCGCTGCTGAGCTCTTTCCCGGACGACGTGACCGCGCCGGAATATAACTTCCTGCTGGCTGAACTGCTGTACGAGAATAAGGCTTATCAGGAAGCAGCCGTGGAATACGAACGCACGGCTTATGCCTATCCCGTGCATCCAAAGTCCGCCGAATCCGGTTACGCGGCCGTCCTGGCTTACCGTGAATACCGGGAGCAGTCGCCGGAACACATGAAAGCTGGTATCTATAAGGAAATGATCCGCAGCTCCCTGCAATTCGCCGACACCTATTCGGAACATCCGAAGGCGGCGGCCGTGCTCGTCAGCGCCGCCGAAAGTCTGTACGAGCTCAAGGAATACGAACGCGCCACTGCCGCGGCGCAGAATCTCATTCAGCGCCACAAGAAGGCCGAGCCGGAACTGGTCACGGCCGCCTGGGTGGTTGTCGCCCATTCCGCCTTCGAGCTGAAACGCTATGCCGATGCAGAGCAATCGTATAAGCAGGTGTTGACCTTGTTACCCCCGCGCGATGAGCGTGCCCAGGCCGCCTCGGACAAGCTGGCCGCCTCTATTTATAAGCAGGCGGAAGAACACCAGCAACGGGGCGAGATGGATGCGGCGGTTGAGGATTATCTGCGCATCGCCCAGGCGGCGCCGCAGTCCGTCATCCGCGAAACTGCCGAATATGACGCCGCCACCACCCTTATAAAACTTGAGAAGTGGGATCAATCCGCGGCCGTATTGCAGGCGTTCCGCGCCCAGCACCCGCGAAGCGAACTGCAGTTCGACGTCACGCAAAAGCTAGCCTTTGTCTATCAACAGGGCGCCAAATTCGCCGAGGCAGCCCAGGAGTTCGAGCGCATAGCCCTGCAAAGTTCGGATGAGGAGATGAGCCGTGAGGCTCTTATCGAGGCGGCAAAGCTGTACGCCACGACGGGGGATTATCCCTCTGCTATCAAGGTGCAGAAGGAATACATCCGCCGTTTCCCGCAGCCGGTGGAACCGGCCCTTGAAGCGCGCCACCAACTGGTGATGTTATATCAAAAGAGCGGGCAGTCGCCTGCACGCACCGCTCTGCTCAAGGAGATTGTCGATATCGACGCCCATGCGGGTAAGCAGCGCACGGATCGCACCCGTTATCTCGCTGCTTTCGCGGCCTTCGATCTGATCGATCCGAGTTTGCAGGATTTCAACGACGCACGCCTGGGCGAACCCTTCCAGAAAACCCTCAAGGTCAAAAAGGAAAAGATGGCGCATCTGCTCAAAATGTATGGTGATCTCGCCGATTACGAGGTGGGCGAAATGACCGCGGCGGCTACTTATCGTATTGCGGGCATCTATTACGAATTCAGCCGCGATCTGATGGCATCTGAGCGTCCTCGTAACCTGAGCCCGGAAGAGCTGGAGCAGTACGAACTGATTCTGGAGGAACAGGCATATCCCTTCGAGGAAAAGGCCATAGAGGTCCATGAGAAGAATATTGAGCTCCTGTCCGCCGGAGTGTTCAATGAATGGATCGACAAGAGTATTCGACAGTTAGGTGAATTGGTTCCGGCGCGTTATGGAAAGCAGGAACAAGGAGAACAATTTGTTTCCTCCATTAATTGATTTTTATAAAAAAGCCCTCAGTGCCGGAGCCTTCCTGCGCCAATCGGTATTGTTTGCAGTCTGCGCGCTCGGCCTGCTGCACGGTTGTGCCGGGGGTCCGGTCGCGCGGGATGGTGTTTCGGCGCGCACCCCGTCAAGCGTGAGCGCTGGTATGCAGAGCGAATTCAAGCGCGCCCTGGAACTGATGGCGGCGGCGAAATACCAGGAGGCTGTGCCCGTGTTGGAGGGCATTATTGCCAAGAACGATCAATTGTCCGGAGCCCAGATCAACCTCGCAATCGCATGTATGAATTCGGGCGGCGGCAAGGAATATTACGACAAGGCGGAAAAGGCGCTGTTGCGTGCGATCCAGATCAACTCCAAGGAGCCGGTCGCCTATAATGAGCTCGGATTGCTTTACCGCAGGACCGGCCGTTTCGAAGAGTCGAAAAAGGCTTACCGGCAGGCGATCGCTCTCGATTCCAAATACACTATGTCTTATCTGAATATGGGGATACTGTGCGATATATACTTGCAGGATCCCATATGCGCGATTGAATTTTTCGAAAAATATAAGCTGTTGGCGCCAGCGCAAGCGGAAAAAACCGAAGGCTGGCTGACCGACCTGAAACGCCGCGCGGGCATCACTGAACCCGCGGTGGCGGGAAACGCGGCGACACCCGAGGCGGCGGCACCGGCAAAGGAGGCATTACAATGAAACCTAAATATGCATTTATTCTGGCGGCATCGCTGGCGGTTGCGCCGGTTTTCGCCGCGAAGAAGAAGGAAGACGTGGTGGAGATGAGCGGTATTTCCATTATCGGTAACCGTGAACTGCCGAAGACGCTGTTCATCGTGCCCTGGAAAAATTCGGAAGTCGGGGTCGAAACCGAGCTGACGAACACCCTGAACGAGGGCATGCAGCCTCTTGATGCTGAAGTATTCAGGCGTGAACTGGACTATTATGATTCCAGCAAGCCGCAGTAGCAGGTGATTGAAGAGCATGCCCGCGAAGGCTGAAAAAGCGGCTATGGATTGATTTGTTTTATTATGCTACACATTTGCCGACGTACGGCTAGGGCCGCCGGCTAAAACCTAGAGGTATTCAAAACATGATGGACACAATTTACTACTGCATCAAATTCTTCCTTGATGGCGGTGCGTTCATGTATCCCATATTGTTGGTGTTCGCTGTCGGCATCGCGATTGCCATCGAACGCTGGTTCAAGCTGAGCAGCAGCATGAAACGTAACCGCAGAACCTGGGATGAACTCCAGCCTGTGCTGCAGGATGGGGATTTCGACCGCGCTCGCGAATTCACCGGTAAATCGGATACCGAACTTGGCATGGTGCTGAGCCTGGGTTTGAGCCGGCAGGGATCTGTGCGCCGTCGTGACGATATCGAAATCGCGATGGAAGAAGGGATGATGGAGATCATTCCGCAGCTCGAAAAGCGTACGCCCTATCTTGCCATCCTGGCCAATGTGGCCACGCTGCTGGGATTGCTCGGAACCATCGTAGGCCTGATCCAGGCTTTTACCGCGGTCGCGAACGCCAATCCCTCGGAAAAAGCCAACTTGTTGTCAGGCGCCATCGCGGTGGCGATGAATACCACCGCTTTCGGCCTGATGGTCGGTATACCCTTGCTGCTGATGCACACCTTTCTCACCGCCAAGACCACCGAGATCGTGGATAGCCTGGAAATGGCCCAGGTCAAGACGCTGAACGTCATCACCGAATTCGCGCGTCAGGACACCACTACCAAGGGCGCGGCCAATGGCTAGAAAGCTGCTCCGCAAGCTGCGGCAAAAGGAACCGCCTGACCTCGATATCACTGCCTTCATGAATCTGATGGTGGCGTTGGTGCCGTTTCTACTGGTGACGGCTGTATTTTCGCGCGTCAGCATCCTGCAGCTCGACTTGCCGGCTGCCGTAGGGGAGTCGGAAGCCGGTGACAAGAAACTGACCGTCGAAGTGATCGTGCGCAAGGACCGTATTGAAATCGGTGACGGCGTTCAGATCGTTACGCGTATAGGGAATATCGATCCCGCGATGACCCGAGCCGTACCGGCCGCTGCAACAGGGGAACAGCCGGCTGCGGCCGCGCAGCAGGAACAATCCGGCATGGCCCAGCAGAAGGGATACGACCTGGCCACCTTGAACAAGGTGCTGATGGAAATCAAGGGCAATTACCCCTCAAAACTCGATGCCACGGTGCTGATGGAGCCCGACCTAGAATACGACATATTGGTCCAGGTTATGGACGCGGTCAGCTCTGCGGCAGTGACTGACTCCGCCGGCAAGCTCCAGAAATATGAACTGTTTCCACAGATTTCCGTAGGCGACGCGCCGATCATCGAGGGTTGAAGCATGAAGAACCTGCGCCGTATCAAACGCATGACCCGTAGCAAGCGCAACAAGCCGCCCTCATTGAATCTGGTTTCGATGATGGATATTTTCACGATCCTGGTATTCTTCCTGCTGGTCAATCAGTCAAGCAGCGAGGAGTTGCCGAGCCCGGATATCATCAAACTGCCGGACTCGATTTCCGAACAAAAACCGGAGCAGACCATTGTGCTGCTGATAACCCCGGATCAGATTCTGATGAACGGCGAAATTATCGTTACTGCCAGTGAAGCTCTGGCGGGCGAGGACGCGATTATTGCCGCGGTGCGGGATCGTCTACAGGAAGAGGCCGCAAAAATGATCAGCCAGACCGGCGCCGCCAGCGAGCGCGCTCGGCAGGTGGTTATTATGGGCGACAGGAGCATTCCCTTTAAATTTCTGAAGAAAGTCATGGCCAGTTGCACCGCGGCAGGCTACGAGAAAATTTCTCTCGCCGTGCAGCAACTCGACGCCAAGGTCAGCTGAATGCTTGCTGAGACAATGTGATGAAGAACGCCTCAGCCGAAAAAGAGCAGTTACTCGAGCGCCAGTTGCAGGACGCGAAAGACCGGCTTGCTCCCATGCAGGTGGAGGAGGACGAGGCGCGGATCGCGTATGAACAACTGGCCGTGAAACAGCAGACGGCTTACAAGCTGGAGCAAATTTGTGCGCAGATGGCCGATCTTGCCCAGCAACCGGCACTGGGCGATAAAAGCCCGTTCAATGGCGCAATGCTTGAGGATGCCAATGAGGTCAACCAGCACTACTCCGCTTTCATCGATCGTATCAACGTCCAGGTAGTCGAATTCAAGGCCAAATTGAAAGAGGCGAAGCAGCGCTTTGAGACGGCGCAGCAGGCGGTGTCAGACGCCCGCGCCGAAGTGCGTCGTATGGCACAGCAGTTGGAGCAACTGCGGCCCATGGTTCGCACGCGTACCCTGGTTAGGACCGATTCGGATGGGGTCGAACGCGCTTATGTGATTGTGTTCCGCCGTAACGCAATCATGCCATGGAATCAATCACCCACGGATGAAAGCCGTTATCGTCGAATCCGTACAGTCACGGTATTAGTGTTCCTGCTGCTGAGCCTGATCATGCCTTTCGTGCCGATACCTGAAAAACCGAAAGTTATCGTTATTCCGGAAAGAATGGCCAAGCTGATCCAGGAGCAGAAACCGCCACCACCGCCGCCGCCACCGAAAGTCGCAGAGAAGCAGCCGGAAGCGGATGATGTCGCCAAGCTCAAGCCCAAACCTACACCCGGAGCTCCGGGGCTCGACAGCAAGACCACGGCAGCGCGTGAAAAAGCGTCCCGAGCCGGCCTGCTGGCATTTAGCGGCGGGTTTACCGACCTGATGGACAATTCCGCCGAAGCCAAGCTGGGTAAGCAGGCGCGCGTTACTGCCGCGGGACCGAACAGCGGTGCGAAGCGAACTGAACGATCCCTGATAACATCCGGCGTCACACGCGGCAGCGGCGGCATCAATACGGCAGCCCTGAGTCGCGATGTCGCCGGATCGGGTCTTGGCAGTGGCGTACGTGGCACCAGCCGCGTGACGGGCTTTATCGGCGGCTCTGAATTCGGCGATGCCGACAAGCCGCTGGCGGCCGATGCAATACGCGGTTCGCGCACCGATGAGGAAATCCAGGTGGTGTTCGACCGCAACAAGAGCGCGCTGTATTCGATCTACCAGCGCGCCCTCCGTAACGATCCGACTCTGAAAGGCAAGGTGGTGTTGAAACTCACGATCGCGCCTTCGGGCCAGGTACTGGCTGCCTCCGTCGAGTCCAGCGACCTCGGCGACCCCGACCTCGAGCGCAAGATCGCCGCGCGCGTCAAGCTGTTCGATTTCGGCGCCAAGGAGGTCGACGCAATTACTATTACTTACCCGATTGACTTCCTGCCGGCATAAGAAGCATGCGAGCATACAAGTAGAGCAGTAGGGAAGTAGAATACATTCTTTCCTGCTTCTATTTTTCCGCAATGCGATGCAAACATCCTGCAGATTATTCCCCTTAACTTCCAGCGCCTTAATTGATTTCCAAAAACAGTTGTAGGTGTTCAGCTTGACCCTGATGGCGGCGTAAGTATTGGCGTGCGAAGCTGAAAGTGATGCCTTGCTGAATATCGAGGAACTACTGGGTTCCTCTTTTTCTGGTGTTCTCGTCGTTAATTCAGCCAATAATACTTGCAGGTTATGATGGTAATGACACTCCAGAACAATAGATGAACTCTGGTTTATTCAGGAAATCGATAACCTTCGAATCGGGCTGAGTGGCACTGATGATTGGACACAGGTCGACTACTGGTATTTTGATTACATGAGTGCTGCGCGCTTCGAGACCAGCAATGATGATGTACTTTTCGCAAGTCAGTACAACGATTAGTGGACGCGACGCCTATGTCCGATCCGCTTGCCAGAGGCGTGATAAATATTCCACAGGACGCGAAGTACGAGGTTGCCTTAGTGCAGACAACTGGAGCTGATGGGGAGCTGTTGGATTAAAAGATAAAGATGAAGCATAAAAACAACAAAGCCGCTTTTGAAAGCGGCTTTGCTGTACAAATGCATAAGTGTTATTAACGGCAGTTCAATTGAACTCTTTCAAAGTTGGTGCCGCCCGTTATGCTTGTGAAATGGCCTCTTATACCGGTGGCCACTCTCTCTCCCATGCTCAGGCAGCTGGGATTGCTGAAGGGTACTGAAGTCCCTGTGGCCGGTCCCATACTGCTGGTATCGACGGTGGCATTGCCGAACATGCGTACACAGGTTAATGCCAGTTGCTCGATAGGGCCCGAGCCATTATTGCCGATGCGCCCTTTCAGGCCTGAAACAACATAGCCCGCCTGGCAGGACAACTGCACCTGATTGTTCGTGCTGATGCCCGCGGTTCCGGTCGTTGTAACCGAACCCATCAGTGGCGCCAAACCGCCAACCAACAGCTGGGTGCCGGTCACTGTCTGACAACGCCCTTCAACTTGTCCTATCGCGGTGGCAGTTGCGTTAAGACGAACATTTAATCCGGTCAGCATGCTGTCGGTTGGGCACTCTAAACTGAAAGAAATGCCTGTCGAGTTGCCTGCGGATGCCGACAGCTGTTGGTTAGGCGCCATGGTCAGTAACAACGTGGCCGGGCCAGCATCGCCTGTGGGCCCTTTGTCGCCTACAGGGCCTTTGTCGCCCACCGGACCTTTGTCGCCGACGGGACCTTTATCACCGACAGGGCCTTGCAGACCCATGGGACCTATTAAGCCTTGGAGGCCTTGATCGCCGGTCGGTCCTTTGTCGCCGACGGGACCTTTATCACCAACAGGGCCTTGGGGACCGGCATCGCCGACCGCGCCCTTGTCCCCGACGGGGCCTTTGTCGCCAGTCGGACCTTTATCACCGGCAGGGCCTTGGAGACCCATATCGCCGGTCAGACCCTTGTCACCTGTGGGACCTTTGTCTCCC
>DASUFE010000071.1:0-24964 GCA_036274675.1 Gammaproteobacteria bacterium
ATGACGCAGCCGGGCATGTTCTTGTCGCAGCCGCCGATGGCGACGAAACCGTCGAAACCCTGGCAGCCGACGACCGTTTCGATGGAGTCCGCGATCACCTCGCGCGACACCAGGCTGTATTTCATGCCCTCGGTGCCCATCGAAATCCCGTCCGAGATGGTGATCGTGTTGAACACCACGCCCTTGCCGCCAGCCTTGTCGACCCCGGCGCAGGCATCGTCCGCCAGCTTGTTGATGTGCATATTGCAGGGCGTCACCATGCTCCAGGTCGAGGCGATGCCGATCTGCGGCTTGCTGAAATCCTCGTCCTTGAAGCCGATCGGCCGCAGCATCGCGCGGCTGGCCGAACGCTCCACCCCGTCGACGACGGGAGCGGAATATTGACGCAGCGGATCGGAGGGAGGCGTGGTTTTCTTCGACATATAGGGGCTCGTTAATATTAAGCGGATGGGGCGGGATTATAACAGTAGAGGGCGGTGGGGACGAAGAGGTCCCATGCACATCCCCCTGGCCTTCGGCCATCCCCCTTCGTACCGAAGGGAGAATGATGGATTAAGATTCTTGGCGGCTTGGCGAATAAGAAATATAAAAAGTCGTGGCAACGTGGCGTGCTTATTTAGGTATCAGGGTGGGCGCGTTATCGACGTAGGCCAGTTGTTGTTTGCCGGCCATTACATCCAATACGGTTTGCCCGGCAAGTTCCAGGCGCCAGCCCTGGAGCAGGGGAATATCCCGCTCGCCGCTTAACAGGTTGTGGATGTGCTCGCGGGTGGCGAGGAGTTGCGGGCTGATGGAGTGCTCGGCCGCCTTGATGCGCAGCGCGGCGTTGACCATGTCGGCGGTGGCTTCCTGCTGCATGCTGGGTTTGCGGTGGTTCTCGGTTTCGGGCCAGAGCTCCTTCGGTTCCTGGAGCGCCTTGCCGATCAGGGCGAGCAGGGTGTCGGCGTAACGCTCGGCCGTGCCCGCGCTCAGGTCGCGCAGCTGTCCGAATTCCTCGCGCTGTTTCGGAGTCTGTTGCGCCAGTTGCAACAGCAGGTCGTCGCTCAGCACCCAGCGCTTGGGCTTGTTGACGGCCATCGCCTCGTGCTCGCGCCAGGCCGCGAGGTGCCGCAGCACGTTGAGCTTGACGCCGCGCAGCTTGTTCACGGCCTTGATGCGCTGCCAGGCGTTGTCCGGGTCGGGGCGGTAGCGTTCGGGCTGGGTAAGGTATTTCGAATCCTCTTCCACCCAGGACAGGCGCCGCGTGGCGATAAGCGCCTGCCGCAGCATCAGGTAGATATCGCGCAGGTAGCGTACGTCGTCGAGCGCGTACTCGATCTGCCCGGGCGAGAGCGGGCGCCGGCTCCAGTCGGTGCGGGTGTGGGTTTTTTCCAGTTGCACTTTCAGCAGTTCCTTCACCAGGTTGGCGTAACCGATCTGCTCGCCGTGGCCGAGGAAGGCGGCGGCGAGTTGGGTGTCGAACACCGGTTGCGGCAGGCTGCCGTTCAAGTGATAGAAAATTTCCAGGTCCTGCCCGGCGGCATGGAAGACCTTGATGCTGTTCGGGTTCGCGATCAGCTCGAAGAAGCAGCCCAGGTCTTTTATCGCCAGCGTGTCGACGCAGGCCAGGATGCCGGGCGCACCGATCTGGATCAAGCAAAGCTGCGGATAATAGGTCTTCTCACGGATGAATTCGGTATCGATGGCGAGCCAGGGGCTGCTCGCAAGCTCCTGGCAGAGCTCGGCCAGGTCCTTCTGGGTATTGATGTATTTGTCCGTCATTTCAAACTGCCACTACTTACTACCACTACTTGGCGGGGGTATCAGGAGCCGGGCGCAATGCTACAGGTTGCGCGGGAAAAGCTGAAATAAATTTTTTCTATGCTCGCGGCTTTTATCCGGCGCATAGTCAATTGGAGTTATTCAGCAGATTGCGCAGTGAGTTGAGGTTGGCGCTGCCGCGGGCGCGCTTTTCCTCGCTGGAGCCGGTATTGCGGCCCTCCCACTGCAGATCGTCGGCGGGCAGCTCGGCAAGGAAGCGGCTGGGTTCACAACCGGCCGCTTCGCCCTGGCGCTTGCGGGTGCGAGCATGACTGATCAGCAGCTGTTGCCGGGCGCGGGTGATACCGACGTAGGCGAGGCGGCGTTCTTCCTGAATACCCTCGTCGCTGTCGCTGCCGTGATGCGGCAGCAGGCCTTCCTCGAAACCCGCGAGGCACACCCAGGGAAATTCCAGGCCCTTGGCGGCGTGCAGGGTCATCAGCTGCACCGCGTCGAGTTCGTCGGAGTCCTCGCGCCGTTCCAGCATGTCCATGAGTGAGAGCTTGGCGGTGAGTTCCTCCACGTTCAGGCCCTCGTCCTGTTTGCGGCTCAGGTTCTGCACCCATTCCGTCAGTTCCTCGATGTTCTTCAGGCGGGAGTCGGCGGCATTCTTGTCCTTGACGCTGTTGCGCAGCCAGTCGGCGTAGCCGGTGTCGTTCAGGATGCGCCGCAGCACGGCCGGCGCCTTCTCGGAACCCGCCGCGCGCTTGATTTCCTGCATCCAGTCGAAGAATTGAGCCAGGCGGCTGCGCATCGGGTTGACTATGTTCTTGTCGGCGAGCGCAAGACCGATGGCGAGGTAGAGGCTGGTCTGGTTCGCCGAGGCGATCTCGGCCAGTTTTTCCAGGCTGCTGGCGCCGATCTCGCGCCGCGGCACGTTGATGATGCGCAGCAGCGCCGCGTCGTCATCGGAGTTCGCGACCAGCCGCAGGTAAGCCAGCAGGTCCTTGATCTCGGCGCGATCAAAGAAGGCGGTGCCGCCGCTTACCTTATAAGGAATGCTGTGCAGGCGCAGCATGCTTTCAAAGGGCCGCGACTGGTGGTTGCCGCGGTAGAGGATCGCGAAGTCGCGGTTGCGCATGCTCTGCTGGAATTTGAGATGGATGATCTCGTTGACCACGCGCTCGGCCTCGTCCTCCGCGCTGTCGCAGCTCAGCACCTTGACCGGATCGCCGTAGCCGAGGCCGCTCCAGAGTTTCTTCTCGAAATGATGCGGGTTGTTGCCGATCAGCTGGTTGGCGCATTTGAGGATGCAGCCGGTGCTGCGGTAGTTCTGTTCGAGCTTGATGACTTCAAGGCCCGGCAGATCCTCGATCAGGCGCTGCATGTTCTCCGGTTGCGCGCCGCGCCAGGCATAGATCGACTGGTCGTCGTCGCCCACCGCCGTGAGCTTCGCTTCGGCGCCGAGCAGCAGTCTGACGAATTCATATTGCGTGCCATTGGTGTCCTGGTATTCGTCCACCAGCAGGTAGCGGATCCGATCCTGCCAGCGCGCGCGCACTTCGGCGTTGTTCTGCAGCAGCAGCATGGGCTGCAGGATCAGGTCGTCGAAGTCCACCGCGTTGTAGGCCTTGATCTGCTGCTGGTAGGCCTGGTAGAGAGTGGCCATGGCCTGCGCGTCGGCCGTATCGCTCGATACGGTCATCGCGTTTTTAAATTGCGATATCCGCCAGGCGAGATTTTTTTCGTCGCCGTCATAACCCTGAGAGTCGCGCTGCAGGATCTGTTGCAGCACCGTCTGCACGTCGTCCGGACCGAGGATCGTCATGCCCGGCCGGTAGCCGAGATGGCGGCATTCCTTGCGCAGCAGGTTGAGGCCCAGCGTGTGGAAGGTCGAGATCTGCAGGGCGGCGGCCTGTTCGCGGGATACCAGCGCCGCCACGCGGCCGCGCATCTCGTTGGCGGCCTTGTTGGTAAAGGTGACGGCGACGATGCTGTCGGGGGCGGCGCCTTTTTGCAGCAGGTGCGCGATCTTTTCGGTGATCACCCGCGTTTTGCCGCTGCCGGCTCCCGCGAGTACCAGCAGATGACGGTCGCTGCAGGTGATGGCGCGGCGTTGTTGCGGGTTGGGCTTGGTCATGCGAGGCGCATTGTACCAGCACGATCAAAATAAACACCCTTGACATATTCACAAAACGGTCAGGATCGACGCCATTTCCATGCAGGGCTCCGCGCAGCGCCTCAAAATGGCTATTCGTGCGGGCATGGCTTAAAATCGCCGTTACGCGAAACTGGCGATGTCCGCATGAAGATCGATGCAGAAACGGGATTATTGGAAGAGGCGCGGCAGGTGCCGTCGCCGAACTTCAACGAGCGTCCGTCCGGAGCGGTTCCCGAGCTCATTGTTATCCACGGTATCAGCCTGCCGCCGGGGGAGTTCGGCGGTACGGCCATCGACCGGTTTTTCACCAATTGCCTGGACTGTTCACTCCATCCGTACTTCAGCCAGATCGAAGGTTTGCAGGTCTCATCCCACCTGTTGATCGGTCGCGGCGGTGAGATCGTCCAGTACGTGCCCTTTTCGCGCCGCGCCTGGCACGCGGGGGTGTCCTCCTACAGAGGCCGGGAGAACTGCAACGATTTTTCGATCGGTATAGAGCTGGAGGGGACGGATGAGTTACCCTATGCCGAGGCGCAGTACCGGCGGCTGACCGAAGTGGTGGCCTGCCTGCTGCGGACCTACGATTCCCTGAGCGCGCAAGACATTGTCGGCCATTCCGATATCGCGCCGGGGCGCAAGACCGATCCAGGCCCGGCTTTCGACTGGGCCTATTTTCGGCAGTGTTTAAACCTTGTCATGCAACACGTATCTGATGATTGAAGGACTGCAATGGCGCTTATCGTAATCGTAATTAGCCTGATCCTGGAATTCGTGGTGGCGCGCTGGCAGGAGCTGCGGCAGCTCCACTGGCTGGACTCCTTCCGTCAGGCCTTATATCAACGGTTGCCCGCGGACTGGACTACGGGCTGGCGCGGACTAATCGCCTTGCTCGTTCCCGTGGTCCTCGGAATGCTGCTGTTGCAGGCCCTGGTCAACGACCGCGCTTTCGGACTGCTGGAACTGCTGCTGGGCATCGCCGTGCTGACCTACTGCCTCGGTCCCGAGTCCTTCGACGAACTGGTCAACCAATACCTTCGCGCCTGCGAGGAAAAGGATGTGCGCCAGGCACAGCTGATCGCGAAGAAGATTCTGCTGGAGCCCCTCTCCACCAATATCCACCATCTGTCGGCTCAGGTGACCCGCGCCGTTTTCTACGAGGCCGAGAAGAGGCTGTTCGGCGTTTTGTTCTGGTTCCTGCTGCTCGGTCCGGCCGGGGCCTTGCTTTATCGCATGGCGGTTTTCCTTGCTGAGGAAAATTATCACGCGGGCGGCACTGCCTCGGAGCCTGCCATGGTTCTGCACGGTATCCTGGACTGGGCGCCATCCCGCCTGCTGGCGCTGACTTTTTTCATGACGGGAAGTTACGACGACGCCGCCCGCGGATGGCGCAAGAGCTTCATCGCAGGAGCGGTGGATCTGAGCCTGCGCAACCGCATGTTCGTGATCCTGACCGGTAGCGCCGCCATGCGGCACGAAGTGGACGACAGCGTGGTCCATCCGGACAACCAGGAGGAGTATGATCTGCAGTGGCTGCGTGTCGCGCGCGTACTGATCATACGCTCGCTGATCGTGTGGGTGGCGGTGATCGCGCTGCTGACCCTGGCCGGACTCTTTGTATAAATAAGCCGGTGCCCGGTTTTCAAATATTATTGACGAATCCTTTCCTGCAGGCCGCTATCGAGGCCGCGCGAGCGGCCGAGGCGGTGATCCGCCGGCATTACGCACGAGGCGTCGAAGTTGCGCTCAAACAGGACTCAAGCCCGGTCACCATCGCCGATATAGAATCTGAACGCGCGATCATCGACGTGCTGGCGCGGGCCTTCCCCGGACACGGGTTCTATGGCGAGGAAACCGGCCGTCGCAATGCGCAGGCCGAATACGTCTGGTTGATCGATCCAATCGACGGTACCAAGAGCTTTATCCGCGGCACGCCGTTCTTTTCGACGCAGATCGCCCTGATGCACCGGGGACGACTGATTGCGGGTGTATCCAACGCTTTCATGTTCAATGAACTGGCCTATGCGGCGGTCGGCGAGGGCGCCTGGCTGAACGGCGCATCCCTTAAAGTCAGTACGGTTACCGCCCTGGAAGAGGCCACACTTTCAGTCGGCAATGTCACGGCGCTCGCGGCATCGCCGAGCTGGCCGGCACTGGGGGATTTGATTGATTCCATCAACCGCTTTCGCGGTTACGGAGATTTTCTGCACTATCACCTGCTGGCGGCGGGCAAGCTGGATTGCGTGATCGAAACGGGCCTCAGCATCCTCGACATGGCGGCGCTGGCCGTCATCGTGCGCGAGGCGGGCGGAGTGTTCACCGATCTCGCCGGGCGCGAACTCGATATCAACAGCAAGAGCGTCCTCGCCGCTTCCACTCCACAGCTGCATCGCCTCGTTCTGAACCGCCTTAAATATTCGGAATAATCTTTCGCAGAGAACGCCGGTTAAAACTATTTCTCGCAGGGCTCGCAAAGGTGCTGCATGTTGATGCGCAGAGCTTGCAGAGAGCGCCATCGATGCCCGCAGACTGTACCAGCGGGCTAACTCCGCGTTCCCAGCTTGCTTTGCGAGCTTGTGATGCAGTGTTCTCGGCGAACTCTGCGAGAGGCACATTTTCTTCGCGAGCTTTGCGAGAGATCTTATTTTAAATTAAAGAATTCCTTAGCCGTGGCGGTGGTTTCGGCGGCGACCTGTTCGCAGGTTTTGCCGACGGCATCGGCGATCGCCTCCACGACATAGGGCAGGTAACAGGGTTCGTTGCGGCGGCTTTTCGGCGGGGGTTTGATGGTGCGCGGCAGCAGATAAGGCGCATCCGATTCCACCATCAAACGGTCCGGCGGGACCAGCCCTATAAAATCCTTGAGCCCGTGCCCGCGCCGTTCGTCGCAGATCCACCCTGTTATGCCGATGTAGCATCCAAGCTGCAGATAGGTTTCCAGCTGCGATCGCGTGCCAGTGAAGCAGTGGACCACGACTTTGGGCAGCATCTTCAGAAAAGGCCCGAGTATCGCGACGAAGCGGTCATGCGCGTCCCGCTCATGCAGGAACACCGGCTTGCCGATTTCGCAGGCGATTTCCAGTTGGGCGGAGAAACAGCGCTCCTGTACCTGCCGCGGCGAGAGATCGCGATAGAAGTCGAGCCCGCATTCTCCCATCGCCACGATTTCAGGCGCACTGCCGAGTAAACGCAACTCGGAGCCGTAGGCCTCCGTATAGTGTGAAGCCTCATGCGGATGAACGCCGGCGGTGCAATAGAGTCCAGAAAATCTTCGCGTCAGATTTAATGCCGCGACATTACCAGAAGCCGAGGCGCCCGTTACAACGATGGGGCCGATTCCCTGCGTCGAGGCGCGCTCCAGAACCTGTTCCAGATCGGGTTGGAAGGATTCATGCGTAAGATTCGCCCCGATATCGATCAATGAATGCATGGCACGGAATCATACCTGTTTATGCCGCCGATTAATAAGGAATATGTTGGATAGATTGTTGGAATATAAAGCCGGGGAAAGTGACGATTGCTTCATGCTTTTGAAGTTCACTTTGTCAAGGCGCAGTAAATTCTTTTTTTGCCAGTCCAATCGCTTTACTCCAGCTACAGTTTTTATATGGATATTGCAAATGAAGAGGTTCGAGCGCAAGGAAATGAAGCTGGTCAGCGTCATCATCGGTTTTCTCATGCTGCTTTACGGCGGCGGGGCTGCTGCTGCGCTTGAGGCCGAATACCTGACCATCAGCGCTCCTGACGCCGCCGCCGGCATTCCCAGCGGCAAGCTCTCCTGGGAGCTTCGCGACTCGCTGGGGCATTATTTCAATTACCGCATAAGCGGCAACGACCAGGCCGGTTTCCGATTCAGGGATGAGCAGTGGATAGTGCACAATATTACCAGCGATACGCACAGTGCTTCGTTGCTCCTCGACTGGCACCCTATGGGCGGCCGTTTCCGTATTTCAGGCGGATTGTTTTCATACAGACAATCCTTCGATTACAGGATTGCTCCCGAAGTCGACGAAGTATTCAAATATACACTGCGCATCAATCCGCAACAGATGGCGGCGAACCTTGCCGAGGAACTGCAGGAGAAAGGAGTGCATGTTGCCACGGAGGATGTGCAGTCTATGGTGCCTGAGGACGCGCCGAGGGTGATCCGAATCAGAAAGCGAATCGAATTTAACGCGGAGGATCTCTACGGTCATGCGCACGTGAAATACGAAGACACCGCCCCCTATTTCGGCTTCGGCTGGAGCAATCCTTTTTCCAGGTACAGTCACCTGCGTTACAGCATCGATCTGGGCGTGTTGTATCAGTCCGAACCCGATATTCAACTGTCCCTGGGGGGCGATACCGTGGACAACCTCCCCCCCGCGGTACAGACCTGGCTGGATGAATGGCTTTTCAAGCAGAAGCTGAAGCTGGGCAAAAAGCTCGATGACTACAATCCCACTCCCCGTCTCGGGTTCGGGCTTTCTTATAGTTTCTATTGAAGCCCGCATGGGTACCGGTCTCAGGCTGCGCATTGCGCAATCCGCAAATCCGGCGTCGGACTATTTATCCGCCCCGTTAATAAAACCTTCAAAGCCGCGCCGCACCGCTGCGGAGGCGCTATACTTGCGGCTGGTTCGAGCGGTTCCCCGAGAGGGATGGATTTGAGCGGATGGCCAACCCGGAAGCGGAAATCAGATTGAAATTGCTGCAGATGCGCATCGAGCACCGCGATCTGGACGATGTCATCAAACGCTTGTCCCAGGATCCCACGGTGGATCAGCTGCAGATGAAGCGCCTGAAGAAAAAGAAGCTGTTGCTGAAAGACATGATCGCCCGCATCGAGAACGACCTTATCCCGGACGATATCGCCTGAAGATTTCTCGCAAAGTGCGCGAAAAAGAGCCTCTCGCAGAGCTCGCCGGGGCCGCTGGGTAATCAAAGAATAAGAGAATGCCCGCTGAGACTCGTAATGCGTCTGCGGGCGCGTGTTCGGAGAACGCGCGTAAGAACGCAACTTTGCCTGCTCTGCGCACAGTCTTGCCTGAAGCGTCTCTGCGTACCCTGCGAGAGATAATTTTCTTAAATTTTGTGTCTCATTGATCGCAGGGAGCGCCGGGAAAAATCCGCCTCTCGCAAAGCTCGCCAGGCTAAAGGCCGCCAAGCCTGCTGAGCGCGCGAAGCTTGACCGCCGTGAACAAAACACCGTCAGTTCTTTGATTTATTCCTCTCCGGTCCGCGGGCATTGATGGCGTGCTCTGCCGGCTCCGCGTACCAATCACGGTGTCTTTGCGAACTCTCGGCCTTCGTTCCCGACGCGGCTCTACCGTCGCCATCCTTGGCGACGTGCGAGAGATAATTTTCTTAAATTTTGTGCAGTGGCGGCAGGGAGGGCGTCTTTCTCCCTTTGCTTCCGTCATCAACCGAGTTTCGATACGCGTTGAAAGCCTGCCATAACGCCGTGCCGTCCCAGTCCGCGGCGGAGGCGCCCGGTGCGTACAGGCGTGCGTTCAGCGTGCGCAACTGGGTTCGGAGTGCTTCGGAATCGCCGCTGCGCGCGGCGATCGCTTCCAGGCTTTGGGGCGCATGTTCCCAGCGGGCGCGGGCCCAGGCCAGCAGGGCATCCTTCACGGCATCCGCGCGGTTCTGGCGGCAGGCCTGTTCCAGCATTTTCTCGGCCTGCGCAAGATCCGCTGTTGCATGATCCACGGCATTCAATGACAGTTTCCCGTGACGGCGTCTTTGCAGCCACCAGGCGAGTCCGGTGAGCAGCCAGCCCAGCGCCAGCGCCAGGCTGAGCCAGAACCAGACGGAGTTTTCGGCCGGCATGCCGGTCGCCGGCGCCAGCGGGTTTTCCGTCCGTCCGGACTCGGTCTGTTGCGAGGGCGCAGTCTGTTGGGGAACCTCGGGCACATAACTTCCATCCGCCGGCGGCAGCACGGTTACACTGCGCTCCGGTACGCGCGCGATTTCTTCTTTACCGGTTTTGGTGTTCCACCATTTGATTTCGACGGCGGGTAGCACATAGGTGCCGGGCCGGGTCGGCATGAAGGCGACGCTTTCCTCGCGTACGCCGGTGATGCCGGTTTCGGATTTTTGGTTGTCGAGCGAGGGCTGGTCCGGATACTGCTTGAAGCCGTCCACCGGCGCCCCGGTGAGTTCGGGCAGTTGCTCGGCCGTAAGGCCGGTCGCGGTGATGCGCAGACGCCGGGTCAACGGCTCGCCGACCCGGAATTCAGTGGGTTCGCCGCTCCATTTTTCCTCGATTTTAAGCCGGGTTGCGGGCAGCCAGGGCGTGGCCGCGGCAGGGCGCACATTGAGGGTCGCCGCTTCCGACTGGATGCGCACCGGCTCGCCCCTCGCGGAGCCGAAAGGATCCATATCGAAGAAGCTTCTTCTCGAGGCCACGCGCAGGCCGCTGTATTGCAGCGGTTTGATTCGCACCAATCCCGGCTGTTGCGGGAAAACCGCATACCGCCTTTCATGCACGTTGTACTGGCGGCCATACAAATTGGTCGCATAGTTCTTGCCGTCGTCCAGCGGCTGCACGATCACGTCGCCGCCTTCGATTTCGAGCTGGCTCAGGTTTTCATTGGCCATGTTCGGTACACGGTAGAGCCGTACTGTTACGATGCTTTGCGCCTGCACATAAGGATCGCCGGGCGAGCTTTCGACGGTTATGAAAACCTCCTTGTTTTCGGTGACGCCGGGATCCGCGCCAGCCTGGACTTCGATTTGCAGTTCGGGGCTCGTGTCCGAACCGAAACTGATCGGCGGCACGGTCAGGGTGCCGGTGTGCTTCGGGAACACGGTGACTACCCAGTTGCTGCTGCTTTCGGCCTGGCCGTTCATGATTGTGAAACTGCTGTTCTGGGACGTGCCCGCAACCTCGAAGTCCTGTTCCAGCGGTGAGAAATCGGGGTCGGCGTCGACTCGGCCTTTGGCGCTGAAGGTGAGGGTGAAGGCCTCGTTCATGCGAATCATGCCGCGGTCGGTCTGCACGGTAATTTCCGCGGCCGGCGCCGCGCTTGCGCAGACAGCCATCATCAATGCGGCTAACATCAGGGTGATTGAACGCAGGGTCTCCTTTAACATTTTCCGCTCCGAATCTTTACTGTTGTTGTTCCTGTTGCTGCCTACGGTACTGATAGAGGAACTTGCGTCGCAGGAGGCCGCCCGGGTCATCCGGCACGCGACGCAGCCATTGTTCCATATTCTGTCGTTCCGGGTCCTTTTCCCCGGCTTCCGCCGCGGCTTGCGCCTGCTCCTGCTGCTGTTGCGCCTGTTGCTGATCGCGCTCTCCGGAATCGGCGGCCTGTTGTTTCTGCTGCTGCTCCTTTCCCTGCTGCGCGGATTGCTGTTGCTCTGATCCGGATTTCTTTTCCTGCTGTGGAGGCTGTTGCTGGTCCCCGGCGGGGGATTGCGACTGCCCCGCCTGTTGCTGCGACTGTTCCGGTTGTTGACCCTGTTGGGACTGCTGGTCCTGCTGCTGGCCCGTTTGCCCCGGCTGGTTTTGCCGCGGGTTCTGCTGTGCCTGTTGATCCTGCTGCGGGTTCTGCTGTTGCCCGGACTGGCCATTCTGGTTCTGTGGTTGCTGCTTCTGCTGTTGCAGCAACAGATCGCGGTTGTGGCGCGCGTCTTCGTGCTGGGGATTCTGTTCCAATGCGGCATTGTAGCTGGCGATGGCAGCCTCGACTTTGCCCAGTTGGGCGAGGGCGTTGCCGCGGTTATAGAGGCCGTCAGCCGTCCTGGTTGCAGCGAGCGCCTGCGCCGCCTGTTCGTAATCGCCGCGCCGGTAGGCGCTGGCGGCGCGCCACTCCGGGTCCTCGAATCGCTGCTGCGCGTTTTCGTATTGCTGTGCGTCGAAAGCGCGCTTGGCCTGCTGATTGTCGTTCAGCCATAGATCCCGCCAGCTGAAGGCATGCGCGGGCTGGGCCCAGGGAAGAGTCAATAAATACAGGGGGAGACAGGACCACAGCAGGAGGCCGCGCCGGAACGCCAGTACCGACAGCAGTAACAGCGGCAGCAGCAGCCAGGGACCTTCATCGCGCCAAGTGTCGGTTTTGAGTCCAGTCTCCTCACCCTGGTCGGCCAGCAGCTCCGGGTTGGAGTCGGGAAGCAGGTAATCGATATCCTTATCGTCCACGGTGATGCGGCGGTAAGGCGCGAGCGAGCGCAATCCGGATTCGTTCAGCTTGGGAACGACGATGGCCCCGTTCGAGTCCTTGAGGAAACCCCCGTTCGGCAACGGAACGGGCGCGCCTTCGGGCGTGCCGACGCCGAGTATGCTCAGCCCGTGACCCGCGCCGAGCAGCCGGTCGCGCGCGGACTCGAACCGGTCCGTGTCGATGTGATCCGTAATGATGAGCACATGTCCGCGTTGTACGCCGCCCTGCGCCAGCAGTTCCAGCGTTTTTTCCACCGCGAGGTCGGCGCGCTCGCCTTGCGCCGGCATAAGCCGGGTTTCCAGGTCGGCGACCTGGCCGCGGATAGTATTGACGTCGTCGGTCAGCGGGGTCACCGCGAAGGCCGCGCCGGCGTAGACCACGAGCGCGGTCTGTCCTTCGCGGCGCCGCTCCAGTACATCCAGCAGTTTCTGCCGCGCGCGCTGCAGGCGCGACGGTTTGATATCCTGGCTGTCCATCGAGCTCGACAGATCCAGCACGATAACCAGGGCCGACTGGTTTCTGAACACCGGTTGCGGCTGGCGCTGCCAGGCGGGCCCCGCCAGAGCCAGCACGCACAGTGTCGCGGCGAACGCGGTCAGCAGCAGCGGACGCAGGCGGCGCGTTTCGTCGAAGCCCGCCAGCACGTGCGGCCAGAGCTGCGGCTCGACATAACCGGTCCACAGTCCCTGGTGGCGCCTGCGCAGGTAATACCAGGCCAGCAGCGCGCCGCAGGGCAGCAGCGCCAGCAGCCAGAGCGGCCTTATGAAGTGAAACTCGGACATCATGCCGCCCTCCGTGCATGGCCGCCGAACAGCAGCAGTGACAGCAGGAAGGCCAGGGTCAGCGGCCAGTAAAAGAGCGCGCGTGTCGGGCGAAAGCTCTGGCGTTCGACTTCCACCGGTTCCAGCTTGTCCAGTTCGCCGTAGATCTGCGCCAGTTCAGACGTATCATGGGCGCGGAAATAACGCCCGCCGGTCGCGTCGGCGATCGCGGTCAGCGTCTTTTCATCCATATCCCGCGAGGGATTGATCGTGATGCTGCCGAAGAAGGAGCGGCGCTGCACCGCGTCGGCGCCGATGCCGATGGTGTAGATCTTCAATCCCGCGCGCTGCGCCAGTTCGGCGGCTTTGAGAGGTTCCAGTTCGCCGGCCGTATTGGCGCCGTCCGTCATCAGGATCAGAACGCGCCGCTGCTGCGGATTGTCCTGCAGCCGCTTGATCGCAAGACCGACCGCATCGCCAATGGCCGTGCGTTCTCCGGCGAGGCCGAGGAAAGCCTCCTGCAACAGACTGTTCACGGTGGGCCGATCAAAGGTCAGCGGCGCCTGTACATAGGCGTGGTCGCCGAACAGGATCAGGCCGATGCGGTCGCCTTCGCGGCGATCGATGAACTCGCCGGCCACGCGTTTGACCGCGGTCAGACGATCGATCGCGCGGTTGCCGAGCACGAAGTCCTCTTCCTGCATGCTTTGCGACAAATCCACCGCCAGCATCAGGTCGCGACCGCTCACCGGCAGCTGCACCGGCTCGCCGAACCATTGCGGGCGCGCGGCGGCGGTGATGAGGAACATCCAGGCAAGCAGCGCACCCAGGAACAGCGCGCGCGAGCCGACGGCGGCGGGCCCGGAGCCCGCGCTTTCGGTGAAGTCCTGCAGGAAAGGCGTGCGCAGCGCCGCCTGGCGGTGTTCCGTCGCGGGCGGCAACAGGGGTCGCAGCAGCAGCGGCAACGGTATCAGTGCGAACATCCAGGGCCACTCGAAGTCGATCATGCCGTCTTACTCTTGACAGGGGCCGCCGCGGGTTTGCGCTTGAATTCGGCTTCGAGCCAGCGGCGGCACAGATCGATCAGGTCCGGAATATTGTCCGTGCGCAGCGCCGGATTGTAGGGAGCGTCGGCGAGTATGCGCCCCGGTCCACCGCTGAACCCGGTGCCGCCGCTTACGCTGTCGAGGAACTCAAGCCAGCGCGGGCCCGTGAGCGAGGCAACCTGCGTACGCGGATGGCGGCTGACCGCGACCCGGCGCAACAGCACCGACAGGTTTTCCAGCACCAGTCGTTCGTTGTCTTTTTGTCCGAAACCGTTCTCGATGCGTTCCAGTTCCTGCAGCGCCTGGCGGTACAGGCTCCACCGCACCGAGCCGCGACGTCGCCAGTACCACAGGGCAATGGCGGCGCCGAGCAGGAGCGCCAGCAACAACCACCATCCCGGCGCCGGTGGCCACCAGGAAACTCCATCCGGCAGATGGATATCGCGCAGCGGGAGCGGTTGCGCGTTCATCGGCGTTTCAACCCCAGCCCGTTCTGCAGGACGCGCACCGGATTGTCGCCGGTTCCGCACTGCAGATAGAACATGCGGTAGCGCAGGCACAGCGCCTGCAGGTATGCGCGGTGCGACTCGAAGCGTTGCCGGTGCGCTTCACGCGCACGCGCGTCGCCCGTATCGATTCGGATCTCGCGCGCGTCGCCGCGCAGCGTATAGCGCCCCGCCGGCGGCAGCTCGTACTCGAGCCGATCGGCGACGTGCACCAACACGAGGTCGTTATGGCGCGCGATGGAGGCGACATGCGTTTCCAGTTCCGGGGTAAAGCCGCGGAAGTCGCTTAACAGGAAAATCAGGCTGCCCGGGCGCGCCACATTGTGCAGGCGCAGCAGCGCCGACCGCGCCGAATCCTGGAAAGATATCTGCGGCGGCACCGGGGGCTGCCGCCACTGCGGGTGCAGGCACAGCGTTTTCAGGAATTTCAGGGCGGCGGTTTTGCCGCTTTGGGGCCGGAGCTCGCGATGCGACTGCTCGGAGAAAATCAGGCCGCCGACGCGGTCGCGGTGCGCCACGGCGCTCCAGGCGAGGAGGGCGGCCGCCTCGGACGCGATGACGGATTTGAAGGCGCCGTGGGTGGCGAAGAACATCGGCTGGCGCAGATCCAGCCACAGCAGCACCGGTCTTTCGCGTTCCTCACGGAACAGCTTGGTGTGGGTCTTGCCGGTGCGGGCCGTGACTTTCCAGTCGAGGTTGCGGATATCGTCGCCGGGCTGGTAGGGGCGCGTTTCGTCGAACTCCATGCCGCGACCCTTGAAGGGAGCCGTATAGGTCCCTCCCTGCAGCGCGCGGATACTGCCTGCCTTTAACGGCAGAGCCTCGGCCGGGCGCGCCAGTTGCAGCAGGTCTTCCAGGCTGACCGTGGCCGCGTCCCGCCGTCGCGGCGCGGTTGCGGTGCGGGAATCCGTCTGCATGGCGGGACCGGCCGGCATGTCGATCAAGGTACGGCGATACGCGCCAGCAGTTGTTCGATAATGTGGTCGGGGGTGACGCCTTCTGCCTGCGCCTCGTAGTTCAGCAGTATGCGATGCCGCAATACGTCGTAGGCCATGGCCTGGATATCGTCCGGAGTCACGTAATCGCGCCCCGCGAGCCAGGCATGAACGCGGGCGCAGCGGTCGAGCGCGATAGTGGCGCGCGGGCTGGCCCCGTACTGTATCCATTGCGCCAGGTCCTCGCCGTAGGCCGCCGGCGTGCGCGTGGCCAGCACCAGTTGCAGCAGGTATTGCTCGAGGTTGGCGGCCATGTGCAATTCCAGCGCCTGCCCGCGGGCGGCGAACAGGTCCTGCTGGCCTATGGGAGTGATGGCGTCCTTCTGTTCGGGGTGCGCGGTCTCGCGCCGCACCAGTTGCAGGATACGTTGCTCGGCGGCAGGATCGGGGTAGCCGATCCGGACGTGCATCAGGAACCGGTCAAGCTGGGCTTCGGGCAGGGGGTAGGTGCCTTCCTGCTCGATCGGGTTCTGGGTCGCCATCACCAGGAACAGTTGCGGCAGCGGGTAGGTTTCACGGCCGACGGTGATCTGGCGCTCGGCCATGGCTTCGAGCAGGGCGGATTGCACTTTGGCCGGCGCGCGGTTGATTTCATCCGCCAGTACCAGGTTATGGAACAGGGGACCCTGCTGGAAATGGAAGCTGCCCTGCTGCGGGCGGTAGATTTCGGTGCCGGTCAGGTCCGCGGGGAGAAGGTCGGGTGTGAACTGGATACGGTGGAAATCGCCCTCTATACCCTGGCACAGGATCTTGATGGCGCGCGTCTTTGCCAGTCCGGGCGCTCCCTCCACCAGCAGGTGACCGTCCGCCAGCAGGGCGATCAACAGGCGGTCAACCAGTGCCTCTTGCCCGATCACATTACGGCCGATGTACTCTTTCAGACTTTGCAGTTGTTGTTGCAGCATAGGCGCTCGTTCTTCATTTGTGTTTATTGATTAAAGAATCGCGTATTTTAAGGATTATTTATGCGCCGGGAACCCTGATCCCGCCCATGGGCCTTATAAAGGCGGCCCGGCGGACTTTTTAAACAAGCTTTCAGGGCCTCGTGTCAATCGCAGGTTCCGCGCTTGTTCAGAACTCCTTTAGATAAAAATACGTAAATAGGTTCCCGCAGGCACGGCGTGTATAATGCGGCGCATTCTTCCGGGAGCGGGTTAGATGGCGGCGGCCCTTCAGATCGAAAACCTGAGCAAGACCTACCGCAGCGGCGTGCAGGCGTTGAAGGGCGTCAGCTTCGAGGTGCGCGAAGGGGATTTTTTCGCCCTGCTCGGCCCTAACGGGGCCGGCAAGTCGACCACGATCGGCATCGTCACCTCCCTGGTGCGCAAAACCGCCGGTAAGGTGCGGGTGTTTGACCACGATATCGACCACCATTTCAGCCGCGCCAAGCAGTACATCGGCGTGGTGCCCCAGGAATTCAATTTCAACATTTTCGAAAAGCCGATCAATATCGTAATGAACCAGGCCGGCTATTACGGCATTCCGCGCAGCCGGGCCTGCGAGCGCGCCGAATACTATCTGAAGGCGCTGGACCTGTGGGAGAAGCGCAACCAGCCCGCGCGTTTCCTGTCCGGCGGCATGAAGCGGCGGCTGCTGATCGCGCGGGCGCTGGTGCATGATCCGAAACTGCTGATCCTGGACGAGCCCACGGCGGGCGTGGATATCGAGATGCGCCGCGGCATGTGGGATTTCATGCGCGAGATCAATCGCAGCGGAACCACCATTATCCTGACTACGCATTACCTGGAAGAGGCGGAGAGCCTGTGCCGCAATATCGTCATCATCGACCACGGAGAGCTGGTCGAGAACACCACGGTGCGTGCGCTGCTGAACAAGCTGCACATCGAAACCTTCGTTTTCGACCTGAAGGAACCGCTCGCAGCCGCGCCGGCGCTGCCGGGTTATGTCGTACGGCTGGTCGATTCCACCACTCTGGAAATCGATATCTCCAAGGAAAAAGCGATCAACGCGGTCTTCGAGTCGCTCACCGCGCAGGGCATACAGGTGGTCAGCATGCGCAACAAGTCGAACCGGCTGGAAGAACTGTTCATCAAAATGGTTTCCAACGGCAAGAAGAACCCGGGTTGAAGCGATGGATCTGCAACATCAATATATAGCCTTCGGCACCATCGTGCGGCGTGAAATCACGCGTTTCACGCGCATCTGGACGCAGACCATCGTTCCGCCCGCGGTCACGACCACGCTGTATTTCCTGATCTTCGGCAAGCTGATCGGGCCGCGCATCGGCGTTGTTCACGGCGTTCCTTATATCCAGTACATCGTGCCGGGACTGGTTATGATGTCGATCATCACCAGTTCCTATGCCAACGTGGTGGCTTCCTTTTATGGCTCCAAGTTCCAGCGCAATCTCGATGAGATGCTGGTGTCGCCGATGCCCGATTACATCATCGTGCTCGGCTATGCCGCCGGCGGTGTTGCGCGCGGACTGTGCGTCGGCACCGTGGTGACGCTGGTCGCGCTGTGCTTCGTCCACCTGCCGGTGGCGCACTGGGGCGTGATGGTCAGCGTCTGTCTGCTGACGTCCATGCTGTTCGCTTTTGCCGGGCTTGTGAACGCCATCTTCGCCAACAGTTTTGACGATATCAATATCATCCCGACCTTCGTACTGACGCCGTTGACCTACCTCGGCGGCATCTTCTATTCGATCGACATGCTGCCCGATTTCTGGCGCGGCGTTTCCTTCGTCAACCCCATCCTTTATATGGTGAACGGTTTCCGCTACGGCATTCTCGGGCTGACCGATATGTCGATCGGCATGGCGTACACGATCATCATCGGTTTTACCGTTGTTATGTTCCTGTTGTGCCTGTATCTGTTGAAGCGCGGCACGGGCATCAGAAATTAGTTTAAGGGAAGTAAATGAAACAGTATCACGTGTACGGTCTCGGCAATGCACTGGTCGATATCGAATATAAAGTGGACGCGCAGGCATTGCGGGAGCTGGGGGTCGACAAGGGCGTGATGACGCTGGTCGACGAGGCGCAGCAGAGCCGCATCATTGCCGGGCTCAAGGGCGGCGAGAGCAACCGCGGCAGCGGCGGTTCCGCGGCCAACACCGTGACCGCGGTCAGCCAGTTCGGCGGCAAGTCGTTCTATTCGTGCAAGGTCGCGAATGACGAGATGGGCCATTTCTATGTCGATGATCTGATACGTGGCGGCGTCACCACCAATATTCATCCCGCGCAGACCCGGTCCGGCGCCACCGGCAAATGCCTGGTTTTCGTCACGCCCGACGCCGACCGCACCATGAATACCTTCCTGGGTGTGTCGGCGGAGTTTTCCCCGGCGGAAGTCGATCCTTCGGCGATCGAGGAATCAGAGTACGTATATATAGAGGGCTATCTGGTGACCGGCGAGCCGACGCGGGCCGCCGCCATTCATGCCTGCGAGTTGGCCCGGCAGAAGAACACCCTGATCGCTTTCACCCTGTCGGATCCCAATATGCCGCGGTTTTTCAGGGACGGCATCCTGCAAATCATCGGCGGCGGGGTCGATCTGCTGTTCGCGAACGAGGAAGAAGCGTTCGAGTTGGCCGGGACCCGCGATCTGAAAGCGGCAATCGCCAATCTGAAGGTTCTGGCCAGGGAGCTGGTCATAACGCGCGGCCCGCAGGGCGCGTTGATCTACGACGGTCGGGAGCCGATCGAAATCGCTCCCGTCAAAACCAAGGCCGTCGACACCACGGGGGCGGGCGATCTTTTTGCAGGCGCCTATCTCTACGGCATCACTCACGGCCTGAGCCGGCGCCGGGCGGGCGATCTGGCGTCGCTCGCGGCATCGCGCCTCGTCGCGCAACCCGGTCCGCGTCTGCGCGCCGAGCAGATCAGCGCGATCCTGCAGGAATTCAAAAACAGCGGTTCAAAATAATCTGGAACGCGGGTTTATAAGTGTCTTACAGGACATCCGGAAAAAAAGTCATTCATCCGGACTAGGCCGGGCGGATTATCGAGTACACTGCCGGAAAATTTGGTAATCCCGGGCTTGTGTTGTTGTAAGGGCAAAGCGGTCCGGGCATTCGAAGCAAAAACCATATTTCGGAATTAAATCCTGACTCGGGGTAGCGCCCGTGTGCGGGCTTTATCGACGTTTTTCACATAAGGACATGTCCGCCGTTCCCCCTCGGAGGCGACGGCGTGCGCCCGGCATATGGGCGCGAGTTATAGTTATAATTACTATAAGATGGACATCGTGCAAAGGCTGGCTATACTCCTGCTAAGGCGGGTTTGAGGCGAGGAATGGGTCGACAACAACAGAAACCTCTGAGGAGGCAATCAATGACAGACGGGAAGTTCGACATTGCGGATTTCGTGATCGTTACCATTGGCCTCGTTATTTCCGTAACCTGCCTCTTGCTGGCATTCTCCCACGCCATACCCGGATGGATGGCGACGATCTTTACCTCGCTCGGCATCCTGCTGGCGGTCACTGTCTTTATCGGCGGCAAACAGCATACCAATCAGCTCGTCATCACCGACCAGGGGATTACCCGCCACTTTGGCCGCAAATTCCGCCTCAAGAAACAGGAGAGCGTGGCCTGGAAGGATCTGTCGAAGGTCGAAATCGAAACCACCGATGATGGCCCGGTAGCCGAGGATTTCTTCTACCTGCTGCACGCCAGAGAGGGCGGCGGTGTGGTGGTTGGAGTGCGCCTCGCGGTTGAAAATAACCTGCTGAAGGAATTGCAGCAGCGCCTGCCCGGCCTCGACAAGAAAACCGTCGCGCTCGCCTCCGGCTGCACTGAAAACCGCAGCTTCCATATCTGGCCCGCACGGCAGAGTGTCTGAAATATCCCTCCCCCGAGAACATAGTCGCAAGGGATGAAAAATGGCCTTCTCCCTTTACAGGCGAGAAGGTAGGATGCGGGTGTCCATCGTGGAGTGGAGTCCTCATGAGAATTTCCGCCTTGCTGTTACTGTTGTCATGGCTCGCCGTTGCGGATGCCGCCGTCCAGCCGCCGCAGATGGAAGAGCTGGCGCAGGCGCGAGCGAAGTGGAAGTCGCAGCACATTGAAAATTACGCCTTTATGATCTCCAATACCTGTTCATGCCCTCTGTTGCAGGCAGGGCCGCTGGTGATCGTGGTTGAGGACGGCAAGCTCCGGCGTACCTTTTATGCCGGTGGCCCGAGGGACGGTTTTGTCAAGGGACAGTCCATCCGCCGGCGTTCGCCGCTCCGGGTTACTGTCGACGGGCTGTTCGAGGTGATCGAAAAGCGGCTCAAGATTTCGAGCCCCGCCCAAGTGAAAATAAAATACGATGACAAGCTTGGATATCCGGCCCTGTTCGAGTATGTCGATTCTTCTCTCAAGGACGGGCATGCGAAGATCGAGCTCAAGAACTTTAAGCGGCTTTAAAAAATCAGCGACATGCATCGCCCGGCTTCGTTTGAGAGTGTAATCGTCGCCGGCGTTTTTCCAGGGTGTAATTGGTATATCTTCCGGGCTGGTCTATAATCCGCCGGCCATTGAACGGCGCCCGCGTATTTTGCAAACGGACGGAGAGCTGACCCATGAAAGAGCTGATGCAATTGTTCCGGAACAACAAGGACTGGTCCGAGGGCATGCGCAAGCGAGACCCCGAGTTTTTCCAGAAGCTGTCGCGCCTGCAATCGCCGGAATACCTGTGGATCGGCTGCTCGGACAGCCGGGTACCCGCTAACGATATCGTCGGTCTGCTGCCGGGCGAGTTGTTCGTGCATCGCAACGTCGCGAACGTCGTCGTTCACACCGACCTCAACTGCCTGTCGGTCATGCAGTTCGCGGTGGACGTGCTGAAGGTGCGCCACATCATCGTCTGCGGTCACTATGGCTGCGGGGGCGTGCATGCGGCGCTGCGCGGCGACCGTGTCGGTCTCACCGACAACTGGTTGCGGCATGTGCAGGACGTGCGCTTCAAACACGAAGGCCGCCTTACGACGGTGGCCGAGACGCGGCGCGGTGATCATCTGTGCGAACTCAACGTCATCGAACAGGCCGTTAACGTTTGCCAGACCACGATCGTGGGCGATGCCTGGGACCGGGGCCAGGACTTGACGATACACGGCTGGGTTTACGGCCTGAAGGACGGCCTGCTGCGCGATCTCAAATTCATTGCTTCCTCAAAGGACGAGGCGCTTGCGTCCTATCAGGCGGCGCTGGATTCCCTGTAGATTTCTCGCAAAGAACGCCGGGAAAACCAAGAGATCCTCTCGCAGGGTTCGCCGAGAACGCATGTCCTTGGTTCGCGGAGTTTACCGAGACCGCGATGTAGCCCGCGGCATGTTCGGAGAACGCGCATAAAAATAGTAACTTTGCCGCTTTGCGAACTGTTTTCGACTAGTCTCTGCGAACTCGATCTCCGTTCCTGACTCGATTCTACTGATTACATCCCTGTAATCATCTGCGAGAGGTGGATTTTTCAAAAGAAAAGGCCGGAGCCCGCGCTCCGGCCTTTTGCGTTATTGCCTTGCGTGAATTACCACCAGTAGATCGAGGCGTAGGGGAAGGTTCCTGCACTGCTGCTGAAATGGTAGTAATCGCTGGCGCCCTTGGCCGGCAAAGCAGCGCCGACCGTGGTGACAGCCGTGCCCGCGCCGTTGACCGTCACCGCGATCGTGCGGCCGTCGAAGTTCGAGGCGCCCCAGCCATTGACCGCGCTCTGTACCCGGAAGCAGTAGGCCCCAGTGGTGTTAAAGTTACCGGACTGCCCGCCGGTGGCGATCGACGTGCAGCTGCCGCCGCCCGAGCTGGAGCTGCTCGAGGAACTCGAGCTGCTGCTGGATGAAGATGAACTGCTCGAGGAAGAGCTGCTTGAACTCGAGCTGCTGCTGGAGCTCGAGGAAGAACTGGACGAGCTGCTTGAACTGGAGCTGCTGCTGGAACTCGAGGAAGAACTGGAACTGGACGAGCTGGAACTGCCGCCGCCGGCGTCGCCAAAGCTGATATAGCCGTTACAGTGCAGCCACTCGCTGTTGGAGCCCCCGCCGCACTGATTGTTGGCCCAGACGCCGGTATTCACGCTTTGGTCCTCCGCCTGACGGGTTTCACCGTTGACCTGGATGTAGTCGATCTGCACATCCAGACTGCCGCCGTCGTTGGTGAATTCAACCCGGATTTCGCCCGAGAGATCGGTGCTGGCCGTGTAATCCTGAAAACCGGTCGAGAGCGTCCAGGACTGAACAACGGCGCCTCCCACTTTCAGAGAGATGGATTCCTGACCGACGACGCCGCGGGCGCGCACCACGAACGTATTGCCGCCGCCCGACGAGGAACCGGACGAAGAGCTGCTCGAAGATGAACTCGAGGAACTGCTGCTCGAGGACGAGCTCGAGCTGCTGGAAGAGCCGCTCACTGTAATGGTGAAGTTCTGCGTCGTTTGCGCGCCGCAGCTGTTGGTGTAGACGGTTGTGGCTGTGCAGGAAGCGGATATTGTCACGGTCTGTTCGCGCGCGGTGCCCGCGGTGCCGCAGCCGCTCCAGTTCCAGGAGCCTCCCGAAACCGGCTGCGGGCCGAATTGCACCGTGTTGCCGGCGTTAACAGTGGCGGTCGCGGTCTGCTGCCAGCTGCCGCCGTTCACCGTCAGATAAGGCGTGATGGCGGTCGGCGCGCAGCCGCCGCTGGAAGAACTGCTCGACGACGAACTCGAGCTGCTGGAACTGCTCGATCCGCCGTTGCCCACCACGTAAATATCGGCGGGCTGCGCGGGAGCGCTCATGCCGTTGCCGAGGTAGAAGCCGGGATGCGGCGGCTGGTTGTAGCCGACGTTCTGCCAGGCGACCGCGACGCGATACTGCGCGTCGTGCATCAACGTATGGATGCGGGTGCTGGTGACGGCGGTGGTGGTGTAGATCCGCAACTGCGTGTTGTTGCTGTTGCGCCAGATCACTTCCTCGCGCCAGTCGCCGAACAGGTCGGCCGTCAGGCCCGGATTGGCCTTGGTGCCGTTGTTCGAGGCGACGCTGCTGCCGGAAAGCACGGTGCTGGCGGAGTTGCTGCTGGTGTTCCACTTGGAGATGGTGGTGCCATCCAGCAATTCACGCGTCAGATCGGCATCCCACCAGATTGCAAAGTTGATGGACGGCGTGGCGGTGGAAATCTGCCCGCCGGAGGGATTGCGCAGGCCGCCGCGCGTGGCCCAGGCTTCATAGCCCGCGGTGCGCGGATCGATGTCGGAGGCCAGGCCGCGGCCGACATCCGCGTTCTCGCCGGACACGCCCCAGATAATCGCGCCGGTGCGTGCGTCGTGCATTTCGGAGCCGTAGGGGCCGTAGCAGCTCGGGCATTCGTGCACCATGTAGACTTCCAGACCGGCCCGACTGGGGAGCATATCCGCCAGATGCAGCGCGTCGCCGTGGCCGAGATTAGTCGAATACATCAAGGTGCCGTTGTCGTCGATGGTGGCGGAACCGTAGACAATTTCCTGTCGACCGTCCTGGTCGACATCGCCGATGGTCAGGCTGTGCGCGCCCTGGCCGGCGGCTGCCCCGCCGCTGACGTTGGTATCGAAGGTCCAGCGCCGGCTGAGCGAGCCGTTGCGCCAGTCCCAGGCCACGATCACGGCGCGGGTGTAGTAGCCGCGCGACATGATCAGGCTGGGCCGCGTGCCGTCGAGGTAGGCCACGCCGGCGAGGAAGCGGTCGACGCGGTTGCCGTAAGTGTCGCCCCAGTCGCCGACGTTGCCGCGCGCGGGGACATAACTGGTCGTGGCCAGTATATTGCCCGTCTGGCCGTTGAAGATCGTGAGATATTCCGGGCCTGACAGAACATAACCGCTTGAGTTGCGATAATCGGCGCCGGAATTGCCGATCACGGTGCCGGCATTGTCGCGCGTGCCGTCGCCGGTCTTGCAGGCGACCTCCGCCTTGCCGTCGCCGTCCAGGTCATAGACGATGAACTGGGTGTAATGCGCGCCGGCCCGGATGTTGCGGCCGAGATCGATGCGCCACATCCGGTTGCCGTTGAATTCATAGCCGTCCAGGTAGACGTTTCCGGTATAGCCGGACTGGGAATTATCCTTCGAGTTGGAGGGGTCCCATTTCACCACCAGCTCGTACTGGCCGTCGCCGTCCAGATCGGCTGCGCTGAGATCGTTCGGGCTGTAGGTATAAGCGACTCCGTCCGGCGTGGTGCCGCCGGCCGGCTGCTGCAGATTGACGGCGAGATAGGGATTGGTCCAGACCGTCGCGGATTCGGAGGCTGCCTGTTCCACGCCGTTGATCACGGGCCGCACGGTGTAAGTGGAACCGGTGCTGCCGCCGCTATCCAGAAAATTGGTGCTGTTGGTGATGGTGCCGCTGACCAGCGTGCCGCCGCGGTAGACGTTGAAGCCGATGTTGGATGGATCGGTGCCCAGCAGGCGCCAGCCGACGTAGATGCCGCTGCCGGTGCTGATGGCGACCACCCCGCGATTGATGTTTTCCATCTGCTTGGCGGCATGGGCCGTTCCGGTGAGAACGCCGGCCAGGGCCAGCAAAAGGCATAGAATGCGCGCAGGCGCGCCGTAACTAGCGTACATGAATTCCCCTCCTCATTATTGTTTTGCCGGCTGACCGCTCCGGCTGTCTACCTTATGTGGTCTCGTTTTGACCATATAAAGTGTTAACCTAAATAA
>DASUFE010000072.1:0-45066 GCA_036274675.1 Gammaproteobacteria bacterium
GACCTGGTGCGCAAGGGACGCGATCTGGAGAAGCTGGTGCTGGCGCGGGCGGTCTGGCACCACCTGCAGCACAGGATTCTCGTCTATGATAACAAGACGGTGGTTTTTTCCTGAGTCTGTGCGATCCTTGGATTCAAGGGGGAGGAGGGGATGAAAAGATCGTTAACCGCATTCTGCCTGTTGCTGTGCTGCGTATTCGCTTTCGCGGCGCATGCGGAACGGAAAATCACCGCCAATGCCCTTTTCAACGGCCGCGCCGTGTTGATGGTGGACAACGAGCCGGTGTTCTTCGCCACGGGCGAGACGCAGCGCGGCATAACCCTGGTCAGTGCGAACGAGAATCGCGCGATCGTAAAAGTCGATGGCGAAGAAATCACGCTTTATCTCGACAAGGGAGTCGCCGAGAAATATGCAAAATCGCAACAAGCGAAGCAGCTCCAGAACGCCAAGAGCCACATCATAGCGGCCACGCTGATGCATCAGACCTCCAATATCGCGACCTTCGAGGTGGAGTATTTTTACAACAAGGATCTCGGCGAACACGCAACCCTGTCGGCCGGCACCCTGCAGCAGAACAAGACCACCGGCTACTGGTCGCATACTTACACCGTTCTCACGCCAGGCCGCAATACCGCGACCATCAGCGTCAGCATGAGCGAGAAGGCGCCTGCTTCCTACAATTCAGACGCAATCCGCTTCGATATAAACTGGGTCAAGGGCGAGCAGACCGGTTCGACCGGCACCCTGGTGATACCTTTTATTAAAACCTGGAAACAGTAGCGATCACTATTGAAGGGAGTGAAATGAAATGGCGGCGCTGAGGCTTTTATTATCTATGCGAGAGAGTGCTTGCGCACTCTCTCGCATAGTCAGTTACCTTTGTTATCTTTGATTTTAATATTGAATACGCCACCGCTGGCTGGCCCAGGTCCTGTTCAGGGTCTGCGCCCGGACGGCTGAGAAATTACTGGTATCCGTTATCGTCAGATAACGTCCAGTCCATACGTTCCTCAAGCGAACATCCGAGCTGCCGGAAACCGGTTCAATCAGCCATTGCTCGCTGGTCCAATCCGCCACCAGATCATAGATCAGGATACTGGCGTTTTCAGCATTGCTCTGAACGTTCAGGTACCGGCCCGCCCAGACGTTCTTCAGACGCACATACCCCGTATTCGGTACAGGCTCGATGGTCCAGTTCTGGCTGGTCCAGCCTGAGTTGGCCGGTTGTGCCCTGGTTTCAGAATTATTCGGTGTGGCCGTCGCGGTAAGCTGCATGTTCGACCAGGCATTGGTGAGGCGTGCCGTTGAGGCTGTCGGTACGGCACCACAGTTACTGTATCGCACGACATAATTGGAGCATAGCCCGTCCGGTTGATCCGGGTTGTTACAAGTCAGTCCATAGGGGCTGAACCGTGCCAGCCGGTCGTTGGGGCCATAAGCCGTATAGGTCCAGCCGTTGTTGAGCGTAACCCCCGCCTCAATGGCGGTTACGGTCGAGCCGGCCGGAGACAAGCAGAGATTCGCGGCCCTGTTGCGCCCCTCGTGATCGCCGTCGAAATTCGGCGAATCCGTGTTGTACCAGTCGGTCCAGGTTTTGTTTCCGTTGGGCGCGGTGCATTCATAACGAACCATGTAATCCTGGCACTGGCGGCCGGACTCCTGGTCGCTATGCAGACAGACCAGACCGTCCTTCAAATTGAAGGCCGACAACTTGTCCGGGAGCAAGGCGAAATTGGAGGTCGGGGTCGCAATAAACGTATAGTTGCTGCCAACCGCGTGCGCTTCTATCAAGCCGGGCGCGGCGCAGTTGTTAAGCAGCTTCGGAACCAGTGTCGTACTGGCGCTCTTGGCCGCCGCGAAACTTTCCGTTTCAGCCCCGTCTCCCGGCGTGTCGAGATTGATCCAGCGATAGTCGCTGCCGTCGCTGTCGGGTGGCATGGCGTTCGCGTGGTTGATTTCAAGCAGCTCGTTCGCGGGGTTGGTCAGAATAGTGGTAAAGCCGCGCTGGATCTGCCCGACATCGCCTTGAGGCGAGCGGGTGCCGACCATATGGCAGCCCTGGGAGCAGGTCGACTCAACCGGATCGAGATAACTTTGCTTCAGACCATCCCATAGACTGAAGGCGCCCGGCACACCGTTAACCGTGCCGCTGATGGCGTGGTATTTCACCGGTGCTGTCAGGTTTGTCGTGGTCACGTTGTGCAAGGTGTCGTGCCCATTATTCAACAGACCGTATTTGGCCAGAAACGGCGCGATGGTCGGCGTGGCGATATACGGGCCGGATACATGGCAGCCTACGCAACGAATGTGTCCATCGACACCGGCCGGCGAATCCCAGAATGAAGACGCTGCCGAACTGGTGGGGGAGGTAATGATGGATGAAACGGGGTTGGTGTCGCCGGAGACGAAACCCTTGGCGCTGAAAAAGCAGGTATTGCCGCTCTGACGGTTGTGGAGCAGCATTTCCACGCTGATCGGATTTCTCCGGTCGTCCTTGCTGCCGAATAACCAGCGGCATGCAAATGCCAGATCGACCTGATCGGTGATTTTTCTATACCCCATATAATCGTTGACGCTGCCGTTCTTGTTGAAGTCGGCACTCGTTGCAAACAGATCGCCGTCGTAGCAGTCGATATTGGGGATGCTGATGTTCTGGAAGCCCAGCTGACTTTGGCAAGCCGAAACATAACTGACCAGCGATTCAGCCGGTACGGTTTTGACCTGCACTGTGGTGGAACTTTTTTTGCCATTGCCCGCATCAGTTACCGTAAGAGTGACGGTATAAGCGCCCACGGCCGTATAGGTATGAGTAGCAGTCGGATCCACCAATGTAGTCGTGCTGCCGTCGCCGAAATTCCATGTATAGCTGCCGCAGGTATTGGCGCAAGTCGACAGGCTTGCATCGAATTGCGCGGTGAAAGGAATGGCTCCTTTCAAGTTCGGCGATTTGCTGGCATTGGCCACAGGCGGGTTGGATGATGCCGAGACATTAACTGTGAATGTAATGCTGCTGGCTGAGTCCGGCGCGAGGAATCCGCCTGCATCGACCACTGTCAGTTTGACCGAGTGTGCACCCACGGTCGTGAAGGTATGATCGATTATCATTCCATCTACGGTTATGTTGCCGTCGAATGTCCATCCATAGTAGATACAGCCGCCATCGCAGGTCGACAGGCTGGCATCGAAGTGTGAGGTCAAAGGAGCGATGCCGGTCAGGTTGGTAGACCTGCTCGCGTTCGCTACAGGCGCTTTGTGAGATGTGGCGACTGTAACTGTAACAGGAGTGCTGTTCTGAAGTCCTTCGGCGTCGGTTACTTTAAGGCTTGCGTTGTAGGTGCCCACAATTGCGTAAGTATGAGCAGTTGTCACCCCGTTTCCGGTGGTGCCGTCGCCGAAACTCCAGGCGTAGGAGACGATCCCTTTGTCATCCGTGGAAGCGCTGCCGTTGAAGTTGACGATCAGTGGAGCCTTGCCCGTCAGGGGAGAAGAGTTTGACGCATTGGCCACAGGCGGACGGTTGGTGGGTTTGAGAAATTCCGCAATGGCTTGCGCACAGGCAGTACTGCACATGCTCGGATCCGTCGGAGGCATTTGCGCGTCGATAAAGCTCGCAAGCTCCGCGGTTGTTGCAAAGTTATCGGGATTGAGGGGGAATCTGCCCGTGCCCGGAGGTAAGCCGTGGCAACTGGCGCAGAGTGAGTCGTATTGAGTTTGCGCAAGGGCAGGCGTGCATATTGCCGAAGCAAGCAAAGCCACGAGCAGCATGAGTGACAGATTCCGCCAGTTTTGTATGAGTCTAGACATAAGCAGTCCCTCTCTAGTCCATCGCGTTGTTGTTTAATGGGGAGCTCTTTAAGGCGCAGCGGTATTCCCCAATCCTATTCAGTTCAAATGCTGGCTTGTCGGTGTGCGGTGACGGTTATTCCAGCGGGGTAAAGGTAACGGATGGTTTTAAATTTGTAAACGTTTACATTTCTATGTTTTATTCCATATATGGGATATATCTAACTTATACGCATTAAAAATGTGAATTGAATGACGAAGGGAATTCCCCTACATTCAACGGCCTTATAGCTGCTGCAGTGGGAAATTCCCAGATGAGTTCAATTAAAGATGTTGCAGAGATGGCGCAAGTCTCGATCGCCACCGTGTCACGTTATATTAATTCGCCGGAGCGGGTGCGCGCGCCCACGGCAAAAAGAGTGCAGGAAGCCATTGAGATAACCGGCTACAAGACGAACACACTCGCACGCAATTTCCGAATGGGTAAAACGCAACAGGTTATGGTTGTTTTACCTTCTATAGGCATCCCTTTTTATGGTCCGATCGTGGAAGGTGTCCGGAAAGTCGCGGATTCGGTTGGGTACCATATTCTGGTGATGGAGACCGCATTTAACTCCGTCGAATTTGATGATTTCACCCGGCTGGTAATCAGCAAGCAAACCGACGGCATCATATTATTATCGACCTTGTCGCCATTCAAAGAAACGAATACCTCCACCAATGGGGTGCGTCCCCCGATCGTACTGGGCCTGGAAAGTATTGCAGCCGAGCTGTCGCATTTTCCATGCGTCTGCATCAACAATGAATCCGCGGCACACGACGCCACTCAATACCTTATAGGTTTGGGGCATCGAAATATCGGTTTTTTACACGGCTTGACGAATCCCGGCACTGAATTGACCAAAGCCCGTGCCGACGGTTTTCGCAAGGCAATGGCGGCGCAAGATATTCCGGTGAATGAGGATTGGGTGATCAAGGCGCCCATAAGCGTTGAGGGGGGACGCCAGGCTGCCAGGCAATTATTGACTTGCGATTCCAGGCCGTCGGCAATCTTTTGCGCCAACGACGAAATGGCCTTGGGCGCGATGTTCGAACTTAAAAAGGCAGGCCTCCGGGTACCGGAGGATGTTTCGGTAATGGGTTTCGATAATATGCTTTACAGCGAAATTTCGGATCCTCCGCTCACGACTATAGAGCAGCCCGCAGACAAAATCGGCGAGTACAGTATGCGCCGACTCTTGCAGTTAATTGCGGGCGAGACGGTGGGGAATAATATGGAGATTATTCCCCACCGTTTGGTTGAACGGCAATCGTGTACAAAACCCGGGACCGGGAAATAGCTGGCGACCTAATCTCTAAAATCGGCCAGGGCTTTTCTCCCGAGCCTCTGATTTCAGCCTGGTAATCTCCTGCTGCCAGTTTTGTTTTTCAGAGCTGAAAAGGCAAAATCGACCTGCTAGAATACGCCGCCTTCCCGAGGGAGGCCGGTCCAAAAATCAAGAACGGATACTATTACATGCTCGATCCCAAGCGTTTACGCAATGAATTACCCGCCGTCGCGACGGCTTTGGCCCGGCGCGGTTTCAAGCTGGATACCTCCGCCATCGGGGAGCTGGAGCAGCGTCGCAAAACCCTGCAGACCGAGACCCAGGACTTGCAGAATCAGCGCAATACCAAGTCCAAGGCGATCGGCAAGGCCAAGGCATCGGGGGAGGATATCGAGCCGCTGAAGGCGGAAGTGTCACGGATGGGAGAGCGCCTCGCGGCTGCGGAGAAGGAGTTGGCAGCCATTCAGGCACAGCTGGAGGATATCCAGTGGAACATTCCGAATATTCTCCATGAAAGCGTGCCGGAGGGCCGGGATGAAACAGCCAATGTCGAGGTGCGCCACTGGGGTAAGCCCCGGAACTTCGATTTTCAGCCCAAGGATCATGTGGATCTGGGTGAGCAGCGCGGATGGCTGGATTTCAATTCTGCTTCACGGATTACCGGCGCGCGTTTCGTTGTCATGCGCGACCCGGTGGCGCGGCTGCACCGCGCGCTGATCCAGTTGATGCTGGATGTGCACACGGGTGAGCATGGGTATGAAGAAGTCAATGTTCCCTACATGGTCAATGCAAACAGTCTCAGGGGTACCGGACAGTTGCCTAAATTTGAACAGGATTTGTTCAAGATTCCGCGCGAGGAATTCGATGACCAGCCGGTTCAGAAAGATGTCCAGGGGAAACAAGGGGCGGATGCGGTCGAACCACAGCTGGTTGATCGCAGTTATTATCTGATTCCCACCGCGGAGGTTCCGGTAACCAATATGGTGCGGGACAGCATCGTTGAGGCTGATGAACTGCCGTTGAAACTGGTTTGTCATACGCCTTGTTTTCGCGCTGAAGCCGGCTCCTACGGCAAGGATACCCGCGGCATGATCCGGCAGCATCAGTTCGAAAAGGTGGAGCTGGTGCAGATAGTCAAGCCCGATATGTCTTGGCAGGCGCACGAGGCGCTGACACGGGACGCCGAAACGATTTTGCAGAAGCTGGGTTTGCCATATCGCGTGATGGCCCTGTGCGCGGGCGATACCGGTTTCGGCTCGGCCAAGACCTACGATCTGGAAGTCTGGCTGCCGGGTCAGCAGAAATACCGTGAGATTTCTTCGTGCAGCAATTTCACGGATTTTCAGGCGCGGCGTATGCTGGCGCGCTGGCGTAATCCTGAAACCGGCAAGCCGGAACTGGTGCATACTCTGAACGGCTCGGCTCTCGCGGTGGGCAGGACTCTGATCGCAGTGCTCGAAAATTATCAGCAGGCCGACGGCAGCGTGACCGTGCCGGAAGTGTTAAGACCTTATATGGGCGGATTGGAAAAGCTCTGAGCGGCTCAGGCAAGCTTGATTAAAATAAATACAAACAATCCTACCGCCGCCAAAATCAATACAACTGTTCTCCAGTCGTCCGCCGAGCCTTTAGGAGTGTGTTTCACCGCCTGCAAGACGCGCGGGAACATCAATATCACAATGATGATGGCGGTGACCAATACCGCGATCTGGTCCCAGGATTTCATGAGTGTAAATCCGTAAAAATAAAGGCCCTGGTTGCTTTACTCAGGGCCTGGGTTCGCAGGTTTCATTAATGGAAAATTAATCGTCGCCGGAGAAAGCGTTGAGCAGGCGCAACAGGCTGACAAAAATATTATAAATCGAGACGTACAGGGTCACTGTTGCCGAAATATAGTTCGTCTCCTGCCCGTGCACTATTCTGCTGGTTTGCCACAAAATCACGCCGGACGAAGCCAGCAGGAAAACCGCGCTCGCGGCCAGGCTCAACCCTTCGAGCTGAAAGAAATAAGCGGCCAGGCCTGCCACAAAGGCGGTTAATATCCCGGCCATCAAGAAAGCGCCCATGAAACTGAAGTCCTTGCGGGTGGTGAGGGCATAACCGGATAAGCCGAGGAAAATGGTTCCGGTGCCTCCCATAGCAACCATTACCATCCGGCTGCCGTTAGGGATCTGGTGTATGTAAAAACTGAGCAAAGGCCCCAGGGTCAGACCCAGAAAGCCGGTGAGAGCGAACACAAAAACGAGACCAAGCCCTCTGTTTGAAAACTTCTCGGTCAGATACAGCAGTCCGAAATAAATGGCCAGTGTAATGAATACGCCGGGCAGCGGAATATTGAGAAATGTGGAGATTCCCGCGGTAAACGCGCTGAACAGCAGGGTCATCGACAGCAGGATATATGTGTTGCGGATCAGCTTGTTGGTAACCAACGTGCCGGTACCGGCGCCTGCGACTATATAACGGTCATTCACGGTCGAAATCCTCCGACGTATGTGATTCAACGTTCTATTGGTGAGAGTGAGAGGAGTATAGCAAAGTTCGTCCACTCCGAAAGCATTGGACCGGCCGCAAGGTTTTGATAATGCATGATTTCCGGTATGATCCGCCCTCGCCCTGTCAGAGGGGGCGAGGGCGGAGGATAGCCTGAACTATCCTGTTCCGGTTACTTCAGGGTAAAACGGATACAATTCGAGCTCTTAACGCCGGAGGGGTGGTAGAGCGGTTGAATACACCGGTCTTGAAAACCGGCAGGGATAAATAGTCCCTCGTGGGGTCGACAAAATCGCCGGGAGTGATTTTGAACTGCCGAAGGGCAGGCCCGGAGGGTGAAATACAGGGACGTGTTTCATACAAAATCGCCGGGAGCGATTTTGGTCAGGGAAGCGTAGCGACACTGCCCCCGCCGGAGGCGGGGCGAGGGCAGGGATAGCCCGAGCAATCCCGCCCCCGTTTATCAGAGTAAGCGGATACAATTCGAGTTCTTAAAGCCGGAGGGGTGACAGAGTGGTTGAATGTACCGGTCTTGAAAACCGGCAGGGATGAAAGTCCCTCGTGGGTTCGAATCCCACCCCCTCCGCCATCTATTCTTTGTAGGAACCGGGCATTCTCCTGCAAATCCACCCGGGTAATCCCACCCCTGTGCATGTCAGCAAGATTTGGCTTGGGTTCGGCTGTTTAAATATCAGGCGCCCCCTCCGCCACCATAAAACGGGGCTCGACAGAGTCCTGATTGTAATAATGGCCCAGGCGTGGAAACTCATTCGAGCCTGCGAGTCAAAACGTTTGGCTTCGGCGAATTCTCAGAAGCGATTTGGCGCCGGGCAGGCCTGAGGTCAGGAAGGATCCAGACTTCCAATTTTTGAGAGGGTTGTCGCTGGATGCGGGTTTAACTGAATCCGGCGCATTCCCGCCGCTATAGCCAAGGATGAACAAAGAAAAAAACCGCATCTCCCCTAAACCTGTAATATTGTATTATGCAGCGCCGTAGTTGAGGGGTAGTGCCGGCCGTATGCGGATTTCGAGTTTTATAATTGCATTATTGTTCGCCTTGGGCACCTATGGCCTGTGGGCGCTGTTGAACCGACCGACTCCCGAAATGCCTTGGCCGAGCGAAGTCCATGGCTTTGCTTTCTCTCCCTACCATGCGGACCAGAGTCCTTTGCGTAACGATTTTCCCAGCGAGGCTCAGATCACCGAGGATATTGCTTTGCTCGCGGGAAAAACCCGCTCCATACGCACCTATTCAGTAGCAGGAACACTGAGCGAGATACCCCGGATTGCCCGGGAGCACAAGATGAACGTGGTGCTGGGAGCCTGGTTGACCCGGGACCCGGTTATTGACGCGCAGGAGATCGAAGGCACCATCGCTCTTGCAAAAAAACACCGCAACGTAAAATATGTCACGGTCGGCAACGAAATGATCCTGCGCGGTGAAATGAAAGTGCAGGAGTTGAGCGCTCTGCTGGACCGGGTGCGCAAGGCGGTGAAACAGCCCGTCAGTACCGCCGAGCCCTGGAACGTCTGGCTCGCCTATCCCGAACTGGCAAAGCATGTGGATTTTCTCGCAGTGCACATACTGCCGTACTGGGAAGGCATGGATGTGGATCTGGCTGTTAACCATGTATTCGCTGTAGTGGAGCGAATGAAGAAGGAATTTCCGAAAAAGGAAATCGTGGTCACGGAAGTGGGCTGGCCCTCGGACGGCCGCACACGCGAGTCTGCAGTGGCTTCCGTATCCAATGAGGCGCTGTTCCTGCGTCGTTTTTTACACCGCGCCGAAAAGCAGGGGCTCGTTTATTTCCTGATGGAAGCCTTCGACCAGCCATGGAAGTCGGACAGTCTGGAGGGCTCCGTCGGTTCCTACTGGGGCGTTTACAACGTGGAGCGCCAGCAGAAGTTTGACTTCGTGCAGCCCATTGTCCGCGTTCCCCAATGGCACCGGCTGGCTGTCATATCGGTGATTCTTTCCATCATTATGCTGGCTTTTTTCTACCGCTACAGTCATTCACTCAAAAAGCGAGGGAACAGCTTTCTCGCGCTGGTTGTATATGGGGCAGCCACGGTCATGGTCTGGATCGTTTACGATTATTTGCAGCAGTATCTGACACTGATGTCTTTGCTGGTAGGCGCCTTGTTGCTGCTGGGTATGTTGGGAGTGTTTACCATTTTGCTGATCGAGGCGCTTGAATGGGCGGAGGCGCACTGGTTCACCGCGCGCCGGCGCCTGCTCAAACCCGCGGCGTCCGGGGTGCTGCCCAAGGTTTCCATCCATGTTCCGGCCTATAACGAGCCGCCCGCCATGCTGATTGAAACACTGGACGCGCTGGCGCGTCTCGACTATCCCGATTTTGAAGTGGTCGTAATCGACAACAATACGCAGGATGAAGCGATATGGCGTCCGGTCGAGCAGCACTGCGCGTTGCTGGACCGGCGCTTCCGTTTTTTCCACGTGGACCGGCTCGCCGGCTTCAAGGCGGGGGCGCTCAATTTTGCGATGAAGCAGACCCATCCGGATGCCGTCATCGTAGCGGTCATCGATAGCGATTATAAAGTCGAGTCCGGATGGCTGCGCGATCTGGTGCCGGCATTCGCCAACCCCGCCATGGCGATTGTGCAGGCGCCGCAGGACTACCGCGATGGACAGCACAGTGCGTTCAAGGCGATGTGTTACGCCGAATACAAGGGCTTTTTTGAAATCGGAATGATCACCCGCAACGAGCGCAACGCGATAATTCAGCACGGCACGATGACGCTGGTGCGCAGGTCTGTGCTCGACAATCTCGGCGGCTGGGCGGAGTGGTGTATCACGGAGGATGCCGAACTCGGCCTCAGGATATTCGCGGCGGGTTACGAAGCCGCGTATCTGCCGCAAAGTTATGGTCGCGGGCTGATGCCGGATACCTTTATTGATTATAAGAAGCAGCGTTTCCGTTGGGTTTATGGTGCAATGCGCATCATGCGCCGGCACGCGGAACATCTGTTTACCTTGGGCAAGACCCGGCTGACTGCCGGGCAGCGCTATCATTTCATCGCGGGCTGGCTGCCGTGGATGGCCGACAGCGTCAATCTAATATTCAATCTGGCAGCCATCGCTTGGTCGCTCGCAATGATCTGGGCGCCGGACCGGGTCGATTCGCCCCTGCTCATGTTTTCAGTGTTGCCGCTCTCGCTGTTCGCTTTCAAGCTCAGCAAACTGGTGCACCTGTACACTCACCGAGTGAAGGTCAATTTGCGGCAGACTTTTGCGGCGGCGATGGCCGGCCTGGCGCTCTCGCACACGATAGGACTGGCGGTGATCAAGGGGCTATTGACATCCAATGAGGCTTTCTTCCGCACACCGAAGATGTTGCAGCCATCAGCTTTCTTGCTGGCGTTGAATTCGGTGCGCCAGGAGATGTTGCTGATGCTTGCCTTGTGTTTTTGCGCCGCTGGCGTTGCGAATATCCCCGACGAGATCAAGGGTCCGGATCTGACGGTATGGATACTGGTTTTGCTGATCCAGGCCGTGCCCTATCTGGCCGCCGTGCTGGTTTCCTTTATCAGCGCCTTCCCATTGTCGGCGAAGTTGCTCGGTTCCGGTGACGAGGCCGTGAGTGCACCGGTCGATGTTAAAAGAGTCTGACCGGCACCGGCCGATGCGAGCCTGTCCAGCTTTTCGAAACGCAGGCCTTGCTCCCCGCAGGCTGCGATAAAATCCGGTAACAGCCTCAATGCGGCCGCGGGCCGGTTTTTCAGTCTGATCGCATCGTGTAGCAACAGAATATCGCCACGCTCCGTTTTCGCGAGTCTGCGCGCGACCGCAGAAGGCTTGCCGAAAATTCCCCAGTCCATGGCGCTGCGATTCCATAACACTGTCGGGGTCCCCAATGCCCGGGCTTCGTCCAGCATGGATTTGCGGAGGCGGCCATATGGAGGCCGGAAAAACCGGGGCGCACGGTTGCATATGTCCGCGATGATATCGAAACCCATGCGTACTTCCTGGCGCGCTTTGCCGGCGGTGATCGCCCACGGGTGAAGATGGCTGCAGCCATGATTGCCGAGAGTATGCCCCTCGTCCGTAATGCGCCTCAGTAAGTCAGGGTGACGGCGGCATTGGAGGCCGACCACGAAAAAACTCGCATGAATATCGCATGCAGCCAGTATGTCCAGCAGGCGCGGTGTGTAGGCTGGATCGGGACCGTCGTCGAAGCTGAGGTAGATATAAGGTTCAAGCCGCGATCCCCGCCGAATAATGCCCGCGGTTGTACTGAATAAGTCTGTCCATGACTTTCTGGAAAGGCAAAAGGAGAGGTTTTTAACTCGCTTCATTTTTCAAACACTCCTGTGTCCGAGAAATGCCGGCGCGCGCCGGGAGCAGGTTCCGGTGTGCTCCGCGGTTCCCTGGAAAACCGCTGTGCCGCATGGTTGTCCCGGGCATTAATGGATTCGAACAGGCGGTTCCGGGTGAGCCAGAACCGGTGAGGTTCCAGCCGAGCGCCCTCGCGTTTAGCGAGATGCGGGAACATTGCGTACAGCAGTACGCGGAAATGTTTCGTCAGCAGGCGTTTATGCCTGCCTTCCGGGAGCGGCTCGCTTTCAAAACCGATCTTGTTGCCGTGAGTCTTGAACCAAGTGACCCCGCTGATTATCCTGAGCTCGCGAAAGGAGGGATTTCGTTCCAGTTCAAGCGCCAGATTACGCATGGACTCGAGCAGGGCGTAACCGAAGGCATAGGCTGCGCGCCGGCCGCCGCCGGACGCATGAACCCCGGCGAGATAATGGTTGTTGAAATGAATGATGCCGATCGGGTCGCCGTTATGCACAGCGGTACCGTCCGCGAAAATACGGAATTCACCTCGATACCGGGATATTTTCAGATACAGGAAATCGTCCACGGGGTACAGGCGGTGCAGTATCCTGTAACCGACGTCGTAGCACAGGAAAATTCTGTTGGCGGCTTTCCATAGTATGGGCGCGAGCGCCTTGTGCGTGGAAATCCAGGGAGCATTCACAGCGAGGCTCCTGAGGTCGCGCCATCCTTGCGATCGATCCAGATCTTTTCCGCCAAGGCGGCGATTTTCTCGGCGCCGTTTCTTTGGCCGAGCGCATAGGCGTACCTTTTCATTGCGCTTAGCTGCGACTCGGAATTCAGGAGTGTTTTCAGTGTTTGCGCCAGGTTCTGGGGTCTGACTTCACCGCCGACACCTTGGCATGTCAGGAAATCGATGTTGTGTTTTTCCTGTCCGCCGAGAGAGCAGGTGGCGAAGAAAGGGCGTCCGCAGGCCAAGGATTCGCTGACACTCAATCCTCCAGGCTTGCCAACGACCACATCCGCGGCGCCCAGAATGGCTGACATGTCTTCAACCCAGTCGAAGACATGAATCTGTGATGCATGGCCGGCGGCGAGATGTTTCAGCCCCGTGGTTTCCGCCGGCGATTGGCCCGTTGTTACCAGCATCTGAAAGTCGGCGTTGGCTTTCACGAGATCGTACACAGCCTCAACGATGCCAATGCCGTATTGTCCACCCGTTACAGCTATCGTTTTACGGTCTGGATCTATACCCAGCTTGCGGCGCGCTGTTTGCATATCAGGCGGCCTTCTGAATTGCGGCATCAGCGGAATGCCGGTCAAGTGAATTCGTTGCTGTGAGATGCCGCGTCCGGTCAGTTGAGCAAACAGCTCGCCGCAGCCGGCGCAGTAAATGTCGGGCGACGCGTGTACCCAGGAACCGTGCAGACCGAAATCCGTGATGATGCCGAGGGTCGGAATATTGCGGAAATTGTTTTTTTTCTTTACTTGCGCCAGCAGTCCGGCCGGATACATCTGTGTCGCCACAATAATGTCAGGCATGAATTGGGAAATTCGTTCCTGCAGGCGGTTAACCAGGACCGTTCGCATGAGGATAAGGATGCTGCGTAGTATTATTTTTCGGGATACTCCGCGTTCATGTGAAGAGCAAATCAGACTGATCAGGCTGTTTATGAGGGCGCGGTCCAGATTTTGCCGCCGCACTCCCAGCCAGTGACTCTCATCGGGAAACCATTTCTGCTGTTGGGTCGAGAGAAACTCCCTTATCGCAGTATCTGCCGGCTCTTCTCCGCTCAACTGCCTCCATAAACCCACATCGAGGTTGTATAGCTTCTGATAATAATCCCGATATTGACGGGCCATGCGCAAATAACCGTCTTTCACGGAATTTGCCACGCGTTCGTCCATCAATGACCACAGGTCTATGTGGTGGGTTTCTACATTCGGCACTTTTTCCATCAAGGCGTATTCGATGGCGTCGGCTGCGCGCGTATGCCCGTAGCCCAGCTTGGAGGTAAGAAAAAGCACTTTCATTTTCGGCATTTGTTCCATAGAGCTTGTTTTTGTCATTTAGAAAATCTTGAAACGTTGGTTGCAATGCTGAGTAAACGGCAAAAATCATGCCGTGTATCTGATCGCCTGGATTCGCAACTGGAAGGGTAAATAAGAGATGCTGAGTTGTAAGTTATGCTGCTTTCCCGATGTAAATATTACATATGGCAGGACAGGGTTCGCGCCAGAAGCCGAAAATTTACGGTGTTTACCGCGGCATGAGAGTTGCGTTACTCCCGCCGGGTTTATCACGTTAAGGAAATTTTATGTTCGGAATATTACTGGTTATTCTTGGAATCGTTTTGCTGGCATTCGGATACAATGCCGCGGATGCGCCGTTGGAAGAAGTGGGTGAGGCATTGACCGGCCGCTACAGCCACGAGACCATGGCTTATCTGATCGGCGGTACCGTATCGTTTGTTTTGGGGCTCGTTCTGTCGTTGAAGCGTTAATATCCGTATCCCGGAACCTGCCCGGGTTTTTGGCAGGTTCCGGTTTTTTCGCACTCAACAGACTGCATGACCGGGTCAAGGGGACGCCTTTAGGTTGAGCGGTCGCCGACGGGATTCTGATCATTGGAGACGATGATTTCGACGCGGCGGTTCAGCTGACGGCCGGTGGAGGTATCGTTGGTCGCGATCGGGAAGCGTTCGCCATAGCCTCGGGTATCAATCCGGTCGGCGCTGACTCCTCTTTGCACCAGAGCGCTTTTTACCGCCTCGGCGCGTTGACCGGACAACTCTGCATTATGTTTCTCCTCGCCCAGACTGTCGGTAAAGCCTTCGACCACAAGGCTGTGTTCCGGGTGTTCCTGCAGTACGCTGGCGATCCTGTCGAGGGAATTATCCGCACCCGGTTTCAATTCCGCTTTGTTGCTGTCAAACAGGATATTGTTCAGGGTTATTACCAGGCCACGCTCAGTCTGCCGGGCTTCAATGTCCGACAGCTCCTGTGAAAGCTGGCCAGCCTGCGATTGCATCCGTTCGGCATCACCGCGCGCGTGCTCCGCGTCCATGCGCATGAATTCGGCTTGCTCTTCCGCAGTTGCAGCCCGTCTGTTGGCGGACTGGAGTTGCTGCTCGCGCGCCTCCAGCAATACATCCTTGCGATGTCCTTCTGCTTCATCGATCTGTTGCTCCGAGCGGTTGAGGCCGGCTTCTTCCCGGGCTATCGCCACTTTCTTGCGGGCCAGGTAGGCCTGATGTTCCAGTTCTTCTGCGGACGCGCCTTCACGCCACAATCTTTCTGTTTCGTCTATTGATTTCTTGGCATTTGCGTAGGCAATGGGGGCGTATTGCTGGATGTAGGGTTCCTGGGCTATAACCAGGAAGTCCCGGCGCGCACTTTCCACGGCGGCGTCGCGCGGAGGCATTGTGGATGAGCAGCCGACAGTAACGGAAAATGCCCCGATCATAAATGCTAGAGATATTGTTCTATTCATAAAGACCTCTTTTCATTGATATTCAGTAATCGCCTTCGCCGGAATACTCGCCGGGCGCTCTGGAATATTCCTCATTCCCGGAATCCTTTCCGGCATCCTGTTGCTCCAGTTCTTCCCGCAAAACTTGAATATCTTCATTAACCGTGCTGGCGGCGGACTTGGCTTTCACTGACCGGCTTTTAATCGAAGCATGCTCTGCATCAACCATCGCTTCCTCAAGAAGGTTTTCAGCTTTGGCGTATTGCTCTCCGTCCATCGCGGATTTCGCGCGAGCCAGTTTGTCTTCGGCATCGAGTAGTTCCACTGGCGCATGCTGCTGGGCCCCGAACTCTTTGGCCTTCTCCACTTCTACTTCCGTTTTCGAAAGCAAATCAGTCGGCGGCTTGGCATTCGTGCAGCTCCATAGTGCCAGGGTGCCAAAGAATACGCTGGCAAAGGCGAGCTTGAATTTTTTGAAAATCATTTATGCCTCCTGTGTAAATTTTGCAATTATGCCGGCACACCTCACAGGCCCGCTGGCTTCTATTGCAAGGATCTCGCAATTTCGATGCCTGTACGCGACTTCTGGGGACTTTTTGTATGCGTGCAAGAACGGAGGCGTGCACGGCATTTTTCCTGCACTGTTGACCATGTCACTGCTAAGTAACTTTGATTCGATGTGTTTAATATCAAGGAGGTGTGAATTATGAAGAGCATGTTGCTCCAGAAGCATTTGCGAGTACTGATGTTGATTGTGATTTCCGCGATGGCCACGGCCTGTGCGGGAAACGAAACCAAGTCGAGCACGGGAGAGTACATAGATGATTCCGTGATCACGGCCAAGGTCAAGACTGCCCTGCTCAACTCCCCAAAGGTGAGCGGGCTATCGATTGAAGTGGAAACCTTCAGGGGTGAAGTACAGTTGAGCGGATTCGTCGATTCGAGCGATGAGCGAGGCGAGGCGGAAAAGCTGGCCAAGACCGTGCCGGGCGTACGTTCGGTAAAGAACGATATCAGAGTTAAATAACGGGTCACGGCGTCAGCCGGCGATTTTTATTTTTTGAATATTTTCCGGCTGTATGGGCTGCAGACCGTCTGCGCAGACCTGCTGGCCTCGTGGTGCGGCAGTCATGCAAAAAATGTTAATATCATCCGCCTTGTTTCCGGAGTGGACGGTCATGGTGAGAATTTTATTTGTCTGCATGGGCAATATTTGTCGTTCGCCCACGGCGGAAGGGGTGTTTCGCCATTATGTAATGCGGCATGGCTTGCAGGAGCATATACACATCGATTCAGCGGGTACCCACGGCTATCACATTGGATGCGAACCCGACCATCGCACGCAGGCGGCCGCGAAACTGCGCGGCTTCGATCTGAGCTCCCTGCGAGCGCGCAGGATCAGCGGCAGCGATTTTGAGGAGTTCGATTATATTTTGACGATGGACCGCGTGAATTACGAAGAAGTGCTCCGCAAAAGTCCGCCCCAGCACCGCCATAAAGTGCAGCTGTTCCTGAGTTACGCCGAGGGCGTCAGGGAAGAGGAGGTTCCGGATCCTTATTACGGAGGTAACAAGGGATTTGAGCATGTGCTCGATCTCGTAGAGGCGGGGGCCGCGGGATTGCTCGAAAAACTGATACAACTGCATCGTTTGCAGAAGGCGGGTTAGTAGAAGACGGGAGGTTTTAAATATAAAAGGGGTTCCGCGTCCGCGGAACCCCTTGTTTTCAGGGCGTATCCCTCAATTCGTTTCGCTTTCGCTGGTTTCCGTGGTAACCGGCTTCGATTCTGTTTGCTGCTCCGGTTTTACGATGGAATAAACGCCGGCTGTGTGGCTGGGCACCACGCGCGGTGCACTAGGACGCGGCTTCGATTCGGAAACGCTGTGATAACGTTCTGTTTCGCTGTTTGCGGCCGTGCTTGGCTCGGACTGCTGCCTCTGCACGGGTTCCGGCCTGTCCGCAGGCGGGGTTTCCACCGAGGAGATAAAGTTTTTATTTTGCTGGCTGCTGTCGTTGCCGCCGAACTCCTGGGCCTGTATCTCAGGGACCCTTTCGACCGGTGCGGGCCTCTGCTCATTGCGGGACGTATTCTGGCCGTCGGCTCGTTCCCTCTGTGCGTGGTTTTCGGAACGGTGTTGCTGATCGCGTTCGCGCTGTCTGCCTTGATGGCGATTATCGCCTTCGGATGTTTCGCGGCGATTATTCTGGCGATCACGGTTCCGATCGCGGTCGCGGTTCCGATCACGGTTGCGCTCACGATCTTGATTGTTACGATCCCCATGTTCCTGGCGCGTGGAGGGTTGTTGCTGTTGCGCCGACTGTCTGCGGTCACGGTCGCGGTCCTGATTCCGGTCCCGATCCCTCTCTTGACGCTGGCCGCGATCCCGGTTGTTACGGCGGCCGCGGTCACGATCGCCGCGATTGTGGTTACGGTCACGGTCCTGATTCCGGTCCCGATCCCTGCCTTGGTCGCGGTCACGGCTTTCGTGCCGGTTGGGCCGGGTGTTGTTTCCATGGTTCCGGTGTTCGTGCTGATGTGGATGTTTCTTGTGTTTCTTGCCGCTGTCGCTGGAACCGCCGAACAGGGCCTTGAACAGTCGCGCCAGCCATCCGGACTTTTTCTGTTGCGGCGCGGGGGTCTCGGGGATCACTTCTTTGACAGCCGGCTGTTCGCTGGGAGTGGGAGCCGTTTTCTTTTCCGGCACGAAACTTTCGTTCTTGGCGGTGGCCAGTTCGAAGCTGTGCTTGTTTTGCTGTTCGCCCACGTCGGAAATGCGGATCCGCTCCACCAGGTAGTGGGGCGTCTCCAGATTCATATTCGGCACGATCAGGGTATCGACCGTATTACGCGCCTCGATTTCGCTGATCATCTCGCGCTTCTCATTGATCAGGAAAGTGGCCACGTCCACCGGCACCTGGGCAATGACCCGGGCGGTGTTTTCCTTCATGGCTTCTTCCTCGACCAATCTGAGTATTGCGAGCGACAGCGATTCGATGCTGCGGATCGTGCCGTGCCCGTCGCAACGAGGGCAGGTGATCAGGGTGGATTCGCCGATGGAAGGCTGCAGGCGCTGCCGCGACATTTCCAACAGGCCGAAACGCGAGATACGGCCGATGCGCACGCGCGCCCGGTCCAGCTTGAGCGCGTTGCGCAGACGATTTTCCACCTCGCGCTGGTTCCGGTTGGCCATCATGTCGATGAAATCAATCACGATCAGGCCGCCCAGGTCGCGCAACCTGAGCTGGCGCGCGATTTCGTCGGCGGCTTCCAGATTTGTTTGAAGGGCCGTTTCCTCGATATCGCTGCCCTTGGTGGCGCGGGCGGAGTTGATATCGATCGCAGTCAGGGCTTCAGCATGGTCGATTACGATGGCGCCCCCCGACGGCAGGGTAACTGAACGCTTGAAGGCGGATTCGATCTGGGATTCGATCTGAAAGCGGTTGAAAAGCGGTATCGTTTCGGAATATTTCTTCAGCTTGCGCGCCTCGTTCGGCATGATGAGCTGCAGAAAGTTGTGAGCCTGCTGATATACCGTTTCCTCGTCGATGATGATTTCACCGATATCCGACTGATAATGGTCGCGTAGGGCGCGGATGATTACGTTGCTTTCCTGGTAAATGAGGAAAGGCGCGGCGCGTTCCTCGCTGGCCTGGATAACGGCTTTCCATACGTTCAGCAGGTAGCTTAAGTCCCAGTTCAACTCTTCGGCCGAACGATCGACGCCCGCAGTGCGCACGATCACGCCCATGTTGTCGGGTACGGCGAGCTGGTTGAGCAGTTCGCGCACCTCACTGCGGTCATCGCCCTCGATGCGGCGCGAAACTCCGCCTGCGCGCGGGTCCGTCGGCATCAATACCAGGTAACGGCCAGCCAACCCGACCTTGGTGGTCAGGGCGGCGCCTTTGGAACCGCGCTCCTCTTTCTCCACCTGCACGATCAGTTCCTGACCTTCACGGATCGCATCTTTCAGGATCGCGCGACCCTGATCGTCGACGGCGCGGGAATCGAGGTAGTTGGAAGTTATTTCCTTGAAAGGCAGGAAGCCGTGGCGCTCGGAACCGAAGTCGACGAAAACCGCTTCGAGACTAGGCTCGACGCGAGTGACCTTTCCCTTGTAGATGTTGGCTTTTTTCTGTTCGCGAGACGGAATCTCGATGTCGAGATTGTAAAGCTTCTGTCCATCGACCATGGCAACCCGGAGTTCTTCCGGCTGGGTCGCGTTGATTAACATTCTTTTCATGTGAAATCCTACTGGTTGCGTGCTCCTCACCGCCCAGGATCGCGCCGTAGGCGCCGGCAATGGCAAGCCTGGCTGGCACCGCTATCGGCGCCGGCACTACAGGTCGCAATTGAAACAGCGCCTGCAGCATGAGTGTCATGCCTTGAAGCAACCGTTCCGATAATCCTGAAAATACGTTCATGTATGGCATTCGGAGCTTTGTTTATGCTAAAACTCGGCGCCTGTTATCGAGGCCCGATGCTCATTTTCGCGGCTGAATGCTCAACCGCTGAAATTAATGGTGTTCCAAAGAGCCGTCTAAAAAACGCGTTATGCTGTCCGGCCTCAATGACTTTTAGATAAACACCGCCGGACAACTGTTCTTTATGACAGTTGTGCGCAACTATAACATGGCCAGACAATATCCGGCAAATATCTGATTTGACTATGATTTTGAATGATGAGAGAGATGGGGGCGTGGAATATCTGCAGGTCGGCGCCGACCGGGCAGGTCAGCGCATTGATAATTTCCTGGTTTCCCGGCTTAAAGGTTTGCCCAAAAGCCTGGTTTATCGTCTCCTGCGCACCGGTCAGGTACGGGTCAACCGAGGCCGCATCAAGCCCGATTATCGTCTGCAGGAAGGGGATACCTTGCGGATTCCCCCGGTAAAGGTACGGGAAAAGAGCGAACCCTCGGGCGCTAAAGCGCAGGAAACCGGCAGACGGCTGATCGACTCCATATTATTTGAAGACCGGGATATTGTGGTGCTGAACAAGCCCGCCGGGCTGGCGGTGCATGCGGGCAGCGGGCTGGGTTACGGTTTGATCGAATTGCTGCGTATACAGCCGGGCTATGAGAATGTCGAACTGGCGCACCGGCTGGACCGCGAAACCAGCGGATGCCTCATCCTGGCCAGGAGCCGACCGGCCCTGCGCCGCCTGCAACAGCTGCTGCGACAGCATGCTATCGAAAAAACCTATCTGGCACTGCTGCGGGGACGCTTGCCCGCCAAACCTCTGATCGTGGATTCGGCCCTATCCAGAAACCGGCTGCGTGGCGGGGAGCGCATGGTTGCCCTGGATGAAGAGGGCAAGGATGCACGGACCATCCTGCGGGCGGAGGAAAATTATAAGGGAGCGGCCCTGGCTTCGGTGCAGATAGAAACAGGACGCACGCATCAGATCCGCGTACATTGCGCCAGTATCGATCATCCGCTCGCCGGGGACGATAAATACGGAGATCGTGAGTTCAATCGCCGCATGAAAGAGACGGGATTGAAGCGGCTGTTTCTGCATGCCTCGGAACTGCGCTTTACCCTGGATACGACACACGTCGTCGCAGCGCCTCTGCCCCCTGAGTTGAAGGCGGTGCTGGAAGCCTTGAAGAAACAACAATGACAATAAAACCCTATGATCTTTTGATTTTTGACTGGGACGGCACACTGATGGATTCGACGGTGCGGATCGTATCCTGCCTGCGCGAGGGAATGCGCCAGGCCGGGTTGCCACTCCGCGACGACGGCCAGTTGCGGCACATCATAGGCCTTGGCCTGGAGGAGGCGGTTGATTTTCTTTATCCTGACGTGGTCGATCCAGGGCTGAAGCGGAAAATGATGGAGGTTTACCGTCACCAGTTTCTGTACGCGGATACCACTCCTGCAGCACTGTTCGAAGGCGTGACAGCCATGCTGGATACTCTGGAGAACGAGGGGTATTTGCTGGCCGTCGCCACCGGCAAAACGCGCAGCGGCCTGAACAGTGTGTGGCGGGAACTGGGTATGGAAAGGAGATTTCATACCAGTCGTTGCGCGGATGAAACAACTTCCAAACCCGATCCACATATGCTGCGGGAGATTCTCAGCGATCTGGATGTAAGTCCGCAGCGGGCGCTTATGATCGGCGATACCCAGTTCGATATCGAGATGGCGCACAACGCGGGCGTAGCCGCGGTCGCGGTTGCTCAGGGAGCGCACAGCCCCGACCAGCTACTGCAAAAAGCCCCCCTGGTTATACTGGAGCGCGTCACATATCTGCTATCATGGCTGCGCCTGCAAACCCGACAGGCGATGCCGCTTTAACGGAACCTCTCACCACATTGAGCGCGGAGTATGGTTATGCAACAACACGAACAGCAACCGACGACTTCCGAAACGGGTACAGCCGGGGCGGATGTTTCGAACTGGGAGCGCGAACTGCTTACCAGGCTGGCTCTGTCGACCCTGAACGAGCAGCGGCGCGCGCGCCGCTGGCGGACTTTTTTCGTACTGCTCGGATTCATTTATTTCGGGATCGTGCTGTTGTTGTTAACGGATTCCGACTGGGAGGGTACGGGCAAGGGTGGACCCCATACGGCGGTGATCGACGTTACCGGAGTGATTGCAGCGGAGATGCCGGCCAATGCCGAGTTCGTGATCGATGGATTGAAAGCCGCGTTTGAAGATGAGGATACTGCGGGTGTGATACTGCGTATCAATAGCCCGGGCGGCAGCCCGGTACAGGCGGGGCAGATATATGACGAAGTCGTGCGCCTGCGCAACCGATATCCCGATATTCCCGTGTACGCCGTTATCGAGGATGTCGGCGCCTCCGGCGGTTATTACATCGCGGCTGCCGCCGAAAAAATTTATGCGGACAAGGCAAGTATCGTCGGTTCCATCGGCGTGCGCATGGACAGTTTCGGTTTCGTCGATGCGATGAAGAAGCTGGGTATTGAAAGGCGCCTGCTGACGGCGGGCGAGAACAAGGCGTCGCTGGATCCCTTCCTGCCCGAGAACAAGCAGGACAAGGAGCATATGCAGACCATGCTGAATACCATTCATCAGCAATTCATCCAGGCGGTAAAAAGCCAGCGTGGCGATCGCCTGGTCGGCGGCGACGAGATTTTCAGCGGCCTGTTCTGGACTGGAGAGAAATCGGTGGCCCTCGGCCTGGTCGACGAGTTGGGGAATATCAACTATGTCGCACGGGAAGTGATCGGCCAGGAAGAGCTGCGTGATTTTACCAAGCATGAAGATTTCTTCACGCGGCTCATGGAAGAAGGCAGCGTTCAGCTCATGAATTCCCTGTATAGCCGGATCCGTTTCCAGATGTATTGAACCGGTACCGTGTCCGCTGCGTTATACAGTACGGAGCAGGTGCGCGAACTCGACCGCAGCGCCATCGCGGCGGAAGGCATCGCCGGCTACCAGTTGATGCAGCGCGCAGGCTGCGCAGTGCATTCCTTCATACGCCGTCAGTATCCGGGCTTTTGCGCGCGTCCTGCGCGGATCCTGGTGGTTTGCGGGGGCGGCAAGAACGGCGGCGACGGGTATGTGATTGCGCGCCTGCTGCACCGGGATGGTTGCAAGGTCGAACTGTGTCCGCTGATTCCCCTCGAAAAACTGCAGGGCGATGTTTTGAAGGCTGCCCGCGACTGGCGCAGCTGCGGGGGTGACGAACTTTTACAGGGGCGTCTCGACATCGGCAGCTATGATCTGATCATCGACGCGATGCTGGGCACAGGCCTGCAGCGGCCAGTCGAAGGGTTGTTTGCCGAAATCATCGGTCTCGTGAACGCCGCCCGCTGCCCGGTCATCGCGGTCGATATCCCCTCCGGCCTGAACGCGGATACAGGGCAGCCGTTTCCGCTCGCTGTCATGGCTGATCACACGATAACTTTTATCGCGCGCAAGCGCGGGCTTTACACCGGGCGTGCGGCCGATTACTGCGGACGGATTCATTTAGAGGATTTGCAGGCGCCTTCCGGAATCTACGGGAGTATTCGCGCCCCGGCGCGCCTGCTTGAAGCTTCCGGAGTATTGGCCGCCCTGCCGCGGCGGCGGCCGAGCGCGCACAAAGGTGATAACGGACATGTGCTGGTGGTGGGCGGCGATACCGGAATGCAGGGCGGGGCGCAGATGACGGGGCTTGCGGCGCTGCGATGCGGCGCGGGTCTGACCAGCATCGCGACGCGGCGGAGCCATGCCCCCGTGCTAAGCGCGCTGCATCCTGAATTGATGTCCTGGCCAGTCGAACGTGCCAGCGCCCTGGCTCCTCTGTTGCAACGTGCCACTGTGGTTGCATTGGGTCCGGGCCTGGGCCGTGCCGCCTGGGGTAGACAGTTATTTGCGAGAAGTCTGGCCACTGCGCACCCTTTGGTGGTGGACGCGGACGGCCTGAACTGGCTTGCGGCAAAGCCGGCAACTCGTTCCGACTGGATACTGACGCCGCATCCGGGAGAGGCGGCGCGCCTGCTCGGTATCAGCGCAGGGGATGTACAGGCGGACCGTTATGCGGCGGTGCGCGCGCTGGCCGCGCGCTATCGCGGGGTAGTGGTATTGAAAGGTGCCGGCACCCTGATCGCGATGGCAGACGACCCTGTGACCTGGGTATGCGATCGTGGCCACGCCGGTATGGCGAGCGGCGGTATGGGGGATGTATTGACGGGAATTATCGCCGGCCTGCTCGCGCAAGGCATGACGCCTTTCGAGGCCGCGAAATGCGGAGTATGGGTGCACGCGAGGGCCGGTGAGCGGGCGTCGGCTCCCAGTGGCGGGCGCGGCATGCTGGCGACTGATCTTTTGCCCGAGTTGCGACGGTTGTTAAATCATGAAGTCCTTTGAATTGCAGTTCGTAGCGCCGGACGAGGCTACGATGCTGCATTACGGCGGTATGCTGGCTGGGGCGGCCGAATTTCCCGCTGTAATTTATCTGGCAGGACCTTTGGGGGCCGGCAAGACGACTTTCGTCCGCGGATTCCTGACTGCTCTCGGTCATCGCGGGGCGGTTAAAAGTCCGACTTATACATTGGTCGAACCCTATCAATTGCCGGTCGGCATCTGCTATCACTTCGATCTTTACCGATTGAATGCGCCCGCGGAGCTGGAAAACATGGGGATGCGGGATTACCTGTCGGCCTATGCGTGCTGCCTGGTGGAATGGCCGGACCGAGGGCAGGGCGTTTTGCCGGAGCCCGATATCGGAATTGAGATTCAATATACCCATCCCCAAGGTCGGAGCCTGCAATTCACGGCTCACAGTCCATGCGGGCTTGAAGTGCTCAAAAGGTTTCAACTTTCTTAACCCAGATTTTATAAAAATTACCTATCCTTTTATTTTTATTGAAAAAACTTGATTTTTCTATAACAATGGCCAAACTCTGTTCATAAATCCATAACAGGAAGGGCCGAACGCCTTGTATCCGCATCTGAGACGACAGTTGTGTTTCGTAATTGCCGCCTGCCTGCTGCTGGACACGCGGCTGGCATTGGCGGCTGCCAAAGCTGAAATCCTGGATTTTCGTCTTGCCCGCACTGGGGGCTCTACCCGGCTGGTTTTCGATCTCAACGCGCCTGTCGAACATAGCGTGTTTACGCTCAGCAAGCCCGAGCGGGTTGTCATCGATATTCAGAATGTCGGGTTGGGCATCGAACTGCCCGCGCGCCCGGACGGCATCCCGCCCATCGAGGGTATCCGCAACGCTCCCCGCGACAAGGACGGCCTCCGCGTAGTGCTGGATTTGAGCGAGCCAGTGCGCCCGAAAAGTTTTCTGCTGCCCCCTGAAGATGCCGCTGGCTACAGACTGGTGATCGATCTGGTGGGCAACGGGGACGACAATAATGACGCAATACAATCTCCACCCATGGTCGCCAAACGCCTTCCCGAGGTTGGACCCTTGCGTGATCTGGTTATTGCGGTGGATGCCGGTCATGGCGGCAAGGATCCGGGAGCTATCGGCAAGCGCGGTACCCGTGAAAAGCAGGTAGTGCTGGCGATCGCGCGCGAATTGGCGCGGCAGATCAACCGCGAGCGCGGCATGAAGGCTGTTTTGATCCGCGACGGCGACTATTACATCGGTCTGCGTGAGCGCATCACAAAGGCGCGCCTGCAAAAGGCCGATTTATTCATTTCAATCCATGCCGATGCCCATAAAAACACCGAGGCCAGAGGCTCATCAATCTATGCATTATCGCTGCGTGGTGCCAGTTCCGAGGCGGCGGCATTGCTGGCCGACCGCGAAAACGCCTCGGAGTTGATCGGAGGCGTCAGCCTGGATGACAAGGATGATCTGGTCGCTTCGGTATTGATCGATCTGTCGCAGACCGCGACCATACAGTCGAGTCTCGATGTGGGCGATGAAATTCTGAAAGACTTGAAACGGCATGGGAAGCTGCACCGCGAGAGCGTGCAGCAGGCTGGGTTCATGGTGCTGAAATCGCCCGCTATCCCCTCTGTTCTCGTGGAGACGGCCTTTATCTCCAACCCAGAGGAAGAGCGCAAGCTGTCCAACCGCCAGTATCAGGACAAGCTGGCGCAGACCATCCTCAGTGGAATAAAGCGGTATTTCCAGCGCAAGGCGCCCCCGGGCACGCTGCTGGCGCAGGATAATCAGCCTGTTGAGAAGGATCTGACCGCGGCCTCCTGGTAAACCCATCTCGAAATGCGCGGCTCTACAGCCTACGTCCAGTAGACATGCGCCCGTCAATACTGCGTTGAAAATGGTCTCCCTGATATATAACCGGAGGCTCATTTACTGGCGTGTAAACCCGCTTGCTCGACCATTTTCGCCCCGTGGGCAGAGCCCGCGGTAAAACAGCCTGCTTGTGACGTTTAGAGATCAGTTTTTATCCTGGGAACAAAAAGCCGTAACTCCTTACGGTGCTGGCCGCTGCGGCCGGTTTATCCGATAATTGCCTACTTTCATTCATCGCCGCCCAGTATGCAAATTCGCAAGCTGCCTTCCCAGTTGATCGACCAGATCGCCGCCGGCGAGGTGATTGAGCGTCCTTCTTCCGTCGTCAAGGAATTGCTGGAAAACAGCATTGATGCCGGCGCTACCGAACTGGATATCGATATCGAGCAAGGCGGGATCAAGTTAATCCGGATCCGCGACAACGGCGGCGGTATTCAAAAGGACGATCTGCCGCTGGCGCTGGAACGCCATGCCACCAGCAAGATCCGCACGCTTGATGATCTGGAGAAAGTTACGACCCTCGGTTTTCGCGGCGAGGCTCTGCCGAGCATTGCTTCAGTATCGCGGTTGCGTCTGACATCGAGAGCGACGGATGCCGTTCATGCCTGGTCGATCGAGTATGGAGCCCAGGCGGCGCCGGCCAGTCATCCGCCGGGCACCACGGTGGAAGTCCGGGATCTCTTTTTTAACGTGCCCGCGCGGCGTAAGTTCCTGCGCAGTGAAAAAACCGAATTTGCCCATGTGCACGCGTTGATCCGGCGTTTCGCGTTGGGTTGTCCCGGTGTGCAGATACGGTTGCAGCATAACCAGCGTCCGCTGGAATGGATCAAGGCGGCCTTCGATCAGGAGGCGATGGAGCGGCGAGTGGCCGAAGTCTGCGGTTCCGATTTCATCGGTCATTGCCTGTACCTGGAAAATCAGGCCGCGTCGTTGAGCCTGCGCGGCTGGATCGGATTGCCGACCTTCTCGCGCAGCCAGAACGATCTGCAACATTTTTACGTAAACGGCCGCATGGTTCGCGACAAGCTGGTGAGCCATGCCTTGCGCCAGGGTTATAACGATGTACTGTTCCATGGACGGCATCCCGCTTTCGTGCTGTATCTGGACATGGATCCGTCCTCAGTGGATGTCAACGCGCACCCGGCCAAGCATGAAGTCCGTTTCCGTGATTCGCGGCTGGTGCATGACTTCCTGTTTCGCACCATCCATTCCGTGCTGGCGGGAGCGCAAGCGGGTCGCACCGCAACGCCGTTGCCGAGGGTACTGAAGGATGCCGCGGCTGCGGACGTAAATCCTTCATATCCGGCGCAGCAGGTTGCGCTGGGTCTCGATGCGGCGCAGAGGCTCGATTCCTACCGAATGCTTTATGGGAAAGGGAGCCGGGATTCAGCGCGTGAGACGGAGGGGATTTATTCACCAGACATGACGACTGGAAAAGTAAATCAGCATTCGGTTACGACGCTTTCCATGCCCACGGCGGCTGGAGCTGTAAACGAACAATCCGCTGTTGCGCCGTTGGGCTATGCTCTGGCCCAGTTGCACGGTATTTATATATTGGCCCAGAATGAGCGTGGCCTGGTCCTGGTGGATATGCACGCCGCCCACGAACGCATTACCTACGAACGCCTGAAAGCCCTCTATGCGCAGCAGGCCGTGCATTCACAACCCTTGCTGATTCCCGCCACCTTGCATGTCAGTGTGCGCGAAGCGGATGCAGCGGAGTCGCTGCTGGACGAATTCAGGCGCTTCGGTCTCGAACTGGAGCGCACCGGGATGGAACAACTCCGAATCCTGCAAATCCCGTCCCTACTGAAAAACGCGGACGCGGCGCAATTGGTCAGTGATACCTTGTCCGATATTATCGCCAATGGAGGCAGCGGCCGGCTTCAGGATGCGTATCAGGAGGTGCTTGCTGGCATGGCCTGTCATGCTTCCGTTCGTGCGAACCGGCAGCTGACCCTTGAAGAAATGAACGCGCTGTTGCGCGATATGGAAAGGACGGAACGCAGCGGGCAGTGCAATCATGGTCGTCCGACCTGGGTGCAACTTGGTATCGATCAACTCGATCAACTGTTCTTGCGCGGACGGTGAGGGCGGGTGTCCCCCAAACTTCCACCTGTGGTTTTCTTGATGGGACCCACCGCTTCGGGTAAAACCGATCTGGCGCTCAAGCTGGCGCAACGTTTTCCCTTCGACATTATCAGTGTCGATTCGGCGATGATCTATCGTGGCATGGACATAGGCACCGCCAAACCGGATCGGCATATCCTGCGTCAGGCGCCGCATCGCCTGATCGATATTTGCGATCCCGCCGAATCCTATTCGGCCGCGCGTTTCAGTGAGGACGCCCGGCGCGAGATTACCGCAATTCACGCTGCCGGCAGGATCCCGCTGCTGGTGGGCGGAACCATGTTGTATTTCAGGGCTTTGCAGCACGGATTGGCGGCCTTGCCCGAGGCCGATCCGGAAATTCGTCTGCAGCTGCAAAAGCGTCTCCAGGCCGAGGGACTGCCGGTTCTATACGAAGAACTACAGAAGGTCGACGCCGCCTCGGCGCAACGCATACATGCCAACGACCCGCAACGTATATTACGCGCACTTGAAGTTTTTGCGGCGGCAGGGGAACCTATGAGCCGCATACTTGCTCGTAGTGAGAACCGCACCATGCCATGGAGCGTGTTTAAGTTTGCACTGTTTCCGGATGATCGGAAATTATTACACGAGCGGATCGAACAGCGGTTTTACCAGATGCTGGATGCCGGTTTTGTGAATGAAGTCCGGTCTTTGCATGGACGTGATGATTTAAATTTGGACAAGCCGTCCATGCGTACCGTCGGTTACAGGCAAATATGGCGGCATCTTGACGGAAGCATCAGCTACGAAGCCATGGTCGAACGGGGTATCGTCGCGACACGGCAGCTGGCGAAGCGCCAACTGACCTGGCTGCGTGCGGAGACGGGGCTGCACAGCCTCGCCTCCATAAACCTGGACCTGAACGAGGTATTGCGGACTATCAGCGGTTTTCTACAGGATTATTAAAGGAAAGCGCGCTCCAATATCCATATTTATATGGTGTGCTAGAATCATGCATAGGCTCTTCAGAATCCTCTATCAAGAAGCGGTTTGACAATAACTATTAGAAATGGAGAACAATAATGACTAAAGGGCAGCAACTGCAGGAACCTTTTCTGAACGCTCTGCGCAAGGAACACGTCAAGGTCAATATCTTTCTGGTAAATGGAATAAAGCTCCACGGCGAAATAGAGTCTTTCGACCAGTTCGTTATCCTGTTGAAGAACGACGTTTGCCAGATGGTATACAAACATGCCATTTCGACCATCGTCCCGGCGAAGAAAATCAAGCTCGACTTCGACTCACCCGAGTGATCCGCCGGCCGGATTTGTTAAGCCATGAGCCTGGATCTTTTTGAGCGGCCCGGGCATGGCGAGCGGGCAATTCTTGTCAGCGTAGATTTCGGAGAGCGGGATCACGGCAGCCTGGAGGAATTCCGTGAACTGGTGATATCGGCGGGGGCCACTCCCGTAGACACGGTTACCGCCAGTCGCAGCGCACCCGATGCGCGCTATTTCGTTGGCTCGGGCAAGGCTCGGCAAATTCTCGAGTCCGTCCAGGCCAGCAAGGCCGAAGTCGTATTATTCAATCATGAACTCAGTGCCAGCCAGGAGCGCAACCTGGAACAGTTGCTGTCTTGCCGGGTGCTGGATCGCACAGGCCTGATTCTGGACATCTTCGCCCAGCGGGCGCGCAGCTTCGAAGGCAAGTTGCAGGTTGAACTCGCGCAGTTGAAGCATCTTTCGACGCGTCTGGTCCGCGGCTGGACCCACCTCGAGCGGCAAAGAGGCGGTATTGGCCTGCGCGGCCCCGGAGAGACACAGTTGGAAATGGACCGCCGCCTGATCGGACGGCGCATAACACAGCTGGAAAAACGCCTGGAGAAGGTCGACCGGCAGCGGCAGCAGAACCGCAGCGCCCGTTCCCGGGCCGATGTGCCGATCGTTTCGCTTGTCGGCTATACCAATGCCGGCAAATCCACATTGTTCAATCGCATTACCGATGCCGGAGTACTGGCCGAGAACCGGTTGTTCGCAACCCTGGATCCCACCGTCAGGCGGATGTTGTTGCCTGGAATGGGTGATGTGGTGTTGGCGGATACGGTGGGTTTCATCCAGAACCTGCCGCACGATCTCGTGGCCGCGTTTCGTTCCACCCTGCAGGAGACCCGGGATGCGGATTTGTTGCTGCATGTGATCGACATACATGACCAGGACTTCCAGTCGCGTGTCGGGCACGTAAACGATGTGCTCGAACAGATAGGCGCGGAGAAAGTGCCGCAACTGCTGGTTTATAACAAGATCGATCTGGTGGATCGTCAGCCCGCAATGGTTGTCGACGAACAGGGAGCGACTGTCGCGGTCGCCGTCTCCGCCGCCACTGGTTCCGGAGTCGATCTGCTGCGGCAGGCAGTCACGCAGATGCTGTCGAAGGATGCCGTCCAGGGCTGGATACGCCTGCCTCCAGGCCGGGGACGGGATCGCTCATTGTTGTTCGAGCACGGTTGCGTACTGGAAGAGCGCACCGATGCCGACGGCGCTTTCCTGCTGTTGATCCGCAGCGATCGCCGTCAACTCGAACGGCTCGGCATTCCGGAGCCCCTCGAACCCGAGCAGACCTTTTCCAAGGTTGCGGGAGCCGCTTAAGGGTCCTAGAATGGCGGCCTTCTTCTGATTTTAAAGTTCCCATCAACATAAACCGGAGCATACGATGGCCTGGAATGAGCCGGGTGGCAGCAATAAGGATCCCTGGAGCGGTCGTCGCAGAAGCAACGATGGCCCGCCGGACCTCGACCAGGTTTTCAGGGATTTGCAGCTTAGACTGCGCCGGCTTTTCGGTCGCTCCGGCCCCGGTTCCGGCGGCGGTATCGGAATAGGGCTCGTACTGCTCGCTTTGGCCATTGCCTGGTTCATCAGCGGGATATATAAAGTGGACGCGGATGAGCGGGGGGTTGTCCTGCAATTCGGCAAATACGTCGCAACCACCCAGTCGGGCGCGCACTGGTATCCGCGTTTTATCCAGTCCGTGGAAAGAGTCTCGGTCACAACGGTCCGCAATACCAACGTCAGCGCGCATGCGCTGACGGGCGATGAGAACATCGTCAATGTCGATTACACCATCCAGTACAACATCAAAAGCGCACAGGATTACCTTTTTAATGTTGCGGATCCCGACCTGACCTTGAGCCAGGCCAGTGAAAGCGCGTTCCGGGATGTTATCGGCAACAACACCCTGGATGATGTTATTCAGGAAAGGCGGCAAGAGGTAGCGATCAAGGCCAAGGAACGGCTGCAGGAAGCCCTCGATCTCTACGGTTCCGGGTTGAACGTTATTAACGTCAATCTGACCAAGTCGCAGGCGCCGCAGGAAGTAAAGGAAGCGTTTGACGACGTTACCAAGGCGGGCGAGGACAGGCAGCGATTTATAAAAGAAGCCGAGGCCTATCGCAATGAAATCATTCCGGTTGCGCGCGGCAACGCCCGCAGCATGCTGGAAGAGGCCGAGGCCTACAAGTTCGCCACCATCGCACGCGCGGAAGGCGAAGCCGACCGGTTCCTGAAGGTTCTGGCTGAATATGAGAAGTCTCCCCGCGTGACGCGCGAGCGCATGTACCTGGAAACCGTGCAAGCCATCCTGGCTAAAAACGACAAGGTGATGGTGGATGCGGGCAACGGCAATAACATGATATACCTGCCGCTCGACAAGCTCCGTGAGCAGGGCGGCGGTCGAGTGTTCGTGGAACCGGCCAATCCTGGAGTTTCAGCCGGGGGCGGCCGCGGAGCCGCGAGTACGCCCGACGATTACCGCTCACGGGAGAAACGCTGATATGAGCCGCATCCAAAGTGTACTGATTATGTTCGCCGTGCTGGCGGTGCTGGTTTATATGTCGGCCTTCAAAGTCGATGAGCGGGAGCTGGCGATCAAGTTTCAGTTCGGTGAGATCGTGAAGAGCGATTTCGGGCCGGGTCTGTACTGGATGGTTCCTTTTCTGAACAATGTGCAGACCTTCGACAAGCGCATCCAGCAGCTCGACAAGCCCGCCGAGCAATATCTCACGGCCGAGAAGACCAACATGATCGTTGACGCCTTCGTGCAATGGCGCATTGTGGATGTTGCCGAGTACTACCGGGCGACGGAACAGGGTGATGCCCGGGTGGCGAATGATCGTCTGGCGCAGATTATCAATAATGCGCTCAAGAACCAGATCAGCCAGCGCACCGTCAAGGAAATTATCGCCACCGAGCGCGCTGAAATCATGAATACGGTACGCAAGAATGTTGATGAGGAAGCGAGCCATCTCGGTATCAGTGTGGTCGACGTGCGCATCAAGAAGATGGATTATGATGAGAATATCAGCGGGTCGGTGCACGATCGCATGATTTCCGCCCGTGTCGCCGTCGCCAAGAAGAACCGTTCCGAAGGGCAGGAGGAGGCCAAGTTCATACGAGCTAACGCCGACCGCCAGCGCGAAGAGATCCTGGCGGAGGCGTACCGCAAATCAGAATCCATCCGGGGCGAGGGCGACGCAACGGCTTCGGCCACCTATGCCCGCGCCTACAGCAAGAACCCGGAGTTCTATGAGTTCTACCGCAGTCTCAACGCGTACAAGGACAGCTTCGACAGCGATAACGGGAGCTCGATCATGGTGTTGAAACCGGATTCCGAGTTTTTCAAATATTTCAAAAATCCCTCCGGAGGACGTTGAGGCTGATAGCCTGGCTTGCAACGTGTCTCAAAACGCCCGAGCGCGATGCGTCGGCGCGTGGAATATCAGGTGAGGCATAAGCGTAAATTAAGGCCTCGGCCTGGGCAGGTTCTAAAAAAGGGGCGGGGTTCTTCCGTTAATCCTGTAGTTGGAGTATATAGTCACACTGCGGAGCGCCCTCGTGTCTTTCCGCTCAACGAACGATTAAGGTGGATTTCATGTCCGGTCAGATTATGCAGGCGGTCGCCCTGGTGCTGGTGATTGAGGGCATATTGCCTTTTTTGTCACCCGCTTCATGGCGTCAGGGGATGCAGCAGGTCATGGCCATGTCGAACCGGAGCATCCGCACCTTCGGGCTGCTGAGTATGCTGCTCGGAATAATAGTTCTTTATTTCGTCAATAATTGAGACGGCGAGCAGTCCCGCAGATGAAAGAAAATCCCTGGTTGTTGCCCGCCGGTATCGATGAAGTCCTGCCGCAGGAGGCGCGGCAACTGGAGTCCCTGCGCCGGAAACTGCTGGATCTCTATGACAGCTGGGGCTACGAACTGGTAATCCCGCCCATGATCGAATATCTCGAATCCCTGCTGACGGGCACCGGCTCGGATCTGGATCTGCAGACTTTTAAGCTGGTTGACCAGCTCAATGGCCGCATGATGGGCGTACGCGCCGATATGACACCGCAGGTGGCCCGCATCGACGCGAGACGCCTGGCCACCGAGGCGCCGACCCGCCTGTGCTATATGGGCACCGTGCTGCATACCCGCCCCGACGGCTTCGCCGGATCCCGCAGCCCTTATCAGGTGGGCGCGGAACTGTACGGGCACGCCGGGCCGCAAAGTGATGCTGAAATCCTCAGCCTGCTACTGGAGACTCTGAGGGCGACCGGTATCAATGATATATATCTGGATCTTGGTCATGTCGGGATCTTCCGCGGACTGTCACGGCAGATCGGCCTGTCTGTCGAACAGGAAACGCAGCTGTTCGACATGTTGCAGCGCAAGGCACTGCCCGAGATCGATGCGTATCTGAGGGAACTGGACGTTAAACAGGGCTTCAAGAAGATGCTGTCTGCGCTGGCCTCCCTGAACGGCGATGCAGGGGTGCTGGATGCCGCGCGGAAAACCCTGAAGCCGGCCGGTAAAACGGTTCTTGGCCTGATCGATTATCTCGAAGAAGTTGCGTCGGAACTCGAACGGCGGGCGCCCGGTATTCCCGTGCATTACGACCTGGCCGAGTTGCGTGGCTATCGTTACCAGACAGGTATTGTGTTCGCCGCTTTCGTGCCCGGTTACGGCCAGGAGATTGCCCGCGGCGGGCGTTATGACGATATCGGAGTGGTGTTCGGACGCGCCCGTCCCGCCACCGGTTTCAGCACGGATCTGCGTTCGCTGATAAAATTGGGAGCCGCTACAGTCGGCCGCAGGCCGGCGGTGCTGGCCCCTGCCGACGCGGATGAATCATTGGTTGCGGCGGTGCGACAGCTGCGCGCCGCCGGCGAGCGCGTGGTGCACGAATTAACCGGACAGCGCGGCAGCGCCGCCGATCTCGGTTGTGACCGCAGGCTGCTACGGAAAAACGGGCAATGGGTGGTCGTTTCAATTACTAAATGAATATATTGAGGAAATAGTGGATATATATCGACAGCTGTTCCGTGGAGACCGGGCATGAGTAAAAGCGTTGTAGTGCTCGGTACCCAGTGGGGCGATGAGGGCAAGGGCAAGATCGTCGACGTGTTAACGGACCGCGCAACTGTCGTGGTGCGCTTTCAGGGCGGACACAACGCGGGTCATACGCTGGTGATCGACGGTCAGAAGACGGTTTTGCACCTGATTCCTTCGGGCATCTTGCGCCAGAACGTCGAATGCCTGATCGGCAACGGCGTGGTCATTTCGCCGCAGGCGCTGCAGGAAGAAATCGGTATGCTCGAGAAGAAAGGCGTGCCGGCGCGCGAGCGGTTGCGCGTCAGCGAGGCGTGCCCGCTGATACTCCCCTATCATATGGCGATCGATCTGGCGCGCGAGCGCGCGCGCGGCAAGGCCGCGATCGGCACTACCGGGCGCGGCATCGGGCCGGCTTACGAGGACAAGGTGGCGCGCCGCGCGCTGCGCATCGGCGATCTGCTGCACCGGGAACGCTTTGCGGCAAAGCTGGGCGAAGTGCTGGACTACCACAATTTCATGCTCAAGAATTTTTTCAAGGCGGATACCTTCGATTTTCAGAAACTGCTGGACGAGTCAATGCAGTTTGCCGAGCAGGTCAAACCGCTGATCGACGATATTGCCGCGCGACTGCACCGGTATCGTAGCCAGGGCAGGAGCATCCTGTTCGAGGGTGCGCAGGGTACCCTGCTCGATATCGATCATGGCACTTATCCATTCGTGACCTCCTCCAATACCACCGCCGGTGGCGCCGCGACCGGCAGCGGCGCGGGTCCTTTGCATCTGGATTACATATTGGGCATTACCAAAGCCTACACCACACGCGTGGGCGCCGGGCCGTTTCCCACGGAACTCTTCGATGAGATGGGTGAGCACCTGGCACGACGCGGTCACGAATTCGGTTCGACCACGGGCCGTCCGCGGCGTTGCGGCTGGTTCGATGCCGTCGCCTTGCGGCGCTCATTGCAGATCAACAGCGTATCAGGTCTTTGCGTGACCAAACTGGATGTACTGGACGGTCTGGAAACCTTGCGCCTGTGCGTGGGCTACAAGGCCGGTGGCGTGGAACTCGAGTTGCCGCCGATGGGCGCGGAAGCCTTCGCTGATTGCGAGCCGGTATATATCGATATGCCCGGTTGGCAATCTTCCACGGTCGGGATACGGGAATACAAGGCCCTGCCCGACAATGCCAAGGCCTATCTCAAGAAGATCGAGGAGATCGTGGCCACTCCGGTAGACATTATTTCCACCGGTCCACAGCGCGACGAAAACATTATCCTGCGTCATCCTTTCGATTAAACCGCAGTCCATCCAGCCAAATGGCTGCGTAGCGCGATTCGTGTCGCCACGCGGCCGTTTTTTATTGTGAAACGAATCACAGCCGTTCCGCCGGGCGGGCGTATCATGACCGATCCTTGTTAATTCAAGCCCAGAAGGAATCGTAAGCATGAAAACACTGATCAAAATAAGTGCGGTGTGGCTGGCTCTCGTAATCGCTCCCGTCTACGCACAAACCGTCGCGCAGGAAACCGGCGCTCAACCGCAGGTGCCGCCGCCCACCGGTGGCCATGGTGAGCCACCCATCGATAACAGCGAGGATGTGGTGGATGCTCCGCAAGTGCCCGAAGAGAAAGTCGAAGGCTCAGTTACGCGCGCGATTTTTACCAGCGGCATCCAGGACCGCGAGCCGATGGACCAGCTTACGGAAGTGACTTCGGCGATCGACAAGGTTTATTTTTTTACCGAACTGAAAGACCTGGATGGGCAGACCGTGAAGCATCGCTGGCTTTATAACGGCCAGGTCGCCGCTGAAGTCAGCTTTCCAGTGGGTGGCGCGCGCTGGCGGGTATGGTCGAGCAAGGTCTTGCAGCCCGATCAGCTTGGAACCTGGACCGTGGAAGTCGTGAACGGCGCTAACAGAGTGCTCACGAGTTCCACGATTGAAAATAAAGCGGCTGCCGCGCCGCCGGTACCGGTTGCCTCCGAAACCCAGACTGGAGTCGCGGCCGAGTAGCAGGCGAGTTCAAACCCTGGAACTACGGCTGTTTTTCAACGATTAAACTGCAGTTACCAAGCAGCAAGGCATTCAACGGTTGAACTGAAGCCTTTTTCCTGTAACTGGGAGCACGTATTCAACGGTTGAACTGAAGCCTTTTTCCAAGACCCGCGGCCGGATCGATCTCGCCATTGCGATACACGATCCGGCCGTTCACCAGAGTCGTGTCGATGGACGAACGGAACGTATAACCTTCAAACGGCGACCAGCCGCATTTCGACAAAACCGCGGCGCGTTCGACCTGAGTAGACCTTCGCGGATCCACCAGCACCAGGTCCGCCCACCAGCCCTCGCGTATAAAGCCACGTTCGCGGACATCGAAACGGAGCGCAGGCGCATGGCTTGTTTTCTGCACGATTTTTTCCAGGCTGAAGCGGCCGTCGAAATAGTGTTCGAGCATGGAGAGCAGGGCGTATTGAACCAGCGGCAGGCCCGAAGGGGCCTGCAGATAGGGCCGCTGTTTTTCTTCCAGAGTATGGGGTGCATGGTCGGTGGCGACAATATCGATCAGGTCGTCGTCGACTGCGCGGATCAGTGCCGCTTGATCGGCTGGTGTCTTGATCGAAGGATTGCATTTGATGAAGTTGCCCTTCGCCGCATAGTCGTTCTGGTTGAAGAACAGGTGATGCACGCAGGCTTCGACGGTGATCTGCTTTTTTCCAACTTCACCTTTGCTGAAAAGGGACAATTCTTTTGCCGTTGTCAGGTGCAGCACATGCAACTTTGCGCCGTGACGACGCGCCAGGTCGACCGCCAGCAGGGACGACTTGTAACAGGCTTCCTCCGAGCGGATCAGGGGGTGGTATTCGACATCCAGCTTGTCGCCGAACTGCTGCTTGTAACGCGCCTCGTTAGCAAGGATGGTCGGCGTGTCCTCGCAATGGGTGGCGATTAAAACCGGGCTGTGGGCGAAGATGCCTTCCAGGATTTTCGGGTCATCGACCAGCATATTGCCGGTGGAGGCGCCCATGAATATCTTGACTCCACAGGCCGCCCTGGGGTCGAGCGCCTTGATATCATCCAGGTTGTCGTTGCTCGCACCCAGATAAAAGGCATGATTGGCGAGGGATTTCTGCGCGGCCAGCTGGTACTTGGCTTCCAGGTTTTCAGCGTTCAGGGTCGGCGGATTCACGTTGGGCATCTCCATGTAACTGGTGATGCCGCCGGCAACCGCCGCGCGCGATTCGGTTGCGATATCGCCCTTGTGAGTAAGCCCCGGTTCGCGAAAATGGACCTGGTCGTCGATCATTCCGGGCAGCAGCAGCTTGCCGGCGGCGTCGATGACTTGATCGTCCTGGGCGGGCTTGAGGCCGCTGCCGATATGTTCGATGCGGCCGTTTTGAATCGCGACATCGGCTTCCCAAGTCCGGCCTTCATTGACAAGGGTCGCGTTTAAAATCAGCAGGCGTTTCATGCCATCCGCTCGCATGCCAGGAAAGCGGCATTATGGCAGGAATGACGCCGGTTTCAAAAGGAGTGGCAGGCACAGGTTAAAGCCCGCAACTTGGGTGTGTGGGGTACTATCGTGTAAACTGCTTGCCGACCGGTTTAGCGGCCTCAAAATTGGTGCGGATTCACGAGTGCGTCGCGCTCGCGAGGGGCGGTTGACAGTGGCAGGGGAAGGCATTCAAACGATTTCCGAGGCGCTTTCTGCGAAGGCATTTCGATTCGCCCCGCTTTTTTACGCGAAATTTACGCTATTGACCTTATATGCGCATAGCTTGTTTACATTTCCGTCATTAAGATGCGCACAGTTCTGAATAATCATCCCCTCCATTATTCAGAGGTCGTGCCACGGGAACTTCCGCGCGAAGTTCCTGGGGCATGCAATAAATCCCCGGTCGAATGAATATGAGTGTTTTCCACCCGGCTCTGTTCATCGTCGGCGTCATAGCCCTGATGTTTTCCCTGTTGATGGTTTTGCCCGTCGCCCTGCTGGCCTTCGGCGAGCATCCGGACTGGGCCGCGTTTGTAACCGGCTCCGGCATCTGCCTGGCGAGCGGCCTCCTGCTCGTCTTCCGTTTCCGCGGTTCCTTAAAACGGCTGCGGCCGCGCGAACTGTTCCTGATCACCGTCATGAGCTGGATCGCTGCTTCTTGTTTCGGTGCGCTGCCGTTCATGCTCAGCGATTATCATTTCACCGCGGCCGACGCGTTTTTTGAGACTGTTTCCGGCATTACCACTACCGGTTCGACCGTGATCGTCGGGCTGGATTCGATGCCGTCTGATATCCTGCTTTGGCGCTCCCTGCTAACCTGGCTCGGCGGCATCGGGGTAATCGGAATGGCTGTGGCCGTACTGCCGTTCCTGCAGGTGGGCGGTATGCGCCTGTTCAAGGCCGAATCCTCGGATTGGTCGGAAAAGGCATTGCCGCGCGCGCGCGTACTGGCCAAATCGCTGGTGCTCGTCTACCTGGTGCTTTCGGTGCTGTGCGCTGCGGCCTATGTGGCCGCGGGCATGGATCTGTTCGATGCGGTGAACCATGCCATGTGCACCATAGCAACCGGCGGCTTTTCAGTCTGGGATAGCTCTTTCGGCCATTACCGCTCTTCAATGGCGATCCACTGGATTGGGATTTTGTTCATGGTCCTGGGCGCGCTGCCTTTCGTGCTGTATGTGCGCTTCTGGGGGCAATTCCGGCCCGGAATCATCTTGAATGACTCTCAGGTGCGCGGATTCCTGCTCCTGCTGATATTGGCCTCACTCTCGCTCGCATTCCTTCAGGTGCACACTTCGGGCGCGCCCCTCGCGCAGGCGCTCACCCTGGCGGCCTTCAACGTCACCTCTATCGTGACGACCACGGGGTTTGTCAGCGGTGATTATTCGCAGTGGGGGAGTTTTGCTGTCGCGGTATTCTTTTTTCTCGCATTCGTAGGCGGTTGTTCCGGCTCCACCAGCGGCGGTATGAAAATATTCCGCTTCCAGTTATCCCTGATCTTGGTGCATGAGCAGGTGCGCAAGCTGCTGCACCCGCACGGCGTATTCAGCAGGCTTTACAACGGCCGCAAGGTGCCGGGCGATATCATCGTGTCGGCGGTCGCGTTTTCCTTTATGTACTTTATGGCGGTGGTGGTTATAACCCTGATCCTGGCGGTGCTGGGTCTGGATCTGGTGACCAGCCTCAGCGGGGCGGCCTCCGCGCTCGGCAATATCGGCCCGGGTCTCGGCGGAATCATAGGGCCGGTCGGCACTTTCAAATCGCTGCCTGACGCCGCCAAATGGGTGTTAAGCGCCGGCATGCTGCTCGGCCGCCTCGAACTGCTGGCTTTCGTGGTGGTTCTCACCGCCGACTTCTGGAAAGACTGATGCTGTTCCATAACAGGCCGCTTCTCTCATACGCCGCCGCGATCCTCGCGCCCCTTGCCGCCACTCCCATCGCATTCCTGGTCGATATGCTGCTGCCCGGGAGCAATCGATCCCTGGTTTATCTCACCGCGCTGCTGATCGTGGCGGTCGCGACCAGTATCCGGCCTGCGTTGCTGTGCGCGGTCACCAGCTTTCTCGCCTTTGACTATTTCATGAGCGAGCCGCATTTCAGCCTGACCGAACTGCACCGGCACAATATTCCGACGATCGGTTTTTTTCTGTTGCTGGCGGCGGTGACGGGACATCTGACGTCGCGTTTGCGGCAGCAGGTTATGGCGCTGCAGGCGCGCGAGCATATCAATCAGGCGCAGATCGAGCTGTCCAAACAGTTGTTGACGGCGATCCACAAGAAAGACGTAGTCAACATACTCTGCCATATACTGAGGGATATGGGCGTGTGCAGGCGTTGCTTCGCGGTCGAGGTCGACCGCTACGGCGGAATCGAATTCCTCACCGAACCGGAAATGCTGACGACCGCCGACGAAAAGGCGATCCGTTCCGCGGCGAAGACATTCATGCCCGCCGGAAAATTCACCGACGAACGTACGGACACCGGTTGCTATAGTGTACCGCTGAGCGACGGCCGCAGCATCGTCGCGGTCATTGGCATGAGCTTCCGGGAGGATGCGACTCCGGTGGAGGACAAGCTCAACATCGTAAGGCTGATACTGCACCAGACGAGCCTGGCGCTGGGCCGCACGCAACTGGTCGCCGATCTCCAGCGGGAGCGCCTGGAAAAGGAGCAGGAATTGCTGCGTTCCGCGCTGCTGTCCTCGGTGTCGCACGACCTGCGCACCCCGCTGGCGGCGATGATCGGCGCCACCACCAGCCTGCTCGATCTGGAGGAGTCCCTGGACAGGGAGCAGAAGCATGAACTGCTCGAGTCCGTATTGCAGGAGTCGCAGCGGCTGGACCGCTATATCCAGAACCTGCTCGATATGACGCGTCTCGGACGCGCCGATCTGGAACTTGACCGGGACTGGACGGCCTTCGAGGATATGTTGAGCCTGGTATTGAAGCGGGTCCGGCCCTTGCTGCGCGGGCATACCATACAGACTGAAATCGAGCCGGATCTGCCGCTGCTTTATGTCAACGCCGCGCTGATCGAGCAGGTAATGTTCAATGTCCTGGAGAATGCCGTTAAGTTTTCGCCCGATGCCTCGCCGCTGACCATTTCGGTGCGCAGGAAGAACGGCAGCGTCATTATCGATATAGCCGATTGCGGTCCCGGCATCCCGGCGCAGGAACGCGAGCGGATTTTCGACATGTTTTACACGGTACGGCGCGGCGACCGGCACGCGGCCGGGACCGGCCTTGGCCTGACAATTACACATGGGGTCGTGAGCGCGCATGGAGGAACGGTGGAAGTCCTGGACGGACCCGATGGCGTAGGCACGGTTATGCGGATTACACTGCCGGCGGACGAGCAACAATCGCTAAAGGGGGCGGGCAATGCCGAGGATACTGGTAATTGACGACGAACCGCAGATCCGTCGTTTCCTCAGAATCAGTTCTGTTTCACAAGGTTACGAAGTGATCGAGGCCGATACCGGGACGGATGGCTTGCAGAAAGCGGCCACCGAGTCGCCGGATATCGTGATCCTCGATCTGGGACTGCCGGACAAGGACGGGCAGGATGTGCTGGTGGAATTGCGCGGCTTTTACGAGGGTCCCGTGATCGTGCTGTCGGTGCGTTCCAGCGAGGCCGAAAAGGTGAAGGCGCTGGACGGCGGCGCCAATGATTATGTCGTCAAGCCTTTCGGGGTGAAGGAGTTCCTGGCCCGCGTGCGCGGCCTGCTGCGCATGTTCACCGGAGTGGATCCGGTGCTGCCCGTTTTCGATGATGGATATCTCCATGTCGATATCGTGGAGCGCCGTATCACGGTGCAGGGGCAGGTCGTGCATCTGTCGCGCAAGGAATTCGACCTGTTGCGTACCCTGATCGCCCATTCCGGCCGCCTGGTCACGCAGCAGCAGTTGCTGAAAGAACTCTGGGGGCCCACTCATACGAAGGACACGCATTATCTGCGCGTGTTCATCGCCAAGCTGCGCAACAAGATCGGCGACGATCCCGCGGATCCGAAGTATCTTCAGACCGAGCCGGGTGTCGGTTACCGCTTCCTGGGGGCCGCGCCGGGGGAGTGACTCCGGCCTCACGTTCACAGGGCGCCGCAAGGCGGCATGGCGCCCTTTGGCCGGCCAGACGCAAAAATCATCCAAAAGCATTCGATGGGGGAAAGATGAAAAACCAGGTTTTGCTGCTGTCACTGATTCTCATCGCTTCCGGTCATTCCGCTGTTGCGGGACAGCCTGCGCCGCTGAAAGATGTGTACGCGGGTGCTTTTCGGATGGGTGTGGCGCTGAACGCGGAGATCGTGGCCGGCGAAGATCCCGCCTCGCTCGAAATTGTGTTGCGGCATTTCAATGCCATTACCGCCGAGAACGTGATGAAAGCGGAATTTCTCAATCCCGAGCCCGGTGTTTACCATTTCGGACCGGCCGATGCCTTCGTGAAATTTGGCGAGGAACACGGGATGTTTATCGTCGGGCACACGCTGGTCTGGCACAACCAGACCCCCGCATGGTTCTTTCAGGACAAACACGGTAAACCTAATACGCCCCAGGCGCAGATCGAGCGCATGCGCGAATATATAAAGACCGTCGCCGGTCACTATGCCGGAAAGGTGAATGCCTGGGACGTGGTAAACGAGGTGATCGACAACGACGGTTCCTACCGCCAGACCGCCTGGGTCAAGAGCGTCGGCGATGGCGATGAACTGGTCAGGCTGGCTTTTAAATTCGCCAGTGAATTCGCGCCTGGCGCGGAGCTGTATTACAACGATTTCAATACCTGGCGGCCGGCCAAGCGCGACGGCATTGTACGCATGGTAAAAATGCTGCAACGCGAAGGCATTCGCATCGACGGCATCGGGATGCAGGGGCACTGGGGTCTCAATTATCCGAAGAGCGAATACATCGAGGCCGCGATCGACGCTTACGCGGCGCTCGGGGTGAAGGTAATGATCACCGAACTGGATGTGGACGTATTGCCCTTGACGCGGGAAGGCCAGATTATCGGCACGGCGATGAACCACGAGCAGTTCCAGCTGGAGGAGTTCGAGGAATATCTGGACCCGTACAAGGACGGTTTGCCGCGCGAGGTTCAACGGCGGCTTGCGGAACGCTATGCCGAACTGTTCCGGATTTTTTACCGCAAGCGGGACAAGATCGACCGCGTGACGCTCTGGGGCGTACACGACGGCATGTCCTGGAAGAATGGCTATCCTGTGCCCGGCCGCACCAATTATCCGCTGCTGTTTGACCGCGACCGGCAGCCCAAGCCGGCACTCAGGGCGGTGCTGGACGTGCCAAAAAAAACCAGATGATTTCGCCGCAACTCCGGGTCGTGTGCGTAGTCGATGTAGATTACGGGATATCCGGGTTCATCAAGCGGTGAAACGAATGGTGGCATTAATCATCCACGGCGGCGCCGGGAATATGTCGGGCAGGCTGGCCGGAGCCAAAAAAAGCGCGTTGCAAAATATTGTGCTTGAAACCTCGTCCCTGCTGAAAGGGGGTGCACAGTCTCTTGCCGCGGTGGAGTACGCGGTAAAGCTTCTGGAAGACGATCCCTTGTTCAATGCAGGGCGCGGTTCTTACCCCAATATGGAAGGCATGGTCGAAATGGATGCCATCATCGTTGAGGGCACGTCACTCAACTTCGGGGCGGTCGCCGGCATTAGAAATGTCGGGAATCCCGTTGTGGTTGCGCGCAAGGTTCTGGATCAGGGGAAGTGCTGTCTGCTCGCCGGCGAGGGCGCTACGCGTTTTGCCGCCGCCAATGGCTTTGAGTTCGTACCGGATGAAGAGCTTGCGTCAAAAACCGACAGGCCCACCGGCGCTTTGGGCACGGTCGGCGCCGTGGCGCTGGACTCGAAAGGAGGCATCGCCGCGGCTACTTCGACCGGCGGCACGGCCAGGAAGCCGCCGGGCAGGGTGGGCGACAGTCCGCTGATCGGCTGCGGAGCCATCGCGGACAGCCTGGTCGGAGGAGTTTCCGCCACCGGCGAGGGCGAATTCCTGATGCGTATTATGATTTCCAGAGTGGTGCTCGATTGCCTGCAGCAAGGGTCGTCTCCGGGAGAAGCCGCGGCGCATGCAATCGATTTATTGGGGAAACGCGTTCAGGGAAAGGGCGGGGTGATCTGTTTGAACGGGAGCGGGCAAACCGGCTACGCTTTTAATACGCCGGGAATGGCGGTGGCGTACATCAACGGGAAAGGTGAAACAGGTGTCAGCGTTTGAACGCATTATGCTTTCAGTAAGGTCCAGATACCGATCAGGATAAAGCCGGCGCCCGCCAGATAGTGCAGCTGCCGTGGACTGATATGTTCCGACAGCAGCTGTCCCGCCAGTACCCCGATTGCCGTCGCACTCAGCAGAGCCAGTGAGGCTCCCGCGAAAACGGTCCATTTGCCGACGCTCTTGTCGGTCGCATACAGCAGTGTGGCCAGTTGGGTTTTGTCGCCGAGCTCGGCTAGAAATACCGTTACAAATACGGTCAGTAAGGCTTTCAGTTCCATAAAAATCTCCGCCAGGGACGCCCAGTATAAGCAAGGGTCAGGGTTACAGAAAGTCGGCGACCATACACGCCCGTCGCTGCAGGCTCTTGATTGACAAGAGAGGGCCTGAATTGTACAGTTCCGCCTCCTTTTTCCATCCCTGTGCCCAGGTGGCGGAATTGGTAGACGCACTAGCTTCAGGTGCTAGCGGGTAAAACTGTGCGAGTTCGAGTCTCGCCCTGGGCACCAAGACAGCTCTCTGGCCTTCCTACAGCCTCCTAAGCCCTTAATTTATCAGGGTTCTAAAGGGGGTCCATCTAAGCGCCTTCGATCAACTGAGTTCAAGGTGCTACTAAGAATGCTACTAACAAGGCGTAACCAGACCTACTATGTCCGGTGGCAAATCCCGGCTGACATTCGTACCATCCTGAACCAGGGTGAATTGATAATTTCACTGAAAACAAAAGACCGGGCGCTGGCCGTACAGCGATCCGTTCCATACATTCAGTTAATATCAAAAATTAAAGCCGCTCGGGCCGCGTACAGGATGAAGGAACTGACAGTAGACAGCTACGAAGAGATTCTCAGGTCCCTATGGGATAG
>DASUFE010000073.1:0-12002 GCA_036274675.1 Gammaproteobacteria bacterium
ACAGAGATCAGGAAAAATTCTTACAGAGAACAAGGCACAGCATTAATTTTTGCTTTCCATCACTATTCTTCACTCTCCCCCGTGCGTACCGTGCGCTTCCGTGGTTAGAATTCGAATTCTCTGAAACCTGCTGCCAAGCCGAAATGAGCTTATCCGTTATTATCCTCGCCGCCGGAATGGGCACGCGCATGCGGTCGGCAACGCCCAAAGTGCTGCACGAACTCGCCGGCCGCAGTCTGCTCGGCCATGCCCTGGCCGCCGCCGAAGCCCTCGCTCCGGACAGTGTATGCGTGGTGTACGGCCATGGCGGTGATCAGTTGCGTGCGGCCTTTAAGGATCGCGCTTATATAAAGTGGCGCGAGCAGGCGCCGCAACTGGGAACCGGCCACGCCGTGATGCAGGCGCGGGATACCCTGTCCCCCGGCACCGCACTGATCCTCTACGGCGACGTGCCGCTGATACGGCCGCAGAGTCTGGCGCCCTTGTTGCAGGATGCGGCGGCGGGAGCTCTGGCGGTACTGACCGCGGAAGTGGAGGACCCCACCGGTTACGGGCGCATCGTCCGCGACCAGACAGGTTCGGTGATCGCCATCGTCGAGGAAAAGGACGCCGACGCGGCCACCAAAAAAATTCGCGAGATTAACAGCGGGATCATGGCCATGCCGGCACCGGTGCTGGCGGGCTGGCTGGGCCGCATTGACAACAAGAATGCGCAGGCGGAGTATTACCTCACCGACATAATCGCGCTCGCTGTTGCGGACGGGGTCACAATCCATTCGCGGAAGGTGGCTAAAATACACGAGATCAAAGGTATCAATACCCGCCGCCAGCTGGCGGAGCTGGAGCGCACCGTGCAGAGAGAATCGGCCGAATACTGGATGGACCAGGGCGTCACGCTCAGTGATCCCGCGCGCTTCGACATCCGGGGTGAGGTGAAGATCGGTCGCGACGTCGTCATCGACGTGGATGTGATCCTCGAAGGCAAGGTTGAGATCGGCGACAACGTACGCATCGGGCCATTCTGCCTTATAAAAGACGCCAAAATCGGCGACGGCGCTGAAATCCATTCACACTGCCATATCGAGGGCGCACGGATTCATGCCGGCTGCAGCGTAGGGCCTTTCGCGAGGCTGCGTCCCGATACAGTCATGCACGAGGGCGCCAAGGTCGGCAATTTCGTCGAAGTCAAAAAAAGCGTCATCGGCGAGCACAGCAAGGCGAATCATCTGTCCTATATCGGCGATGCCGAGCTGGGGCGCGACGTCAACATCGGGGCCGGCACCATCACCTGCAATTATGACGGCGCAAACAAACACAAAACCGTGATCGAGGACGGCGCCTTCATCGGTTCGGATACGCAACTGGTGGCGCCCGTGAGAATCGGCAAGGACACCACCATCGGCGCCGGTTCCACGATCACCAAAGATACGCCGGCGGGCGGACTCACCCTGTCGCGCGTCAAACAGCAACATGTGGCTGAATGGAAGCGGCCCCAGAAAAACAAGGACAAAGGATAGCCTGAGGTAAATTGGAATGTGTGGAATTGTCGGCGCGGTCAGCACGCGCAATATCGCCCCAGTACTGATTGAAGGACTGAAGCGGCTCGAATACCGCGGCTATGATTCGGCCGGCCTCGCCATGATCAACGGCGATACCTCGCTGCACCGCGTGCGCACGCTCGGCAAAGTCGCGGCCCTGGAAGCGGAGTACAACCGCGCCGCGGTCGACACGCAATGCGGCATCGCACACACCCGCTGGGCGACGCACGGCGTGCCCTCGGTGCGCAACGCGCATCCGCACATGTCGACCTCCGACCGCGTGGCGGTGGTGCACAACGGCATCATTGAAAATTACCAGGCCCTGCGCAAGGAACTGACCGCCAAAGGTTATAAGTTCACCTCCGATACCGACACCGAAGTCATCGCGCACCTGATCGAGGAACATCTGAAGACCGACAGCGATCTGCTGACGGCGGTGCGCAAGAGCGTGGCGCGGCTCGAAGGCGCCTACGCGCTCGGCATCGTCTGCGGCGGCCAGCCCGGCAAGATCGTCGCCGTGCGCAAGGGCAGCCCGCTGGTGCTCGGCCTCGGCACGGACGAAAACTTCCTGGCCTCCGACGTGCAGGCGCTGCTGCCGGTGACGCAGCGTTTCATCTTCATGCAGGACGACGACATAGCCCTGGTGGAAACCGCGAACGTCGCCGTTTACAACCGCGCCGGCGCGCCCGTGAAACGGCCCGAAAAAATTTCCGAACTGTCCGGCGACGCGGTACAGAAAGGCCTCTACAAGCATTACATGCTGAAGGAAATTTACGAACAGCCGGAAGCGGTCAGCAACACGCTGGAAGGCCGCATCGGCGACAACGGCGTGCTGGCCGGCGCCTTCGGCGTCAACGAAACCGAAATCTTCAACAACACCGAGGCGGTGAAAATCGTCGCCTGCGGCACCAGCTATCACGCCGCTTCCGTCGCGCGTTACTGGCTGGAAAAGCTCGCCGACATTCCATGCTCGGTGGAGATCGCCAGCGAATTCCGCTATCGCCGCACCGTGGTGCGCGACAAAACCCTGTTCGTCACCGTCTCCCAGTCCGGCGAGACCGCCGACACACTGGCGGCGCTGCAGGACGCGAAGCAGCGCGGTTTCTTCGCCAGCCTCGCCATCTGCAATGTGCCGGAAAGCTCGCTGGTGCGCGAGTCCGACCTGGTGCTGATGACGCGCGCCGGCCCGGAAATCGGCGTCGCCTCGACCAAGGCCTTCACCACGCAATTGACGGCGCTGTTCCTGCTGACACTGGCGCTGATGCGCCACAAGAGCCCGAATCCGGAACTGGAAAAACAGGGCGCGCAAAGCCTGAAGCACCTGCCGGCCATTCTCACCGAAACGCTCAAGCTGAATGCCCACATCATGGAGCTGGCGCGGGATTTCGTCGGCAAGCAGCACACGCTGTTCCTGGGCCGCGGCACCATCTACCCGATCGCGCTCGAGGGCGCGCTCAAGCTCAAGGAAATTTCCTACATTCACGCCGAAGGCTACCCGGCCGGCGAGCTCAAGCACGGCCCGCTGGCGCTGGTCGACAGCGAGATGCCGGTGGTGGCGGTGGCCCCGAACAACGAGATCATGGACAAGCTGCGCTCGAACCTGCAGGAAGTGCGCGCGCGCGGCGGCCGTCTCTACGTATTCGCGGACCGCGCCTTCCACATCGAATCCGATCCGGAAGTGCGGGTACTCGAAGTCCCGAGCTGCCCCGTCGATATGGCGCCGATCGTGTTTACAGTGCCTTTGCAGCTTTTGGCGTACCATGTCGCCGTACTGCGCGGCACCGATGTTGATCAACCGCGCAACCTCGCCAAGTCCGTAACCGTGGAATAACAAAACAAGAACGTAACGTTGCCACAGCTTTATAGTTTTTTTTCGCGCAAAGTCGCCGGGAAAATAAATCAGTTCTCGCAGGGACGCAGAGGCGCGGGGAGCGAGTCTGGCGATATTTAGCTTCAGCCGCTAATGTATCACTAGTCGGACAGCACTTATTTCTATTCTTACGCGCGTTCTCCGAACACGCCCCTGCGCCCCTGCGCCCCGGCGTCTCCGCGAGAGAGTCTTGGTTTTGTATTTAATGGGTAGTTGGAGTATAAAAGGATTCTGGCTAAATAATCAGCAGGAGCTGATCCATGGCCACGCGCAACCTGATTGAAGCATTCGATTTACCGCCCGGGCGGCGTATCGCCAACCGCTACGAGATCCAGAACAAGATCGGCGACGGCTATGAGGGCGAGGTTTACAGGATTCGCGAGCTGCGCACCGGCATCGAACGCGCCGCCAAATTTTTTTTCCCGCACCGCAATCCCGCGGACAAGACTTCCAAGTTCTACGCCAAAAAACTGCACAAGCTGCGGCAGTGCCCGATCCTGATCCAATATCACGCCGAGGAAGAGATCGTATTCCACAAAACTCCGATCACGGTGCTTATCTCCGAATACGTGGAGGGTGTGATGCTCGAACAGTTTGTCGCCGCCGCGCCCGGCAGGCGACTGAATCCTTTCATGGGATTGCACCTGCTGTACGCGCTGGTGCGGGGCGTCGAGCAGATCCATCTCATGAACGAATACCACGGCGACCTGCATGTGCAGAACATCATCGTCACCCATTTCGGCATGGAATTCGGACTGAAGCTGCTGGATTTCTACAACTGGTCTTCCTATCCTTCCAGCGAATGCCGCCGCGACGATCTGGTCAGCACCATCGAGATCTTCTACGAGTGCATCGGCGGCCGCCGCCACTACGCTAAACTGCCCAAGGCGGTGAAGGATATCTGTTGCGGCATGAACCACACGCGGATACTGAAGAAATTCAAGAACGTCTCGGCCTTGAGGAAATACCTCGAGACAGTCACTTGGCTGGAAGTTTAATATTTAAAAATCATTTCTTGCGGAGTGCGCAGCGATCACGCAGGGGCCGAATACAAAAAAGAATGATTTTGAGTAACAGCAAATAAAGCTATTTCGCCCGGGTTTCAGGGAGGCCGAGTTCCAGTTTCGGATAATCGACCGGCCGGGAAGGCGCTGCGCGGTAATTTTCCCTGTCAACCACCAGATCCCGGCCGTTTTCCAGGTTTACAACGTAACTTAATTGTATTGCGCCTTTGCCATGGCGGTAGTCATAGGCCCTGAACACAATCGTCATTTGCGCGTAATACTTGCCGCCACGCATTTTTATATAAAATTTTTTCTCCGCTGTATCCCGGCTTTTCTGAAATTTATATTCCACGAATTTTTCGTATCCTGAAACCGGAGCCAGATTCATATACATATCATCCCTTTCCAGGATACCGCCGTTCAACATATCGACCCGGGCGATCCACGTATCGTCAATCTTATCGAATGAAACGGTAAAGTCACCTTCTTGAACACCCGGTTTAAAAAGTCCTTTATCCGGGGCCAATAAGTCGAACGTGGATTTGCGCCCATCCGGCGTTAGTAAGAAAAAACCTTCTTCGTAGATGCGGACCGCAGGGTAGCGGGCGATTTTCCAGGCCTTGAAAATAAAGGGGTTATTCTTGGTGTAATTCGTCCACGGCAACGCATCCTCGAAGCGCTGCTCGCTATCGAATTCGCGCCTGCGTGGAAACTGGTAATCCGGCTTGATGAATTCGTCAATCGAAAGCCAGTCTCCTTCCGCGCCCCCGGTTGTGAAACGGCCTTCCTTATCGGTTACAACCGAGCCACTCCCGCTGGCGCCGCTGCTGTACGTGGATGAATTGTGGCCGGCATACTTAACAATCACACCCGGCACGGGTTGGCCGTATTGATCGACGATCTTGCCGTAAAAGTTGATATTTTGGACCGGCATAACCGTCTCGAGAACATATAAACCGCCCATACCGTCGCAGGAAGCAAGCAAGAGCGACCCGGCAACCGACAAGACCGGCAGAAAAGCCGCTGAATGACGCCGCATAAGTCTTATACCCTTTTAAGCCCTGGCAAAATAAAGCACAAGCTACGTAATATTAGCCGTGGTTTCAGAAAAACGAAGCCATCGCCCTCCAGCCTGTTTTTATTGCGCATAATTAAAGGCCCACTATACTTGAGGCGGGGCTAAATCATAAACAGGATTCCCGCTGATCCGGACATCAGAAGATAGCGAATGCCCAACCGGACTCTACCGCGGCGGATCAAAAGAAACAGGAGAGTAATCATGGCTGTTATCACGAATGAGATCATCGAAAAGCGAGTCAGGCTTTCAAGAAAGTGGGGGGTCATTCTTGGCTTGCTGCTCGGCGCGGTCACGGCGGTGGTGCGCGTAGGCCAATATTCGGAGGCCACCGAGATGTTGGCCGAGGGGGTTTCGGCTCAAGCCACTGTTATGGAAAAAAGGCATTGGATCGAGGAAGGAAGAAGAGGCCGGCAGCACGACCGTTACGGTCTGACCTATGAATTTTCCGATAGCGCCGGGACGGCTCATACCAAGGAAATCAATACCAACGAAGAATTCTACATGCAGGTCAGCGAAGGAGGTCCGCTGGATATTATTTACCGTTCATCCGACCCTGCAGTGAATGATACCCGGGCGCACTATGAACGTAATACATCCATCGAGATGCACGTGAAGGACATACTCCTTATCATGGCGATTTTCATCGCAGGTGGATATGTCATCGGATTCCTGGTAAACAACAAAATGAAAAAAATGCTGTCCGCGCAGACTTAAGCAGGCGCATAAATCAGAAGCGGGGCGCCAGGCGAGGCCCCGCTTTTCTGGCCAGGCTTGCCAGGGACATCTCGCGAATCACCAACGGCGAACCGGCTGGAAATTTAAGATTTAAAACATCACCCGCGCATGGGGACGGATGAATAAATAAAACTTCCGTATGAATCAATGCAGGAAAATTCAGCTCAGACTCCAGACGGGGCCGCGCCAGTTAACCCGTCCTTTTCCATTACCGAACATATTGAGTCCGCTGGCGTCAAGGTCTCTGACATCAGCGAGCGGTGGGGTTGGGCGATAGCCGTTGGACTCATGGTCACGGACATTGTCTTCCCGTTAACATGAATCCCACTGTTGAATAATCGAAAATAATAGTGCTCTTAAGCTTCGGCTGTAAAAGCCGATAACTCCCTTTGGCGCAGATTCCCGCATGTCGATAACAGATCATAAACCGCTTGAAAAACTTCCTCTCGCCTGGGGCGTCGGGGCGCTGTGTTGTCTGCTGGGATTGCTGGAAATGGGCGCCTGGCCGGCCGGATACCCGGCAGGCATGCAATTCATCACGGCATTCAATTTCGTCTGCGCGGGGGCCGGCCTGATTGCCTTATCGAGGCGGAAGCTATGGCCTGCCCGGGTCTGCGCCGCCTGGCTGGCTGCTACAGGCCTGCTGACCGTTCTCGAATATGTCTTCGGTATAAACCTCGGCATCGATAACGTGACGATCCCCGGCGAACTGCAAATTCCGGCCGAACATCCCGGCCGGATGGATTTCAATAGCGCGTTCTGTTTTGCGCTGTCCGGTACCGTGCTGCTTTTCCTGGGTATGCGTCTGCATTACACGCGGAGAATGTTGCTGATCGGGTTGGCCTGCATGGCGCTGATGGTCGCCTCCTCGGTGCTGATCAGCCATCTTTCCGTTTTCATTCGCGCCGCGCGGCATCCATTTACGCAGATGACTTTACAGACTTCCGCCGGCTTCGTTGCGCTGGCATCGGGCATGATCGGCATGATGCGCCTGCAGATCAAGGCCGCCGGCATCCGGGCTCCGGGCGCCTGGCCAGCGCTGGCCGCGTCCCTGATATTGACCCTGGGTACCTGGTACACGGTAACCGGTTATATGACCAAGGCGGCGCAGGCGCGCTTCGACGCCGCCGTACAGGAAATGGAGTCGACGATCGAACAGCGCATGCAGGCCTATGAACAGGTGCTGCAGGGCAGCAAAGGCTTGCTGGTCGCTTCAGAGCGGGTCTCACGCAAGGAATGGCATCAATATATAACTTCCTTGCAACTGCAGGAACGCAATCCCGGCATCCAGGCCGTCGGCTTTGCCCCGCGAATCTCCGCGGATGCCGCGGCTTCGCATGTGCAGAGCGCGCACGCCGAAGGTTTCGCCGGTTACCATCTCTGGCCCGGGGAGTCCACGCATGCTGAATATTTCCCGGTTTTTTATATCGAACCATTCGACTGGCTCAACCGTCGCTACTTTGGGTATGACATGTACTCCGAACCGGTGCGTCGCGCCGCCATGGAGCGCGCCCGCGACACCGGAGAGCCGGCGCTCACCGCCAAGCTGAGCCTGATGCAGGAAACCCGCGGCGACGTCCAGTCGGGTTTCGTCATGTACCTCCCCGTCTATAAAAACAGCGCCGATGCGGCGGATTCCCCGGAAACCAATTCTCCGGAACAGCGGCGTCTGAAGCTCACCGGTTTCGTCTTCAGCCCGTTCCGCGCGAACGATCTGTTCGACAGCATCCAAATCATCCATCAGTTCAACATCAATTTCAAAGTCTTCGACGAACAGGAGGCCGTCACCGCGGCGCTGCTGTACAACGCGGGCAGAAACCAGCCGAAAAACCATCAGGAGTACCTGCCCGAGTTTGAAACAAACCGGCAACTTGTCGTGGGCGGGCGCAAATGGCGGTTGAACTTCAGCAGCCGGCCGGCATTCGACTCCGGTGTCACCGCCTACCAGCCGGCATTGATCCTGCTCGGCGGGACGCTGGTTGCGTTCCTGATGTTCGCCATTTTCTACGCGATGGGAAGCTCGCGCAGCCGGGCCATCATGCTCGCGCATGAAATGACGCTCAAGCTTCGCGACAGCGAGACGCGCTATCGCAACCTCGTGCACAACAGCCTGGGGCTTATCTGCAGCCATGACGAAAGCGGCAGGCTGATTTACGTCAATCCGGCGGGCGCGAATATCCTGGGCTACACCGAGACGGAATTGCTCGGTAAAAACATGCGCGAACTGATGCCCGACGACGTGAAAAGCAAATTCGACGAGTATCTCGTCAGGGTCAAGGAGAAAAAACGCGACACCGGCGTAATGGTGGTGCTGACGCGGGAAGGCCAGCGCCTGGTCTGGCGCTACGACAATACCTACTACAAGACCGATGACGGCACCGGCTACGTGCTGGGACACGCCCAGGATGTAACCGAGATGTACCACGTGCAGGGCGAACTGAAAAAAGCCAATGCGCTGATGCTGGAGATGGCGACTCACGATCCGCTGACCGGGCTTTGCAACCGGGCGCTGCTGCAAGAGCACATGGACAAATGCATCGATTATGCGTCGCGCTACAAGCAGTTCATGGCCGTGCTGTTCCTGGACCTCGACGGTTTCAAACAGGTTAACGATACGCTCGGCCACTCGGTGGGCGACGGGCTGCTGAAGGGCGTGGCGCAGGGCCTGACCGCGATCTGCCGCAAGAGTGATATCATCGCGCGCTTCGGCGGCGACGAATTCGTGATGCTGCTGGTCAACATAACCGCGCCGGCGGACGCCGCCATTGTCGCCCGTAAAATATGCGACCACATCAAAAACGACATGGTGATCGGAAACCGCACCATCACCGTATCGGCCAGCATCGGCATCGCCTGCTATCCGGCCGACGGCACAACCACCGAAAGCCTGCTGCAAAATGCGGATGCCGCCATGTACAGCGCCAAACAGTCCGGCAAAAATGTCTACCGGTTTTACCACCCCTCGGAATCTCCGCCGGACCCGCCCAGCGCATAACCGGCGGCCGCATAATTGCCAATAGACAAAAGCCCACTATACTTGGCGGTGAGCTGTTACACTGGTTTCCGGCGGGCGGCCAATGAGGGAATTCAAAAAGAATGCCGCGTGTTTCGATCGGGCTAAACCTCTGCATTCAGGAGATACCATGAAAAAAACAATCTTGGGCTTGTGTATGGTTATCGCGGCGACCGGTTGCGGCGTGAAAATGGACATCACCAAGGCGAACGGCATCAGCGGTACGGAAATCTGCATTGTCGACAATAAAAGTGTAAAGCAGGATTTCAGGGACGCCTATGAACGGCAGATCCAGCAAAGGGGCTACACCACAAAAATCGTGGAGGCCATCGATGCCTGTCCGACCGCCACAACCTATACCGCAACCTACGGCATGCACTGGGGCGTTTATCTCGCAACCTCGATTCTGAAAATATACAGTTCCGGCAAAGAGATCGGCGAGGCGCGTTACGAAGCGCCTTTCAGCAGCCCCCAAAAGCATGGCCGGGTCGAGGATAAAATAAAGGCGATGGTGGTCAAGTTGCTTCCCCGCGGCAAATGAATGGCATCCGCAAGGCCGGGGCAAGCGGGTAAATAAACGTCCAATCCACAAAAGATACGGTTATGGATCAAGACGAACATGAAATCCGCCAGTTGATTTCACTGTGGATGCTTGCCACCAATGCGGGCGATACTGAAACCGTGCTCAATCTCATGTCCGAGGACGTGATCTTCCTTGTCACCGGCCAGCCACCCATGATGGGCCGCGCCGCCTTCGCCGAAGCGTCCAAAGCCCAAGCCATTCAATCGTTCAAATTCGACGGCCACAGCGAAATCCAGGAAATAAAGGTGCTGGGCGACTGGGCCTATATGTGGACAAAGCTTAGCGTCAATGTAACCAGACCCGACGGCCAAACCATGACCCGTGCCGGGCATACGCTGTCCATACTCAGAAAAGAAAACGGCAAGTGGGTACTGGCGAGGGACGCCAATATGCTGGCGCCGGCGGCAAATAAATAGAAAGGTCCTCTTGAGGGTAAAGAGTTTCCTTCTGCATCGATCCGGCCAAGCGGCCGCCGCAATGCGAACACGTAAAAAGGCCGCTAAACTTGAACCGGGCTGAATCCAATCGATTCCAGGGGCTTCAATCACATCATAACGGGAGACTGAAATGGCGCAGGAACAGCAAAGCGGATTCAAGGATCCGACGGTTTTAACACTCTGGACAAAATGGCTGCTGTACTTCCAGCTGGCCATAACCGTTATCGCCATAATCTCCGGTTCGGCTGAGTATCAGTTGCTTCAGGATTTCAAGGAGGGGACTTACACATCGCAAGAGCTTGCCACGGCGGATGCGGCGGCAAATGATGCGCGGCAAGGTTTCATAGGCATACTTCAATTCATTATTTATGTCATCTCGGGGGTGCTGATATTGAAATGGATCCACCGCGCCAATTACAACGCGCGTGAACTCGGCGCATCTGGAATGATGTTTACGCCCGGCTGGTCCGTCGGCTGGTATTTCATTCCCGTATTAAGCCTTTGGAAGCCGTATCAGGCCATGAAAGAAATCTGGCAGGCGAGTCACAGCCCGCAAAACTGGAATGCCCAGACCGTCGCGCCCATTCTTCAGTGGTGGTGGGCCTTCTGGATCATCAGCAACCTGTCGTCAAATGCGTCGTTTCGCCTGACGCTGAAAGCCGAAGGGATAGAGGGGGCTCTTGTGGCAAATGTTATTACCCAGCTTTCGGACGCAGCCACAATACCGTTGATCATTATCTTTTTGCCCATCGTCACCAGGCTATACAAAGCGCAAATGTCCAATGCACAAAGCCGTCTCATATCGTCTGATTCTTCCATGCCAATGCCGGGCCAATAGAAAATTTCGATCTGATCCAAATATTCAAAGCCCTCACTCGGGACCTACTCCCATTCCATTGCGCATAATTAAAAGGGGCGTATACTGCGTCTCGGGCATGGCCTACCGGCCGACACAATAAATGGAGTTATTAAAATGAAAAAAACCAAGGGCGATCCCTCATCCTCATCCTCACCCGCATCCGAAGAAAAATTTTCCGGCAATCTGCTCGAGGCTTTAATCAAGCCGCAGATCATCATCGCGTTTATCACCGCCATCGCGGGCCCCTGGACCATCGCGGAAGTCAGCAACGATATTAAAGAACGCGAGATCCAAAGCCAGATCGTCACGAAAATAATGGAGCTTTCAACCCAGGCCAGTTCGGAGGAAGACTTCCAGAAAAAAATAAACTTCCTCACCACCCTGGTCGGCGACAACGATTTCGGCCTCGAATTTCCCTCCATCCAGGAGCTGATCGAAAACGAACGCAGAATCGAACGTGAGGACCTGCGCAAGGAACTTGACGACAAGGAAGAGGAATTGCTGAAACAGAAGGCCGAGTATCAGGCTCACATGGAAGAACTCGAGCGCAAAAAGGAAGAACTGGGAAAAGCCGCCGACAAAAAACTCGAAAAAGAAATCGCCGAACTCGAAAGCAAAGCCCAGGCCGCCAAGCAAAGCTACGAATCCGTCGAAGCCGACGTCAAAATCAAACAGGACCGAATCAACGGCCTCAATGAACAGGTCGTAAACCTCATGCAGGAACGCGCCCAGGCCGAAGAAAGCATGAACAAGCTTTTGCAGGAAAAAGACACGGATATTGCAAATCTAAAACAAAAACTCGACGCCACTACTAAGGATCTCGAACTCGCCAGAGACCAACTTAAAAAACTCGAACTCGCCCAAAACAAACCGACCCAGGAAAAC
>DASUFE010000074.1:0-3523 GCA_036274675.1 Gammaproteobacteria bacterium
CTGCACGAACTGAAGCTGATCGTCGACCTGATGTACGAGGGCGGCATCGCCAACATGCGCTATTCGATATCAAATACCGCCGAGTACGGCGACTTGACGCGCGGTCCGCGGATCATCACGGACCAGACCAAGCAGGAAATGCGCAAGATCCTCAAGGAGATTCAGACCGGCGAGTTTGCGCGCGAGTTTATTCTCGAGAACCGTTCCGGTTCGGCGACCTTCAAAGCCAAACGGCGCCTGGGGCGCGAGCACCTGATCGAAAGCGTCGGTGAACGCCTGCGCGGCATGATGACCTGGATTCAGAAAGACAAAAAGGTCGACCGCGCGATCAACTGACGTATTACCCGCAAGACGCTCAACAAGCCCGGCCCCGGCCGGGCTTTTGGGTATTGTTATTTTACAGCCTGCCTATTTATCATTGAGCCTCATGGCCGGATTTTGTTAAGGAAGCTCTGAATAATTCATTCCCTGAATTCTCAGAGTACGCAAAGCTAAAGGCGTCCCTTATATAACAGGCCGCCTTTGTTTCATTTTTCAAACACTTGTGTTTGAAAAATGGCGGCACATCCCGGTGCCACGGATCCTCTGTATAAATTCAGAGGTTCCTTAATTTTTGTTAAGGATACGCTCAGATGTCAGCTCAACAGGAGCAGGTTCAGAAACGCCGCACTGCCATTTACCTATTGCCTAACCTGTTTACCATGGCAGCCCTGTTTGCAGGGTTTTACGCCATCATTTCCGCCACCCAGGGGCGCTTCGAACGCGCCGCGGCCGCTATCGTTTTTGCCATGCTGCTGGATGGTCTGGACGGCAGGATCGCGCGCATGACCAACACCCAAAGCGACTTCGGTGCTCAGCTGGACAGCCTGGCCGACATGGTTTCCTTCGGGCTGGCGCCGGCTTTAGTGATGTACGAATGGGCGCTGGTATCGATGAGGGAATTCGGCTGGCACTGGTCGAAACTGGGATGGCTGGCGGCGTTTATGTACGTGGCCGCCGCCGCGTTGCGGCTGGCACGCTTCAATACCCAACTCGGGTTGATGGATAAACGCTATTTCCAGGGCCTCGCCAGCCCTGCATCGGCGGCGATGATGGTGGGCCTGGTCTGGCTGGGCTCGGACCTCGGATATACCGGCAGGGAACTGGTGATTCCGGCAATGGCCATCACCTTGTCATGCAGCATATTGATGGTTAGCCGCTTCGCCTATTACAGCTTCAAGAATCTGAGCGCCGACCGGCGGGTGCCGTTCACGGCCATGCTTATCGTGGTGCTGGTGTTCGTTTTCGTCTCCTTCGATCCTGCCAAATTCCTGTTTACCACTTTCCTTATTTATACGATATCAGGCCCGGCGATAGCAGTATGGCGCCGCGTGCGCAAACGCCGGCAGCGGCTGCATCACTAAACGCATGGCTGAAGCAAGGTCCCGCGATCGTTATCTGCAGGCCCTCGGTATCGAGCGCTGGCAATTGCGCCGGCCGCGGCAGGATGCGGCTGCCGCCGAAATATCCGCGGCCACTCCCGCATCGGACGGGCAGGTTGTCAAATTCCGGAATCCCGCCGCGCCGTCCGGAAATCAGCCGGCGATGGACTGGGATAGCCTGGCGCGTTGCGTCGCCGACTGCACCCGATGCAACCTGCACGGCGGACGCACCCAGACCGTATTCGGCGTCGGCGACCGCGCGGCGCAGTGGATGATCATCGGTGAAGCGCCGGGTGCCGAGGAAGATGCCCGTGGCGAACCTTTCGTCGGCCGCGCCGGACAGTTGTTGAACGCAATGCTCCAGGCGATAGGACTACAGCGGGAACAGGTTTATATTGCCAACATATTGAAGTGCCGGCCGCCTAAAAACCGCGATCCGTTGCCGGAAGAGGCGCAGCAGTGCTGGCCTTATCTCAAGCGCCAGATCGAACTGGTAGCCCCCAAGGTGATTCTCGCGGTGGGTCGTATTGCCGCGCAGAATCTGCTGTTGACGGACCAGGCGATCGGGCGGCTCCGCGGCAAAATCCATACCCATGCCGAATCCGGAATACCGATGGTCGTTACCTATCATCCAGCCTACCTGCTGCGGACCCCGTCCGAGAAGCGCAAGGCCTGGGAAGATTTGCGGTTGGCCTGCCGCGCCATGGAGCAGGCCCGTTCCTGAACGTATGGCCGCCGTCCTGAAACCCGATGAGCTGATCCGTCCCATGCAGAAGGCGGATATACCGTGGGTCATGGCCATCGAGCAGACTTCCTATGAATTCCCCTGGACAGACGGCATTTTCAGCGATTGTCTGGCCGTGGGATATCACTGTTTCGTCATGGAGCGGAACGGCGATATTGCCGGCTATGCAATCGTGTCAATCGCCGCCGGGGAATGCCATATCCTCAATATCTGTATCCATGAGCGCCAGCGCAAGCAAGGTCTGGGACGGCGTCTGATGGAGTACATACTCGACCACGCGCGCGCCGAGGGCGCGCTGATGGCCTACCTGGAAGTCAGGCCGTCAAATATCACGGCGACCGGTCTTTACTGGTCCCTGGGTTTCGAGCAGATTGCCCTGCGCAAGGATTATTACCCGGCGCGCCGCGGCCGCGAAGATGCCCTTGTGCTCGCCTGTGTTCTGGCCAACCCGGCGGTTATTTGACTACAAACCACCGAGTACACAGAGGTCACAGAGAAGAAGACATATTTCCCAATTAAAAATCTCTGTGTGCTCTCCGTGGTTAATTTTTACAAGGTTCTCTATAATCCCCGCCTTTTGGTGGCAGCAATATTTCTATGATGAGTGAAATCGCAGAGCAGGTGCGGCGGCGCCGGACTTTCGCCATCATCTCGCATCCGGACGCCGGCAAGACCACACTGACCGAAAAACTCCTACTCTACGGCGGCGCCATCCAGATGGCGGGCACCGTCAAGGGCCGCAAGGCCGCCCGCCATGCGACTTCCGACTGGATGGAGCTGGAGAAGCAGCGCGGTATTTCCGTGACTTCTTCCGTCATGCAGTTTCCGTACAAGCAGCGGATCGTCAATCTGCTCGATACCCCCGGCCATGCCGACTTTTCCGAGGACACCTATCGCACCCTGACTGCAGTGGACTCCGCACTGATGGTGATCGACAACGCCAAGGGCGTGGAAGAGCGCACCATCAAGCTGATGGAAGTCTGCCGCATGCGTGACACGCCGATTTTCACTTTCATCAACAAGCTGGACCGTGAAGGCCGCGAACCGGTCGAACTGCTGGATGAAATCGAGAAAGTGCTGAACATCGCCTGTGCCCCCGTCACCTGGCCGATCGGCATGGGCAAGCGCTTCAAGGGTGTGTTCCATCTATATGATGACCGGGTGCATCTGTTCAGCGCCCAGCACGGCGGCGGTATTGTCATGGGTGAAACCGTGCAGGGGCTGGACAATCCGAAACTGGATGAGTTGCTGGGTGCGCAGGCGCAGGAGCTGCGTGACGAGATCGAACTGGTGCAGGGTGCGAGCCACCGTTTCGACGCCGCCGAATACCTGGCGGGCCGCTTGACCCCGGTGTATT
>DASUFE010000075.1:0-20563 GCA_036274675.1 Gammaproteobacteria bacterium
CGGCCAGAACAAGGCGTGGAAATTGAGGATGTCCTTGCCGATAAAGTGATACAGCTGATTCCCGGAATCATTTTTCCAGAATTCATCGAACTTGAGGCCTGTGCGCTCGCACAGGTTTTTGAAACTGGCCATATAGCCGACCGGGGCATCGAGCCAGACATAGAAATATTTGCCCGGCGCGCCGGGAATCTCGAAACCGAAGTAGGGCGCGTCGCGCGAGATATCCCAGTCTTTTAATCCGCTGGCGAGCCATTCGCCCATTTTGTTCGCGGCTTCGTCCTGCAATGATCCCGAGCGCGTCCATTTTTTAAGGAAATCGATGCAGCGCTGGTCGGAAAGCTTGAAGAAAAAATGCTCGGAGGATTTGCGCACCGGCTTTTCGCCGGAGACGACGGAATAGGGACTCTTTAGATCCGTGGCGGCATAAGTGCTGCCGCAGACTTCGCAGGAATCGCCGTACTGATCCTTGGCCCCGCACTTGGGGCATTCCCCCTTGATGTAGCGGTCAGGCAGGAACATTTTTCTCGCCGGGTCGTAAAATTGTTCGACGTCGCGGCGTGCAATCAGCTGCGCCTTGTCCAGTCTCCTGTATATCTCTTCGCACAGTTCACGGTTTTCCGCCGAATCCGTGGTGTAGTAATTGTCGAATTTAACGAAGAAATCCGTGAAGTCGCGCAGATGTTCGCCGTGCACACGGTCAATCAACTGCTTCGGAGTGATCCCTTCTTTCTCGGCCCGAAGCATTACGGGCGTGCCGTGCGTGTCATCGGCGCAGACGTAATGGATTTCGGTATTCGGCTGCATTCTCTGCAAGCGCACCCAGATATCGGCCTGGATATATCCCACAAGATGCCCGATATGGATCGGCCCGTTGGCATAAGGCAGCGCGTTGGTCACCAGCATCTTGCGGAGTTTTGAGGCCGGTCGGGTTGCGCTGACTTTGGTTTTAGCGGTTTTACGAAGGCCGGATCTGGTCGCGGTTTTGCGGGCGCCGGCGCTGGTTTTGGCGCGGGGCGCGGCTTTCGCGGTTTTTGTTTTGGCTGACACCTTTTTCTTCATGCGCGGATGATAAACGATTGCATGCTCCGGGCGAAGCCAGTTAGTGTAGACCGCATGTTCCGGCCGCGCCGTTCCTTCCTGAAAAACTGCCTGGGTTTAGCCTTGTCGCTGCCTGCCGCCGGCTCCTTGGCCGCTTGCCGGTCCGGTACGGAGTTGCGGCCGGCCGATGAGAATGGGCTGCGCCTGCCACGCGGTTTCCGGTCTCGAATCGTCGCGCGTTCGCGGCAACAGGTAGTCCCCGCAAGTCCTTACCGGTGGCACGGAGCGCCCGATGGCGGCGCGACCTTCGCCATGCCGGATGGCGGCTGGGTGTATGTCTCCAACAGCGAACTGGACCGGCGCAACGGCGGTGTCGGCGCGCTGCGCTTCAATGCGGCCGGGGATTCCGTCGATGCCTACCCAATACTGACCGGGACCTCGCGTAACTGCGCGGGTGGCGCGACTCCCTGGGGCAGTTGGTTGTCTTGCGAGGAAATTGACACTGGCCTGGTTTACGAATGCGACCCCACGGGCGTCAACGCGCCGAACGTCTGGCCGGCATTGGGCCGCTTTAACCACGAAGCGGCGGCGGTCGATCGCGACGGGCGGATCTATCTTACGGAAGACAAGCCGGACGGTTGCCTCTACCGTTTCACCGCCGCGGATACAATCCGCGATATAAAGGGGATACGTCCGGATCTGAGCGGCGGCCGGCTGGAGGCGATGCTGGTCGATACGCAGGGTAACGCAAGCTGGAGAGAGATTCCCGACCCTGGCGTTGTTCATAATACGCCGACGCGATATCAGGTCTTCAGTGCCGCGCGCTTCAGGGGCGGTGAAGGGATCGCGTATCTGGACGGCAAACTGTACTTCGCAACCAAGATCGATAACCGGGTCTGGGAATACGACATCGATCTTGCCCGGGTGCGAATGGTTTACGACGCCGCTTCGCCGGTGCTGAGCGGAGTCGACAATGTCACCACCCTGTTCGGGCATATCGTAATCGCCGAGGACGGTGGCGACATGCAGATTGTGCTGCTGAGCCCGGCGGGCGCCGTCAGGCCTCTGTTGCAGGTGACAGGCCAGCCGCTGTCGGAAATCACGGGTCCAGCTTTCGATCCACGGTTCAAGCGCCTGTATTTCAGTTCGCAGCGCGGTGTTACCGGTGCTCCGGGTGACGGTATCACCTACGAAGTCACGGGCGATTTCGCGGCGCTTTTAAATTGAATCTGTTTATTTCCCGCAAAGCACGCGGGACAATAAAGACAGCCTCTCGCGGAGCACGCGGAGATCGCTGAAGTGTTGGTCCGTTGAGTTTTCTAAAGATCGCAACGCGGCTCGCGGCTGGGGGCATCGCTGCTTTTACACGCCTTCTTCGAAGGCGCCTCTGCTACTTCGCGAGCAATCTTTTCCTGTAGCGTCGCTGCGTCCTCAGCGAGAGGCTCTTTGTCCGCGTGCCCTGCGAGTGCGGTTTTATTATTTAACTTCGTTCCGCAAATACAGTTCGAGCAGGTGGCGGCAGATCTGGTTGGGGCTCTTGCCTGTGGTGTCGATCTGTTCGAACTGGCGGTAGGCTTCGGCGCGCTGCTGCAACAGCTCGCGGATGGCGCGCTCCGGGTCGGGAGACGACAGCAGCGGCCGCTTGTTGCGGGCGTGTGACTGACTCAGGCGCCGTATGATTTCCTCGGGATCCGCGACCAGGCAGAATATCCGGCCGTTACGGGAAAGTTCGAGCTGATTGTCCGGATCGAGCAGCATTTTGCCGCCGGTCGAGATCACCAGCCGTTCCTGGCCCGCAAGCTCGGCTGCGGTTGCCTTTTCCAGCGCGCGGAAGGCGGCTTCACCGCTTTGCTCGAATATCTGCGCTACCGTACGGTTTTGCCGGGATTCGATCAGGTGGTCGGTGTCCACGAACTGGTATTGCAGCCGCTTGGCCAGCATGCGGCCGATCGTGGATTTGCCGGTACCCATGAAACCCGTCAGGACGATATTGTGGGAGGAAGCGGTCATCGCTTGTCTTTAAATGCTTTATTTAATTCAATGGCGCTTCGCGCATGATATGCGAAAACGGGGGCGGCTCATATCGTGGAGCCGGTATCTTGATCGGGCGCAGTGAGTGCTATTATTCCCACGCATGTCCAGGCCACCCACCAGGAATATCCCGCTAGCGCCGGCGACCCTCGACTGGCAGGGCAACGTGCCGCTGTCACGGCAATACGGCGATATCTATTTCTCCTCCCGCGATGGCTTGGCGGAATCGCGCCATGTCTTTCTGCATCACAATGAACTGCCGCAGCGCTGGCGGGATGCCGCCTTGCGCCATTTTGTGATCGCTGAAACCGGTTTCGGAACCGGCCTGAATTTTCTTGCGGCCGTCGAGGCCTGGCTTGCGAACGCGGGCGGGGAGGCGCATCTGCACTATGTGTCGGTGGAAAAGCATCCGCTGTCGCCGCGGGATCTGGCGCTGGCCCTCGGCGCCCGACCCGAGCTGTCGTCCCTGGTGCCCGAGCTGCTGCGGCAGTATCCGCCCCCGGTGCGCGGTGTTCACCGCTTGCAACTCTATGGCGGACGCGTGTCGTTGAGTCTTTATCTCATGGATATCGCCGAGGCGCTGGAGGAGCTCGATATCCGGGCGGACGCCTGGTTTCTGGACGGTTTCGCGCCCGCCAAGAATCCCGATATGTGGGATGCTCAAGTCCTCACGCGCGTTGGCGCATTGACGGCGGCGGGCGGCAGTTTTGCCACCTTTACCGCGGCCGGCCCGGTGCGGCGGAGCCTGCAGGCAGCCGGTTTCGAGGTGAACAAGGCGGAGGGTTTCGCCGGCAAGCGTGAAATGCTGCATGGCCGGATGGGGCGCGCGGATAATGCGGCGCCCGCTGTTTCGGCACTGTTCAAACCCTGGTTCGGTTATTCCGCCTTGCCGGAGCCGCGACCCAGGACAGCCCTCGTCGTCGGCGCCGGTCTCGCCGGTGCGTTCACCGCTCGCGCGCTGGCGCGGCGCGGCTGGCGGGTGACGGTCCTGGAACAGGCGGCCGCGCCCGCCCGCGGCGCTTCTGGCAACGCGGCCGCCGTGATCTACGGCAAGTTCAGCACGCACGATGCCGTAGATTACCGGTTTTATCAGCAGGCCTACCTGCACGCCTTACGCTGTTATGCGGCGCTCGGGCTCGGAGACGCCTGGTCCGCCTGCGGAGTATTGCAGCTGGCCGTCGCTGAGGCCGATCGGTTGCGGCAGGCCGAACTCGCGGCCGCCTGGCCGGCGCAAGTCATGCGCCTGTTGAGCGCGGTCGAGGCCGGTGTTCTTGCCGGAGTGCAGCTCGATCGGGGCGGACTGTTTTTTCCGGATGCGGGATGGGTGGATCCGGCGCGGGTCTGCGCGCATTTGCTGAACCATCCCGCCATCGAACTCAAAACCGGTTGCGCCGTCGCTGCGCTGAATTATCAGATAGCAGACGGCCGGGCGGGCGAGTGGCGGCTGTATGATCAGGCGGGGCATGTGCTGGGCGCCGCACCGGCAGTGATACTGGCGAATGCGGCCGGCGCCGCCGGCTTTGCACAAACGGATTATCTGCCCTTGAGCCGTGTACGCGGCCAGGTCAGTTATGTCACGGCGACGGCGGCTTCCGCCGCCTTGAACTGCGTGCTTTCCTTTGACGGCTATATCACGCCTGCCCTGCAGGGTTGCCATAGTCTCGGTGCGACCTTCGATCGCGGTAACGATGAAATGGAGCTCGCGGTCGCGGACCATCTGCGCAATCTGGAAAACCTGGAGCAGGCTGCGCCCGCCTTGCGCCGGGCGCTGGCGGTGGCCGATGCAGCGGCGCTGCCGGGGCGGGTTTCGTTCCGTACCTATGCCGGAGCGCTGCCGGTGGTCGGCCCTGCGCCCGAGGCCGCGTTCTATTTGAAGGAATACGCGGGCCTGGCCAAGGGCCAGTTGCGCAAGGCTTATCCGAAGGCTGCCTGCCATCCCGGGCTATATCTCAATCTCGCGCATGGCGCGCGCGGAGTTACGACTACGCCGCTCGCGGCGGAGATGATCGCGGCCTACATCGAAGGCGAACCGCAGCCGGTGCCCGAATCCCTGCGCCAGGCGCTCCACCCGGGGCGGTTCCTGATCCGTCAGTTAAAGAAAAATAAACTACAAATTACAGACGATTACAGGGATGTAAGCGGCGGGATCGAGCCGGGGACAGCGATCGGGAGCACCGAGGACACACTAAAAATCAGGGGTTAGCCTTAATTCATCCGTGCTCTGCGACTCTGCTTAGTATTCAAACAGGCAATAAAAAACCCGGCCCCGCATCGCGGAGTCGGGTTTTAATAGCCTAGGAACCGATATTACAGTTTCGGTTTCAGTTCGCTGAGATCCGGTTTGAATTGCGCCTTCATCTGGTCCTGCTTGGCGAGATTTTTCAGGTCATTCTCTAAAAGGGCGTCCTTGGATTCTTCCGAGGTCGGCGCCATCAGGGCGGCGCTGTTCTGGGACAGCGACTTCATCTTCGAGGCATAGGTTTCTTCTTCTTCAGTGTCCGCTGCGTAGGCCTGTACCGAGGTTAATACGATTACGGCAACAGCGGCTTGAATCCATTTGCGATCAACTAACATTAAAAACACCCCTTCTTGTTAATGCTTGTTTCGATGATTGGGCCGACCCGCAGGACAGCAAGGCCATCCTATCGATTAACAAAAAAAGGTGTCAATAGATCAGGGTCCTAAAAGGATATTTACGGTATTTTTACAAGGCGCATAAAGTCTTCCGATTTCCGTGGTTAATCAATTATTTATACGAAGCTTTTGAGGATCCTGGGGAGTTCACGCACCTTGTAAGTGCGGCTGCTGAAGATAGTTGTTCTGATGTGATAAATCGCAAGAATTCTATTGACCGAGGCTAAGGCTTATGGTGCCTGATATTGCTATCATTGCCCCCTTTAATAGTCCGGGAATGCTTCATAAGCATGAGCAATAGACAGAACCGTGTGCCGCAGCTGGAACCGGAATGGCGCGCTGCGCTGGCGGGCGAGTTCGAGCAGGACTACATGCAGGAATTGCGCGAATTCCTGCGCCAACGGCTGGCGGCGGGGGCCCGCATCTATCCGCAGGGAGAGAATTATTTCAATGCCTTCAATCGTACCCCGCTCAGCGAGGTGAAGGTCGTGATCCTGGGTCAGGATCCTTATCACGGTCCGGGCCAGGCGCATGGTCTTTGCTTCTCAGTGCCGCGCGGTGTACAGCCGCCGCCTTCGCTACTCAATATTTATAAGGAATTGCACAGGGATCTCGGGCTGAAAATACCCCGCGCGCAGAGCTGTCTCGAGGGTTGGGCGGCGCAGGGCGTGTTCCTGCTCAATAGTGTATTGACCGTCGAGGAAGCCAAGGCGGGTGCGCACCAAGGCAAAGGCTGGGAGCAGTTCACGGACCGGGTGATCGCCATCCTGAACGAACGGCGCGAACATCTGGTGTTTCTGCTCTGGGGCAGTTATGCCCAGAAGAAAGCCGCCTTTGTCGATCGGAGCCGGCATTGCGTACTGGAAGCCCCTCATCCGTCGCCCCTGTCCGCGCATCGCGGATTCCTGGGCTGCGGCCATTTCTCGAAAGCGAACGAGTATTTGAAGCAGCAGGGGCAGCAGCCCATCGACTGGGCCAGGCTGGATTGAAACCAGGATAAACCACTGAGAACTACAGAGGGCGCGGAGAAAATTAAAGTCTTAAAAGCCGCAAACCGGATTCAACTTAAGAATTGCCGGCTGCAATCCGAGAGAAACGGTAAGCACAACCTGAATCTTCTCGGTGCGCTCTGTGCTCTCTGTGGTTGGTATTCCTGTTTATTCTTTAAACGGCTTCAAGCTGCCCGGATTGCGCAACATCTTGTTGACCTCGTCCAGATGCAGCTCTTCGAGCATGATCATCTCGCGCGCGTATTCCTCCAGCAGCACGGATTTTCCCTCAGCGATCTTCAACAGCTCGTAGTAACTCTTAAGAGCGACTTTTTCATGCTCCAGGCTCTCGCGCAGGATATCGCCGATATCGTGCTGTTCGGTTTCGAGCAGAGTCCCGATCTTGAGCGACGGATGACCGCCGAGCAGCGTGACCAGTTCTCCCGCCTTATGCGCGTGCACCAGGCCCTCTTCGGCGTTTTGCTTGAGCCAGGAGACGATGGGTATGCGGTTGTAACCGAAGATCATCAGCGAGTAGTGGGTGTAACGTACCACGCCCGCCAGCTCCGTTTCCATGATCTGGTTGAGCGCGGCGATCGCCGCCTTCTTGTCGTGCTCCGTCATTGGTGATCCTCCGCTGCGTTTGCGCCCTGTTGCCGGGCCAGAGCATTGTATTCGAATTACGCATGATTGCGAACTGAGTTGCGCCGGCGTTGTGATGTCTACACGCCGCGTGTTTGCTGCGGCGCATGAAGATTGAATCCGGGTTGAGCGCAAGCCCGGTTCGGATGACCGACGCGACGTACTATCTGCGACCTGCTTCCATTAATTTTCCAAATCTTTTTTTAAAGAACCATACATAGGGAGATTGGTCTGTTTTATGAGCGATTAAGAATCATAAGGACAGTCAAAAAAACAAGCATGCTCAAGCATATAGGTAGAGATATTAACGAGATTCTGATTTTCAGGGCCTTGCAATTGGGAGACCTGCTGTGCGCCATTCCGGCAATCAGGGCGTTAAAGAACGCGCATCGCCAATCGCGCATCGTTCTGATCGGTTTGCCATGGGCGGCGGATTTCGCGGACCGGTTTTCACGCTATTTCTCCGGCTTCATCAGCTTCCCCGGTTTTCCCGGTCTGATCGAGCAGCCTTACAGCGCATCCGATTTCACGAATTTCATTTCCAGTCTCCGTCAAAGGAAGGCGGATCTTTTTATACAGATGCATGGTAACGGGGCTATCAGCAACGATATCAGTGTGATGTCGCGGGCTTCCCGGCTCGCCGGTTACTATATCAAGGGCGGCCATCGGCCCGATCGCGAATTGTACATGCCTTACCCGGAAGAGGTTTCCGAAGTGAGGAGGCATCTTAAGCTCATGGAGTTCCTCGGTGTTCCCGGCGCGGGAGAATATCTGGAATTCCCCGTCAGCGACGCTGAGCAGGAGCGGTACCGGCAGCTCAGCCACGATTACGGCCTGGTTTCAGGAAGCTATGTGTGTATTCATCCCGGAGCTCGCGACCTGCGGCGCCGCTGGGACGCCGTAAAATTCGCGGCCGTCGCCGATATGATCGCCGCCCGCGGCTACCGGATCGTGTTGACGGGCGCTGAATCGGAACGAGAGGCCGTGCGCAAGGTGTCCGAGGGGATGCGTTGTCCTGCAGTCGACCTCTCCGGAAAAACCGGCCTGGGCGAACTCGCGCTGCTGATCCGGAACGCGCGCCTGCTGTACGCAAACGATACCGGCGTCTCGCACATAGCGGCCGCGATGGGTACGCCAAGCATCATCGTCTTCCTCATCTCGGACCCCGCGCGCTGGGCTCCCGCCGACGGGGAACTGCACCGCGTCATCCTTCCCGGCGAATCGGAAAATGTCGAACATGCGCTTTGCATGGTCGATGAAATGTTGAGTCAGGGAATGCGGAAGACGGGCAGTGAGTAGGCGGCGCTTAAGAATATTGACATGGCACGTGCATGGCAATTACCTCTACTACCTCAGCCAGTGCCCGTGTGATTTTTTCCTGCCCGTAAAGCCGGGTATGCCTCCGCCACCCGGTTATTGCGGCCGGACGGCTTCCTTCCGCTGGGGCGACAACCTGCACGAGGTTCCGGCCGGCAGGGTCGGCGAACTGGATTTCGACTGCATACTGTTCCAGTCCAAAGAGAATTACCTGCGCGACCAGCACGAGATATTGACCCCCCGGCAGCAAGCGTTGCCGCGGATTTATCTCGAGCACGACCCGCCGCGTGAAAGTCCGGTCGACACGCGCCACGTCGTCGACGACCCGGAAATGCTGCTGGTACATGTGACGCATTTCAACAACCTCATGTGGAACAACAACCGCACGCCGACGCGCGTGATCGAGCACGGCGTGCTGATACCGGACGACGCGCGTTATGAGGGGAGCCTGGAGCGCGGCGTGGTCGCGATCAATAATCTCCGGATGCGGGGTCGCAGGCTCGGGCTCGACGTATTCGAGAAAGTAAGCGCGGCGGTGCCGCTGGACCTGGTGGGCATGGGTTCGGAGGAGTTGGGCGGCCTCGGCGAGGTGGCCCCCATGGAATTCCCGCGTTTCATCGCGCGTTACCGGTTCTTTTTCAATCCCATACGCTACACCAGCATGGGGCTCGCGGTCTGTGAGGCGATGGCCGTCGGCATGCCCATCGTCGCGCTGGCCACCACCGAAGTGCCGACGATCGTGCAAAGCGGCGTTTCGGGTTATGTGCACACGGACATCGGTTTTCTGATCGACAAGATGAAACTTCTGCTCAAAGACCCCGACACTTCCGGAATGCTGGGCGCTCAGGCGGCGGCCGAGGCCGGATCCCGGTTCAACATCGGGCGCTTCGCCGCGGACTGGACCGAAACCTTCTATTCAGTCGCGGGCGAGACAGCCCGCCGTAAAACGGCATGAGGACTCTGATTGCATGCAAGGAAGAATAGCTTTTATAAGTGAACATGCTTCGCCGTTGTCCGAGCCTGGAGGCGTCGATTGCGGCGGCCAGAACGTCTACATCGACCATCTGGCCTGCCACCTGGGGAGGCTGGGTTATTATGTCGACATCTTCACGCGCTGGGACGATCCGGCGAAAAAGCGCATCGTCAAATACCGGCCGCGAGTGCGCATCATCCATGTCCGCGCCGGCGAGCGCAAACACATCCCGAAGGAAAACCTGCTCCAGCACATGGACGAGTTCTGCGAGGACATGGTCGGCTTCATAAAGAATAGCCATTTCGGCTACCAGGTCGTGCACGCGCACTTCTGGATGTCGGGTTACGTCGCGGCCTGCATCCGCAGAATGCTGGGCATACCCTTCGTGATCACCTTCCACGCATTGGGGAAGATCCGGCGCCTGTACCAGGGCGCCGCCGACGGCTTCCCTGACGCGCGCTTCGCGGTCGAGGAAATGATCGTGCGCACCGCGGACCGCATCGTCGCCGAATGCCCGCAGGACAAGGAAGACCTGATGATTCACTACTACGCGCAGGAGGAGAAAATCCGGATGATCCCCTGCGGCTTCGACAGCGCCGAATTCTATCCGATGGACAAGGGAAAGTGCGCCGAGAAGCTGGGCTTCACTCCCGAGGAGCGCGTCATCCTGCAGCTCGGCCGCATGGTGCCGCGCAAAGGCGTGGACAACGTGATCCGCGCCACCGCGCGCTTCCTGCGCAAGCGCGATATGCCGGTGCGACTGGTCATCGTCGGCGGCGAATCCGAGACGGCCTGCCCGATCGCAACTCCTGAAATCGCGCGCTTGCGCGCGATCGCGGAGGAGGAAGGAATACACGACCGCGTGGTCTTCGCCGGCCGCAAGCGGCGCGAGGAGCTGCGCCACTACTACAACGCGGCGGACCTGTTCGTGAGCACTCCCTGGTACGAGCCTTTCGGCATCACCCCGCTGGAGGCGATGGCCTGCGGCATTCCCGTGATCGGAGCCAACGTGGGCGGGATCAAGTACAGCGTGGAGCACGACAAGACGGGATTCCTGGTTCCCGTCAACGACCCCGAAATACTGGCCGAGCGCATGTGGGAAATCCTGTGCAACCCGCCGTTGCAGCGCTCGTTCAAGGCGCGCGCCATCCAGCGCGCCAACCAGCTGTTCACCTGGGAGTCCGTGGCGCGGGAAATGAGCGCGCTCTACCAGGAAATGACGGCCGACAAGGTGGTGGCGCTGCCGTTGCGGCAGTTCGAAAGGGACGGCCAGTATCAGCACATGAATTGACGGAATCAAAAGGAGGAACATGGTCAGTCTGAAGAACAAAGTCGCTCTGGTTACCGGCGCCGGCCGCGGGCTTGGCGCCGCGATCTGCAGGTCGCTCGCCAAAGAGGAGGTCAGCGTGGCGCTGACGGATGTAAACCAGGGCTTGCTGGAAGGCACCGCCCGGGAAATGCGCGCCGAGGGCTGCGCCTGCAAGAGTTACGTGATGGACGTCGCGGACGAACGCAACGTGCAAGAGGTGATCGACACCGTCGTCAAGGACCTCGGTCATCTCGATATCGTCATCAACAATGCCGGAATCGATTACACGAAACCTTTCGACGAGATGAGCCTGGACGAATGGCAGAAGGTGCTGTCGGTCAACCTGACAGGGCCCTTCGTCGTCTCCAAGTCGGCCTTCCCGCGCATGAAAGGGAACGGCGGCGGGCACATCGTGAACATCGTATCGACCGCCTCGAAAAGAACCTGGCCGAACGCCTCGGCCTACCACGCCAGCAAATGGGGCCTGCTGGGCTTAAGCCATGCGCTGCATGTCGAGGCGAGAAAGGAGAATGTCAAGGTGACGGCGGTCATCGCGGGCGGCATGCGCACGCCCTTTATCATGGATCGTTTCCCCGATACCGACCCGAAATACCTTCAGAGTCCCGACAATGTGGCCGATACCATCAAGTACGTGCTGTCGCAGCCGGCTGAGACCGTGATCCCGGAGATCATGGTCATACCGATGAACGAGACTTCCTGGCCCTGAGTAGAAGGAGTTATCAAGGTATGCAGACGTTCAAGGCGGTATTTCTGGATAAGGACGGAACCCTCATTGAGAATGAGCCTTATAACGTCGATCTGGCGAAGATCCGCTTTTATCCCGACGTGCGGGACAGCCTCAAGCTGTTCGCGGACGCGGGCTACCTGCTGGTGATCGTGTCGAACCAGCCCGGTGTCGCGCGCGGAATCTTCAAGGAGAAGGCGCTGCACAAGGTGGAAAGCGCTCTCCGCCATAACCTGCGCGGCATGGGTGTGAGTCTCGCCGGCTTCTACTATTGCCCGCACGATCCGATGGGCACGGTGCCCGAGTACAGCGTGCGCTGCGAGTGCAGAAAACCGCAGCCGGGATTACTGGTACAGGCGGCGCAGGAACTGGACATCGAGCTCGAAAAATCCTGGATGATCGGCGATATCCTGCACGACGTCGAGGCCGGTAACCGCGCCGGCTGCCGGACCGTCCTGGTCGACCGCGGCAACGAAACCGAGTGGCAATATAACGAGTTCCGGCGCCCCACGCTAACGGTGCGGGACCTGCGCGAGGCGGCGTCCGTTATCAGTGGCCTGCAGTCGCGGGAGGTCGCCTGAGCATGCGCATGCCCGGGCATGAATAAATTTTCACCGTTGCTGGAGGATTTCAAGGGACGCAAGGTCCTGGTGCTCGGCGACGCCATTCTCGATTCCTATGTCATGGGTTCAACCGATAAACTGTGTCGTGAGGCCCCCGTGCCCGTGATCCAGGTGGAAGATCGCCATTACAGCTGCGGCGGCGCCGCCAATACCGCCCTAAACGTGAAGGCATTGGGCGGCGAGGCCTTTTTTCTTAGCGCGGTCGGCCGGGACGATGCGGGAGTGCGCCTGCGTTGCGAGTTGTCGGCGCGGGGACTGGACGACGCGAACATTCTGCCGGATCAGCGGCGTATTACCATTTCGAAGAAAAGGATCTGCGCGTACTCGAATATCCTGCTGCGGCTCGACGATGGGACTTCCGGCCCGCTCGCGGAGCCCGCGGCGGAACTGTACGCGGAACGGCTGCATTTGCTGTATGCGGATTGCGAAGCGGTGATCGTTTCGGATTACGGTTACGGCCTGGTCTCGGAGCCGGTAATGCGGCAGCTTGCGGAGCTGCGCGCCGAGCGCGGGGTGCCGCTGATCATCGACGCCAAGCGGCCGCTGAAATACAGCGCGCTCCGGCCGACGGCGGTCAAGCCCAATTACGACGAGATGGTGGAGCTGCTCGGGATACCCAGACTGAAGGAAGGCCGCCGCGCCCAGATCGCGGCCCATGGCGAGCGCCTGCTGGAGCTTTGCGGCGCGTGTTACGTCGTTGCCACTCTGGACACGGAGGGCTGTATCCTGTTCGAGCGCGGGGCGCCGCCCCGCGTCGTTCCCGCCGCGCACGTGCATGCCAGGTGCAGCATCGGTGCGGGCGATACCTTCGTCGGGGCGCTGACGCTCGCGCTTTGCGCGGGCGCCGCGGCGGAAACCGCGGCGCACATCGCCGCCGGCGCCGCCGCGGTGGTGATGGAGAAAGAGGGCACGGGTGTGTGCACTCTCGGCGAGCTGCAGTGCTGGTTCAACGGCAACCGCAAATTCGTGCGCGACACCGCCACGCTCGAGGCCCGCGTACGCGAATTGAAGGCGGAACGCCGCAAGATCGTGTTTACAAACGGCTGTTTCGATATCCTGCACAAGGGTCACGTAAATTTCCTGAACCAGGCACGCGCCCTCGGGGATATCCTGATCGTCGCGCTCAATACTGATGCGGGTATCCGGAAGCTCAAGGGCGACCACAGGCCCATCAACTCACTGGAGGACCGTATCGAGGTGCTGTCGGGCTTGAGCTGCGTGGACTATCTCATCGCTTTCGAGGGCGCCGGCCCGGAAGCATTGCTGCGCGCGCTGCGCCCGCACCTGTTCGTGAAAGGCGCAACCTACACCGCGGAGTCGGTGCCGGAAGCGGAGCTGGTCCGCGAAATTGGCGCGGAGCTGAAGATCATTCCCTTCGTCGAGGATTCCACCACCGAAAGCCTGCTCGCAAAAATCCGGGAACTCCGGGACGCGGGAAGCGTCGGTTCAAGCAGGGAAGCGGTATAACTATGGCGGAAGCATCGGACTGGAAAAAATACGGCAACATACTCTGCGTCAGGCCCGATAATTTCGGGGACGTGCTGATGACCACCCCGGCGCTGCGCGCACTCAAGCAGGCGGTGCCCGGGCGCAGGATCACGCTGTTGACCTCGCGCGCGGGCGCGGGAATCGCGCCGTTTATTCCTGAAATTGACGACTGCATTGTGTTCGATGTGCCCTGGTGCAAGCATCCGGCCTCGGTCGCGGCCGTGCCGGGTCTGGAACGGACCATCGCCGATATACGGTCGCGCGGTTTCGAGGCGGCCATCATTTTCAACGTGTTCAGTCAGAATCCGCTGCCCTCGGCGATGCTCTGCTACATGGCGGGCATTCCGGCGGTCGCGGGCTATTGCCGCGAGAATCCCTATCACCTGATCAGCTATTGGCTGGTGGACGAGGAGCCCCTGTCCTCGATCCGGCACGAAGTGGTGCGGCAGTTGGATCTTGCGAGAAGCCTCGGCGCCTCGACGCAGGACGAATCGCTGTCGTTGACCATCCCCAGCGGGACGCTGGATAAACTGCCCGCGAAGCTCGAATCGCTCGGCGTCGACCCGCAACAACCGCGACTGATCCTGCACGCGGGAGCGAGCGAGGCCAAACGCCAGTTTCCCGCCGAAATCTACGCCGAGGCGGCGCGCATTCTCGCCGACGAACTCGATTATCGCATCCTGCTGACCGGTCTCGAGGCCGAGCGCGGCGTCGCCGAACGCATCGCCGGCTGGGTAGGCGGCAAGGCGCAGTCGCTGGCCGGCATGCTCAGCCTGGAGGAATTGATCGCGCTGATAAAATCCTCCGCGCTGCTGGTTTCCAACAACACCGGACCCGCGCACATTGCCGCCGCCGTGAAGACGCCGGTGGTCGTGCTGTATGCCCTGACCAATCCGCAGCATACCCCGTGGAAGGTGCGGCACCGCGTGTTACCCTTCGAGGTGCCGGGCGGTCTGCAAAGCAGGAATGCGCTTATTCGTTATGCCAACGAACGTTGTTTCCGGCAACCCACCGACAAAGTCGGCCCTTCCGAAATCGTCGACGCGGTGAAAGATCTGCTCGCCGAGAGGAACCGTCCCTCGCGCTACGAGCCGGGGCTCATGAACGCGATTCTGCGTTCGGCATAATCCGGGTAAAAGCTTGCGCTCCGCCCGTGAAGAAGCTGACGGTTTTAATTCCCACTTTGAACCGGCAGAAGGCGCTGACAGTCACCCTGACCAGCCTGTGTTTCCAGAACTGGAAGAATTTCGATATCGTCATTGCGGACCAGTCGGAGCACGGCGTCTGTTCTGATGACGGAGTCGCGGCCGGTTCTGATAACGGCGGCGCTGACGGCCGTGCCGACGAATGCCTGGGCGCCGTCACGCGGCTGTTGCGCAAGAACGGCCACCTGGTGCGCGTGTTGCGCAATCATCCGCCGCGCGGTATGGCGCAGCAGCGGCAGTTCCTGCTCGAAAACTCGCAGACACCCTACAGCCTGTTTCTGGACGACGACCTCGTCCTGGAACCTTATGTGATACGCAACATGCTGCGCACTCTCGAAGTCGAGGGCTGCGGTTTCACCGGCTGCGCCGTCATCGGCCTGAGTCACCTGCGTGATGTGCGCCCTCACCAGCAGTGCATTGAATTCTGGGAGGGCCGCGTCGAGCCCGAGCATGTCGCGCCGGGGAGCCGTGAGTGGGAGCGCCATTATCTTCACAACGCCGCCAATCTTTATCACGTGCAGGAGAGGCTGCGCGCCTCCCCCGACTCGCCCCTGCGTTACAAGGTTGCCTGGGTCGGCGGTTGCGTGATGTACGACACCGAAAAGCTGCTGGACGCCGGGGGCTTCGGGTTCTGGAAGGAGCTGCCGTCCGAGCACTGCGGCGAGGATGTGCTGGCGCAGCTGCGGGTCGCGCGCAAGTACGGCGGCTGCGGCTTGCTGCCGAGCGGTGTCTATCACCAGGAGTTGCGGACGATGGTGCCGCAGCGCAAGGTCAACGCGCCGGAATACCTGGGTTTCTGAACGGGGGAACGCGCTATGGAGGGCCGCTTGCCGCGAAATCCGAAATATCACCCGGGCCGCGCGGCGTCGGAACCGGCGCGCGCGGCGCTGCCGGGGAACGTCCGCAAGATAGCGGTATTGCGCGCTAACGCGCTCGGCGACTTCATCTTCGCGCTGCCGGCGCTTGAAGCGCTCAAGGGCCGTTTTCCCGAGGCCGAACTCGTGTTGCTGGCGACCGCCTGGCACCGGAAATTCCTGGAGCGGCGGCCGGGGCCGGTCGATCGCGTCATTGCGGTGCCGCAATGCGACGGCATTCCGCATGAAACCAATCGCGTGGGGAATCCGGAAGAAGTGGCGGCGTTTTTCCAAAACCTGCGCGACGAGAATTTCGATATCGCGATCCAGATGCACGGCGGCGGGAGACACTCGAATCCTTTCATCCGCAATATCGGCGCGAAGCTCTCGATCGGCCTGCAGGACGGCGATGCGGCGCCGCTCGATATCAGCGTCCCGTATTGCCGGTATCACAGCGAGGTGCTGCGCTATCTCGAACTGGTGAAAACGCTGGGCGCCGTTACCGACCGGGTCGAACCCCGTCTCTGCGTCACCGCGGCCGACCTGAAAGAGCTGGAGGTTCACGACCTGAAGACGCCTTACGCGGTCCTCCACCCCGGCGCCTCGGACTTCCGGCGGCGCTGGCCGGTGAAAAAATTCGCCCGCGTCGGCGACGCCTTGTCCCGCCTGGGATTGCAGGTCTATCTCTCGGGCACCGAACCCGAGTGTGAATTGACCGCAAGAGTGCGCTTGCTGATGCGGGAGCCGGCGGAAAATCTTTGCGGTCGCCTGTCCATGAACGCCTATGCGGCCCTGTTGTCGGGAGCCGAGCTCCTGGTATCCAACGATACGGGGCCGCTGCACCTCGCGCGCGCCATCGGCACTCCGACCGTCGGCATTTTCTGGATCGTAAACATGATCACCGGCGACTCGATCACGGTCGCCAAGCACCGCAGCTGCATCGCCTGGAATGTGCGCTGCCCGCTGTGCGGAGCGGACTGCGCGCGCGACGGCATGCACAACGGAGGCTGCCGCCACGAAACCTCCTTCGTCGACGAGGTTCCGGTGCACGAAGTATTGAACTGCGCCAGTAGCCTGATCGGCGCCAAAACATAAAAAGAAAGAAGATCTCTCGCAGAGACGCAGCGAACGCGGGGGAGATTTCAGATAAAGAATCCCGAGAGGGATTTATTTCCCATCCCCCCGCCTTCGGCACCCCCCTTCGTTCCGAAGGGGGTGATTCCCCTTGGTCCCCCTTCGGATGTCGAAGACAGGGGGTGTGATCAGTAAATGTTCGGGTGAACGTATGTGAACCCCAACTAGGATTTCATATTTTGTTGGGGTTCACATACGTTCACCCCAATCTACATTAACTCTGTGCAGGCAGTTCCTTTTTTCTGATCTTGCGGCGTATCAGCGCGAAGAAAGAGAAGGGCAGGTACACCATCGTTTTCAGGCCGGACACCGTCGAGAGTTCGTTCGCCTCCCGTCCCAGTTCCGCCAGCAGTTCGTTGGTGGACAGTTTCTTCATGACTTCCCCTTCCTCGTGCACGCGCCGCAATCTCGACAGCGCGAAGAAGCCGAGTACGAAAGCCGTGAAAAAGAAAAAGTCCCAGGACTGCAGGCTCAGCGTTTCGATAGTGCGGATGCCGGACGGGCTTATCCATTCGATATTCCAGTTGAGCTGACGCTGCGAGAAGAAGTCGGCGTAGAGCCCGCCGATCACCGGCGCGATGCCGGCGAAGAATGCGTTGCACAGGCTTTTCACCGAGAGGAAGATCACCGCGTGCTGCTTGTCGGGGGCAAGCTTGAAGCCGATGTTGGTCAGGGCGAGGTTTATCCCCGACAGCGTGATGCCGCTGAATACGTGGATCACGAAAAGCAGCGGCAGCGTCAGCGCGTGCTTCTGCGGAAAAGTAGTGAAGGTCCAGGCGAAGATGCAGCACAGATAGATCGGGCCGCAGGTCTTCAGCACGGTCTTGTTGCTCAGAGTGTCCGAATAGCGCCCCCAGATGCGGATCGACAGGATATTGGAAATCTGGGAGACGATGGAAAGCACGATGACCCAGGATAGCGGCTGGCCCAGCATCTCCAGCATGTACACGGTGAAGAAAGGCGCCGCCAGGTTGATGGCGAAGGCCCAGCTGGCGTTGAATACCAGCAGGCGGCGGAAATTCCGGTCCATGAGGGGCTGCCGCAGCAGGGCGAACAGGCGGTGCTCCATCGGCTGCATCAGCGGTTCGGGGGTGCGCGCCAGCAGTCTGACACCATAAAGACCGGCCAGGCCGCCGGACACGAACATGCAGAGATAGGCCACGAGAACCTGCTCCGGATGCTCGTTCCGCAGCCAATCCAGGGTGAGCGCCGTCAGCAGGCTTAACGGCAGCGAGGTCATATGGACGATGCGGGTGCGCGCCGAGAAGTAGGCGCCGAGGATTTTTTTCGGCACCAGGTCCTTCATCCACGAGGACCAGCTGGTGCCCGATATCGATCCGAAGAAATAATGCACGAACAGGAGCGCGATCAGCATCGCGACTCCGGTGCGCGCGGGGAACAGGATAGGCAGCAATCCGATCAGCGGCAGCGGCAGACGCGAGCACAGCGAGCAGACGACGGTGATCGCCTTGCGGTTAGCGAAACGATGCAGCAGGTAGATCGCCAGCAGTTGGCATACGTTGGCCAGCGTGGGCAGGGCCGCCATCAGCCCGATCTGGAAATTGGAAGCGCCCATGCGCATGGCGAGTGCGACCAGGAAGGCGCCGCCGGTTAACGTCGCCATGACCTCGGCCGCGACGCCGTCCTTGACGATCAGCCTGAGTCCGCGCTGTATATCGTGTTCGGACAGGCTTTCATGCGGCTTTAAATCCATCGAAAGTTATCGGGCATCAGGGTTGTCCGTAGTGAAAAGCATCCATGCTCGTTACAGTGTTGACAGCCCGTGTTTTTGCTTCGTTCATGCCGCCGGCATGAAGCCCGGAGAAGCTGCAAGTGCGCGCCCGTGCCGTGTCCTGGCGCCGGGGAGGGGAGACCAGCGCCGCTTTGCCCTGATGTATATCCTGTTTCTTTCCCTAAAAAGCAATTTCCGCAAATCCCATGGACAGCGGCGACGGGCGCTTACCGTATATGAACGTAAAAAACCCCAGGATGCTGCCGCGCGGGCGGCGGGGATCACTTGATATCGAGGCTGAGGTTATACTCGATTTCCAGTTCGTCGCGCACGGCGATCGCGCCCATCAGAATGCTGAAGGGGGTGATACCGATATCCGTTTGCCGGAGAGAGAAGCTTCCTTGCGCCACTGTCGCGCTGGCGGAGGTGTTGATTACAACGGGAACGGAGACGCGGCTCAGTTGGCCGCGCGCCGAGACGACGACATCGGCCGTCAGCTCATCGCCCGAGCCGCGAATCCGCTCCGACCAGATTTCCAGTTCGGGGTATTGCGCGGCGTTGAGCACCCGTTCGCCCAGCATGTTGTTGCGCGTGCCATTAACATCCTCTAAGGATGGTTTGCTCGCGAAGTCCGGACCCGCCTGCGCGCGCAGGTCGGGCGGATCGACGACGAAGGCAGCCACCGGCAGCACCAGGTGGAAGGCGGCTGCTGCCGGCTCGGTTCCGAGCCAGGCCTCGCCGCGAATATCGCGCGCCAGCACGATATGGTTGTGGCCGAGACCCGATATCGCCCCGGCACGGTAGACGCGGATGCGTGCCGAGGAGTTCGCGCTGTCCACCACGTGCGTGGGCGCGCCCTTGGCCGCGGGATCGAAGGGGATCTCCACCACTTCCGGTTTTTCGGGCTGCACGGCACAGGCCGCCAGCATAAACAGGACTCCGCCGCAGAGGGTGCGCAAAATTTTTCGGGTCATGAGCCTAAAATCTCCTCGAGAAAGTTCAGCAGCGCCTGCCGGGAACGGCGATCGGCCGTTTCATTGTAGACGGTGCCCGCGGCGGGATTGTTCGCCGCCGGGTTGGTAAAGGCGTGCTGCGTATGCCCGTACAGTACGCATTGCCAGTCGGCGCGCATCGCGGTGAGTTCCTGTTGCAAGGCAAGCAGGCTCGGCAGATCCGCCGAAGGATCATCGTGGCCATGCAGCAACAGCACCTTGCATTTGATATGCCCGCGTTCCGGTTGCGGCGGCGGTTCAAGCAGCCCGTGAATGCTGACCACGCCGCGCAGCGCGGCTCCGGTGCGGGCGAGATCGAGCGCGCACAGCCCGCCGAAGCAGTAACCGATCGCGGCGATGCGCCCGGGATCGGTTTCCGGGCGCGCGCGCAGCGCTTTATAGGCGGCGAGAATGCGCTGTTGCAGCAGACGGCGGTTGTCGACCAAAGGCCGCATCAGGCGGGCGTTGTCCTGCGGGTCGCGGCCCAGTATGGCGCCATCCGGCCCCTTGCCGTACATGTCGAGCGCGAATGCGGTGTAGCCGAGTTCCGCCAGTTGCCGCGCCTGCTCGCAGACGAATTCCACGCGGCCGCCCCACATGTGGGCGATCAATACGGCGGGCGCGGGCGTTTTTCCGGAAGGCGCGGCGAGATAGCCTTCCAGCAGCGTAGCGCCGTCCCGGTAATCCACGGTAGTGGTCGTAATGGCCATCGCGGCATTATGCAAAGCCGGAGATGCAGAGTCGATAGGTGATTAACGAAAAAGAAGAATTCTCTCACGGAGCACACGGAGAACACGGGAAATCAATTATTAAATCATCAGGTGCGGGAAGTAGGTTGGGGTGAGTTTACGAACCCA
>DASUFE010000076.1:0-64790 GCA_036274675.1 Gammaproteobacteria bacterium
CGCGCCCGGAGAGATTATGGCGGGCTTCCTGCCCGCCACCTTCCAGGCCTGCTACGCTTCGCTCCGCAGTTCAAAAACGCTCCCGGCGTTTTTGTCGAACAAACTATTGAATGTCGGGAGTTCGAATGATCTCAAAGACACTGATCCATAAAAAAAGCCCTCAAAGGAGGGCCTTTTTTATGGATTGGCGCGCCCGGAGAGATTCGAACTCCCGACCACCTAGTTCGTAGCCAGGTACTCTATCCAACTGAGCTACGGGCGCATAGATTCGCTTTGGGGAGCAGCCCCGAAAGCAGAGGCGAGATTATCCAGAGACCGGCACAGGCTGTCAAATCCGGAAGCTACGGATATGACGGGTAATGCAATGCCCGTCAAAACCTAGAAAAAACCTTTCTTATAGCTGATCTGCACAAACACGGCCTGGTTTTCGTTGATCACCGCGTCCTCGGCTTCCTGGCTGAAGAATTCTATACGCGCACGGATTTCGCTGTCATCCCCGACCGGCTTGCCGAACTTGACTCCCAGGGTATAGTCAGTCAGGGCATCCAGCCTGTAGTCGGCGCTGGCATACTGAGGCAGCTCTGAAAAAAGCGGCAGGCTCCTATGAAAGAATTCGGCTTTTGTCTGTCTGTAGGCCCGTATATTGGGTTCGATATACTGGCCGCCCGCCAGCTCGAAATGATGGATATATTCGACTGTGTGGGCCTTAATATCCCAGTCGTCGCTGTAATAGCGGTACGATAGATGGAAGGTTTGTCCATTCCGCAGCTGATGGACAAGCTTCGAATAAAAGGCTGTACGCTGCCTCGAGTCAGGACGACTTTCATATAAACGCGTAAGTTCGACATCATCGTCGTTAGCGACGCTGATGACTTTGTAGGGGTCGGAATGATAACCATCGGAAAATGAGAGAGTCAGATTATTCTGCCAGACGGTTCTTTCGTTAACCACACCGGTAACGCCCCCCATTAATTCAAAAGTATTACGTTCACCTTCGCCGAAAAAGCGCTGGTCGCTGACATCGCTCATGGGATCGGGTGTCACACCGCCGGTCTGGGAGATCGTATCGCGGGAAAAGGCTATACCAGCGGTAAAAGACTTCAATTTATCCGCGGTCTCCTTTTTGATATTGATGCTGCCTCCCATCGAATTGTAATCGTTCTCGACTGAAACGGCTGCGCCGTAGATCATGTGCAGACTGCTGCTGGCCTCGCGGTCCCAGTCGAGCTTGACGGCAAGCCGGGTATCATCGAACGGGGCCATTGCTGAAGCGGCGCCGCTGGCCGTGAACCCTCCTGAACCGGAAGTACCGGTAACACTCGAAACCGTCGAGGTTTCTACAGCGCCAGTGGGCGTGGATCCGGTCATCGTGTCCAACACGACGCCAAGATCTACATGATCGCGTTCGGCTATATTTCCCGAGACATCCATAATGAATTTTTCCACCGATACGCGATCGTCACTCTCGCGGTAATTCAAAAAGGACGAATCGAAAACCCAGTCGTTTTCAACCGCCTCCGCCGCCGCCTGTTGCTGCGATAACAGTCCGCAAGTCGCGAGGGCCAACTGCTGTTTAATAGTGGGCTTAAGACGTGTTTTAATTACAGCCACAGCCACCTCCTCCTATACCTCTGCCACCTGTCGCCGCTTCCTTGCTAAAATATACATGCTCGTCGGCATAAGTATCCATTGGATCGGGGTCCATCTGCATTTCTGGCTGAGCGAGGATATTGCGCTGCCAAGGTTTTATTTCAGAGCACCCGGAAGCAGCAAGGGCGGCAACCGCCGAGATAACGATAATCAGAGTTTTCATCGATGGCTCATCACTTCTTGATTATTTGTTCGATCATTTTCTCAAGCTCTTCCTTGTCCCGACTTCGGAATCCCGCATGACTCGAAACAATCCTTCCGTTCGAATCGATGAGGTATGAACTCGGCATGGCCTTCACCCGGTAAGACTCCGCGGTTTTGCCGGCAGGGTCGAACACAACAGTGAATTTAGGCGAGTTCTGTTCAAGAAATTTATCTGCTTCAGCCCTTTCCTGATCCAGGTTTATAGCAATTATTTTCACCCGGCTGCCGTATTTTTCCTGTAATTCATTCATCCAGGGAAACGATTTTCTGCAAGGGCCGCACCATGATGCCCAAAAGTCTATATACACGACCTTCCCGCGATAAGCCGACAGCTTGACTTCTGATTTAACTCCAGGGAGACGGAAATCCGGCGCTTGGCGTGCAGCTGCGGCCAAGGACGAAATCGGCAAACAAACACATAGAACAAGGGCAGTAGCCCGTAGCAACCGCTTCACCCGACGCTCCTTGGTTTTTCTAAAAATTATAGAATCGCCGCAAAATATAATTATCTAATTTGCGGGACATTCTAGCGACTGCCCGTCGAGGCAACAGGAAATTGCTCACAAAAACGGGAATTATTGGCAGCGTTCTATTGTGCGGACCCGCCTAATTCCTTGATCGCTGTTTCCGCATCCGCCCGCAAGGGATGCTTGGGATTTTCTTTTATAAACCTGTTGAATTGCTTGATGCTGGCTTCCTTATCGCCCATTCCGGCCAGAGCCATCGCCTCTGCAAATACTGCATTTGGCGCAAGTTCACTGCCCGGATGTTGCTCGATGAATTTCTCCAAACTTGCGGCAGCTCCCTTCATATCGCCTTTATCGATCAGCTGTCGGGCGGTATCGTAGCTTGCAAGTTGCTGCTGATACTGCTGGTCGTTACTGCGATCGTCTTTCCAATAGGGCTTCAGGGCGGTGTCTGTGGTTTCGGCCCCGCGTATACCCGCAGTCACTACGATTTTGCTGCGCCCCGCTTCCTCGATGCTGCTTTTCGGGCTTAAGGCACGCAGATGGCTCCAGATTTGATACAAAGCCCCCTTGAACGCACTGTCCGCGCTGGTTTCGCGGACGATACTATCCTTGCTTTCCGTGGCGAATGCGCTTCCCGACAGGATCAGGGCAAACAAAGCAAAACGAATCGTCTGTCTTTGCATGTTCATAAGATATGCACCGGCTTTCTTTAGTTGTTGAAACGATTAAAACATGCCTAGCGGCTTAATAACTTGCTGAAAGTCTCATATTTATCCGCAATATCCTTGTTGAGCTTGACTGCCTGCTGATACTTTTCACGCGCCACCGCCATCTGGCCGCTCTGATAGGCGGCAAGCGCCAGATTCATTTTGATCCCGCCATCGCTGGGATCCAAACGCTCGGCCTGCACATAAGCTTCTTGCGCCCTTTCAAGATCACCGCGGTTATAATAAATGTTGCCTCGATTATTATAGACCGCACTGCTGTTCTGGTTTTTCTGCAGGATCTTGTCGAGTTCCGCGTTGGCGCTTTCATAGAGGCCATATTTTGCGTAAATGATCGCTATCTGCATATGGGCGTTCTCATTGTCCTGATCACTGGCGATCATGGCCCGATATGACTCGACAAGACGTTCCAGGCTCTTTTCCAAAAGAATTTTCTGTTCACGTCCGATCAGGTCACGCACGCGGTCGGCATCCGGCAGTTTCAATTCATAGGAGGAGGGAGTCAGCGTCACTGGCTGGAAATTCTGCCAAGCCTGCTTCAACGGTATGATCTTGAGTTTGTCCTGTTTTTTGTACTCATAGAATTTGCGCGCGCCCTCGGCCCAGGCTTCGGCGAAACTGGCGGTAATCATAGTCGCCTCCACCGGTACCCATACGCTGTTGTCATGAATTACGACCAGATCGTCACGGGCGCTGATCAGGCTGCTGTTTCTGGGCTCAAGCCCGGTATTGAACATGAGCAGCACGTGGCCCGGTACGTCGAGGATGGCGGTTTCTATGCCCAGATTCTCCAGGGCGGCGCTCAACAGAACGGACAAATCGTCGCAGTCGCCGCTCTTCAAGCGCAGCGTCTCTCGACCGAACTGCACATAATCCACTTGATCGGATTTCAGAGATGAAAACGGATTGCTGGGATCGATGACATAGCGAATACCATAGGCGGACAAAGCGTTGAACAGCGTCATGGCTGAAACCAGTTGTGTATTCATCGGGCCGGCTTCAGGCTTATATTCGTTGATCAGCTGACGAACGAAGTCGCGCAAGGCATCATCCTTGGGCGTGACGAAAGAACCCACCATGTTCGGATTGCCCCAGACGATGGCGTTCTTGCCGTAAATCGTCATCGGACTGGTAACGCTCAAGCCGTCGCTCTGCCCTTCCCGGGTATAGCTGAGTTTTACCTCCACCTGAACCCCGGTATCCTCGTCTATCTCAAGAACTTTATTATTGAACGCCGCTTTCAGGGGAATGGTTTGGGTGCTGTTCGCGGACAGACTGGCGATGGTCTGCTGCGTTGGGAAATCCATATAACCCTTGATCTGGAACGAGATGACAAGATTGCCATACGCCGTTCCGCTTACATTCTTGACATCGATTGTACCAACGGGCTTGTCGGTGTACTGCTTATAGGCAGCGGAAAATACCGGCGACAGCTGGAGTTTTTCCAAGGCGACCTGCGGCGCATTGTTTGAAAACTCGAGCGACCGTTTCTTATCGGCGTAGGCCGTCTCCAGGAGCAGCTTATTATCCGTACTGCCGTCAAACTTTACCGCCTGCTCAAGCTCTGCGATTGCCTTGTCGAACTGGCGCTGGCGGCTGTATAAAGCGCCCAGAAGCACGTGGGCGCGCGCACCGAGCTTGTTTATCACCACCGCCTGGTCGAGTTCGGTCCTCGCCTGCTCATAAAGATTGTTATCCAGATAAAGCCCGCCCAACTGTACCCGTATGTCATAGTTCGCTTTATCCAGTTGAGCCGCCGATTTGAGAAACTCGATGGCTTCACCGGTCTTGCCGCCTTGGCGCGCGATCTGGGCAGCGAGGAGCAGGGGCTCGGCTTTATCAGACTTCAACTTTACCGCAAGCTTGCTGAAATCGGCGGCGAGATTGAACTTGTTCGCCTTATATAAGGCTTGCGCTGCCGCGAATTGTACAGCGTAGTCATCCGGTTTCAGGCGCGCCGCCTGGGTCAGGGTTTCGGATGCTTCCTCGAATTTTTCGTGTTCCAGCAGATTCTTGCCGAGGCGCTGCAGAGTGTCGAAGGAAAGAGGATCAGCCTTCATCGCCCCGCGCAGGCTGGCGGTCTGCTCTTCCGGCTTTCCAAGCGCCGCATAGGCGTCGGCCAGCGCCAGCCAGGCTCCCGCGTTGTCCGGCTCCGCCCGGGTTGCCTTGCCGAGTGCGAGCACAGCCTCGCCCGCATTTTTCTCCTGCAATGCGATCAGACCGAGCAGATAGTTTCCCGTCGCAGCCATTTCCGTCTTACCCGCCAGGGTAAAGGCGATATTCTTCGCCTTGGCCAGTTGTTTCAGATCCAGCAAGGTGCGCGCCAGGCCAAGTTGCGCCTGCGCGTTATCTGGTTCCAGTTTCAGCGCCTGCTCATATTGCTTCTGCGCGGTCTCAAGCTTACCGAGGGAACGATAAAGTTCGCCGCTTCGCAGCCATAAAGAAGCGTTGCCCGGAGCGAATTTAAGAGTTTTCTCCAGTTGCGCGATTCCCTTGTCGACTGCGCCCACAACCGTATACGCCTGGGCCAGCAGGAAATTAATATCGGGGTTGACTGCATCCAGCTTCAACCCGTCTTCCAGGCAGCTGGCCGCTCCGACTGCGTCGCCGATCTTGAGACTAAGGCGCCCGCAGTTTATATAGGAAGCGACATTCCTTTCGGTGCTGCCCAGCGTGGACTGCATCAACGCCATTGCCTCGACATAATCCTTGCCCAGATACAAAGCCTCAATCTGGAGATTGATACCCTCGGTTTTATACCCGTCCAGTTGCGTCAACCGACTGAACTGTTGCGCGGCAAGTTCATGGCGTCCCATTTTTATATAGCTCTGGCCCAGGAGTTTCAGAGCATCCGGCTGACCGGGGTTATCCTCAAGATCATGCAGCAGTATCTCAACCGCCGTCGAGTAGTTCTGCTTCTCATATTCCGCCTGAGCTTTCAGGAATTCACTTTCGCGCGCGGCCGACATGGGGCCTTCCATGCCGAACCCATTGACGGCACTGACTTTGTAGAAGCGGAAATTACCGCCCTGCTCGCGCCCGAGATTTGCGATTGGCTTGTCCGACTTGGCGATAAACTCGAATGATCCTTCCTTGTCGTTTGCTCCATATATTTTGTAGCCTGCAATATAGTTGCCGGGCGGCTTGCTCCACTCCAGCCGGCTCGCATCAACCCCGCCGGCGACTCTGAGCCCGGCGACAGGGGCTGGCGCTTGCAAAAAGTTAAAATTGATCAATCCCGGATTCTTGGCATCGCCTATATCAAACACACTTACCAGCGTCCTTTCTGTAGGCGATACGCTGATGGCAGTGCCTAAACCAATACCCGTGGGATCCTTTTTGGAAAATGCGCCGAATTCAAACACCTTGCTTGGACCATTGTAAACCTGGACCGTCTGTTCTTTGAGTCCCGTACTGCCCAGCACATAGAGGTTGTTATCCGTATCCAGCGCCAGGTCTACAATGGACTTGAAGGCGCCGGGCGAAGGCGCCGGCTCGCCGATTTCATACATCAACTCACGGTTACCGGAAAAAACCAGGATCGAGTTCTTGCCCAGATCCGCCACATAAATGTTGCCATTGGAGTCCACTGCAAGCGACGCGGGCTCGAGCAATACAGGGGCTTCCTTGTCAGGTTTTGTCGACAACTTGTTGAGATAAACGCCCTTGAGCGAAAATATCTGCACCCGCTTGTTGCCTTTCTCAGCCACATAAATCCGATTATTGCTGAGAAAAATGTCTGTCGCGCCCTTAAACTGGCCATCGCCGGAGCCGGACTTGCCGAATTCAGTCACCAGGCTTCCATCCACGTTGAATACGAAAACCTTGTTGTCGTCCAGCACGACGATGTTTTTATCATTGAAAGCGGCCTGAACCGGCTCCTTGAATTTTGCGTTCAGGCTACCGACGGGCTTTGCTTTCGCATCCAATATCTGCACGGTCTTCTGTTTCCGGTTCAGGCATAAAATGTTGAGATTGTGCAGCGAATAGCCGACATCGCATCCGGCGGGGAGAAATTCCGCCTGCCCCACGTTGGCCAGCCAGGCGCGCTCGGGCCGGGCGGGAATTCCCCCCGCCAACTGATAGATATCAATCTTCTTTAGGGACGCGTCCGCGACCGCAATCCTGTTGTCTGCTGACAGCGCCAAGGCCACCGCTTCCTGATACTGGCCCGGACCCTTACCCTTGCTGCCGAAGGATTGCAAAACCTTGCCTGACTGCCAGTCCAATTGCAGTATTTTTCCGGCAGCGCTATCGGCCAGAAATAGTCTGCCGGCGGCATCCACTGCGAGCGCCGTAATATCGATTTTGGCGCCCAGCAAAGCCTTCAACTGCTCGGCGTCAAAACGCTTTATGATTTCACCGGAATCATGATAGATGCTGACAGTCGCATTGCTCCCGGGCTCCAACACATAAACCCTCTCCAGATAATCCACACCGACCTGCGAGGGTTGCTTCAGCCGGGCTTTCGGATCCGGAGCCGCCTGCCCCAGCGCGTAAAGAAAAATGCCATCGCGGTTGAACACGGAAATCTGTGCGGATGCGGCGTCTGCCGCGTACAGGCGGTTGTTCACCGAATAGGCAAGTGCCAGCGGCTCTTTCAGCATACCGGCCTTGTTGCCTTTCTCTCCAAATCCACTCTCGGTTTTGCCGTTCAGATTTATGATCGAAATCGCAGCAGTGGACAAATCCGTCACCGCATAACCGCTTGAATCCAGCCAGGCGAAACCGGAAAGACGGGGTGACTTGCCAAGACCGGCGCTGATGTCCTTCGTAATGCATGCGGTTCCGGGCCCGCAATTCACCAATGAACCGCTCTTCCTGTCCAGTGCATACAATTTGCCGTCGACGCTAAAACCCATGCCTCCGATTTCGCCGAAAGCGGAGGCATGGGAGTCCAGCAACTCAACATTATCCGCCTGAGCCAGAGCGTATGGCGCGGGAATAAAAAACAGGATGCAAAAGCCCAACCAGCGAAAATAGTATGCGATCTTCATTTTTATACCGGATTCATTGATGTTTAGGATTTTGTTATCTGTTTGCCGGCATGTGCGGCGCCGCAATAGATTAAATAATAGCAGCTTTGCGCCGTTTTCTATATGATCGTAACCCGTGGAAAGCAAATCAGTTTTTTCGATTTGAATGAACGACTTGCAGAATAGCCGGCATAGAATTCATGCAGCAGAAAGCCCATAACACTTCAGCCCCGAAGGCTTCTCTCGACCGCATTCTCGAACAGGTCAATTCAGTCATACTGGGCAAGCCGCGGCAAATCCGTCTCGCCCTGGCCTGCCTTCTGTCCAAGGGACACCTCTTGATTGAGGACTTGCCAGGTGTCGGCAAAACCACGCTTGCCCACACCCTTGCCCGGGTTCTCGGGCTTGAGTTTCAACGTATACAATTCACCAGCGACCTGCTGCCGGCGGATATCCTGGGGGTATCGGTGTATCGCCGCGAAAGCGGCGGCTTCCACTTTCATCCGGGTCCGATTTTTTCACAGGTGATACTGGCTGATGAAATCAACCGCGCCACTCCGAAAACCCAGAGCGCATTGCTTGAGTCGATGGAGGAGCAACAGGTTACCATCGAAGGAGAAACCAGGGCTCTGCCGGAACCCTTCTTCGTCATCGCAACGCAGAATCCCGCTGATCAGGTTGGCACCTTTCCTCTGCCCGAATCGCAACTCGACCGTTTTCTGATGCGCATCACCCTGGGATTCCCTGACAATGAATCCGAACGACTGCTGCTGCAGGGAAAAAGCCGGCGCAGCGTCGTTAATACACTGCAACCTGCCGTAACATTGACCGAGTTTGTGCAACTGCAGGATGCCGCGGCCCAAGCGCATATCGCGGACCCTTTACTGAATTATCTGCAGGCAATACTGGCCGTCACCCGCGAACATGATGAAATTCATAGCGGCCTGTCTCCCAGGGCTGGACTCGCCGTCAAAGGTGCAGCCCAGGCATGGGCTCTGCTTGAAGGACGCAACTATGTTGTCCCCGAAGACGTCCAGGCGGTGCTTATCCCGGTCATTTCACACCGACTCAAAAACCGTAACCAGGAGCCCCTGGAGCCGGAATATCTGGAGACAGTCCTGCTTAAATCCGTTCCGGTGCCATAGCAAGCACCTTAGTTTGCCGGCGCGCCGCATAACAGCAAAGGCGTATAATCAGTCAAAAGCAGACAACGCTGCAATTCCGAGGCATGTCGATGTCGCTCTTCACTAAAACCTGGTACGAGTTCATCAATCGTAAATTCTATCAATGGATAGGACGGCGCATGCCTGAAAAATCAGGCATAGTAAAACTGAATCTTCACTCGACCTACATACTGCCGACGCGTTATGGGATGCTGTTCGGTTTCATTCTCTATGGCATGTTGATGAGTTCAATCAACTTCAGCAACAGCCTAGGCTTCCTGCTTACCTTCCTGCTGACCGGCATTTGTCTCACTGGAATGCTGCATACATTCCGTAATCTGGTAAGTGTTCAGATTTCAACCGCCCGGAGTCCGGCCGTTTTCGCTGGCGAAACGGCGGTCTTTTATTTGAGACTCGAAACCATCGACGGCCGTCCTGCTTATGCCCTTGCCGCCGGAAAAGATCGCCGGGGTGGCCGCAAGACGGATGTCGAGGCGGGGCAAAAGCAACTGCTGGAATTACACGTTCCAGCGGAGCGACGCGGACGCCTGCAGCTTGGCAGAATCCGTATCTGGAGCGAATTCCCTCTGGGGCTCTTTCACGTATGGTCATGGATTGAGCCTGATGCAAATTTGATCGTTTACCCGCGGTCATCCGGTACAAAATATTCGACGGCCTTCAATCGTTCCCGCAACGGAAAATGGACTGCGAACGATATCGGACACGACGACTTTGCGGGATTACGCCGTTATCACCCCGGCGATTCATCGCGCCACATCGACTGGAAGGCCGTGGCCCGGGGATACGAAATCCTCACCAAACAGTTCACGGATTCCGCCGGTGATGAAATCTGGCTGGACTGGGATCATCTGCAGCACCTTGACCCGGAACAACGGCTGTCACAGCTGTGCCGGTGGGTGCTGGACCTGCACCGTTCGAACTGCAAGTATGGCCTGAAACTGCCGGATTGCAGGATCGAACCGAGTCGCGGCGAAGCACACAAGCACGAATGCCTGACTCGATTGGCTCTGTTCGAGTGGTGACCGCGATGCAAGCGTTACCTGCAAGGGATGCAGCAGCCGATGCGCCGAGCCGTCATTCGCTTTACCTGCTCACGCTCTCGCTTTGCCTGAGCCTGTCGCCGCATATTGCGCATATTCCTGCATGGCTGTTACTGGTAGCCGGCGCCGCCATCTTCTACATGCTGCTCAGCCTTTACCGCAACCTGGCGCGGCCAAAGACATGGCTGCTGTGGCTACTGGTATCGATATGCGTAACCGGCGTGGGTATGCACTACGGCAAGATTTTCGGCCGCGATTCGGGCGTGAGCCTGCTCGTGGCGATGCTTTCCCTTAAACTCCTGGAAACCCGCCGCTATCGCGACGGCATGGTCATGGCTGGTCTCATCTATTTCAGCGTAATGACCCATTTTCTCTACGACCAGACCATACCGCTCCTTTTCTTCATGTTGCTCGCCGTTACCGTCAACACGCTGGCACTCATTACTCTCAATGAAACCTCCGCGCGCATAGCCATGCGCCGTAAAATCCGGATAGCGGGAAGCCTGCTGCTGAACGCACTCCCCGTTATGCTCCTGCTGTTCGTACTGTTCCCTCGTATACCCGGACCGATATGGGGACTGCCTCAGGATGCCTATACGGCGCGCACAGGATTAAGCGACTCCATGAGTCCGAACGATATCAGTAATGTCGTGCTTTCTAATGATCCGGCGTTTCGCGTGGTATTCTCAGGATCGCGCCCCAGGCCCGAACAGCTTTATTGGCGTACGCTGATATTGGGAAATTTTGATGGACGTACCTGGCGTGTCGACGACAAGCCGCTGCTGGCCGAGCCGGAGCAGTTGGAAACCAAAGGACAGGCCCTGAATTATACGGTGACAGTAGAACCCCACCAAAGGCGCTGGCTGTTCGCTCTCGATATGCCGGCCAACGAGAGGGTACTCATGAACGGCGAAAGGCTTCTTCTTACCAGTGAGCGCCTCCTGCGTGCGACAAAACCGGTCATCAATCTCACTCAATATAGCGTCGTTTCATATCCTCAATACCGGCTCGGCTCGGAATTAAATCGTTATCAGCGGCAGAGGGCCCTTCAAATTCCACCCAACTCAAATCCACGCGCGCTCGAACTCGCGAAATCGTGGCGCGCCAAGACGCGGCGACCCGAAGAATTGATCGCGTATGCGCTAGACTTCTTCCACCGCGATTTCACCTACACATTGCAACCACCTGTACTCGGCCGTCATGCAGTGGATGATTTCCTGTTTGAGAGCAAGCGCGGATTCTGCGAGCACTTTGCAGGCAGTTTCGTGTTCCTGATGCGCGCCGCTGGAGTGCCGGCCCGGGTGGTAACCGGCTATCAGGGCGGTGAGTTCAACCCGCTCGCCGATTATCTGCTCGTGCGTCAGTCAGATGCGCACGCATGGGCTGAAGTCTGGATAGATAATCGCGGCTGGGTGCGAGTCGACCCTACGACCGCGGTTTCACCCGCACGCATCGAACTGGGCTTGGAAGGAGCGATCCCCTTGAGTGAACGCGCCGGATACTTCTACCGTCGCGACTATCCACTTTTTTACAATTTAGGCCTGCTCTGGGACGCGATCGATAATCGCTGGAACCTTTGGGTACTGGGTTACGGGCCTGAAATGCAATTCGGGTTCCTGTCGAAACTCGGAATGAGCCATCCGGATCCTTATACAATGACTTTGGCAATGCTGCTTGGCATCACCGTCCTCCTGATCGTTAGCGGGCAGTTCATCCTGAAGCGTAGAACCCGGGCAGATGACCTGCTGCAGAAGATTTATCTGCGACTGTGCTCGCGGCTGGCAAAGATGGGGTACCCGCGAGCAGCCCACGAAGGCCCTTTGGGTTTCGCGGCACGTATCGAAGCAGAAAATGCCGTCCTAGGGAAGATGTTGAGTCCCACATTCCATCTCTATGCCAGGCTTCGCTACGGGAGCCATAACCTGCGGCAGGCAGGCTCGCACCTGCTCCGGCGAAAAATCAGGAGTCTCAACCGGCATCTGGAAAAATCGGAAACTCCCGGGTAAGAATCAGATCTCTCCGGGGGAAACAGCACGCACCCATGAGGATGAATGCGGAACAAACTTATGCCCCTGCTTCAGGCAATAATGTAACCACTTGTTCAGAAACCGGTTTAACCTCCACCTGGAGTGCAGATTGTGCAAGCCATAGCGAAACAGGCTTGAAACCTTGCCGTCCCAGTGCACGTCCTCCATCCGCACGTTACATGCCAGTACCTCGGCTACACGCGCATCGTGATATACGCGGATCTCGAGATTGGGCTCAAGCGTCTCGAATTTATAAGTCAGGCTGAAAACAGTCGTATATTTGCTGCGCTGCAGACATTGATAATGCAGATCCACGCCATTCGGAACGGTGGAAATCGCCTTTTCGCCGATTTTGTCGAAATCCGGAATCAGCCGGCGCAGGCGTATATAATTCTGCTCGTAGATATCCATCAGGCCACCGAAGGTTCTGGCGGCACCCGTTGTATGATCCTGTTGTCTGGCTCTTATTTCCATCCGGTTTAATCACTCGCTTCCAATCAATAATAGAAACTTCGGCGCATGGGCGCTAGTCTTGACAGAATGATATTTTCATCTTGCCTGGAAAAAACTTGCGATAATCACGGATTTATTGATAATGGCGCCTTGTCCGGCAAACCTAGAGGAGGGTAAATGGGCAAAGAAGAACATCTGGAGATGCAGGGTACGGTTGTCGAAAATCTGCCCAACACAATGTTTCGTGTAGAACTTGAAAATGGGCACATCGTTACGGCGCATATTTCAGGCAAAATGCGCAAAAACTATATTCGTATTTTGCGCGGCGACAAGGTAACCGTTGAAATGACACCGTATGATCTCAGCAAAGGCCGGATCATATTCCGCAACAAATAACTCCCTCGCGGCGGCGTCAGCCTGTCACCGGCTCTTCAGCCTGGCTGATATCAAAGCGTAACTTATCGCCGTCGGTGAATATTCTGATACGCCCGCCTTTTAAAAGTCTGCCGAACAGCAATTCATCGGCCAGAGGCTTCTTGATATTCTCCTGAATGACCCGGGCCATGGGCCGTGCGCCCATCTTCGGATCATAGCCATGCTTCGCCAGCCAATGGCGGGCATCTTCGTCAACCGAGAGCATAACCTGCTTTTCCTCGAGTTGGTGTTCCAATTCAATAATAAATTTATCGACCACATTCGAAATGGTCCGCTGATCCAGCGGTTTGAATTGCACGATCGCATCCAGACGGTTACGGAACTCCGGAGAGAACAAGCGCTTGATCGCCTCTAAGCCATCGGTTGCGTGATCCTGCTCGGTAAATCCGACGCTACGGCGGTTCAGCTGTTCGGCGCCCTCGTTCGTCGTCATGATAATGATGACGTTGCAGAAATTGGACTTGCGCCCGTTATTGTCAGTTAGAGTGCCATGATCCATTACCTGCAACAGCAGGTTGAAGACATCGGGATGGGCCTTTTCAATTTCATCCAGCAACAGCACCGCATGCGGATGCTTCACAATCTCCTCGGTTAGCAACCCCCCCTGATCGAAACCGACATAGCCTGGAGGAGCACCGATGAGCCTGGATACCGTATGACGCTCCATATATTCCGACATATCGAAACGGATCAACTCGATCCCCAGCAGCCTTGCCAACTGCTTGCTGACTTCAGTCTTGCCGACACCGGTGGGACCGGCAAACAGGAAAGAACCTATCGGCTTGTTGCCCTCGCGCAATCCGGAGCGCGCCATTTTGATGGACGTAGTCAGCGTATTGATTGCCTCATCCTGTCCGAAAATAACCATTTTCAGATTATCTTCGAGACGTCCCAGGACTTCCGTATCGGAAAGCGAGACGCTTCGTGAAGGAACACGTGCTATTTTCGCCACTATTTCCTCGATATCATGCACATTGATCGACTTTTTGCGCGATGAACCGTGCTTCTTCAGGCGACGCTGCGCTCCGGCCTCATCAATCACATCAATGGCCTTATCGGGCAGGAAACGGTCGTTTATATACTTTGCAGAAAGATCAACCGCCGCTTTCAAAGCTCCGGTCGTGTAACGTACATCGTGGTGTTCCTCAAACTTGTTCTTCAACCCCTTGAGTATTTCAAAAGCTTCATCGGCGGAAGGCTCAGTGATATCAATTTTCTGGAAACGACGTGATAAGGCACGATCCTTTTCGAAGATGCCGCGATATTCCTGATAAGTCGTCGAGCCGATGCACTTCAATTCACCGGAAGCCAGCATAGGCTTGATCAGGTTGGAAGCGTCCATAACGCCCCCGGAAGCCGAGCCTGCGCCGATCAGCGTATGGATCTCATCAATAAACAGGATTGCATCCCTTTCCTTGCGCAGCTGCGCAAGAATACCCTTTAGACGCTTTTCAAAATCACCACGATATTTGGTTCCCGCAACCAGGGCGCCCAAATCCAATGCGTAGATGGTCGCATGCTTGAGCACTTCGGGAACCATACCGTCAACGATGTTTTTAGCCAGGCCTTCGGCAATCGCGGTTTTACCGACGCCTGCCTCACCTACCAGCAAGGGATTGTTCTTGCGGCGGCGGCACAGAATCTGGATCGTACGCTCAATCTCGTGCTCACGTCCGATCAAGGGATCAATTTTACCCACGCGTGCCAGTTCGTTCAGATTAGTGGCGAAAGATTCGAGCGGGCGCTTGGTCGATACTTCTTCATCCCCAAGCTTCTCTTCCGGTTCGGGAGCATTCTCGTCGTCGTTGGGCACGTTGGAAATACCATGTGATATGTAATTAACGACATCCAGGCGAGTGAGATCATATTTATTTAACAGATAAACCGCGTGCGATTCCTGTTCACCGAAAATCGCCACTAACACGTTGGCTCCGGTGACTTCTTTCTTACCCGAAGACTGGACATGGAAAACGGCGCGTTGCAGCACACGCTGGAAGCCGAGCGTGGGCTGAGTTTCACGATGGTCGTTTTCCTGTAAAACCGGAGTGTTCTGCTCAAGGAAGGTCGAAAGCTCCTGGCGCAGCTCGCTGATGTTCACTTGGCAGGCCTGCAACACATCTATAACGGAGGCATTTTCCAACAGCGCCAGCAGCAAGTGTTCTACCGTCATGAATTCATGGCGACGCTCTCTGGCACTTTTAAAAGCCTTGTTGAGTGTTGTTTCCAGATCTTTGCTAAGCATAATACAAGCACCTGCCTTTCAGACTATTCTGAAATTCATTCCGTGTCAGTCGGTTTCCTCCATGATGCAAAGTAAAGGATGTTGATGTTCACGGGAATAAGAGTTCACCTGTGAAACCTTGGTTTCAGCAATATCGTGCGTATAGACCCCGCAGACTCCCTTACCGCGCGTATGCACGTGTAACATAATTTGCGTGGCCTTATGCCGATCCATACCAAAAAATATCTGCAACACCTCAACCACAAAGTCCATGGGCGTGTAATCATCGTTAAGCAGGATCACCTTATATAAAGGTGGTCGCTGGAGCTTGGGCTTTTCCGCCTCTACCGCCAATCCATCGGTAGCCTGGCGTTGGGGATCTCTCTCGCTCATTATTTCCCCTCGTTATTTCCCAGTGTAGCTGATTACCGGTGTTTTTGCTGTGGCCGTTATTTCATGTGTTTGATAATGGCTTTACCGAATTCCGAGCACTTGACTTCGGTCGCTCCATTCATCAAACGGGCAAAATCATAGGTTACCGTCTTGGCAGCAATGGCGCCGCACATACCCGCGATAATCAAATCGGCTGCTTCCGGCCAACCCATATGTCGCAACATCATTTCTGCCGATAAAATCAGCGACCCCGGATTGACCTTGTCTTGACCGGCATATTTGGGTGCTGTACCGTGAGTCGCCTCGAACATGGCGACAGTCGAACTCATATTCGCACCCGGAGCAATGCCGATTCCTCCTACCTGTGCCGCCAAAGCGTCTGATATGTAATCGCCGTTTAAGTTCAAGGTGGCGATTACTGAGTACTCATCCGGTCTTAACAATATCTGTTGCAGGAAGGCGTCAGCAATCACATCCTTGATTATGATGTCCTTGCCGGACTTTGGGTTCTTGACTACATGCCAAGGCCCACCGTCCAGGGGTTTGGCGCCGAATTTCTGGACCGCAAGCTGATACCCCCAGTCCTTGAATGCGCCTTCGGTAAACTTCATGATATTGCCTTTGTGCACCAGGGTCACCGAGGGTTTACCGTTATCGATCGCATACTGGATAGCTTTATCCACCAAGCGCTGAGTACCTTCCATGGAAACCGGCTTTACCCCGATTCCGCAGTGCTCCGGAAAGCGGATTTTTTTCACCCCCATTTCCTGCTGTAGGAACCCGATTACTTTTTTAGCTTCGACGCTGTCCGCCGTCCATTCGATGCCTGCGTAAATATCCTCTGAATTCTCACGGAAAATCACCATATCGGTTTTTTCCGGTTCCTTTACGGGGCTGGGAACGCCAGTAAACCAGCGTACCGGTCTCAGACAGACGAACAGGTCCAGGCGTTGGCGTAAAGCCACGTTGAGGGAACGGATGCCCCCGCTGACGGGGGTGGTCAAGGGACCCTTGATACTGACCAGGAATTCTTCTAAAGCGGCCAGGGTTTCATCAGGCAACCATTGATCAGGAGCATAAACCTTGGTGGATTTCTCACCGGCATACACCTCCATCCAGGCAATACTGCGTTTGCCGCCATAAGCTTTTTGCACAGCAGCATCGACGACCATTTTCATAGGAGGGGTAATATCGATCCCCGTGCCATCCCCTTCAATGTAGGGAATAATGGGACGGGCGGGAACATTCAGTGATAAATCCTTGTTCAGGGTGATTTTCTGGCCGTCGCTCGGCACCTTTATTTTCTGGTATGCCATTAACTTGCTTACTCCTGCTGTATGACTCTGTAGCAAAACCGGCGGTATTATACTGGCGCCGATCCGCATATGCTAACAGGCATGAAGCGGACGCCTTCGCGCAAATCCTGGCCCCCCGGAACATCCTCTACCCTTGCTGATTCCTGAGAAGCAATCCATTTAAACTGCCTAATCCCGTTCTCTTTGAGATAGGCGCATGTAACCGTGCGGACATAATTAATTAAGTTAATCATTGGACATTTCAACCTTGGATTTATTAATATTGAGGCATATCAACGCTTAGCAGCGCAACCATCATGAGTCCTAGCCCAGGCAGATTGAAACAGTTACGCGCTTTCGTGCACGCCGTGCAAACGGAAAGCATTTCAACTGCCGCTGAACGGCTGCAGCTGAGCCAGCCCTCTATTTCCATACAGATCAAGGCGCTTGAAGAAGAGTTGAAATCGCCTCTTTTCGAAAGACGTGGTCCCAAAATCAAGATTACTCCTGCGGGAAAAATCTTGTACGAGCTTGCCCTGCCCCTTGTTGAAGGCATGGATCGTCTGCCGGACGTGTTCGCCTCACGCTTGGGCGATGTGGAAACGGGCACTCTCGATATCGCGGCTGGCGAAGCCACAATTTTGTACATTCTGCCGCAGTTCGTGGAGAGGTTTAACAAGCAATATCCCAATATTCAGCTAAGACTGCGCAACGTGACGGGCCGGAATGGGATGACCCTGCTGCGGCGCGATGAGGCGGATTTCGCAGTAGGCTCCATGATCGAGCGGGTCGAGGATATGAACTACTATCCGATATTCAGTTTCGATCCAGTGCTGATCACCCCGCTCGGTCATCCGCTGGCTCGCAAAAAGGAATTATCGCTGGAAGACATCAGTCCATACGGTCTGATTCTACCGCCGCGCCATCTCAGTACCTGGAGCATGGTCAAGCTGGTTTTCCAGCAACATAACGTACCCTATAACGTGACCCTTGAAGCGGGAGGCTGGGAAGTCATCAAGAAGTATGTCGAGCTTGGCATGGGGATCTCCATCGTAACCAATATCTGTCTGACTGGCTCGGAGAAACTCGCGGTCATCCCCCTGGATCAGTATTTCCCCAAGCGCTCCTATGGTGTGGTCGTGCGCCGCGGCAAATTCATTTCGCCGCAAGCACGACGCTTTCTGGAAATCATGGAGCCGAATATCACCAGGTTGATCGATGAGGCCATCGCCCACGAAATTACCAGTGAATTTGTCCAGAAATGAACAAAAATCTGCATATCACAGTCGCCAGTGTCATTGAGAAAGATGGTAAATTCCTTATGGTCGAGGAATCAGCCGGGGGTAAAATCGTCATCAATCAGCCCGCAGGGCACGTTGAGGACGGTGAAAGCCTGGTTGAAGCCGCGGTTCGTGAAGCCTACGAAGAAACCGGTTGGCATGTCGAACCGACCGCACTGCTCTCTGTATACCGATGGCGCCATACCGCCAATGCGGAAACGTTCTTCCGCGTTGCATTCCACGCCAGGCCGCTCAGCTTTGATCAGAACTGCCGTCTCGATGCGGGCATCGTTAGGGCGGTATGGCTGAATGCGGATGAATTGAAACGCGAATCCGAACGCTTGCGGAGCCCTCTGGTATTGCGCAGCATCGAGGACTATGTCAGCAATAAGCGTTATCCGCTGGATGTACTGGTGGATCTGTAAATCCCCCCCTTCATGAAAAAACCATTCGTTATCGTAGGCATGTCCGGAGGCGTCGATTCTGCGGTCGCCGCCTGGCTGCTGCTTGAACAGGGATACCGGGTGGAAGGATTGTTCATGAAAAACTGGGAGGAAACCGATGACGTCGCGTACTGCACTGCCAAACAGGACCTGGAAGACGCCCTGCAAGTGTGCGAAGAACTGGAAATCCCGCTCCACCAGATCAACTTTTCGCAGCAATATTGGGATCGCGTCTTTTCCTACTTTCTGGAGGAATACAAGGCCGGTCGCACACCCAATCCCGACATTATGTGCAATAAAGAAATCAAATTCGATGTGTTTCTCAAGTACGCGCTGAAACTGGGTGCCGAAAAAATCGCGACTGGGCATTATGCCCGCCTACAACAGGAGAACAGCTATCACCAGTTGCTGAAAGGACGGGATCCCGGCAAAGATCAAAGCTATTTTCTCTACCGGCTAGGGCAGAACGAATTGCGCTACTGCCTGTTCCCCGTGGGGGAGATGCAAAAACCCGAAGTAAGGAAAATCGCGACGCGGTGCGGATTCGATAATCATGAAAAAAAAGACAGTACAGGCATCTGTTTCATCGGGGAACGTCGTTTCCGGGATTTCCTGGCCCGGTACCTGCCGGCCCGCCAAGGCGCAATACTGAATCTGGAAGGGACAGTCATCGGCCAACATCAGGGTGCCTTTTACTACACCATGGGACAGCGCCAGGGTCTTGGTATCGGCGGTATGAAAAACACGGGGGAATCGCCTTGGTACGTGGTGGCCAAGGACGTCCGCAGTAATACCCTGACAGTGGTGCAGGGTGAAGATCACCCCGCGCTATTAAAAACAAGGCTTCATGCCTCGCAGTTGCATTGGATAGCACAGCCTTTGCAAAAAAATGAATTGCCATTCGCTTGCAGGGCCAAAATCCGCTATCGCCAGGCGGATCAGGATTGCACTATCGAAGCAATGGAAAGCCAGCACCTGACGGTTCGTTTCAATCGCCCCCAACGCGCCGTCACTGAAGGACAATCCATCGTGTTCTACCGGGATGATGTTTGCCTCGGCGGCGGTGTCATTGAATCCGCCTTCAACGAACAATGACTTGTACTTAAGCCCAATCCATCTTTTTATGCCGATGGTCGGCATCACAGTTGCTTTTTCCCCGCAATGGGCGAAACTATTCAAAACTCCGGGCAAACCATGTCTTCCCGGAACATGGTACTACCGATTCGGGGTTCTTTCACTTATTCTGGTAAACAATTATGGCTGAATATCAGGTTGTATTCGAAGGCAAATTAACCGGCGAATTGCCTCTGGACGAGGTCAAGCGCAACCTGTCAGTCCTGTTCAAGATGAAGGCTGAACAGGTCGATGCGCTATTTAGCGGAAAACCCGTGGTGATCAAACGGGATATCGACCAAGCTACCGCGCTCAAATACCAGGCGGCCTTCAAAAAGGCAGGTGCAATGTGTGCAGTGCTTTCAGATGCGGCTGAAAACACCGGGCAGCGCGCTAAACCGCAGCCCGCCTCCACTCCCGCGTCGGCGTCGAACGCTTCAAGAAGTATCGGGGGGACGGCAAATCCCAAGGATCGCGGCGGACGCATGGCCGGCAAGGATATTGTAAATATCGCAATACCGCAGGACCTGTCGGGACTGAGCATGGCTGAGGCCGGCGCGGTTCTGGAAAAGTTGCCGGGCAAACAAAACGCCAAAATACCCGATACGAGCGGTTTGAGCTTCTCCAAGGATGACTCCACTTTTCTGGCGCCGGCCAGGAAAGCCGCTGAAGTCAAAGTGGATACGAGCGGCCTTACTCTGGAAAAGTCCGAGTAGAGCCTATCAGGGCGGAATCAGTTTTTCTCAGTAGTGCTTTCGAGAGGCTGCTGCCGGGAGACAGGCTGCGAAGACAAGCTGCGACGGCGCCGGATACCGATGCCATAACTGTAAACCAATTCAGCCCCATGCCATGCGCCGGCCAATAGCAGCATCAGTCCTATAAGTGCGCAAGCGCTCGCAGCCACTCCCGGCGCCTCCGCGGGTGTCCTGCCTTTTCCGACTCTCAACATCAGACTGACCAGATACAGAATCCATGCTGAACCGATAAGCCCTATATGCCGGTATGCCACGGCCATGACTGTTTTATTATTTTTCAGCTTTGCGAGGTCCGGCATGCCGGCCAGCATGGCCGGCAATGCCAGAACTACCCCCCCAAGAATCAACAGATATGCTGCATACCAGGCTTGCGGCATATACAGCCATCCAGCAATATCGCAGGGCACCGCCAATACCCAGCAGGCAATCGGAAAATGCACCAGTGCCGGATGCAACGGGTGAAAATGCATTGAAGAATCCTTGTTATTGTCTTGGTCCGCTCAGGTTGCTGGAGCGAAAACGGCACCCAATAATAACAGGAATCCCGCGACCGCGACCAGAGCATGGATGACTATGACGCCCTTGGGTGCCAACTCCTTGCGGACATGAAAACTCGCGAGAAAAAAACCTCCCAATGCCGCGACCGCCAATACGACAAGCGCCGCCAGCAGCAAGCCGCCAGAACCATTAATCACATTCAACAGGATGAGCACCAGAGCCGTGGCGCCCAGCAGCGCGTGCAGAATCGATAAAGCCCAGGGGGCGAACTTGTTGCTGAACAGTCTGGCTGCCATAACGAGGCCGCCGACGGCTGCAATGGCTATTAGAACAACTGCAATCTTAAGCATATAAAACTCCTTATTAGTGGCTATTGTTGTTGAGTTAATAAGCAGAAAACGCGCCTAACTTAACTTACCCGGCTCGCTTTGTAAATATTTATATGTTAAAAGTTCTTTTACCTTGCGAAATTCCTTAGTATGCTATGCAGTATTCGCCCGGAATAATTCCAGGTCATCTATGTTTTACGGATTCGGCCCGCGCCAGCAACAACTGCTCCAGACCCTGCTTGAAAACAAGTCGGGCCTGACCGTGGATGAACTGAGTAAATCCCTGGGTATCACGCGTACCGCAGTCAACCAGCATCTGTTGGCACTCGAAAGCAGCGGCTATCTCACCAAGGGAAAACTAACCAAAACCGGGGGTCGTCCAGGACACACCTATGTGCTGACTCAGCAGGGGTATGATCTTTTTCCCAAGCAATACGCCTGGTTTTCGCAGCTTTTGCTCGATTTTCTCCAGAAACAACTGGGGGATGAAGGCGTGGAAAAATATATGTCGAGGCTAGGCTTGGAGCTTGCGAAAACCGTCAAGGAGCGCATAAAAGGCGCGACGCCCGAAGAACGCGTCGTGGAAGTCGCAGCCATCATGCAAGAATTGGGTTATGACGCTTATGCCGAGCAAACCGAAAACAATATCAGCGGAATCAAGGCGTATAATTGCGTCTATCACCACCTCGCGCAATCGCATCGCGAAGTATGTCAACTGGATATCAGTCTGCTGTCATCGTTATTGAGTGCAGAAATAAAACATACTAATTGCATGGCGAAAGGCGATTCCTGTTGCCAGTTCCAGGTAGTTCATTTCAGGAAAAAATAAACGGGGACGGGAACCGGAGTTTGATATACCGGTTCCTGAATCCTGGGCGTTGCTCAAGCGGCCTGACGTTGGCGTTTGATGATCTGGCGCAAAACATATTTCAGGATTCCGCCATTAAGATAATATTCCCATTCTTTCGGAGTATCGATGCGTACGTCGACTTTGAATTTCTTCTTTGAACCGTCGGCAGATACAGCTGTTACCGTCAATTCCTTGGCTCCCGACTTCAAGCCTTCGAAATCGTAGCTCTCCTTGCCGGTAAGGCCCAGCGTCCCATGACTTTCGCCCGGTTTGAACTGCAAAGGCAGGATTCCCATGCCGACCAGGTTGGAACGGTGAATACGCTCGAAGCTCTCCACGATCACGGCGCGAATTCCAAGTAACAGGGAACCCTTGGCGGCCCAGTCTCGGGATGAACCGGTTCCGTACTCTTTGCCCGCGAGCACGATCAGTGGAGTACCCTGAGCGATATATTTCACCGATGCATCGTAGATAGTCATCTGCTCATCGTCCGGCTGGAAACGGGTCCAGCCGCCTTCCGTTCCGGGCGCCAGCTGGTTGCGCAAACGCACGTTGGCGAAAGTACCGCGGACCATCACTTCATGGTTACCCCGACGCGAACCGTAGGAGTTGAAATCCGCTTTCGAAACACCATGCTCAATCAAATATTTACCCGCTGGCGAATCCACCTTGATTGAACCCGCAGGCGAAATATGGTCGGTCGTAACGGAGTCGCCCAATTTGGCAAGGCAACGCGCACCCTTGATCTCGCTGATACCTTCGGCATCCATACCCATACCATCGAAATACGGCGCCTTGCGGATATAGGTCGAATCCTCTTCCCAATCGAATAGTGCTCCAGCCGGACTGTCAATCTTGTTCCAGCGGCTGTCGCCCGCGAATACATTGGCATAGCTCTGCTCGAACATCTTGCGATCAACGGTGGCGGCGATGGCGGCGCTGACATCTTTGGGCGAAGGCCAGATATCCTTCAGGAAAACCTCCTTGCCGCTTTTGTCCTTTGCCAAAGGTTCTTTATACGGGTCGAAATCCGCACGCCCCGCGATCGCATAGGCAACAACCAGCGGCGGCGAAGCCAGGAAGTTCATACGCACATCCTGGTGGATACGACCTTCGAAGTTCCGGTTGCCGGACAGCACCGAAGCGACCACCAGCTTGTTTTTCTGAATTACCGCCGAAATTTCATCGGGCAAGGGGCCGGAGTTGCCGATGCAAGTGGTGCAGCCATAACCGACCACATTGAATCCGAGCTGTTCGAGATAAGACAATAATCCTGCTTTCTTCAAGTATTCCGTCACGACCAGCGAGCCGGGGGCAAGCGATGTCTTCACCCAGGGTTTGACCTGCACGCCACGGGCAACCGCGTTTTTCGCCAGCAGACCGGCGGCCATGATAACACTGGGGTTGGATGTGTTGGTGCAGCTGGTAATGGCGGCGATTACCACGGCGCCGTCGCGCAACTCGAATTCCTGTTGTTTGTAATTTACTTTGGAAGCAGCCGCTTTGCCGTCCCCGCGCTCTTGCTGCGCGTCCTGCAAGGCCTTCACGATGGTCTTGCCGGCATCGGTGAGAGCAATTCGGTCCTGCGGACGCTTGGGTCCGGCCAGGCTGGCAACCACCTTGCCGAGATCGAGTTCCAGTACATCACTGTATTCGGCCGCCGCGTCCCCCGGATTGCGCCACATGCCCTGTTCCTTTGCATAGGCCTCCACCAGAGTGGTCTGCTCTTTGCTCCGTCCGGTCAACTCAAGATACCGGATGGTTTCCTGGTCGATCGGGAAAATACCGCAAGTCGCACCGTATTCAGGCGCCATATTGGCGATCGTGGCCCGATCGGCCAGACTAAGATGATCAAGCCCGTCACCGAAAAATTCCACGAATTTGTTGACCACCCCTTTCTTGCGTAACATCTCGGTAACGGTAAGCACCAGATCGGTGGCCGTGGCACCCTCGGCCAGTCTGCCGTACAATCTGAAACCGACCACTTGAGGGATCAACATAGTCACCGGCTGACCGAGCATGGCGGCCTCCGCTTCGATACCTCCCACGCCCCAGCCGAGTACGCCGACGCCATTAATCATGGTGGTATGCGAATCGGTGCCAACCACAGTGTCGGGATAGGCCTGCAATACACCGTCGTTCACCTGGCCGAAAATCACACGCGCCAGATACTCCAGATTGACCTGATGCACTATCCCGGTGCTCGGGGGCACTACCCGGAAATTCTGCAGAGCCTTCTGCCCCCAACGCAGGAAACTGTAACGCTCGGTATTGCGCTGGTACTCGATCGCCGAATTCAGGTCCGCTACATTGGCCGCCCCGTAATGATCGACCTGCACGGAATGATCAATTACAAGTTCGGCCGGTGACAGCGGATTGATCTTCTCGGGGTCGCCGCCAAGGGCTTTCATGGCATCGCGCATGGCCCCGAAATCGACGACAGCCGGTACACCCGTAAAATCCTGCATCACCACGCGGCTAGGTGTAAAGGCGATCTCCTGGCTGGGCTCGGCCTTGGGATCCCATTTTAGTACCGCCTCAATATCGTGGCGGGTTGTGTTGACTCCATCTTCAAAGCGCAGCAGGTTTTCCAGCAGTATCTTCAGCGAAAACGGCAGACGCTCCGCCTGCTTACCCAACGCCCCCAGATGATAGATCTCATATTTTTTTCCGTTGACTGCAAGTTGACGCTGAGCTTTAAAGCTGTTTTTCATCTGCCACCCCTAAAAATCATCACTGATGAACCCCCGGATTCGCGGTGCGAAGAAAAATCCGGGGCGATGGAATATTTGAACAAGGACGGGCGCGGATTATACCCAAACGACCCGAAAAAATCAGGACTCCAGCCCGCCCCGGATAAGATTCAGGGGATTCAGCAGCTCCTGCAACTGTTCCTTCGGCAGATCCGTAAGCTCGGCAGCGACCTCCAGAATCGGCCGCCTCTCGGCGTAGGCCCGCTTGACGATTTCGGCGCCTTTTTCATAACCGATGCGGCGGTTGAGTACCGTTACGAGGATGGGATTACGCGACAACATATATTCGATGTGTTCATGGTTGACCTTGAAATCGCGGATAGCCTTATCCGCCAGCAGCCGGGATGCATGGGCGGCCAACTCGATACTCTGAAGCAGATTAAACGCAATGACCGGAAGCATCACATTCAACTGGAAGTTGCCGGACTGCCCCGCGATCGAAATGGTCAGATCGTTGCCCATGATCTGGGCGCAAACCATGGCGACCGCTTCGGGGATAACGGGGTTGACCTTGCCGGGCATGATGCTGCTGCCCGGTTGCAACGCGGGCAATTCGATTTCAGCGAGTCCAGCCAGAGGGCCGCTGTTCATCCAGCGCAGGTCATTGCAAATCTTCATCAAGCCAGCGGCCAGAGTCCGCAGCTGACCGCTCATTTCAACAGCGGCGTCCTGACTGCTCAAGCCCTCGAAATAATTGGGTTTCGCTGAAAACTCCAGGGCCGTCATGGTGGCCAGTCCCGCACTGACTTTGCGCCCGAAATCGGCCGGCGTATTGATACCGGTACCGACCGCCGTACCACCGATAGGAAGCTGCCGCAAGCGCCGCAGACTGTCTCCAATGCGGTCGATCCCCTGCCGAATCTGAACAGCCCACCCGCTCAACTCCTGCTCCATCGTCAAAGGCATGGCATCCATCAGATGGGTTCGCCCAGTCTTCACCACGCCAGCCAAGCTGCGCCCCTTGCTCTCTATAATGGACGCCAGGTGCTCCAGCGCCGGCAATAACTCCTCCGATATCTCAAGGGTTGAACTGATATGAATGCAGGCCGGAATGACGTCGTTCGAGCTCTGGCTCATATTAACGTGATTATTGGGATGTACTGGTTTACCCAGCCGTATTGTAGCCAGGCGGGCGATGACTTCGTTGGCATTCATATTGGTGCTGGTACCCGAGCCTGTCTGGAAAACATCGACCGGGAAATGGACATCGTACTTGCCTTCAGCCACCTCAAAGGCCGCCGACTGAATAGCTTCGGCCAACTCACCGTCCAACAGGCCCAACTTGCCGTTTACATTGGCACATACACACTTCACCAGTCCCAGGGAGCGTATAAATGCCCTTGGCATCGTTAAACCACTGATTGGGAAGTTATCGATAGCCCGTTGGGTTTGCGGCCCATACAGGGCTTCTGCCGGCACTGCGATTTCGCCAAGACTGTCGTGTTCGATCCGGTGTTCAGACTTATTCTTTTTCATGCAGTCCCTTTTTGCAATTCAATCAGGGCTAGTTTAGCCAGAACCTACGCCCATATCCAAGGCAATGATATAATCAGCGCCGGGTAAAACCCGCAACCCCCAAAGGGATGTCTATGAACCTGACTGCACTGACCGCCTTGTCCCCGCTGGACGGCCGCTATGCGGATAAATGTGATTCTCTAAGAAATATCTTCAGCGAATATGGCCTGATCCGCTTCCGCACCCTGGTGGAAATCCGTTGGCTGCAGGCCCTCGCTGCCTGTCCGGGTATAGAGGAATTGCCGGCCTTGGATAACAAGGCCAATGCCTTTCTCGATGCAATAATTAAAAGCTTCTCCGAAGCGGATGCGGAACGCATCAAGACCATTGAAAAAACCACCAATCATGACGTGAAGGCGGTTGAGTATTTCCTGAAAGAAAAATTCGCAGAGCATGCAACTCTGAAAAGAGCGGGCGAATTCATACACTTTGCCTGCACCTCCGAAGATATCAATAACCTGGCCTATGGGCTGATGCTGGCGCGCGCACGTAGCGAGGTACTGGCCCCTGCCATGCAACAGCTCCTCGATGCGCTGAAAAAGCTCGCCCATCAGCACGCTGATGCATCCATGTTGTCCCGCACCCACGGTCAGGCCGCATCCCCGACTACGGCCGGCAAGGAAATCGCCAATATGCAGCACCGCCTGCAACGCCAGTTCGGACAGCTGCTGCAAACCAGCCTCTGCGGCAAGATCAACGGCGCCGTCGGTAATTTCAATGCCCACTACGCCACCTACCCCGATATCGATTGGCCGGTACTGGCGCGGAATTTCGTGACCGGACTGGGGCTGGAATGGAACCCCTACACCATTCAGATTGAACCGCACGACAGTATGGTGGAATTATTCGACACATTGCGCCGCTTCAACACGGTTCTGATCGACTGCTGCCGCGATATCTGGGGCTATATCTCACTCGGTTACTTCAAGCAGAAGGCGGTCGCCGGTGAAGTCGGTTCCTCGACCATGCCGCACAAGGTGAACCCGATCGATTTTGAAAATGCCGAGGGTAATCTCGGATTGGCCAATGCCTTGTTGGACCACCTGTCCGGCAAGCTCCCGATCTCGCGCTGGCAGCGCGATCTCACGGACTCTACCGTACTGCGCAACCTGGGCGTCGCCTTCGGATATTCCCTGGTCGCCTACCAGGCCTTCCAAAAAGGCCTGGGTAAGCTGGAGCTGGATGCCAAGCGACTACAAGATGACCTTGATGCGAACTGGGAAGTGCTGGCCGAACCTATCCAGACGGTGATGCGCCGCTACGGAATCGAGCAGGCATACGAAAAACTAAAGGCTCTTACACGCGGCAACAAGATCGACCGGGCCGCGTTGCAGCGGTTTATTGAATCACTGGAGCTGCCTGCGGAAGTTAAAAAGAGATTGCTGGCCCTGACTCCGCAAGCATACACCGGCAATGCCGCCGACATGGCACGCAAACTATAATCATCATGGGCGAGAATTCGCCACCAGCAGATCTGGACTTGCCGCCCACCGAAGGCGCCTGGATCGAGTGCCAACTGGGCATTACGGACAGGAAGTTCGAAATCGAATCGCGCGATGAACTGCGCATGATCAGTCAACATATGGCTGCTCAGGCACGGCAGTCTCTCTATATATATACACGCGATCTCGACCCGAAACTTTACGATACGGAAGCATTTATAGAAACCCTGTCACGTCTGGCGCGACGCAGCAAATATTGTTTTATCCAAATACTGCTGCTGGACAGCGACTCCGTTGTCAAGAACGGGCATCGCCTGATCCCTCTGCAGCAGAGACTCGACACCTACATCAAAATCCGGAAAGTAGACGAAAAATACAAGGATTATGTATCGGCATTCATGGTCGCGGATGATCGCGGCGTCATTTTCCGTCAATTCGGCGACCGCCACGAAGCCGAAGTGAATTACAATGATCCTTCACAAGCTGGAAATCTGTTGAAACAGTTTACCGAAATTTGGGAAATGAGTGCTCCAGATCCGCAGCTGCGGCAGCTTTATCTTTAGAACCTGAAACGTGTTTACGTCTTATTCTGGACGCATGTAAGGAAACAGCAATACATCCCGGATTGAAGGCGTGTTGGTAAACAGCATCACCAGACGGTCGATGCCTATACCCTCGCCTGCTGTCGGCGGCAGCCCGTATTCAAGCGCACGAATATAATCCGCGTCGTAGTGCATGGCTTCCATGTCGCCGGCTTCTTTTTCCCCCACCTGACGCTTGAACCGTTCAGCCTGGTCTTCGGCGTCGTTCAACTCGGAGAACCCGTTGGCAATCTCACGGCCGCCAACGAAAAATTCGAAACGATCCGTCACTGAAGGGTCATCGTCGTTACGCCGGGCAAGCGGAGAAACCTCGGTCGGGTATGCCGTAATAAAAGTAGGTTGCCTGAGATTTCCCTCGGCTGTCTTCTCGAATATTTCAAGCTGGATCTTGCCCGGACCATAGGAATCTTTCAACGGTATGCGCAGACGTCCGGCTATATCCTTAAGTTGCCGGATATCATCCAGCATCGCCGCCTTTATATCCGGATTGAAATGCAGGATCGCTTCCTTTACTGTCATGCGAACAAATGGCTTTGAGAAATCGTATTCTTCGTCGCTATAACGGATTTTTGTGGAACCGGCCACCTCGGATGCGATACCACGCAGCAACTCTTCCGTCAGATTCATCAGGTCATGATAATCGGCATAGGCCTGATAAAATTCCAGCATGGTGAATTCCGGATTGTGCTGGGTTGAAACCCCTTCATTGCGAAAATTACGATTGATCTCGAAAACTTTTTCGAACCCACCTACAACGAGGCGTTTCAGGTACAACTCGGGCGCGATGCGCAAAAACAGCGGCATATCCAGTGCATTGTGATAAGTCTCAAAGGGACGCGCTGTCGCCCCCCCCGGAATGGCCTGCATCATGGGCGTTTCCACTTCGAGATACTGGCGCTGCGTGAAAAATCTCCGGATATATTCGATGATTGCAGAGCGGCGCGTGAACAGCTGGCGCACCTCCTGGTTCATAATCAGATCAACATAACGCTGGCGGTAACGTTGTTCGGTGTCGGTCAAACCATGATACTTCTCGGGTAAAGGGCGTAGCGACTTTGTCAGCAGTGCGAGAGAAGCCGTTTTGACAGACAACTCACCTGTCTTGGTTCTGAACAATACCCCGTCGGCCCCGATGATATCACCGATATCCCAGTTCTTGAACTCTTCGTACACGCCTTCTGGCAATTCGTCGCGCTGCAAATAAAGCTGGATTCGGCCGGACATATCCTGCAGCTGCACAAAGCTGGCTTTGCCCATGACGCGCTTGGCCATAATGCGGCCCGCAACATTGACCTTGATTTTCTGCGCCTCCAACTGTTCGTTTTCCAGCGTCCCATAACGCTCATGCAAAGGAGCCGCCAAAGCATCTCGTCGGAACTGATTGGGGAAAGCATTGCCGCGCTGTCGCAACTCCGAAAGTTTCTGCCGTCGCTGCGCAATCAACTTGTTTTCGTCAAATTCCTGTTCGCTCATTTTTCGTATTCCAAAGAATCAGGGAATAATCTGTCCGCTTACAAACCTGCCTTCAGACTTGCCTCTATGAATTGGTCCAGTTTGCCGTCCAGTACCGGCTGTGTGTTTCCCGTTTCCACTCCGGTACGCAAGTCTTTGATGCGGGACTGGTCCAACACATAAGAACGAATTTGATGTCCCCAGCCTATATCGGATTTACTGTCTTCCAGAGCCTGGGACTGCGCGCGGCGCTTCTGCATTTCCAGCTCATATAGCTTGGCTTTCAGCTGCTTCATAGCCGTATCCTTGTTCTTATGCTGGGAGCGATCGCTCTGGCATTGTACGACACTTCCCGTGGGCAGGTGGGTTATACGAACCGCAGATTCCGTGCGGTTTACATGCTGTCCGCCGGCGCCGCTGGCGCGATATACGTCGATACGCAAGTCCGCGGGGTTGATCTGTATGTCAATCGAATCGTCGATTTCCGGGGATACAAAGACGGCCGCAAACGAGGTGTGTCGTCTGTTCCCGGAATCAAAGGGTGATTTGCGCACCAATCGGTGCACTCCAGTTTCCGTGCGGAGCCAACCGAAGGCATAAGCACCCTCGACCTTGACGGTCGTGCTTTTAATGCCCGCCACTTCACCGGCTGAATACTCGATAATCTCCGTTCGGAAACCCTTGTCCGCGGCCCAACGCAGGTACATACGGAGCAGCATATCCGCCCAGTCTTGCGCCTCAGTTCCCCCGGAACCGGACTGTATGTCCAGAAATGCGTTATTAGGGTCCATTTCTCCCGAAAACATGCGGCGGAATTCGAGGCCGGCGACATCCGTTTCGTATTTTTCGAGATCACGGCTGATGGAATCCAGGGCCTGCGCATCGCCTTCCTCGCGGATCATCTGTAACAATTCCTCGGCCTCCGCAAGGCCGGCGCCGAGCCGGGTCAACAGACCGACGATGGATTCCAGGCCAGCCCTTTCCTTTCCGAGGGCCTGGGCATGCTCTGGATTGTTCCAGACGGAACTGTCTTCCAGTTCCCGGTTTATTTCTTCCAGCCGCTCGCGCTTCTGGTCATAGTCAAAGATACCCCCTCAGCGCCTGTACGCGCCTGGCGAGATCTTCAAGCTTGTTAACGATCGGATTGATTTCCAGCATATCGAAAGGCTTTTTGGGCAAGCGCGCAATAATACAACAAGGCGGCAATCAGGTGAAATGGAAAACGAGATTTTGTTAGAGTGGTTCGATATATTGAACGTTGAGCTGTAAATTGCAGAATCCCCTGTATTCATTCGTTTCGGCCCGGTAAGCCACCCTCACTCTGGATCCCGACCGCAGGTCATCACCCAGCTGATTAAAAGCAATAGCCTCGACTACCTTGCCGGAGGCGGCATGATGCAAAACCAATTTAAGATGATTGGAACCGACAATCCTTTTATCGGCCAAGTCAAAAACGCCGTCGAACACCGGCTCGGGAAAATCCTGGCCCCAGGGACCGGCCATGTAAATGGCCCGCGCCGTATCGATAGCCAGTTCATCGGCCCCCAGCTCGCCGTCCGACCAGATAATATTTTCTCCGACCTGGGCACCGGTGATCATGCTCACTCGTTGAGCCAAGACCCGCTGAAACTCTGCGTAATGTTCAAGACGCAAGCTCAAACCCGCCGCCATTGCATGTCCGCCGAACTTGTGCAGCAGGCCGGGGTATAGGGTAGCGATTGCGTCAAGTACGTCACGAATGTGTACGCCATTTATCGAGCGTGCAGAGCCTTTCAGCTCGCCATTGCCTCCATCAGCGAATGCGATTACAGGCCGATGAAGGCGGTCCTTGATGCGAGAAGCCAGTATGCCGATGACACCCTGATGCCAGCCTGCATCGTATACGCATATAGCGGCGGGAGTATCTGCTTGCTCAAGATTTGAAAACCGCTTGCGCAGAATTTCCATTGCCTGAGAACCCATGGATTGCTCTATGTCCCGGCGCTGGCGGTTCAATTCATCCAGTTTGACTGAAAGATCCATCGCATGACCCATGCCATCGCTCAGCAAGCACTCGATTCCAAGAGACATATCGTCCAGCCGGCCTGCGGCATTCAACCGGGGAGCGACCGCAAAAGCCAGATCTGATGCTGAAATCGACTCCTGATTTCGCCCCCCCACTCTCAACAAGGCTGAAATACCGGGCACGCAATGGCCACTCCGAATCCGTTTCAATCCCTGATCCACCAAGATTCGGTTGTTATGATCCAAAGGTACCACATCGGCAACAGTTCCCAATGCCACGAGATCCAGATACTGAGCCATATTCGGCTCGGGTATCGACTTGTATCCAAACCAGCCGCGGCGGCGTAACTCCGCGCGCAAAGCCGACATGACGTAAAAAATTACGCCTACCCCAGCAAGGCACTTGCTTGGAAATGCGTCGTCATGCAGGTTCGGATTAACGATTGCCGCAGCCGCAGGCAAACGCGGGCCTGGCAGATGATGATCGGTTATGATGACCTCAATACCAAGCCGATTGGCTTCATCCACACCCTCAATGCTGGAGATGCCATTGTCCACAGTCACCAATAAAGCCGGATTCTGGCGGGAAGCAACCCGTACAATTTCCGGTGTCAAACCATACCCATACTCGAACCTGTTAGGCACAATATAGCCGGTATCGGACGCTCCCATTGCCCGCATTGCACGAACTGCCAATGCTGCGCTTGTTGCACCGTCAGCATCAAAATCCCCCACCACCAGTACCTTGAGACCATCAATTATGGCTTGAGCCAGTCTGTCAACCGCATTTGACATTCCGGAAAGCAACTCCAGCCCATGCAGGTGGGATAATTTGTTTTCCAATTCCTTAATGCCATGGATCTTCCGATTAAGATAAATACGGCGTAAAACAGGGTGCAAATCCGCCGGGAGCTCGGCTGAACACCGCGGTTGGCGTCTCTGGATTCTTACGGAAAATTTCATCAGGCTTTCTGTTCGTAAAAATTTAGCGGATGCCGCCGCTTCCAGAAACGCTTCAAGGAATTGCGCCGTATTACAAAACGACGACCATCGGCCGGATCGATTACAATCTCCTTGACAAGCCCTTTTTGTAGCCAAGCATACGCCTGTTCAAACCAGTTCATCTCCATCAATTCGAGCCCTGACTTACGATCATTAATTTTCGAATCCAATGATTCATCGAACACCAGGATATCGTGATCATCACCGGAAAATACAGCTTCATCCAATCTTTGTACGCTAACAATATTAAGGGCGCGACATGCTGTTCGCATATCCAAAGAGTGCGTTACGACGTGTCCCACCGTATATCCCAGAATTTGGACAGCCCTCCCTGTATATATCCAGACCCCGTTTACGGGTAATTCTCCGCGCTGCTCTCGCCTTATATTGACGGGATGCTGATGCAACAGGATTTGCAGTTCATTCATCAGCAGACGCCACTCGGCAGCAGAAGCCTTGCCGGTCAATATTCCACCAACCGGCCGCCCCTGCATTTCCTGTAAAGCCGGCACGCTTCCGGATATCTCCTTTCCGGACAACAAATACCAGCGATTTGAGGGAGCCTTTTCAATCCAGAGGTCGTCCGGCAGATACTCATTTATAGCATCGACCAGTAATTGCGCTTCAGTTCTTGTCAGCACGAAATGAGAACGATCAAACACAAGCGCATCGGCGATATCGGCACGCAGATGCACCGGTTCGCAGTAATAGCAATACTCATCCGGAAACCGCAGGAAATCACACCAATAGGCTACTTTGCTTTCAGCCATACTTTTGCGCCCGGAAGTCAGGTACGCCAGCAACAACGCCCGCCCGCACTCCTTCAGAGAGGAGTCTACATCTGAACGCGACAACAAATGCTGTAAGCAAGGTAACTTAAAATGCGCAGGCTCAGGCGCTGGATGAAACAAACCGGGTAATATGAAGATGAGTCGCACCACGAAATGATAACGGGGTTTACCGCGCTCGTGGAACTAAAGATATGCGGCCCCTTACAAGGGGCCGCATTAAAAGGATTATCAGGCTATTGCAACCTGTTTGGACAAATAGACATCCTGGATAGCCTGCAACAGCGCTGCGCCTTCTTTCAGCGGCCGCTGGAACGCCTTACGACCCGAAATCAGGCCCATACCACCAGCACGTTTATTAATTACCGCGGTAGCTACGGCTTCAGCCAGATCAGATGCGCCCTTAGATTCACCACCAGAATTAATCAGGCCCGCCCGACCGTTGTAACAGTTCAGAACCTGATAGCGTGTCAAATCAATCGGGTGATCACTGGCTAGCTCGGTATAAATCGCATCCGACGTTTTTCCGTATGGATTTTCTTTAGTGGAAATAGCCTTGTAACCACCATTATTGGTAGGCATCTTCTGTTTGATGATATCAGCCTCAATGGTTACTCCGAGGTGATTCGCCTGCGAAGAAAGGTCGGCGGAAGTGTGATAATCCTTATCTTTCTTGAAGGCATTGTTACGGAGGTAGCACCATAAAATGGTAGCCATACCAAGGTCATGCGCCATCTTGAAAGCCTGGCTCACCTCGACGATTTGCCGGCCCGATTCGGGAGAACCAAAATAGATAGTAGCTCCTACCGCCACCGCACCCATGTCCCACGCCTGCTTGATAGTCCCAAACATGATTTGATCGAACTTGTTTGGATAAGTCAGGAATTCGTTATGGTTAACCTTCACGATGAAAGGAATTTTGTGAGCATACTTACGTGCAACAGCGCCCAGCACCCCGTATGTGGAGGCAACAGCGTTGCATCCTCCCTCAATCGCCAGTTTGACGATATTTTCTGGATCAAAATAATCCGGGTTCGGGGCGAACGAGGCACCTGCAGAATGCTCAATTCCCTGATCGACGGGCAAAATAGAAAGATAACCGGTATTAGCCAAACGGCCATGATTGAACATGGCATTTAATCTCCGCAGCACGGGCGTCGGACGATCCGACAGAGCCCACACACGGTCTACGAAATCGGGGCCAGGCAGATGCAGGCGAGAGGCAGGCACTTTGGCCTTGTAGGTCAGAAGATCTTTTGCGTCTTTACCCAGAATGCTTTCTACGTCGATCATCGCTTTTAATCATCCTCGTTTGAGTACTTTATGAGTTTAAGTGCCGGGCACTTGGGAATAACAGCAGACAGGCAGGAAAAAGCCTGCCTTGCCATGGGTATGGCAAGGCAGGCAAAGATAATGGTTTCAATGCCGGAAAGCAACGAAAGATTGCATCCCTGTCCAGATCGGACAAGGCCGCCGCATTCCTGATAAGCCGAGAGCTCTCTTAGAGCTGGTGCTCGCTTGTCATTTTGACCAGATGGACAATCGAATCGGCTTTCATTTTGGACATAACGCGCGAGCGGTGCAGTTCCACCGTACGGTGGCTCAATCCCAACATACTGGCAATTTCCTTGTTGGTTAGACCTTCGAGGACTAGGTCCATAACCTCTTTTTCCCGGCGCGTCAGCTTGTCTATACGATTGCTGACGAAAGAGGCCTGTTGATGCCTCTGACGTTCAAACTGGTTGAGATCAATCGCTTCCTGTACTCGCGCCAGCAACTCAACATCCTGAAAAGGCTTCTGAAGAAAATCCACCGCACCGGCACGCATAGCCTTAACGGAATTGGCTACATTCGATTCGGCACTGGTAAAAATAATCGAAGGCTTGATTTCCTGCTGCGCCAATTCATCTTGCAACTGCAGACCGGTCATGCCGCCGCCTAATTCTGCACTCAACACCAGACAGCTCGGTCTACCCGGCTCGTATTCCTCTAAAAAGGTTTCTGCCGAGTCGAAAACTTTAACTTGAAAACCTGCTATCTCGAGCGTGTTCCGGATGTTATTTCCCCAAATGGGGTCAGCGTCAATAACAAAGACTGTTGATTTCTGTTCCATGTCTTCCATATCATGAACCTCACACTCTGTAAAAGTTATCTTTATATTGGTTTGTGGCGTTCTTCCTATCCCGCCTTAAAAACAACAACGACTGACTTTACCTTATCTTTGTAGCAGAATGTTGTGAACCAGATCAACTTTTATACAGAGAAACCCGTAAGTCACACCCATATCAGGGATTTTATCGACCCAAATATGCTTGTATAACCCCTTATATAGTAGGAAAAATAAGGGGAAATAAAGAATTTAGTGTTTGGAGATCATCCAAAAAACAAGGCTTTCACATTGAGTAAAAGCCTTATTCAAAATGGTCGGGACGGCAGGATTTGAACCTGCGACCCCCTGCACCCCATGCAGGTGCGCTACCAGACTGCGCTACGCCCCGATTCTAAAGGGTTGGGATTATAAGGGAAAAATACTGAAGGATTTCTAGATTTAACGCTTGAGTATCTGCAGAATTTCTTCCAGCTCCATTCTAACCTGACGGATTATTTGCTGGCTTTGGGAAGTGTCTTCCTTAGCAGACTCGCCTGACAACTGAAGGCGAGCACCCCCGATTGTATAACCCTGGTCATATAACAAGCTTCGTATTTGCCGAATTAAAATTACATCATGCCTTTGATAATAACGCCGGTTCCCCCGGCGCTTAACAGGTTTTAGCTGGGGGAACTCCTGCTCCCAATAGCGCAAAACATGTGGCTTCACCTCACATAAATCGCTTACTTCACCAATAGTGAAGTACCGTTTATTCGGTATGGTATTCAGCTCATTGTTGTTGCTGGGTTCCAGCATAAGCCTCTACTCTTGCTTTCAGTTTTTGCCCTGGGCGGAAAGTAACAACTCTACGCGCGGAGATTGGTATCTCCTCACCAGTCTTGGGATTTCTTCCAGGCCGCTGATTTTTATTTCTAAGAGTGAAATTACCGAATCCTGATAATTTCACATCTTCTCCGGCAGCCAAGGCATCCCTGACTTCATCGAAAAACAGTTCAACAAGTTCCTTGGCTTCCCGCTTGTTAAGGCCCAACTCGTTAAACAGCATTTCTGCCATTTCTGCTTTTGTTAGCGCCATGGACTATTACTCCCTAAGTGTAGCACCCAGGTTTTGATTTAGCGTCTGCAGAATCCGCCCTATAGCGGACTCAATCTCCGTGTCAGTAAGCGTGCGGGAAATTTCCTGTAAAATCAAGCCTATCGCGAAACTTTTTCGACCTGAAATCACGCCTTTTCCGGTGTATACATCGAATAATCTCACTTCCGTAAGATAGCTGGGAGCTACGGACAGCAGGCAGGCTTCAAATTGTGCCCAAGTAACCGATTGGTCAACTACCAGAGCCAAGTCGCGACGGATACTGGGGTAACGCGAAATTGGGTGATAAGACGGCACTTTTTTACGCAGCAAGAAATCCAGCCTTAATTCAAAAACGCCGATTGTAGTCCCTTCGCCTAAATCTAAAGTCTGCCTAATACGGGGATGAACTTCACCGAGCCAACCGATGCAATTGTTATCCAGGTAAACAGCCGCAGTCCGTCCGGGATGCAGCGCAGAGTGGATCATGGGTTCAAACCGCACCGGCAAGCCTGTATAGGCTATCAAACGTTCCACATCTCCTTTAATGTCATAGAAGTCGGCCAACCCGTGCTTTTTATCCCAATGTTCCTGAGACTGTGGTCCATAGCGTAGTCCAGCAATCAGCATTTCTTCTTTAATTTCAGTGGATTGCAATAAGTATTTGGACCCGATCTCGAATATTTGAAGCTGCTTCTGTTGCCGGTTTAGATTGTATTTCAAAGCAGTAAGCAGGCTCGGTAAGAGACTGGTCCGCATCTCCGCCATTTCGGCTGAAATTGGATTGGAAAGTACACAGGCTGACCTTAAGGGTTCCAGCAATGCCTGTAACTTCGGATCTACAAAGCTGTAACAAATAACTTCATGATAGCCTTGCTGGATCAGCATATCGCTCAAGGCTTCAATTGAAACTGCGCTTTCAGAACTCGCCAGTTTTTTTGGATGATATGCTGGAACCGTTCTCGGAAGACGCTCATACCCATGGATCCGCGCCAGTTCCTCGATCAGATCTACCTCAATGTTCAAATCGAACCGAAACGCTGGCGGCGTTACCTTCCAGCCCTCGCTGATCACTTCAATATCGGAACCCAAACCGGTCAAAATTTTCTCGATTAGTTTATCTTCTAACCGAGTACCGAGTACCTTTCTTATCCGCTCGCGTCGCAGCAGAATGACTTTTCTCCGAGGTAAAGCGGCTTTTTCTGCTGCCTCAATAATAGGACCCGGCTTGCCTCCCGCAATTTCCAGGATCAAGGCCGTTGCCCTTTCAATGGCATGCCGCTGCAGATCAGGCGCCACTCCACGCTCAAAGCGGTGGGACGAATCGGTATGTAACCCATACCTGCGAGCTTTGCCTTGAATTGCAGTCGGGGCAAAAAAGGCGCTTTCCAGAAATATCCGCCGGCTGTTCTCGTTCACGGCGGACCCACTACCACCCATAATGCCTGCTAAAGCACAGACGCCGTTGCTGTCGGCAATCACCAGAGTTTCAGCATCCAGGATGGCTTCGTTGCCGTCAAGCAAACGTATTTGTTCGCCCGGATTGGCGCGGCGAACAACTATTCCGCCACTGAGTGCATCAAGGTTAAAGGCATGCATGGGCTGACCCATTTCAAGCATGACATAGTTGGTTATATCCACTACCGGATGGATAGTGCGAATACCGCCACGTCGCAATTTTTCCACTAACCAGAGAGGTGATCTGGCACTGGTGTTGATTCCCTCGACCACACGCCCAATGTAGCGTGGGCAATCTTGGGGAGCCTTTATTGCAATGGGAAATTCCGATTTAATCGCAACTGCGACAGAAGCAGGCCAACGTTCCTGCCAGGAGCTTCCCGTCGCCAAAGCCAATTCCCGGGCAATGCCCTTGACGCTCAGGCAATCCCCCCTGTTAGGTGTCAAATCCACTTCGATAAGCTTATCATCCAGCTTCAGATACTCACGAATATCATTCCCAACCGGCGCATCTTGCGGCAGCTCCATCAATCCCTCGGCCTTTTCTACCAGGCCCAACTCGGCTTCAGAGCACAACATGCCGAAAGATTCCACGCCACGCAATTTACTCTGCTTGATTTCAATGCCGTTAGGGAGATTAGCTCCGACCAGAGCAAGCGGCACCTTCATGCCTTCGTACACATTGGGCGCTCCGGAAACGATCTGCAACTCTGATTTGCCATTGCTCACACGACAAATCCGTAGACGATCCGCATCGGGATGGGCTTGCACGGCTTTAATCTGGGCAATAACTACTCCGCTGAAAGGCGGCGCAACCGGCTCTACCGAACCGACCTCGAGACCGAGAGAATTGAGAGTACGGACGATGTCCTCTACGCCGATCGGCGGATTACACCATTCACGCAGCCATTGCTCACTGAGTTTCATATTCCACTCTTTTTTCTCTACTGCTACGCGAATTGCTTGAGGAACCTGAGATCATTTTCGAAAAACAAACGCAGGTCGTTGACGCCATAACGCAACATCGCCAGGCGCTCCACCCCCATCCCGAAGGCATAACCCGTATACTGTTCGCTATCGATACCGACATGACGAAATACTTCAGGGTGGACCATCCCACTGCCCAGAACTTCCAGCCATCCGCTCTGTTTGCAGACACGGCAGCCCTTACCCAGGCAGAGCACGCACTGGATGTCCACTTCCGCGGACGGCTCGGTGAACGGGAAATAGGAGGGCCGATAACGGGTCTTTAAATCATCTCTTTCAAAAAACGCCTTCAGAAAAATATCCAGCGTGCCCATCAGGTCGGCAAAACTTACCTCATGGTCAACCAGCAGACCCTCGACCTGGTGGAACATGGGGCTGTGGGTCAAATCCGAATCACAACGATAAACGCGGCCCGGGGCAATTATCCGCAAAGGCGGCTTCGACCGCCGCAGCGCGCGGATTTGCACGGGCGAAGTATGGGTTCTCAAAAGTAAACCGTTCGGAAAATAGAAAGTGTCATGCATTGCCCGCGCGGGATGATGCTGCGGGATATTCAGAGCCTCGAAATTATGATATTCATCCTCGGCCTCCGGCCCCTGTTCCACAGTGAAACCCAACTGTTCCAGCAGCTTTACGATCCGCTTGAGAGTGCGCGATATCGGATGTGATGCACCTACCGCAGATGCGGCCCGCCCCGGCAGGGTGATATCGAGGGATTCGTTGACAAGTTTGCTGTCGGTCGCCGCGCTTTCCAGTTGCGCCTTGCGTTCACCGAGCAGTGTCTGTAGTGCCTGTTTGGCCCGGTTGATATCCTGGCCCGAATCACGACGCTGTTCTGCCGGCAGATCGCCTAATTGCTTCAGTTGCTCGGTAATAAGGCCTTTTTTCCCAAGGTAACGCACCCGAACGGCATCAAGCTCGGCCAGGCTGGCGACACTACGCACCTCCTGTTCGGCCTGTTGCAGCATGGAGTCGATTTGCTTCAGCTTCTCACCCATTATCCGTTCTTATATTGGAGTTCTTATATCGGGTACAGAATATAAACAAAAAGGGGAAGCCCAAAGGTCCTCCCCTTCGATCCTGGAACCCGCGAAACAGTGATTAAGCCAGGGAGGCTTTTGCCTGTTCCGCGAGCTGGGTAAACGCACCCTTGTCGAATATAGCCATATCTGCCAGGACCTTGCGGTCAATTTCGATATTGGCTCGTTTCAATCCATTCATCAAACGGCTGTACGATAAGCCGTTTTCACGAGCACCCGCATTGATGCGCACAATCCATAGCGCGCGGAACTGACGTTTACGCTGGCGCCTGTCCCGGTACGCATATTGCCCAGCCTTGGTGACAGCCTGTTTAGCGGTACGCAGGACACGACTGCGGGCGCCTCGATAACCCTTGGCCTTACTCAGAATTTTTTTGTGACGCGCACGGGCGGTAACACCACGTTTGATTCTTGGCATTTCTCAGTCCCCCTTAGGCGTGCGGCAACAGTTGTTTGAAACGACCCACATCCGTCTCATGCACGGATGCGGCAGCGCGCAGATGGCGTTTCCGCTTGCTGCTTTTCTTGGTCAGGATATGACGCTTGTGGGACTGGCCCCGCTTGACGCGCCCGGATGCGGATACCCGGAAGCGTTTGGCCGCTCCGCGGTTGGTTTTCAGCTTGGGCATTTTTCTCTCCTATATAGATTGTTACAAAAGACCCCGCAGGCAATGCCCTGCCCGCTGGAGTCGCATTTTTAACGCGCCTTGAGGCTGCGCGTATAGTATCCCGGATGCATAATCCGGAACCGATTAAAATCAGCCGCGCTTTGGCGATAACACCATCACCATCTGCCGGCCTTCCATCTGCGGAAATTGCTCGACCACTCCCACTTCCGCAAGATCCTTCTCGATCCGTTTCAGGAATTCCACCCCCAGCTCCTGGTGCGTGATTTCCCGGCCACGGAAGCGCATGGTGACTTTCGCCTTATCGCCGTCCTGCAGGAAGCGGATCAGATTCCTGAGTTTTACCTGATAATCGCCTTCCTCGGTAACGGGCCTGAACTTTACTTCCTTGACGTGAATCTGCTTCTGCCGTCTCTTCGCCTGATGCGCCTTCTTGCTCTGCTCAAACTTGAACTTGCCGTAATCCATGATCCGGCAAACAGGCGGTTTCGCGGTCGGCACAATTTCCACCAAATCGAGTTCCGCCGCCGCCGCCCTGTTCAAAGCATCCTGCAGGCTGACCACGCCGACCTGCTCTCCGTTCTGGCCGATCAAGCGGACTTCATTAACCGAAATCTGCTCGTTCAGGCGATTTTGCTTTTTATCAATAAGGCGATTCCTCCAAATACTGGTTCAATTCCAGGCTCTTCAACGACCGCGACGCGCAATCTCGTCGAGCAACCGGATAGCAAGCTGCTCCAGCGGCATGCTGCCCAGATCCTCGCCTTCGCGTGTTCTTACGGCTATGGAACCCGACTCGAGTTCGCGGTCCCCTGCGACCAACAGATAGGGAACCCGCTGTAACGTGTGCTCGCGGATTTTAAAGCCGATCTTCTCGTTTCTCAAGTCCGATATGGCCCGGAGTCCCTGTTTTTTAAGGTATTTTTCAACCTCGTGTATATACCCAGCCTGTTTATCGGTGATATTCATGACCACCGCCTGCACAGGCGCCAGCCAAAGCGGGAATTTGCCGGCATATTCCTCGATCAGGATGCCAATAAAGCGCTCCAGCGAACCTAATATGGCGCGGTGAATCATTACCGGAACCTGCCGGCTGCCATCCTCGGCCACATATTCCGCCCCGAGGCGCCCGGGCATAGAGAAATCCAGCTGGACGGTACCGCATTGCCAGACCCGTCCCAGGCAATCCTGCAAAGAAAACTCGATTTTAGGGCCATAAAACGCGCCTTCTCCCGGCTGCAACCGATATTCCAGCCCCTTTTCCTTAAGACAGGCTTCCAAGGCAGCCTCGGCCTTATCCCAAAGGCTGTCGTCCCCTACCCGCTGGGCGGGGCGGGTCGATAAAGCCAGCCTGACGTCCTTGAAACCGAAATCCTTGTAGGCAACAAATACCAGATCGATAAAAGCCGAAACCTCCGCCTGTATCTGCTCTTCGGTACAGAAAATATGGGCGTCATCCTGCACAAAATTACGGATGCGCATGATCCCATGCAGGGTGCCGGAAGGTTCATTACGATGGCAGGAACCGAATTCGGCCAGCCGCAACGGCAAGTCCCGATAGCTCTTCAAGCCCTGGTTGTACACCTGGATATGGCAGGGGCAGTTCATGGGCTTGATTGCGTAGTCCCGGTTCTCGGTCTGGGTGGTAAACATGCCCTCGCGGAATTTCTCCCAATGGCCCGACCTTTCCCAAAGGCTGCGGTCAACGATCTGGGGTGTATGGATTTCCTGGTAGCCATGCTCGCGAATCAGCCGGCGGATGTAGTCCTGGATCTGCAAGTACAGTGTCCAGCCCTTGTCGTGCCAGAAAATCATGCCTGGCGCTTCGTCCTGGACATGAAACAAATCCAGGGCCCGGCCGATCTTGCGATGATCGCGTTTTTCAGCCTCTTCCAGCCGATGCAGATACGCTTTCAGCTGTTTCTGATCCGGCCAGGCAGTGCCGTAAATGCGCTGCAGCATTTCATTCTTCGAATCGCCCCGCCAATAAGCGCCGGCGACCTTGGTCAGCTTGAAGGCCTGCAGATGCCCGGTGCTGGGCACGTGGGGTCCCCGGCACAAATCGATAAAATCGCCTTGCCGGTACAGCGAAATATCCTCATTCGCCGGAATATCGGCGATAATCTTCGCCTTGTATTCTTCACCCATCCCACGGAAAAAACGGACTGCGTCATCGCGCGGCATCAATCGCCGCTCCACCTTGAAGTCAGCCTTGGCCAGCTCCATCATTTTGGCCTCAATCTTTTCCAGATCCTCGGGCGCGAAACTACGCTTGAAGGCAAAATCATAATAAAAGCCGTCTTCAATTACCGGGCCGATAGTGACCTGAGCCTCGGGAAACAGTTGCTTTACCGCCTGAGCGAGTAGATGCGCGGTCGAATGGCGGATCACATCCAGACCCTGTTCCTGCTTACCGGTCACAATGCTGACCTTAGCGTCCTCTTCCACTTTATAAGAGGTATCGACCAGCTTGCCGTTGACTTCGCCGGCCAAGGCCGCCTTGGCGAGACCGGGGCCAATGTCGGCCGCAATTTCATGAATGCTAAGAGATTGGGGATAAGAACGTTGGGAACCGTCAGGCAGGGTAATAACAGGCATTGCTTTCCTCCAGTGGTGACCACTACCAAAGGCCACGTGGGTTACTCAAAGTACGGGCTCAAACGAGCCGGCAATTATAAAACGATAACTTTAAATAGCAAGCATCGATGTTCGGCGGTAAGTCGTGACTCGTATTTATTCGGAAGGCAATCGTCCCCATATTCCCGTGCGCTTAATTTGCTTATTCTTTGAATTCAGGTGGAAGAAGGATCCGGACGCCCTCTCCTTCCCATCTTCGTTACCCCCAGATTATCTGCCCATTTAATGACATAAAAGGGCTCACGAATCGCCGCCGATTGCTTAATGACCGATACAGACTTACTGCTCCGCCTGGTACCCGAACAACATAAGGAACATACCTTGATCCTGCTGGATAAAAAGGGAGCGATCGTGGCCTGGCTAATGGGAGCAGAAAAAATGTTCGGCTATACAAAAGAGACGGTACTAGGCCAAAATTTCGAACTTCTGTTCACGCCCGAAGATCGAGCACGTCGGATCCCTCAAGGCGAGCTTGAGGTCGGCTCTAAGTATGGCCGCCAGGAAGACGATCGCTGGCTGGTGCGTCGCGATGGTATGCGCATCTGGGTCAGCGGCGTACTGACCTGCCTGCGCGACAGTGCGGGAAAAGTCGCGGGCTTCAGCAAACTTCTGCGCGACCGTACCGATCTTAAGGAACATATGGATTTGTTGCGCAATAAAACACGCGCGCTGGAAGCCGAAAACCAGCAAAAAACCATCATGATGGGAACGCTGGCACATGAATTACGCAATCCACTGGGCGCCCTCGCCAATGCCACGCAACTGATCGAAATAACCTACCCTCAGGACAGCAAGCTCGCGCCGACCATGCAGCTGATCAAGCGCCAGGTTCGGTATCTCAGTACCCTGATCGAGGATCTGCTGGAAAGCGTGCGTCTGCAGACCGGCAAGGTGGCACTGCAGACCGAGAGAACCGATCTGTACGCACTATTGGCCAGTGCGATCGAAAACGTCGGCGCGGCGTTGCGCGAGAAACATCAAAGAGTTGAATTGATACTGCCGGAGCCCCCGATTCTACTGAATATTGACGCCACGCGTTTGAAGCAGGTTTTCAGCAACCTTCTCTCCAACGCCTCAAAATTTTCCGGGGATGGGACCACCATTTGGGTCAAGGCCATAACGGAGAACGACGAAGTCTCGGTGCGCGTGGAAGACCAGGGACGCGGTATACCGCCCGATCTGCTGCCGCGCCTGTTCGAGTTATTCACCCAGGGCGAGACCAATAGTCAACAGAGTTCGGGGCTGGGTCTCGGCCTATCCATCGTCAAACAATACGTTGAGCTGCACGGCGGGAGCGTGCAAGCACGCAGCGAGGGTGTGGGACGCGGCAGTGAATTTATCGTGCGCCTGCCCTTTCAAAAAGAGGAGCTGGGATGAACTGGCTCCATTTACCGCCAAACAGGAACGGAGGACTGAACATGACTTCTTTTATCACACGAGCACTGGTTTCAGGCACCACGGCGGCGGCCATGGCGTCGATTGTCGCCGCCATCGCGGGACGACGTAACGCAGGCTCCTATGCTGCGCCCATTAATGCCACCAGCCACATAGTATGGGGCGATGAAGCTGGGCGCCAGGACTCGCCCTCGTTCAAGTACACGGCTACCGGTGCGCTACTGAACTATGGAGGCTCGATCTTCTGGGCATCACTTTACGAGGGACTGGTAGGCAAATATCCCGCACCCGGCAAGGCACTTGCGCGAAGCGCGCTGATCACCACAGCGGCTTACATCACGGATTATCGTATCGTTTCGCGACGCTTCACGCCCGGGTTTGAGAGGCGCCTGCGCGGCAAATTTCTGGCCTTGATTTACGGGGCATTCGGAGTGGGCCTGTGCATCCGCCACTTGCTGCCCCCCTCATCCACACTGAAAGCCAAAACATCGAAACTTAAGGCCAGGACTACCCAGGCCACCCGCAGGATACGCACCACTCTGTCAGCCCGTAAAAACCAGCCGACCTTGCACTAGTTTTGGCAACATCGCAGACTCCGCAGAACTGTTCTGCGGAATCTGCGAAAGATACGACTACGGAACTGCCAGACTGTCCGATGTCTCGGCGTTGCCGGCAGGATCATAGTCGAAGCCTGTCTTGCTGATACCGGTCACCTGCAACCCGACGGTTCCGCTGTTTTTGAACTTGGGCGATACAAAGTTCGCGATACCACCGGCATCTGTTACGGCGCTGCCGGCTCCGCTTACCAGGCCGCTCCACGATATGGAGACCTGTGCGCCGCTTACCGATGCGCCGCTTTCATCAATGATCCTCACCTGTCCGTTGACCATTTTCCAGGGGCCCTGAACCGTCGGCGACAAAGTGATGCCGGCAACATGCATATCCGGATTTTGCGGCGGCGGTGGCGGCGGATCGCCTGCTCCGGGTTCGCGGCCATATAGTAGAATGCCGCCGGCATACAATGGGATGAATTCAGTCCTGCCGGTCTGATCCACGGGTTCGAAAGTGAAGGGACTGCTTACCAATCCCTGGCGCGACCAGTCATTGGACGGATCCCAAGCGGCACCGGTGGGCGCGCTCAGCGTGAAGGCGCTCTGCCGTTCGGACTCCGCACGTCCGCCCGGATAAATCTTCGTCCCCGCAAGATCCATCTCCACATAATAAATATTGCCGCTCCAGTGCACCGGCCTGGAAACAGTACCGGCTTCACCTGCCCCCTGCACAATGGAAATGTCGTTGATACCGAAACCCGCGGCCACAGCTTCACTGATATCGAAGAAATAGCGGTAAGACAGATTGTCGCGCACCGTCGCCGGCCAGGCTGAACGGTTGCTGGTCTGGGTCAGGATGCCCGTGGAGTTATCGCTTTCGGAAGCGATTTTCGCCCGCACGAAATATTCGTTCGATCCGGCTTCGATATGGTTGGCGGGGAAATCAGCCAGCAGTGAACCTCCGTGCAATGCGTACATCTTCGCAAGTGCTCCGAAAAAACCGGCGTTGTAATCGGTGGCCACCTCGTTCTTCTGGTAATCAGTACGGCTGTCCGTATAGGCGTCATTGTTGCCGGGGCCGCCTACCAGCGCACCGAAGAGGATGTGGCGGCTGTCGGACGGAAAGTTGATATCGTTGTACCAGGCGCCGTGCGCGGTCCGATGATGCGGATTCCTGGGAGAATTGACTCCGAAACCGACCACATAACTGCTGTGTCGCGGATTATTGCCGAGAATGTAATTGATTTGGTTTTCACCGAAGCTGCGGTATTGGATCTTCTTGGCCGCGTTACCCAGCGCGGTATCCGACCATACGAAAGCCAGGAACGAGGCATTCGCTGCATACCGCAGCGAGCCCCATTGATCCAGCCAGGCAAGACCTCCCGGCGTGTAGGTAATGCCGCCACCGGGTAGCCAGAAGTCGAGATTCCGTTCAACCGCATCAATATAAATCTGCTTGCCGGTAATACGCGCCAGCAGTATGGCGGTCATGAAATGCATGTCATCCCAGGAGTGGGTCCACTTGTAGACCCAGATATTCGAACGGCGCTCCTTTCCCCAGTTGGCGGCCGCTTCTTCCGCCTTGAGCAGATACTGCGACTCGCCGGTTTTCAGATAGAGCCAGGTGGCGGCGGCTGACAGCTCGTCCCAATATCCGCTGAAGGAATCATAAAAACCGGTGGCTTCCCGGTAACCCGCGTCACTCTTGGTGTTGTAGGCAAAATTAAACAGATCGCGCGCGTGACTTAAACAAAGCGCGGCATAAGCCGGATCGCTGGATTGAAAAATGATCGAGGCGACCGCCAGAGCCGCGGCGGTCGCACCGGTCACCGTCGAACCGGGCGCCGCAAGGCTCACTTTGAAAGAGGGACGCACCATCACCTCCTCAATCACTTCGACCGGACCCCACCAACCGTGATCGGCGCTGCCATCACCGACCTGGTAATAGAACTCATTGGGCGCAGAATGAGCCTTGATGAAATAATCCGTGGCCCATCTGATGTTCTCCAGTGTTTTGGCGCGCAACCCTGCGGCCTGCAGGGCTGCGCCATATTCATAAACGGCCCAACCCAGAGTCATGGCGCTGGAAGCCATAGGCAGACCGAATTTGACGTGATCGCCGGCATCATACCAGCCGCCCGTAAGATCGATGCCCGCATCCCTGCCGTCATTAAGCGCTGAATCCGCCCGCCAGGTTACTTCATTATCGGCAGGCAAGATGCCCGAGCGCTGCGCCTCATAGAAGAAAAGGCCTTTCTGCATGGCTTCGGCATAATTGAAGCCCTGCGCCATGACAGTGGATGAATAACAGAATGCAGCTGCAGTGAAGATAAAAATTCTTGTTATGGATTTCATTGACACCCCTCCGACATTGAACTTCCATCAGTCAGAGAGAATATAGGGAGGCATATCAAGGATAAAGCAGGGTTTCCGCTAGCGAGAAAGAAGTATCACTCAAGGGAAATTAAAATATTCCCGTATCGTGGAACCTTTTCCGCCTCTGGTCCGTTGCACTTTTTTCGGGGACGGTAAGAGTATCGCCGGGTACTAACGCGGCACGGGCATAATTCAGAAATCCTCGGTAGCGGCCCCAATCCGACAGTAACTGGAGGCCGGTCGCTCAACAGAGACTTGAACGACCGGCCGAAAATCAATCCGGGCAATCGGTATTTCCTTTCGCAGACTTGATCCAGCGGACATTGGCTATCGACACCTCTCCGGTCCCTTTGCTGTCGAGCAGGAATGGTATCGAGATCCTCTCGAAGTTGTCGCCAGGCTTGAGGAAACAGGAAACTTTCAGGACCACCTTATGCCATTTGGCATCCGCCTGCTGGCTCAACGGCAAGTGCCGCTCACATTCGGCTTCGCATTTTGGTATACCAAATTTGATACCAACGCTCAATCCGTCGCTGAGAGGCTTATTGATTTTGAGATCGAAGCTCAGTACGCCTTCAGGCTGATACTGTGCGAGATTGGAAGCATTCCCGCCCTGCTCGAGCGATACCCTGGCCAGTTGCGCATTCCGCCAGCTCAAGGTCACCGCATCGTTGTGACCATCCTTGTCCGATAACCGGACTGAGACATCCTCTGTCGGCAACATGCCAACCTCGCCGCTCAGCAGTTGATTTCCCTTCCCCTGGTTCTTGAAGGAGATTATCCAAGGCTGCAACAGCCGCCCCTCCACATAGAAAGGAGTTTCCGCTTCTTCCTTCGCGATGCCGGGCACGTTCTCCGCGAGCTTGCCTGGACCCTGTGCGCCTGCTGCATAGTTGAGACCGTAGCCCAACGGAAACAGCGGATCATAGGCGGGATGATGCGGGTTCAGCTTTTCCTGCAAGGGAGTCTTCGGCCATGAGAAAGAGAGTTTGCCTTTGAAATCGTAGCGCGGCTTACCCTGCCCGTCGGCGAACAGCACGTCCGCCACGCCCGCCCCTTCGGTGCCCGGCTGCCAGGCGGCAACGAAGGCATCGGAGGCATTGAGCTCCGGGTTCACCCACAACGGACGGCCGGAGAGAAACACCGAGACTACGGGTATTTTGCGCGACTGCAGTTTCTTAAGCAGTGCCAGGCTCGTCTTGTGCCGTGGTTCGAATTCCAGTGTGGGCACGTCGCCCAATCCTTCCGCATAAGGAAACTCGCCGAATACGACAATGGCAACATCGGCGCGTCCCGCGTATTCACCGTCGACCGCAAGGATCGCCTTGCCGCCGGCGCTTTCCACCGTATCGCGTATACCTTTATATATAGAGGTAGCGCCCGGAAAATCCTGGTTGGTATTGTCGATGCCCTGCCAGGTTACGCTCCAGCCGCCGGCCTGCATGCCCAAATGGTCCGCGCCCGCGCCGGCGACCAGTACAGTCTGACCGGGCAAAAGCGGCAAAATGCCGTTCCGGTTTTTCAGCAGTACCAGCGTTTCGCGCACGGCCTGCCGCGCGAGTGCGCGATGCATCGCGTTCCCGATCGCGCTATTTTTCAGGGACCCGGCGCGCTGCGACGGCGAGATACCGTCGAACAAACCGGCACGCATTTTAACCCGCAGAACGCGGCGCACCGCGTCGTTCAGGCGACTTATGGAAATCTCTTCCGCGCGCACCTGTGCCAGGGTATTCTGGATCAGCGCCTTCCAATCCTGCGGCACCATGATGAGATCAATCCCGGCGTTGATCGCCGCAGCACAGTTGGCATTGGTGCAACCCGGAACCTGGCCGTGGCCGTTCCAGTCGCCGACGACAAGGCCATCGAAACCCATTCGGCCTTTCAGCACATCCGTCAGCAGATATCCATTGTCGTGCATCTTGCGGCCATTCCACGAGGAGTAGCTCGCCATCACGGTCTGCACGCCGGCTTTGATCGCCGCCGGATAACCGGGGCTGTGTATATCGATCAGCTCACGCTCGATGATCCGCGCATCGCCCTGGTCGTCGCCGCCGAAAGTACCGCCGTCGGCGAGAAAGTGCTTGGCCGTCGCAACCACATGCTCGCGGTCGAGGAACTGCGGGGTACCGGGCTTGCCCTGCAGGCCTTCGACCATGGCCGAGGCCAGCGTCTGAACAAGCGCTGGATTCTCCGAATAACTTTCGTAGGTGCGTCCCCAACGGTCGTTCTGAACCACGGCGACTGTCGGCGCGAATACCCAATCGATACCGGTGGCACGCACTTCGCGCGCCGTCGCCTCGCCGATCTGACGTATCAATTCCGGATCAGCGGCGGCGCCGAGGGCGATATTGTGCGGGAACAAGGTCGCGCCGGTAACGTTGCTGTGCCCATGCATGGCGTCGGTGCCCCAGATTACGGGAATGGCGACACCGCCATCGGGCGTGACCGATGCCTTATAAAAGGCATCCGCCAATGCCAGCCAGTCGCCCGGCCGGGCATTGCGGATCTTTCCCGGCGTGGAACCGCCGCCGTTCAGGATGGAACCGATATGATACCTGCGAGCCTCATCAGGAGTGATTTCATTGATCTCGGCCTGCATGATCTGGCCGACTTTCTCTTCCAGAGTCATGCGTTCAAGCAGCGCCTCGATTCTGGCGGTTTCTTCAGCGGAATCCCGGACCGGACCCGCAGCCTCAGGCCATGCCGCGGCACCCAGATGACGTTCGGGCTTGCTCGCGCCGTGGGCGCAAGCAGCGGCCAGAACCAGAATCACACCCACGCCTGCCGCAGCCGGCGCTCTTAGCATCTGTCTCATCGCTACCACCTTGCATCTCCGGGTAAAAAGCTGCGCAAATTATGCCCGGTTTCCACGCGGGTGACCATTTTCGTCCGGTAAAAAATTTTCAGGCGGCCGCTTGCACTTCCGGGTCAAGGCTGCTTGACAACGAGGGGATAGTCGCCGATGTACTCGACGGTCTGTGCCGGTGCGGCCTCGAAATCAGCCGCGTCCGGCGTCTCGCCGGAAATCCAGCGTATATGGATCGTGCGTTTTTTCTCCATCCCCGGGAATTCTCCCATGCGTCTGCCGATGGTCAGGGTTCGCTCGGAGTCGCTGTAGCGCATGGGAATACGCGACCAGGCGCCGGTCTCATAGCCATAGCTGCGGCCATCGTCCTCATACAATTCAAAGGCGCCGTCCGCGCCGGTATAGACGAACAGGATCAGCGGCGCATTCTGGATCTGACCGGTGTATTGGATATCCGGCCCCGTCGGCACGATGGAGCCGGCCCTGACAAACAAGGGCATGCGATCGATGGAAATGCCCGCCGTGATCTTCCGGCCACCCTCATAGGCCTGCCCGGTGTAAAAATCGTACCAGCGAGTACCTGCCGGCAGGTATAAGTCGCGCAGAGGCATCTTGTATTCGTAGACGGGGGCGACCAGGAACGCCGGGCCGAACATATATTGATCTCCGATATTCCGGACCGCCGGATCCTGCGGGAAATCCATGATCATGGCGCGCATCAGGGTGCCGTCCTTGTGGTACATATCGCCCGCCTGCGAATAGATGTAGGGCATCAGGCGGTAACGTAACTTGTCGAACCATACCAGGCTTTTATAAATATCCGAACCCTCGGGCGCGAGATTGTAGATTTCACGATAGGGATATTCGCCGTGCGAGCGGAACAGTGGCAGGAAGGTGCCGAATTGGAACCAGCGTAGATTCAGTTCACGCCATTCGTCCAGATACGCCGGGTCTTCCTTTTCATAACGCTTTTCCACCGCGAAGCCGCCAATATCGAAGGTCCAGTTGGGCAGGCCCGACAATCCGACGTTGACGCCGGCGTAGATCTGCTCCTTCAGAGCCTCCCAGCGTGCGGGCACATCGCCACTCCAGATCGCGGAGGCCGTGCGCTGCAGGCCACCCCAGCCCGAGCGCGTCAGGATCGCGACCCGCTTGCCGGGTTCTGCAGCACGGTCGTTGCGGTAAACACCCTCGGCATGCGGCAGCGCATAGGCATTGAAAAACTCCGTGCCGGTACCGAGCGCGGTGGGTCCCATGCGCAGCTTGCGTTCGGCAATATCGAGATTGGAATGGATATCCGGCTCCGATGAATCCAGCCACCAGGCATCGAAGCCCAGCACGTTCAGACGCTCATTGATCTGCCGCCAGTAGATATTGCGCGCCTCTTCGCTGTACGGATCGTAGAAGGAGCTGAGGTATCCCGGCCCAACCCAGTCTTTAGCACCCTGCTCGATATTGCGCCGGTAGATATAACCCTTCGCATCCAGTTCCTTGTAATTGGCCGTGGTCGGATAGAATTTGGGCCAGACCGAGATCATGATCTGCGCATTCTGGTCATGCACCGCCTGCACCATCGCCTTCGGATCGGGAAATCGCGAAGCATCGAATTCATGCGAACCCCAGTCGTCTTCTTTCCAATAAAACCAGTCGAGCACGATGTTATCGAGCGGGATCTTGCGCTTGCGATATTCCTGCACCACGCCGAGGAGTTCATCCTGCGTCTTGTAGCGCTGGCGGCTCTGCCAGAAACCGTAGGCGGAACGCGGCAGCAGCACGGCCTTGCCGGTGAGCCGACGATAACCGGAAATGACCTCGTCGATGTTTCCGCCGGAGACAAAGTAATAATCGATCGCCTTGCCGGTTTCCGAGGCCAGTGACAGCTGATGCCGTTCTTCCGCCGGCAAGGGGTCAAGGTGCAGCAGGCGGAAATAACCGTCCTGAGGCGTCCATTCGACCCGGATTGACTTGCGCTCGCCGGGCTTCATGTCCAGCTCGAAGTTTTGGTACCAGGGATTCCAGTTCTGGCGCCAGCGGTCGTGCAGCAGGCTGTTATCGATATAGAGTCTCGCGTAGCCGCTGCTATACATGCGAAATTTATGGCGACCCTCGACTGAGGATTCGACGCTGCCTTCGAACACCACACGCAGACCGGGATCATCCTCCACCAGTTCCTTCACTTCGGCCGGCCAGTTTTCTTTGTCCTTGAGATACTGGTAGTTCGAGTCGGCCTCCACCCTGGAAACCTTTAACTGGCCGTCGCCGCTATAATAGCTTGCGGTGAGGCCACCCTCCTTGCCGGTCGCGTCGTAAAGTTTCAACCGAGCATTCAACGGCTGGTATTCACGCGCGTCACCGAAGCGGGTGATCGAATTGTTATCCCACAGCAGGCCGTAATTGCGGCTCGATACCAGGAAAGGCACGGCGATGACAAGGTTGTGCTGCGCGAGCTCCACATCCTCGCCGTTGTAGTTAAACTGGCCGTTCTGGTGCTGGCCCAGGCCGTAAAAGCCTTCGTCGGTGCCGCGGTTGAATTGTTGGCGTATGGCATAGGAATCCGCGTCCGCGCCGGCGGGATCTGCGGTCACGGCATCGAAGGAGCGCGCATGTTCGGCCAGCAGCACGGCGCCGTTCTTGTCCAGGAAGGAAACGGCGCCGGTATCCAGCGCGACTTCGGCGGTAACGGCCTCGGTCTGCAGCAGGGCCTTGCCGTTCCTTTCCGTTATGGAAAATTTCACCGCCTCAGGCCAGGTCGATACCATCAGACTGGCGGGCAGCGTATCCAGCTTGTCGTGCGGAACCGCGGTCACGCGGATGATCTTGTCGGACATGATCTGCAGGCGGACTTTCTTCGCCGGCCCCTGCTCGGGAATAACGATCATGCCATCGGCGGTCTGCTCGAAATTCGAGCCGCAGGCCTGGAGCAACAGGCTTAGCAATAACACCAAACCCGGTTTATACAGGTTCTTTTGTTCCGCAATCACGACGGTTTCCTCTTCGAAAGAATTCCCAACTTTAGCATAGAGTGCCGTAGCCCGGATTGAACAAAACGCAATCAGGCTACAGCTATGGCAGCCTAATAAGTTCCCATTTTTACCTTTAATATGTGCGGCCGCGAAGTGAAATTCAGACCCCAATCCGTCTGGTCGCCGTTCCAGACGCGTTCAAAGACCCACCGGTCGTTTTCAAAGTGCCCTTCTTCCACGCGCTCGTACAGGAAATTTTTTCCCTTGAGCTCCGCCGAGGCTGCGAATTCCACCCGCGCATGATAACCCGTCACCAGATATTCACCAGGCCCGAGTTCTGCAATGGCGATCCCACCCGAAGGCGGAGTATTGCCGGTGGGCGGGTCGATCCAGAACTGATGGCGGCCGTAGGTCACGTTCGCATCCCAGTCGCCGAGATCCAGCCGCTGTGCATGATTACCGCCGTCCGGCTCCGCGACTCCCCAGACCCTGCCCTCGAAACCGAGCCTGGGCCACACGCGTTCCAGTTGACGGAACAGGCGATAATTCGCCGCGAAGGGTTCGAGCACTTCATCTGTTACCTCTTTGGCGCCCAGCGGATAATTTCCATAGTCGGTGTAATCCATGCCAAAAGGCGCGAAACCGACGGCACCCCGTCCCAACGCAGCGAAAAAATAGCGGGCATAGGTTTGGGCATTGCCGATTTCCGAAATGAAAAGCGCATTGTCGGGCCGGCTGTAATAATCCAGTACACGCATGACCTTGTCATGCTGCGGCATGTAAATATCCGGCGTGATCATTGCCAGTTCCGGCGCAGCCGCTTTCCAGACGGCAATAACATTGTCCGTAGGGCCGCCGCTCGAATAGGCGCCGGGCTTGCCCGGTTTGAACGGATCCCGCAGCGCGACATTGACATTGACCGTTAACGGATAGACCGCGCGCCCCGCCGCCGCCACTTCATTGCAGAAGGCCGCGATATGCCAGGCGTAGAAAAATTCATCGGCGTCCGCGCCGAAAACGGCGCTCCAGGTTCCCGATTGTTTACGCAAGGACCGCAATAAAGTCTCCGGCACGGCGGCCTTGAACAATTGCTCCGCCGCAGCAGAAAAGTCGCGCACCGAGCCGTAAGTGCCAACCTCGTTTTCCAGTTGTACCATGAGCACCGTGTGCCCCGGATCGGCCTTCTTTAAATATGACATCAGCGCAACAAAGGCCTTTTTATCGGCCTCGAGCGTTTCCCGGGAATGCGGCGACAGGGAATTGAGAGTCGTACCGTCCTGCTTCAAAACCCTCGGAAAACGTTTATTGTCCAGTTTGACCCAGGCCGGCGCATAATTGGGCCCGTTATTCTTCCAAGTCGCGAACCAAAGCAATACCAGCCGCAGATTGCGGGCGCGCGCCTCCTTGAGCAGGATATCGAGATAGGAAAAATCGAAACGGCCTTCGACCGGCTCGACCTGTTCCCAGGCGACGGGAATTTCCAAGGTATTGGCCTGCAGCTTTTCCAGCGCCGGCCAGACATCCCGTAATACCGCGGGGTAATTGCTCGAATTATTCGCCTGCGCCGCCAACAGCAGAAAAGGCGCTCCGTCCACCATAAAAGCATGACGACCGTTTTTTTCCACCAGTTGCGGCATTAACGAGTCGGCGTAAACGGGCAAACTCAGGAAGAGACCGGCAGCTCCCAGCAGCAGGGAGCGCAAACTTCTCGCACGATTCATCGCCATACTCCAGATGTTTCGAAAAACATGACTCAAAAGACCATAAAAAACGGGGCCAGCATACCACCAGGAAATGATATGCGTCGCCAAGGAGTGGCATGTATTGTATTGACGACCACATCGACTTAAAACCCGCGCCAGTTTTGCGGCGCAGCTACAACCCGTCAAACATCCCCCTACAACTGGGTACGCATGGTCAATGAATGGCGGGTATGCTGAACCGTCGAACTCGCCAGACGGACACCCGGAGTGATCTGCTTCTGAACCAGATCGAGCTTCTCGTTGATGTTGTTGTTCATCTCAGGCCCAACGAGTACTGGTTATTGATATTGAAAAACAGCGGACCATCCAACTTCATACGACTCGGTGTGAGCCGTAACACAATGGATATGTTAGGCGGGGAGGATGGCGCCGGATTGTTTACCGCGTATTGACCGGAGCTGACAAGATGGGGAAATGATGAAAATTAAAGGCCGGTGCGAATGTCAGCCCGCACCGGCTTTATAGTTTAAAAACGCTAATCAGCGAATGTATTGATTAATGATATTCTCGTAAAGTTCCTGACCGCCACTAGTCTGGGCCGGTTCACCGATGGACATAGCGTGATTGGCCAGATCCTCGAGCGACAATTTCCCCTTGGAGAATTCCAGACCCTTGCCCGAATCGAAGGACGCATAGCGCTTCTTGAGCATGGATTCGAGTGGCGATTTCTTCAGGATATTGTCGGCAAGAATCAGAGCACGGGCAAAGGTATCCATGCCGCCAATATGGCCGTAGAACATGTCCACAAGATCGGTGGAATTGCGACGCGCTTTCGCGTCGAAATTCACGCCGCCGCCCTGCAAGCCGCCGGCGCGCAGGATGACCAGCATGGCTTCTATGGTTTCGTTGAGATTGTAGGGGAACTGGTCCGTATCCCAGCCATTCTGCGCGTCGCCACGGTTGGCGTCGATGCTGCCCAGCATGCCGGCATCCGCCGCGACCTGCAGTTCATGCTCGAAGGTGTGTCCGGCCAGCGTCGCGTGGTTAACCTCGATGTTGAGTTTGAAATCTTTGTCCAGGCCATAATGACGCAGGAAACCGACGACGGTGGCGGCGTCGAAATCGTACTGGTGCTTGCTCGGCTCCATGGGTTTGGGTTCAATGAAGAAATAGCCCTTGAAACCCTGCTTGCGCGCGTAATCCCGGGCCATACGCAGAAAGGTTCCGAAGTTATCCAGTTCCTGGTTCATACGGGTGTTAAGGAGGCTCATGTAGCCTTCGCGCCCGCCCCAGAATACATAATTTTCCCCACCCAGCGCGATGGTCGCGTCGAGCGCGTCCTTCACCTGGCAACCGGCATAAGCCACCACGGAGAAATCGGGATTGGTGGCGGCGCCGTTCATATAGCGCGGATGCGAAAATAGATTGGCCGTTCCCCACAATACCTTCACCCCCGACGCCGCCTGCTTCTGACGGGCATAGTCGACGATCTGCATCAGGCGTTTGCGGCTCGCTGCCGGAGTATCGGCGCCATCGACCAGGTCGCGATCGTGGAAGCAATAATATGGAACACCCAGCTTGGTGAAAAATTCGAAGGCCGCGTCCATCTTATCCTGCGCCTGGGCGACCGGATCGCTCGCCTTGGCCCAGGGAAAATTCTTGGTGCCGGGACCGAAAGGATCGCCGCCGGTATTGCAGAAGCTGTGCCAGTAGCAAACGGCGAACTTGAAATGCTCCTTCAGCGTTTTCCCCGCGACCACCAGGTTCTCGTCGTAGTATTTGAATGCCAGCGGGTTATCCGAATCCGGGCCTTCATAGGCGATTTTTGGAACGCCGGGAAAATACTCTTTATCGCCGAGAACGACGCTCGTCGCTTGCTTTCTTTTATCGCCCAGGATAACGCTCATTTAAAATATCTCCTTGGTTACTGCTACTGCTTCACGCGGGTTCTTCCAGCCCAAGCCTTTTCATGCCTTTAGGCGAGTGGGCCTGGCCGGTGAGACGGGTCAACTGTTCCTGCCACCGATCATAGATTTCTTCATAGATGCCGGTCAATGCGGGCTGCGGCTCCAGCGTGCGGATCTTTTTGAGCTGCTTGAACGCTTCGTCCCGGCTGCCGTAAAAGCCGGCAGCCCAACCGGCGCCGCGCGCCGCGCCTTCGGCCCCGTTGGTATCATACAGCTCCACTGCCGTACGCGTGGTATTGACGAAAGCTTCGGTAAATACGTCGCTCAGGAACATATTCGCCATGCCGGCGCGGATCACGCGACTAGACGCGCCCAGGCTGCCGATCAGGCTGACTCCGGCGGCCATGGCGAAAGCCACGCCTTCCTGAACCGCCCTTGCGATATGCGCAAGCTGGTGGCGATTGAAATCGATGCCCTGTAACTGAGCCTGCAGCAGGCGATTGCCGAGGATGCGCTCGGCCCCATTACCGAAAGGATGCACGCTCAATCCCAGGCTGCCCGCAGGTATCTGCGCGGCCAATGCATTCAGTTTCTGGAAAGACACCTCACCGCCCGCCGATACCAGCTGGCGCAGCCAGCTGTTGAGACGTCCTGCACCATTAATACACGCGAGCAATCCTACCAGGGGATGCTTGGCCTGGGGACTCACATGGAGGAAGCCGTTGATCCGCTGGTTCCGGTCTGCGATAAGCTGATCGGTCACAGCGTACACCACACCGGAGGTTCCGGCGGTAGCAGCAAATTCGCCCGCCTCAAGCACGTTCAGGCTGAAAGCGTTGTTGGGCTGATCGCCGGCGCGATAGCTAAGCTTGATACCCGCAGTTAATCCCAACTCCGCCGCAGCGGCGCGGCTCAAAACCCCGCCCTCGCCGAAATTGGGAACCACGGGAGGCAGCAGGCTGCCGTCAATTCCAAGCTTGTTGAGCAATTGCCGGGACGGCTGGCGATCACGGAAATCCCAGGCGATCGCCTCGGAAAGTCCGGAGGGAGTTGTGCTCAGCTCACCGCTCAGACGCAGGGCGATATAGTCGCCCGGCAGCAGGATTTTATCGACAGAGGAATAGATTTCAGGTCTGTTGTCCGCCAGCCACTTGAGCTTGGCAATGGTGAAATTGCCGGGGGAATTGAGCAGGTGCTGCATGCACCAGTCCTCCCCGAGAGAGGTGAACGCGCGCTCCCCGGTCTGGGTGGCGCGGCTGTCGCACCAGATGATCGCCGGATGCAGCACCTTGTGCTGCTTGTCGAGAGCAACCAATCCATGCATCTGATAGGAAATGCCGATGGCGTTTATTTGCTTCGCCGCCTGGGGGGCTTTGGCCAGCAGTTGCCTGATTCCGGCGACAACGGCCTGCCACCAGTCTTCCGGAGACTGCTCGGCATAACCCGGCTGGGGCGCCTGAATGGCCAGCTCGGTCTGAGGCTGCTGGGTTTTGGCGATGCAGTCGCCGGTTTCACCATTAATAATGGCGAGTTTCACCGAAGAGCTGCCGATATCTAAACCGAGGAAATACACGATCGTCTCTTTAAAAATTTACGCTCACCATGGCACAAAGCCGCGGCACAGTATCACTTCCCACTAATATGCGATCCGGCTCTCCGAAAACGCCTCAACAACCGCCGGTCGGACGGATCAGAAATGCGGTGCCCGCAATTTCGTCCCTGCTGATGCCTGTTGAGTGCGCATGCCTATGATCAAATAAGGCATGGCATTATAGAATCAATACCCTGGGCATTATAGAGTTATTGTTAGAATGACTACAAGTATTGACCACACTCCTCGACGGTGAAAAAAGACGGTTTGCTCTCACCCGGCAGGCAAAAACATGGGGCATGCCGCGATCATGCTCCGATCTCCCGCAGTTCTAATTATTAGGTATAACCGGACACCTCGGTTATACTCTTTAACCACTGTTGATCCGGATCGCTAAACAAAACAGGTATTCTCGTATATGACTTTGACCAAGCATGTGCCGGCCAATGCTCCGAAGCAATCCTCCACCACTCAAAGGGGCAAATCGGCGGCGATCCTGAATGTCCAGGAAATCGTTGAGACGATTTCGATTGACTGCCTCATATTCGGGCTGAACAAGGGACAACTGGAAATTCTGCTGGTTAAGCACGGCGAAGGCATACGCGAAGGCGATTGGGGCCTCCCCGGCGGGTGGATAAAACACGACGAGGATCTGGACGTAGCGGCTTACCGATTGCTGCACGATCTGACCGGTCTTGAAAATATTTATCTGGAGCAGTTCCGGTCTTTCGGCAAAGCCAACCGTTATCCGACTAAGCGCGTGGTAACAATCGCCTACTACGCGCTGGTGCGGCCGGAGCATTACCACATCATGGCCGGCTTCACGGCCTCTGATGTCAGATGGGAAAAACTCTCGCAGTGCAAAGGCCTGATCTATGATCACGATGAAATGATCGCCGCCGGGCTTGAGCATCTGAAAAGCAAGGTCTGCCGGGAGCCAGTGGGTTTCAACCTGCTGCCGACCAAATTCACTCTGCTGCAATTACAGGAACTCTATGAAGCGATCCTTGGCGTCAAACTCGATAAACCCAACTTCCGGCGCAAGATGATTAAAACAGGCCTGCTGATTCCGTGTGACGAAAAGCAGAAAGACGTACCCCACAGGGCCGCCGCCCTCTACCGCTTCAACAAGAAGGCGGTTTTCCAGCAACTGACCATTTAGCCCCGCGCGGTCTCAAAGCAGGCGCCCGGCGCCTTCGCCGGCATTGCAGAGATATATCTCGGCCTTGAGACCTGTCTCGCTTGGATAGTGAGCGTTGACGGCGTCGATGATCCGCCCGCTGAGCTGTTTCGGCGCCAGCGCCACGACGCAGCCGCCAAAACCTCCTCCCGTCATCCGGACCCCGCCCCTGTTTTGCAGAACGCATCCGACGGTCGATACCAGGAAATCGATTTCGGGGGTGGTGATTGCAAAATCGTCGCGCATCGAAATATGGGAAGCCGCCATAAGCCCGCCTAGCGCCGCGTAGTCGCCTCCGGCAAGCGCGAGCGCGGCCGCTTTAGTACGCGCATTTTCAGTGATGACATGCCGGGCGCGCCGAAAGCAGACAGGATCCATCACGGTTTCATCCGCGAGCAGTTCTGCCATGCCAACGTCGCGCAAACTTCCGGCTTTCAATGCGGCGGCGGCCGCTTCGCATTGCCGCCGGCGGTCGTTGTACCCGCTGCCAATCAGTCCTCTTGCTACCTTGCTGTTGATAATGACGGCGTCCATATCATCCGGCAGTGCGACCGGCTGATACTCAAGGCTCCTGCAATCGATCAGCAAAGCGTGCCGCTCCCTGCCCGCAGCCGAGATTAACTGGTCCATGATGCCGCAATTACATCCGACAAACTCGTTTTCCGCCGCCTGGCAAAGCAACGCGATTTGTAACGCGGACATGCCGGCACCCATCACGTGGTTGACCGCGGTCGCAAACACCACGCAAAAGGATGCCGAGGAGCTGAGGCCCGCCCCCTGCGGAATATCGCCCAGCGTCAGAATATCCATTCCGGAAACGGCTCTCCCCTGCTTCAGGAATTGTGCATGCACCCCGCGCAGATAATTCGCCCATGGATTATCGCGGTCCGCCGGAGGTGGATTCGATGCAAGCCATTCGCTGGCCCGGCCGTCCATATTGGCGGATACAACCCGCAACCGCCCGTCGGATCTGGTCCTCACCGCCATGTAGGTGCGGCGATCGATGGCGCATGGCAAGACGAAGCCCTGATTATAATCCGTGTGCTCGCCGATCAGATTGACCCGGCCCGGCGCCTGAAAAATCCCTTGAGGCTCTACACGGAAATAATTCCGGAACGACCCTGTGAGGCGCTCGATCAACTCACGCATGGAATGGGCCCGCAGTTCATTCCAGATAATGCACCGGCGAACAGGCGCGTAATTTCTCCGCAGCCTGCTCGGGAGTAAGATCGCGCTGCGCTTCAGCAAGCATTTCAAAACCCACCATGTGCTTCTTCACGGTTGCACTGCGTAACAGGGGCGGATAAAAATGGGCGTGCAGTTGCCAATGATCGTTGACCTCGCCGTTGAACGGCTGCCCGTGCCAGCCCATGGAATATGGAAAACTGCAGGAAAACAGGTTGTCATAACGGCTCAGCATGCGCTTGAACAGCACACTGAGGTTCCGTCTTTGCGCGGTATCGAGCGCATTCAGATGCTTGACGGGCCGCAGCGGCAGCACCAGCAGTTCGAACGGCCAGCATGCCCAATATGGAACCAGGGCGACCCATTCCGCATTTTTCTCGACAATGCGCCGGTTCAGTTGGAGTTCCAGCTGTACATAATCCAGCAATAGACTGGAATGGTGACGCTCCATATAGAGCCGCAGATTCCGGTCCACCTTCCCCGCCTCGGTCGGCAGCCAGTCGGTCGCCCAGATCTGCCCATGCGGATGCGGGTTGGAACAACCCATCATATCGCCCTTGTTTTCAAAGATTTGCACCCACTGGTAGCTGGCCGAGAGTTCATCAAGTTGTTCCATCCAGCAAGTAATCACCCGGTCGATGGCCTCCTCCGGCAACTGGGGCAGGGTGCGGCTGTGATGAGGCGAAAAACAGATCACGCGCGAGGTCCCGCTCACGGGTTGGGTAAGGAGCAAGGGATGAATATCCCCATGACCCGTGCTGGCGCCGGGCTGTAAGGCGGCAAAGTCGTTGGTGAATACAAAAGTCCCGGTATAAACGGGATTACGCGCGCCGCCGCTTCTGGCATTACCCTCGCAAAGATAGCAGCGGGAATCGTAGGCAATATCCTGGTATTGCACAGGCGCTTCCTGCTGTCCTTGCCAGGGCCGCCGGCTCCTGTGAGGACAGACCAGAACCCATTCGTGGCTAAGTGGGTTGAAGCGACGATGACTGTGTTCATCCGGATTAAACAGCATCGGATCGTGTGCGCCGGCCGTATTCATTATGTTTTTCCAAAGTAATGTTTTATATCTTAAAACGTACTTCCCTGGTCATTAAGATCAGCCGAATCTTGCGGTGACCAGTATATAACAGTCGCGAAAAACCGGGCCGCCGATGCAACCAGCACAGTGGCCGTACTTATAGTCCCACCCGCTATTATCTATGCTAGATTTCACGCTCTGGACTGGCCAATATTCCAATCAGGCCTGACCAGATGATGATTGCTGAGAGGAATTGCAGCTCCTGTCGCAGAACTTAAAAATCAAATTAACAGAGGGGATCTCATGATTAAAATCCGGAAAATCTGTGCTTGTATCGCCCTGGCCCTGGTCTGGACCCAAACCCAGGCCCAGGTATTCCAGTCTTGCGATCAATGGGCGACCTACACCCAGGCCCCATACCATGTTTACAACAATATCTGGGGTAGCGGCGCCGGTTCCCAATGCCTTTCAGTTACTTCCTATCAGAACTGGAGCGTGACCGCGAACCATCCGAACACCAGCGGTGTTAAATCCTATCCTAACGTCTCGTACGAGATGAGCACAAACGTTGACCAACTCGGAACCTGCAGCAGCAGTTTCAATGTTTCGGTCAACGCCAGCAGCGGTGCCTACACCACGGCTTACGACATCTGGTACAACAATAGCGCCTACGAGCTGATGCTGTGGCTGAACTGGAACGGCGCGGTAGGCCCCATTTCCTATGTGTACGGCGCCAACGGCGCAGTACCCGAAGTCACCAACGTCACCGTGGGTGGTGGCACCTGGAATGTGTATCGAGGCAGCAACGGCTCCAACGAAGTATTCTCTTTCCTGCGCACCAGTGAAGTAAACTCTGGCACGGTGGATATTACCGCTATCTCGCGCTGGATTCAGAACCGTGGCTGGTTCGGCAACGCCAACCTGCACAAGATCGAGCTGGGTTTCGAGATCACCTCGTCCTCAAACCAGACCTTCACGGTCAACAGCTATTCACTGAACTGCGGCGCTGGCGGATCCTCTTCCAGCGGCGGCTGCTCTCCCACCGTCATCACGCCTTATCTGCGCGTGAACGGCGGCACCTGGCAGCAGACCGCGAATACCACCGTGGCAGCAGGCAGCTCGGTGCAGTTCGGCCCGCAACCGGTTTCCGGGGGTTCCTGGAACTGGACGGGATGCGGTACTTCCGGCACTGCGCGTGAGCAGACCGTAATAGCAAACTCCTCCTGCATGGCTACCGCCACTTACACTAACAGTTGCGGCACAACCACTACACAGAATTTCAATGTCATGGTATCCGGCTCCAGCTCCAGCAGCTCCAACTCCTCCTCGAGCAGCAGTTCGTCGAGCTCCAGTTCCTCATCCAGCAGCTCGAGTTCCTCCACCTCAGGCAGCGGCAGCTGTTCAACCATTGCCACCGGTGGAAACTCCGGCAACTTTAATACGGCAGGACCCTACTGCTTCCGCGTCCAGGGTAATGTGGCAGGCTGGGGCGTTTCGAACTTCCAGGGCCGCAGTATTGCCGTCACAGTCAACGGTTCCGGTACGGCCGTGACCACGATCGGCGCTCCGCTGCCAACCAAAGGAGCGAGTGATTATTACCACTTCAACAGCACTGCAGGCACCTACTCCTGGGCCTCGGTTTACTGGTGGTAACCAGGTTTAGCGCATGAAAAGCCGGGGCGAGCAGTCGCCCCGTTTTATTTATTGCCCAATCAATTCAATCCCGCGAGAGCACGCTCAGCTTCCTTATTTCTTAAAGCACCGGCACAGCGGCCATTATCTTTTGATGAAATGATGAAAGATGCATAACCGGCATGCGTTGCCTTTATTCGTGAGAATACCTCCAGCATATTCACTGACTTCCGAAAAACCAAGCTGAATTCCGGAACTTGGATTTGCTACTTCCGGACTTCCAGTGAATTTACTGAAATCCGAACTTCCCGCTCATTCACCAGCACAATTTTTTGGAATGAATTTTAGCGGTTTAAGGATTAAGATCAGTCGACCGCGCAACCTGCGGCACTAAGGAATATCAGGCCGGTTGAAGTCGCGCCGGTTTGGTCGATTATAAAAGCCTACAAAATGAGAGGGGATCCGAATGAAAACATGCATCAGACTTGCCGTGCTGTTGTCCAGCCTGTCGCTGGGCAGTCAGGCATTTGCCGCGTACACCTGTACGGCGACGCCTTCGAACACGGGCGGCACCTTTTTCCAGGTGGACGTGAGCGTAACCAACAGCGGTACCACGGCGCTCAGCAGCTGGACCGTTACTCTGAACTTCCC
>DASUFE010000077.1:0-58834 GCA_036274675.1 Gammaproteobacteria bacterium
AGGTATTCACAAAGGGTGGACATACCTTCAGTTGGGATAACAAAGAGTTTCGATGTACCGCCGCACTCAGACAAACCGGAATATGAAGAAAGACAGCATAAAATGCGATGCCAGCCAAACCAACCACCAATAAAATTAAGAATTTTCTCATTCAGCCCTCTAACAGTAGGAAACAGAGGCCTGCGGCCTCTGTTTACTTCTTAGGAGGCGACCTCCTATTTTTTTGAGATTCATCGAGATAGTGGCCATAAGCTTCTGTTCCATTACTGAAAATCAGGATTTATCCACAATCGCCCGTTTTAATTAGGGAGGCCGGAGGCCTCCCTTTTTCTTGACTCCTTACCGAATTTACACTAAGTATTCAGCGGGCAAAAGGGCTTTTATACATGAGCAAATCACCGTTCCTGACGTCGATCAGTGACTTTATGCACGTGCGCCGTTACAGCAAACGTACTATCGAGTCTTATCTGGTCTGGATAAAGGACTTCATTCTTTTTCATGACAAAAAACATCCCGGGGAAATGGGAGGTCCGGAAGTTGAAGCATTCCTGACCCATCTTGCCGTGAAGCGTAATGTTGCGGCGTCCACCCAGGGGATTGCCTTGAATGCACTGGCCTTTCTGTACAACAAGTTTCTTGAGCAGCCACTGGAAAACGCGGAAGCGTTCCGCCGCTCGACCAGGCAGCCCAAATTGCCCGTCGTGCTGACGGAGGAGGAGATCAAACGTCTGTTCAAGGCGCTGGACCCAAGGTTCCGTCTGATGGCGGGACTGCTCTATGGTTCCGGCCTGAGACGGATTGAACTGCTGCGCCTACGGGTTAACGATATCGATCAGTCGCTGTTACAGGTACGCGTCTGGAACGGCAAAGGTTTTAAACATCGCCTGACCACCCTGGCGCCGGAACTGTTGCCCGCCATCAACCGCCAGATTGCCAGGGTAAAAGAGTATTTCGATGAAGACCGTGCAAATCCGGTTTATGCCGGAGTCTGGCTGCCGGACGCTTTGGCCCGCAAATACAGGTCGGCGCCGATGGAATTGGGTTGGCATTATCTATTCCCGTCTCACAAATTAAGTTACGAACCGGCCACAAAAAAACTCCGGCGGCACCATATCGATGAAAACACCCTGAACAAGGCGATACGGAAAGCCCGGCGGGACGCCGGGATCATGAAGCCGGTCTCGCCGCACACCCTGCGCCATTCCTTCGCCACTCATTTATTGAAAAGCGGCGCGGATATACGCACAGTGCAGCAGCAACTGGGGCACTTTGATGTCAAAACCACGGAGATTTACACGCACGTGCTCAAGCAGGGCGCGCATGGCGTGAAGAGCCCGTTAAGCGGTTTGCTGGGCGCTGGGCAGGGCCCTGCGTAGAAATAGCAATGCGGGGAATTTGGCGGCGAGTTTCGGGGTTCCAATTATCCGTCAGCCGCACTTGGAATCACCGCATTGCAAACAGGTCAGGCAGTTATCCATGCTGATGACGGCGCGGCTCTGGCACTTTCCGCAGAGTCTGGCATCGGCGGGGAATGCGCCCTCCGTTACCGCCGCGCTTGCCTGCTGCCGCTCATACTCGCGGCGCTTGTCCGCCAGATGAGCCTGCTGATGCGCATCGAGGCTGTTCTTTTTCAGCATGCCGATAGCGATCATGTGCCGTTCGATCACGTCGCCGATCTCGGCGACGATGGAGGGCATGTAACGGCCGCCCTTCCTGAAATAGCCGCCGCGCGGGTCGAACACGCTGCGCAGCTCGTCGACCAGGAAGGTCACGTCGCCGCCCTTGCGGAATACGGCGGAGAGTATGCGCGTCAGCGCGATGATCCACTGGAAATGTTCCATGTTCTTGGAGTTGATGAAGATTTCGAAAGGGCGCCGCAGCTCGTGCTCGGTGCCGGGGTTCAGCACAATGTCGTTGATCGTGACATAGAGCGCATGCTCGGACAGCGGCGTCTTGATCTTGTAGGTGGTTCCTTCCAGCGATTCCGGCCGCGCCAGGCTCTCGTGCATCTGCACAATTTCGGCTCTGGCAGGCGCTGCAGCCTCCGCTGCCGGCATGACTTCGGATTTCACAATTTTCTGATCGATCTTTTTGGCCATCGCCGCCCCCTTATTCGGAGTCTCTAACAAAATTATTTTCCTTCTCCCCTTGAGGGGCGCCGGGCAGAGCCCTGTGTAGAGAAGCAATGAGGGGTGGTTTTTTATCGCCCTCACCCGGTAAAACCGGGAACAAAAGCCTGGGACCACGCTCATCCTTACTACACAGACCTCTCCCCGTACCAGGGAAAAGAGTTCTATTCTCAGTGGCCATGCTTTTCATTTCATTAATTCGGATTTCATAATTTTCCGGTCAATCTTCTTAACAATTTTTTGCTCCGTCCCGCGGGCTGCGCCGCGATCTTTGCACTACACAGCGCGCTATTTTCATTCCACGCGATCTCTGCGCGCTCCGCGAGAGGTCTTCTTTTAAAACTTCCCGTAGTAGCCTTCCTTCAACGCCTCGTGCAAATTGGCGGCGGTATGAATTTCGCCTTCATATTCGATCTCTTCATTACCGCGCGCTTCGATCATGCTGCCGTCCGCGAGGGTGAAGCGGTAGCGCGTGTTGGCGAGGTCCTGTTCCTTCACCAGTACGCCCTGAAAGGCTTGCGGGTTGAAGCGGAAGGTGGTGCAGCCTTTCAGGCCCTTGCGCCAGGCGTATAGATAAATCTCCTTGAAATCCTCGTAGGGATAGTCGGTCGGCACGTTCGCGGTTTTTGAAATGGATGAGTCGATCCATTGCTGCGCCGCCGCCTGCACGTCCACGTGCTGTTGCGGCGTGATGTCGCCCGCGGTGACGAAGCAGGCCGGCAGGCGCGCCGATTCCTGCATCGCGTCGGGCATGGCCCGCGGGTTGACGTACTGGCGGTACGCCAGCAGCTCGTAGGAGTAGACGTCGATCGTCTGCTTGCTCTTGCGCCCGGCGCGGAGCACGTTGCGCGTGTAATGATGGGCGAAACTCGGCTCGATGCCGTTACTGACGTTGTTGCCGAGCGAAAGCGCGATGGTGCCGGTGGGCGCGATCGAGCTGTGATGGGTGAAGCGCGCGCCCGCTTCCGTCAGCGCCGCCACCAGATCCGGTTCGATCTCCGCCAGCTGTTGCATATAGCGGCTGTAGCGCGCGTGCAATACGCGGCCCTTGACGGTCTGCCCCGCTTTCCAGCCGTCGCGGCGCATCTCGGGGCGGCGGGCAAGCATTTCCTCCGTTACCGTAAAATCCTCCAGCAGGATCGGCGCGGGCCCCTTTTCGCCCGCGAGTTCCAGCGCCTGCCGCCAGCCTTCGACCGCGAGTTCGCGGCTCACCCTTTCGGTAAAGACCAGCGATTGCTCGGAGCCGTAGGCGACGCCCAGCATGGTCAGCGCGGAGCCGAGACCCATGAAGCCCATTCCGTGCCGCCGCTTGCGCAGGATCTCGCGCTGCTGCTGCGGCAGCGGCAGGCCGTGCAGCTCGACCACGTTGTCGAGCAGGCGCGTGAACACGCCCACCGCCTCCCGGAACTCCGCCCAGTCGAATTCGGCGCGATCGGTGAATGGCCGCCTGACGAAGCGCACCAGGTTGACCGAACCCAGCAGGCAGGCCCCGTAGGGCGGCAGCCCCTGTTCGCCGCAGTTATGGACGTACAACCCGTTGGCATCGAAGGAGTGCGCGCCGGGTATCTGAACATCATATACATCCTCGACGCCGTCACTTTCGACGCGGTCGATCGTGACAACGAAGCCTTCTCGATTCGGTTTACGCTTATAGTTCCGCAACAAATTAGAGAGTCGCGTATTTTTATTCGAATCGACAAAACCGATAACCGCGGAAAACCGGGCCACATTCTCTCCGCTGATTATCAGATCGTGCTGTGCTTTTATAGGGTAATGCCGGAGCGGCCCTTTGCCGTCTGGCAGCGACTTCGTTCCTTCCCGACGCCGGTTTAAATGGATACAGGATGCAATCCCGAGCCGCAGCAGCATCCGCTGGGCAGCCTCGAGCAAGGGGCGATCCGATTGCGAAAGCCTAATACTGACCCCCTTACGCTGCGCGCCCTGAACCGAGCCGTCGGAATCGAACAACCCGCGCAGAAATCCACGATAGAAATCACTCGATTCCTGTTCAACAGAAGGAGTTATGGTTTTGTTGCCGGGGCTCATGCCGAGGCGAAAAGCAAGCTTCGCCAGGGAGGCCAGCGTCAGTCGGAACTCGTTTCGACCGCTCACTTTGGTCCAGCCCGAAAAATCGGCCCGATGAGGCAGTTTCCTTGCAGCCATCAGCGCCGCGTCCTTAATCGCTTGCACACCCGAAATCGAGACGCTGCCGTCGGCGCTCATGGAAGCGACAGGCGTCCAGACCGATAGCACAGCCTCGGTCTGCTTCAGGGTTCCGTCGCCCACCAGCAGTCCCATCAGATAACCTTCGCCCTCGCTGTAGTTACCCGGCCATTCAATGTTGCCCCGGTGATCGTTCAATGTAATTTTGTCGCCATGGATAAGAGAGCCAGCCGGTCGCCACTCGCTTTCAACGACCCAACGTGTGTGGCGCACGACCTTTTTGACGGGATGGTCGGATGTGAGACGCAAACTGTAGCCTTCCAGGGTGCGCAGCCGGATCACTGGTTTGTTTCCGGTTTTGAAGAACCCTTCAGGCATGCTCGGGTAATCAGAGCCATGTACACGCGCCACAAAGGGTGCGGCAGTCAGATCGGCAACGCGCCGCGGCCCGGCGGCGGTATGCACCCATGTATCGGCGACCACGCAGGGATTGGTCGCGCGGATGTGCTCGCAGAACCAGTTGTTGTTCATTTCGTTGTAGCGGTCGATCAGGATAAAGCCGGGTTCGGCATAATCGTAGGTCGAGCGCATGATGCGCTCCCACAACTCGCGCGCCGGGACCTTGCGGTAGATCCGGCAGGCCACCTTGCCTTCCCCGTTCACGATATATCCTTCATGCACCGGCCAGTCGCGCCAGATGACGGCGGAGGAATCGTTCACGTCGATGTTGCCCGCCGCCGCTTCCCCGGAGCCGAGCGGAAAGGAAAGCGGCCACTCCGAGTTCCTTTCCACCGCGCGCATGAATTCCTCCGTGATCAGCAGCGACAGGTTGAACTGGCGCAGGCGTCCCGCCTCGCGCTTGGCGTCGATGAACTCGAATACGTCGGGATGGCCGACGTCGAAGGTCGCCATCTGCGCGCCGCGGCGGCCGCCGGCGGAGGAAATGGTGAAGCACATGCGGTCGTAAATATCCATGAACGACAGCGGGCCGGAGGTGCGGGAGCCGGCGCCGGAGACGTACGCGCCGCGCGGGCGCAGGGTCGAAAACTCGTAGCCGATGCCGGCGCCGGATTTCAGCGTCATGCCGGCCTCGTGGAGCTTGCCGAGAATGCCGTCCATCGAGTCGTGGATGGTAGCGGAGACCGTGCAGTTGATGGTGGAGGTGGCGGGCTTGTAATCGAGGGCGCCGGCATTCGACAGAATGCGTCCGGCCGGTAATGCCCCGTTCCGCAAGGCCCACAGAAACCGTTCGTACCAATGGGCGCGCAAGGCGGGAGTGGCTTCGACATCGGCCACCGCCTTTGCGACACGCCGGTAGGTCGCATCGATATCCCGGTCCACCGGCTCTCCGGCGGGGTCCTTCAGCCGGTACTTGGAGTCCCAGATCTCGTGCAGGGCCGGCTGCAGGGGGATTTCGGGTTCCACCGCCGTATTTCGGGGTTCGTTCTTCAATGTCATGTTTTGACCTTAATCCTTTGTTTGACAGGGTCTTAGGGCCGCATTCCGGCATGGAGCTTAAACGGGAATAAATAATAAAGACTTGATCTAGATTAAGGCCGGGCCCGGCGATTCCGATAACCTCGGTCATATAGAGCAATAATCCGAGGGAGTCCGTCATGAGCAAGCCTTTCCATCCTTTATATATAGTATCGGCGCCGGTCCCAGGTCGAAGCAGGCCGTTTTTCGGCCTGCTGTGCCTGCTGGCCCTCGCGGCCTGCAGCCCGCAGGCCCAGGATACCGGGGGTTCGGTCGCCGGGGATTTCGGGCCGCCCAGGGGCGAACCCATCGTCGCCGAACTCACCTCGCCGCCGCATGTACCGACGCCGATCCGGCGCGACTACCCGGCCCGAGTGATCGTTAACCTGGAAGTGCACGAAGTGCAGATGCCGATCTCGGAAGGCGTCACCTATACCTTCTGGACCTTCGGCGGCACCGTGCCCGGCAGTTTCATACGGGTGCGCCAGGGCGATACCGTCGAATTCCACCTGCGCAACCATCCCGACAGCAAGATGCCGCATAACATCGATCTGCACGCCGTGACCGGGCCGGGCGGGGGCGCCGCCAGCAGTTTCACCGCGCCGGGGCACGAATCGCAGTTCACCTTCAAAGCCTTGAACCAGGGGCTGTATGTCTATCATTGCGCGACCGCGCCGGTGGGCATGCACGTGGCCAACGGCATGTACGGCCTGATCCTGATCGAACCGCCGGGCGGGCTGCCCCCGGTCGACCGCGAATACTACGTGATGCAAGGCGACTTCTACACGGTCGGCAAGTACCGCGAGAAAGGCCTGCAACCCTTCGACATGCAGAAGGCGATCGAGGAGAACGCGACCTACGTCGTGTTCAACGGCTCGGAAGGAGCCCTGGTCGGCGACAAGGCGCTGCGCGCCGGGAAAGGCGAGCGGGTGCGTTTGTACGTCGGCAACGGCGGCCCGAACCTGGTCAGCAGCTTCCATGTGATCGGCGAAGTCTTCGACAAGGTGTTCTACGAGGGCGGCACCCGTTTCCAGGAAAACGTGCAGACGACGCTGGTGCCCGCCGGCGGTTCGGCCATCGTCGAATTCAGCCTGGAAGTGCCCGGCACCTATATATTGGTGGATCATTCGATCTTCCGCGCCTTCAACAAGGGCGCGCTCGGCATGATCAAGGTGGACGGCGCGGACGACAAGCTCGTCTACAGCGGCAAGGAAGTCGATTCGGTCTATCTCGGCGACAAGGTCGCGGACCCGGCGCCGATCATCACGGCCGCCGCGCATTTGCAGCAGGGCACGTTGAACAAGCAGCAGCAGATCGACGCGGGAAGCGTGCGGTTTAAAGGCACTTGCTCGGTCTGTCATCAGGAGAGCGGCCAGGGTCTGCCCGGCGTGTTCCCGCCGCTCGCCAAATCGGATTTCCTGATGGCCGACAAACGGCGCGCCATCGGCATCGTGCTGAACGGTCTCAGCGGCCCGGTCACCGTCAACGGCAATCAATACAACTCGGTGATGCCGCCGATGAGCCAGCTCAACGACGACGAGATTGCGAATATCCTGACCTATGTGCTGAATAGCTTCGGCAACAGCGATGGCGTAGTGACGGCGGAGGAAGTAGCGAAGCTGCGGGCGACCACGCCGCGGCCGGCGGGGGCCGCGGATTGAAACGTCTGCTGCCTCTCCTGCTGCTGGCGGCCGGCGGAATCGGAGCATCGATTCCGCCGGCCGCCGTTGCGGCGGAAAATAAATCGATGGTGGTGGTGGGCCCGGCCGATTTCGCCTCGGCGGCGCCGCCCTCGGAGACGGCCAGGACCGCGCACGTGGCGCGCTTCGAACTGGACGTGCTGCCGGTTACGAACGCGCAATTCCTGCAATTCGTGCGTCAACATCCGGAATGGCGGCGCGACCGGGTAAGCGCCCTGTTCGCGGATGAAAACTATCTCGCCCATTGGGCGGCGCCGGATACGTTGGCGGACGCCGTGCAGGCGCGGCAACCGGTCGTAAACCTGAGCTGGTTCGCCGCCGACGCCTACTGCGCAGCGCGCGGCGCGCGGCTGCCGCGCTGGTATGAATGGGAACTCACAGCCGCGGCCGATGCAACACATCCTGATACCCGCGCTGACGAGCAATGGCGGCAGCGGATACTCAACTGGTATTCGAACCCCTCCGCCGGACCGCTGGCGGCGGTCGGCAAGGATGCGCCCAACTACTATGGCGTGCGCGACCTGCACGGACTGATCTGGGAATGGGTGGAAGATTTCAACTCACTGCTGGTCGGCGCCGACAACCGCGAACAGGGCGGAGCCGACAAGCTGGAATTCTGCGGCGCCGGGTCCCTGAGCCTTGAACAGAAAGAAAATTACGCCGTGCTGATGCGCGTGGCCATGCTGAGCTCGCTGCAAGCGCGCTTTACCACCAAGAACCTGGGGTTCCGCTGCGCGCGGGACGCCGTGGAGACGAAACCATGAAAACGAAATGCACCCTGCGTCTGATGCTGGTTTGCTGCCTGATTGTTTTTCAGACCGTTGCGACGCCGGCGAATCTCGACAGCCACTCGCTCTACCAGTTAGAGCTCGATTTGACCGACCAGGATGGAACCGTCAGCGGGCTGGATGTCTTTAAAGGCCAGCCCGTTCTGATCGCGATGTTTTACTCGAGCTGCCCCTATGCCTGTCCGCTGACGATACAAACCCTGCAAAAGACCGAAGCCGCGCTGGATCCGCGCACGCGCGGCCAGCTGCGCGTGCTGCTGGTCAGCCTGGACTCGGAACAGGATACGCCCGACAAACTCGCGGAGCTCGCCCGTCATCAGAAAGTGGATACCGCCCGCTGGAAGCTTGCTCGCACCGACGCGGCCGGCGTGCGCAAACTCGCCGCCGTGCTCGGCATCCGCTTCAAGCGGCTGCCGGACGGTGAATTCAATCACTCCACCAGCATCAATCTGCTGGACCGCGATGGCGTGCAGATAATGAGCAGCGGCCGCGTGGGCGAGACGGATCCGGCATTGCTGGAAAAAATCAAGCGGGTATCCGGTTAAAGTCCTGGCATCGGGAATCACGCCGGCGCGATGCGCGCCGGTCAGGCGTGAGGGTTTTTCAGCGCCTGCAATCTCTGCGCGTACCAGTAATCGGCCGTTACGAACATATCGGGTTGATGCAAGCAGACGATTTCATCGCATTTGTCGGACAGACTTACCACCGAGATGGCTGAGATTACCGGTGAGGCGATAATCAGCCGCTGCGGATTCAGTGTGTGCGCGAATTCAAGCGCGGCCAGCACATCGTGGATATTGTCGGAGATCCCGTCTCCAACGATCAGGGCGATGCTGCCGGCGACCCGGCCGTACGCGTAGTCGCCGGCGTCGAGCCTTTGCAATTCCAGAATTTCCTTTTGCACTACGTTTTGCACCACAGATTCGGCAATGCCAAGCCGGGCAATGAGTTCGTCATCCAGCCATTGCACTCCCCCGGGCGCCAGCGCACCCATCGACAAACTGTCATGGCCGGGTATGCGGAGCTTGCGTATACAAAGTGGATACAGGGGAACATCAAGCAAACAAGCCACTTCCGCCGCCACTTGTTCACCACCAGCCGGCATGGCGAGCACAACGGCGTTGCCTTCGACTCCCGGTATTTTTTGCAGGGCCCGGGCAAGCTCCTGGCCGGCCGCCGCCCGGTTGGGAAACTGGTTTCTATACATGAAGTAATTGTGGAACACGGGCGGCGGCCGGGTTTGATCCTGGTCAAAAAGCGCGGCGATAGGGCCTGGAGCGTCCGGCCGTTTGTTGAAAAAGGCCTATTTCAAGGGCCTTTTTCAACTCGCTCCAATGCAAACCCCTAGACGGCGGTGGTGGAGCGCCGGTAGCCGCGGCTGCCCATGGCTCCGCCAAACAAGGCTCCTCCCAGGCCAAGCAGAGAACTGAAAAACATCGCCCAGATGAGGCCCTGGGTATAATCGGACACCTTCTCCACGGTCTGGCCGAACTGCTGTTTGGCCTGGTTGACGCGCTCATTGACCGCCTGCGAGGCGCCATTGATCAGGGTATCGATCTGCTGCGGGGACAGGTTGGTGTTGGCCGCCAGTGCGTTCTTGGCGCCCTGAGTATTTCCCGCTACGAGTTGGCGGGTTACCTGGGCCAGCGTCGCCGTATCCATGTTTTCGATCGCCTGCCGCAACTGTTCCTGGGTCGGAGCCGGGCCGCCCTGGGGCGCCTCGGCCGCGGCTTCGGTGCCGGCCTGCGCGACCGCGTCCGCCATGCGCTGCTTGATCAGCGCCTGAATGTCGTTCACGAATTGTGGATTGGAGCTGGCCGCGTTGGCCGCCGCTGAACCCGCGTTGCCGGCGCCTTGCGCGGCCGATTTCGCCGCGGTGGCGACTCCGCTCAAGAGCGATTGTCCGGCCTGCATGGCGTTGCTGACGCCCCAGGAACCCAACAACAATATCAGGACACCGACCGCGCTCCAGACCACCAGACCGTACAATAACCCGTTCCCCTTATCGGGATTCCCCGCGAGCCGCGCCGCAAGCCAGGCGCCGAGGTAATACACAACCACGGTTGTAACGATCAGCCAGGCCGCGGCGCCCGCGCCGAATCCCTTCTGTAACGCCTGCATGTCGGACGCATCGGCGATGCCGACGCCGATCGCCGAGCCGAGTAAAAATAACAGCCAGCTTGCAGTTATTACAAAAAACAACCCCGCGAAAATCGCGCCCCAACTGATCAGGGGCATGCGTTTTACCATCAGCGGTTCATCCAGTATGGCGGCCATAGTGATATCTCCTCAAATAATTTGATTGGTGGAACATTGGAGGCAAGCGGCGTGCCGTAACGAAATCGGTACGCGGCGGTCCGTATCGGACATCATGCGCTGCGCGCATGAGGCGCGCGCTCTACGGTCTATTCGCGTGACAAAACACGCGGCTTGTTGACTGAGATCAAGCCGCTGCCGGCTGCTAGGGCTTATGATTTTTCCAGGCCGACTCCGGAACGCAACGCGGGACAGCCGGGCATGCAATACGAAGCGTTGGGCCAGGGATTCCGGAGCGGCTGTCCTCACCCCTGCATTACGGAATCCCGATTTTGATCTGCATCAAACGCGCATGGGCGCCGCCGTTTATATTTATATCAGGATCGACAGGAGGCTGCGTCAGTGGACGCCAGATACGCCATGAAAAAGGAAACGGCCGGCGGCGGTTGCGACGACCTGGCTTCAGTGCTCGCGCTGCTGAAACGGGAGCGCGACGGGCTCAAGCTGAAAATTCATCTGGCGCGCTGCGGGATCCAGAAAGAATGGGAAAAAGCGGAAACGAAATGGCAGTTCCTGAACGGGATAAACACCCCGGACAATATACTGCGGGCGGAAGAATTGAAACAGTCCTACATCCGCATCTGCCACGGATTATTGGCGAAAAACCGCAAACTGCTGGACCAGCTCAATCATATTGAACAGGGAGACGGACCCGTTACGCTGCAAAACCTGAAACGTCAGGTGGCTTCCGAAATGGCCACGTTGCGCCTGAGCCTTGAAACGCTGGGCGGCACGGAATCCATTCCGTTCCAGACGGCAGGTGAACCTGTCTGCGCCTGTCTGAAATGCCAGCAGGCTGCCGGAGCGCAACCGTTCAATCTGGATGAAATACTGGCCGCGGCCTGTTCCCCTTGACGTTACCCAAACAGGAACCGGGAGCAAGATGAACCGTAAATGTCAAGCTCAGGCCGTTCCTTGCGGACGCCTATGCGGTATACGAGCATCTGCGATGGACACTTTCCATGCCGTGCTTCGTTCTTCTTTAATATAGAGAACGTGTCGTCAATCGTCGCCCGGCGCATACCTTATATCAAGAAAATCATTTTTTTGACGATAACGGCTAATATTAATAACAGGAAAAGAATCTTTATGGGGCTGTGTATCGATGGACGTCTGCCGAAAGCATAAAAGCCGCCTGACGGTCGCCTTGGTGCTGCTCGCGGCGGCAACCGCTGTCATGGCGGATGACTCCGCGCGTCCTCTCCGTTTCAAGGTCAATACGCTCTATCTTGAAGGCGGTCCCAGCCGCGACTGGGTGCAAACGGCGCAGCGGGATGCCGCGGGTTATCTGTGGGTGGGCACGGACAACGGATTGAAACGTTACGACGGTTACCAATATACCGTCTTCACCAGCAACCCGGAGGACCCCAGCAGTCTCGGGTCAAGTCTGGTTTCCACCATGTTGATCGATTCCGAGGGAATGTTATGGATTGGCGGGCGGGTACTCAGCGTTTTCAAGCGCGACACGGAGACTTTTGATAACTATCCCCTGACCGCCGGTAACGTAATCTGGGGAATGGCCGAAAGCCCGGGCAAAATACTGTGGCTGGGAACCGAACTCTACGGCCTGATCGGCTTCGATATGACCAAACGGGAAATAATCTACCACTCGTTGAACGTAGCCGATGACAAGGCATGGAAACTGCCCCTCACCATTACCGACCTCATCACCGACCGCCACGATCCCTCCATCCTGTGGATGTCTTCCACCACCGGCCTGTTCCGCTTCGACACCAAAACCTTCGAATTTCAACGCATCTATGGCACGGACGAACTGGATCACGCCCAACTGGTCATCACCTCGATGCTCAGAATGGACCGGCAGGGAAAAATCTGGATGACCAGCGAAAACGGGTTGTTTGTCATCGATCCGAAAAACAAGAGCTATCACCATTATCGGCAGGAAAAAGGAAATCCGCGCGCGCTCAGCACCGATATCCTGACGGCGCTTCTTATCGACAGCCATGACCGGATCTGGATCGGCACCGACAAGCAGGGCGTGCACCTCTATCAGCCCGCAACCGATGATTTCATCCATATTCCCGCCACGGCCACGGAGCCGGGCACCTTCGGTCCGGTCGCCATCAATGAAATTTTCGAAGACGCTCAAGGCTCCCTGTGGTTCAGCGCGGGACCCTTCGGAGTGCAGCGCATCAGCATGTCTTTGGAAAAATTCATCGCCGTCGACGCGGGACCGAGCGAGCAGCAATTATCCTGGGGCCTGCTGTCGGATATGCTCGAAGACCGGAACGGGGATGTCTGGATCGCCACTGACGGCGGAGGCTTGAACCGCTACGATCCCAAAACGGGAAAAATCGCCAAATACCTCCATGACCCGGACAACCCCAAGAGCCTCAGCACCAACAGCATGCTGTCTCTGACCGAGGATCGTCACGGCATGATCTGGGCCGGCACCTGGGCGGGCGGTTTGAACCGTATGGACCCCAAGACCGGCGAAGTCGTCCGGTATCTGCACGATCCGACGGCGCCGGAAAACCGCACTCCCGGCAATAATAATATTTTCCAGATTGCGGAAGACGAGGAGGGCTGGTTGTGGCTGAGCATCTGGAATCGGGGCTTGCAGCGTTTCAACCCCGCGACCGGAGAGTTTAAGGCCTACTACTATAATGCCAAAGGCGATGCCTCCGGCCCGATCAATAATTCAATCAACGCCAATGAGAGCAGCCGTTATGGTTACCGCTGGATCGGCGGTTACAAAGGCCTGGAAACGTTCGATCCGAAGACGCAGCGCTTTACTCAAGTGCCGCTGGCCAAGGAGAACCTCGAAATATTCGATCTGTATGAGGATCCTCAAGGGCTGCTCTGGGTGGGAGCTTCGGAAGGCCTGATCCGCTACAATCCCGAAACCCGCGCCGTCAAACAGTATACCGTCGTCGACGGTCTGCCCGATTTGTTTGTAGCCTCCATCGAACAGGACAAAAGCGGCCGTCTGTGGCTCGGTACCCGCGGCGGGCTGGCGCTGTTCGATCCGGCGCAGGAAACGTTTGAGACCTTCGACAAATTCGACGGCCTGCCGGCCAACGAATTCGACCGTTTCAGCCATCTTTTTTCCCGTGACGGCACCATGTATTTCGGCGGCGCCAACGGACTGGTCATATTCGATCCGCAGAATCTCCCGCGTAATACCCGTGTACCCAATATCGCGCTGACGGGGCTTGAGCTGTTTCAAAAGCGGGTCACGCCCGGCAAATCGCCGTACCTGCCCCGGCAAATCAACCTGCTCGACAAGCTGTTGCTGCCGTATGCCCAGCGCGACCTGACTTTCGAATTCACCGCGCTCGATTTTATAGCGCCGAACAAAAACCGCTATCGCTATCGCCTTGAGGGCCTGGAGAAAGACTGGACCGAGGTCGACAGCAGCCGCCGCCGGGTGCGCTATACAAACCTCGATCCGGGCAAATATCAGTTCCAGGTGGCGGGTTCGAACAACGACGGCGTATGGAACGAGCGGGGCGCGAAACTGGATCTGGTGATTATCGCGCCCTGGTGGATGACCTGGTGGGCGCGCGCGCTGGCGGTGATGCTAGGTCTGTACGCCATGTACGGTTTCACGATGTGGCGTCTGCGGGTGATCCGGCGGCGCGAACAGGCGCTCTCCGTCGAAATCGAGGAGCGGCGCGCCGCGGAAGCGAAGCTGTTCTATATCGCCTATCACGACGCACTGACCGGCCTGCCGAACCGGCTGTGGCTGCTGGAACGGCTCGATGAGCAGATCAAACGCGTCCAGACGGAGAACGGCTACCACTTCGCGCTGATGTTCATCGACGGCGACCGTTTCAAGCAGATCAACGACACGCACGGCCACCAGCTCGGCGACTTCATCCTGGTCTCCGCCGCCAAGCGGCTGATGTCGCAGCTGCCGGAACAATACAAGGTCGCGCGCCTCGGCGGCGACGAGTTCACGGTGCTGGTGGAAAACGTCGGCAGCGAAGACGAAGTCATCGAATACTGCGACCGCATCATCAGCGCCTTCACCGAGCCCTTCCAGGTGGAAAAAAATCCGCTGTTCTTCAAGGTCAGCGTGGGGCTGGTATTCTGCAGGGATCAATACGCCAATCCGGGCCAGATTCTGCGCGACGCGGACATCGCCATGTATAAAGCCAAGGAACGCGGCCGCGGCACCTACCAGATCTTCGACTCCGAAATGCATGCACAAGCGCTGGAAGTGGCCCAACTCGAAGCCGACCTGTACAAGGCTTTCGAACAGAACCAGCTGTTCCTGGCTTATCAGCCAATCGTCAATCTACAGACCGGACGCCTGAGCGGCTTTGAAGCCCTGGCGCGCTGGCGGCATCCCGAGAAGGGCCTGATCCCGCCCGACAAGTTCATTCCCATCGCCGAGGAGTCAGGCCTGATTTTTACGCTCGGCGCGTGGGTGCTGCGGCAGGCCTGCACCCAGCTCGCCGCCTGGATCAAGGAATACAAACTCGAGAAACCGCCGACCATCGCCATTAACCTGTCCTCGCTCGAACTGAAAGAGTCGTACTTCCTGGCGCAGGTGGACCATATGCTCAAGGAAACCGGCATTGACAGCCGGCTGCTGAAACTCGAATTGACGGAGACAACCCTGATGGAGAGCAGCGAGTCGATGAACCTGCTGCTGGACGAGTTGCGCCTGCGCCAGATCGAGCTGGCGATCGACGATTTCGGCACCGGTTATTCCTCGCTCAGCTATCTGGACCAGTTGCCGGTGCAGGTGCTGAAGATCGACCGCAAGTTCGTCAACGGCATCACCCAGGTCGGCGAAGGCAGCAGCAGCGCGGTCGAAATCGTGAAGGCGACTATTTCGCTCGCGCACAGCCTGAACATCATGGTGGTGGCCGAAGGCATCGAGACCGAGCAGCAGTACCAGTTGCTGAAGTCCTACGGTTGCGACTTCGGCCAGGGCTATTACATCGCCAGGCCGCTCAGCAGCGAGGACGCCGCGCGCTTCATGGGCCAGCAGCCTAATCCCAAAGCTAATGTTCAGGTCGCGGCCAACAGCGATATTCTCAGCAACACCGGCAAATTCCCGAAGCTCACCCCCGGGACGCGCCGGCGCTTCCGCAGTAAGGCATAACGGACGGCAGAGCGCTCCGACAGAGCATTAATGAGGTTTTTCAATTATCTGCGCAGAGCAATCGGACGAACAGCATTGTTATGTTGATACGTGTCCACACTGGCTAAATCCATTTCTAACAGAACCGACTAATATATTAATAATAAAAGAAAAACCCATGGGGCCTCTCCGAGATGACAGCCCGTCCAAGGTACAGAGCTTGTATGGCGGTAGCCTTGCTGCTGATTGCGGCCGGACGGGTCGTTGCGGCGCCTAATATCAATCATCCCGCGCGTTTCAAGGTCAACCCTCTGCATCTGGAGAGCACGCTCAACCGCGGACTGATCAACGCTGTGCGTCGCGATGCGATGGGCTATCTGTGGGTGGGAACCGATAACGGACTGATGCGTTACGACGGCTACCAATACACCGTCTTCAATAACAATCCCGACGACCCGCACAGCCTGAGCGCCAATCTGGTTCAGAGCTTTCTGATCGATTCCGAAGGCAGGCTGTGGATCGGCAACCACATGCTGAGTACCTACAACCCGGACAACGAGACCTTCGATAATTACGCGGTGACCGGCGGCGGCGCGATCTGGGGCATGGCCGAAGGCCCTGGACATATCCTGTGGCTTTCGGCGGCACGCGTCGGCCTGGTCGGTTTCGATGTTCATACACGAAAAATCATCTATCAACCCGAAGACAACGCCGCGGAAGTTCCCGATAACATTACCGATATCATCAATGACAGCGCGGATCCTTCCATACTCTGGATGACGGCCGAAACCGGACTTTACCGCTTCGATACCAAAACTTTCGAAATCAGTCGCTTTTACAGCGTAAAAGAGCTGGGCCAGGCGCTAATGTCGTCAACATCGGGGCTCGCGATGGACCGGAACGGCAAGGTCTGGATGGTCACCGAAAGCGGTCTGTACGTGGTCGATACCAGGAAGAGAACATACCGCCGCTACCAGCGCGAAAAGGACAACCCGCACTCGCTCAGCACCAATATCCTGACCGCTGTTTTTATCGACAGCAAGGACCGCGTCTGGATCGGGACCGACAAAATGGGCGTGCATCTCTATCAGCCGCAAAGCGATGACTTTATCCATATCCCGGCGTCCGCCACCGAACCCGGCGCCTTCGGCCCGGGCGCCATCAATGAAATTTACGAAGACCAGGACGGCTCGCTGTGGTTTTGCATAAACTCTTTCGGGGTGCAGCGGATCAGCGAGCACCTGGAAAAATTCATCACCATCGGGGCAGGACCCGGCGACCATCAGTTGTCCTGGGACTTGTTGCTGGACCTGCTCGAGGACCGCGACGGCAATATCTGGATCGCCACCGACGGCGGAGGACTGAACCGCTACGATCCGAAAACCGGAAAAATCACCAAATACTTCCATGACCCGGACAATCCGCGAAGCCTCAGCACCAACAGCGTGCTGTCGCTGGAGCAGGACAGCAAGGGCAGGATCTGGGCCGGCACCTGGGCTGGGGGATTGAATCGTTTCGACCCGAAAACCGGCTCCTTTATCCGTTATCAGCATGACCCGACGGCGCCGGAAAACCGCACCCTGCGCAATAACAATATTTTCCAGATTGCCGAGGATAAAAACGGCTGGCTGTGGCTGAGCGTCTGGAACTTCGGTTTGCAGCGCTTCAACCCGGAAACCGGCGAATTCATTTCCTATCACTTCAAGGACGGCGTTTCCGGCTTGCTCAGCAGCTCGATCAACGCCATCGAAGCCAGTCGTCAGGGCTACCGCTGGGTAGGCGGTTACCTGGGCCTGGAAAAGTATGATCCCGCCACCGGACATTTCACCGATGTCGCGCTCTCCAAGGATAAAAAATATGAAGTTTTCGACCTGTACGAAGACCCTCAAGGCATGATGTGGATCGCGACCTCGGAAGGCCTGTTCCGCTACGACACGGCCACCGGCAAGGTGCGGCATTACACTAAAACGAACGGGCTGGTGGACCCGTTTGTCGCCTCCATCGAACAGGACAAACGCGGCTATCTGTGGATGGGAACACGCAGCGGCATAGTCCGTTTTGATCCGCGCACGGAGGTCTTCGAAACCTTCGACAAGTTCGACGGGCTGCGCGGCAACGAATTCAACCGTTACAGCCACCTGCTGTCCCGCGACGGGCTCATGTACTTCGGTGGCACCAACGGTCTGGTGCTGTTTGACCCGGAGCACATTCCCCGCAATACGCATGCGCCGAATATCGTGTTGACGGGGCTTGAGCTCTTCCAGAAACAGGTAGTCCCGGGTGAATCGCCATACCTGCCAAAGCAGATCAATCTGCTCGACAAGCTGGTGCTGCCATATGACCAGCGCGACGTGACTTTCGAATTCTCGGCGCTCGATTTCATTTCGCCGACCAAGAACCGTTACCGTTACCGCCTGGACGGACTGGAGAAAAGCTGGACCGAGGTCGACAGCAGCCGGCGCCGCGCGCGCTACACCAATCTCGATCCGGGGAAGTATCAGTTCAAAGTGATCGGCTCGAACAACGACGGCGTATGGAATGAACAGGGCGCGCAATTGGATCTCGTGATCATCCCGCCCTGGTGGATGACCTGGTGGGCGCGCTTGCTGGCGGTCGCGCTGGGCCTGTATGCCGTATACGGCTTCACAATCTGGCGGCTGCGAGTAATCCGGCAGCGTGAAAAAGCGCTTTCGATGGAAATCGAGGAACGACGCGCCGCCGAAAAGGCGCTTTCCGTCGAAATCGAGGAGCGGCGTTCCGCCGAAAGAGCGCTCTCCATCGAAATCGAGGAGCGACGCGCCGCGGAAGCCAAGCTGTTCCATATCGCCTACCACGACGCACTGACCGGCCTGCCGAACCGCCTGTGGCTGCTGGAGCGCCTCGACGAGCAGATCAAGCGCGTCAAATCCGACCGGAACTACCGCTTCGCGCTGATGTTCCTGGACGGCGACCGCTTCAAGCAGATCAACGATACGCATGGCCACCAACTTGGCGACTTCATCCTGGTCTCCGCGGCGAAGCGTCTGCAGGCGTTGTTGCCGCCTCAATACAAGGCAGCGCGCCTCGGCGGCGACGAGTTCACGGTTCTGGTGGAACACGTCGGTTCCGATGACGAAGTTATCGAAATCTGCGACACAATCATCCGGGAATTCAACGAACCCTTCCAGGTTGAGAAAAACCTGATGTTTTTCAAGGTCAGCGTCGGTCTGGTCTTCTGCGAGGATCAATATGCTTATCCCGGCCAGATCCTGCGCGATGCCGACATTGCGATGTACAAAGCCAAGGAACGCGGCCGCGGCACCTATCAGATCTTCGATTCGGAGATGCGCGAGCAAACCCTGGAAATGGCGCAACTGGAAGCCGATCTGTATCAGGCGCTGGAACAGGACCAGCTGTTCCTGGCCTATCAGCCGATCGTCAACCTGCAGACCGGGCGTCTGATCGGTTTTGAGGCGCTTGCGCGCTGGCTGCATCCCGACAAAGGTCTGATTCCACCCGACAAGTTCATCCCGGTTGCCGAGGAATCCGGTTTGATATTTTCGCTGGGCGCATGGGTGTTGCGGCAGGCCTGCACCCAGCTCTCCGCATGGATCAAGGAATACAAACTCGAAAAACCGCCGACCATCGCCATCAACCTGTCCTCGCTCGAACTCAACCAGTCCTATTTTCTGGCGCAGGTCGATCTCATGCTCAAGGAAACCGGCATCGACAGCCGATTGCTGAAACTCGAACTGACGGAAAGCACCTTGATGGAAAACAGCGAATCGATGAACCTGCTGCTGGACGAGCTGCATGCCCGAAACATCGAGCTTGCGATCGACGATTTCGGCACCGGTTATTCCTCGCTCAGTTATCTGGACCAGTTGCCGGTGCAAGTGCTGAAGATCGACCGCAAGTTCGTCAACGGCATCACCCAGCTTGGCGAAGGCGGCGGCAGCGCGGTCGAAATAGTGAAAGCCACCATCTCCCTCGCCCATAGCTTGAACATCATGGTAGTAGCCGAAGGCATCGAGACCGAGCAGCAGTACCAGCTGTTGCGCTCCTACGGCTGCGATTTCGGCCAGGGCTATTACATCGCCAAACCCCTGACCAGTGAAGAAGCTTCCCGTTTCATGGGTTATGAACCCAATCCGCGGGCCAATGTCCGCGTTGCGGCCAATAGCGATATCCCGGGCAACGGGGGAAGCTTCGCCCAGCTGCCGGGCTTGCGCAGGCGCTATCGTAACAAGAAATAAACTCCGTACTTTTTCAAAACCCTCAGGACTCCTCCTGATCCCGCAAGGGCGTCATCAGAATCCGCGCGGCCCCATGCGCCAGAAAACACGATATATCGTATTTTGCCCTGGGCTGTACAAGCCATAAAACCCGGTGGACGGATTTTCATAACGGAGAGCCACCTGTTATCGGCGCCGATTTTAAAAATGCAGCAACAAATTCGGACGCGATGGATAAAAACAAGTTGTTTACTTGTCGTAAATTTCGGTCATTTTCTGAAAGCGGTATATTGTTCCGCTTTCCCGGAATGGATGTGCACGAACCGGATAAACACGGATTAAATGGAGCATGGATTATGAGTGTCGCAAAAATTATCGAGATCAGCGCCGATTCCCAGAAAAGTTTTGAAGATGCCATACGTCAGGGCATAGAACGCGCGGGCCAGACTTTGAAAAACATACAAAGCGCCTGGATCAAGGAGCAGCAAGTCATGGTCAATGACCAGAAAGTAGCCGGCTACCGGGTCATTCTGAAAATCACTTTCGTACTTAATTGATATAGCCTTCGCCGCGGCGAGCCAGCTTACAATTTTCCGGACAACCAGCAAGGATGAGGTTCCAGTGAGGACAGAAACACAAATACGCTCGATTCAAACCTTTGCGCTGCAACGCCTGTATCATGAAATGGATGAAGGCGATGCGGAGCTGAGCGAAGCCGAGCGTCTACACCGCTTCCACTCGGCGCTCGCGCGCTTCAACGCCCTGCGCCTCGCACCGGGATACATACATCGGGACTGGGTACACGATATCCAGGTAGAAGCCGAAATGCGTGCGCGTGAAGGCGCATTCATCGAACTGGAGCGCGAAGCGGTTCAGGAAGCCGCGCAACAAGCACCGCATGAACCGAAAGCCTTCGTCCACTGGTTCGAAAGCCTCAACAGCTATGGTCCCGGGCAAGGCGACCCTCTGTTTCCCTGGCTCGCCGGCGAGGCCACCCTGCAACAGATGCGCTGGTTTCTTTCCCAGGAAGCGGCGGGTGAAGCAGGATTCGACGACCTGGTAGCGATGACCCAGGTCAAGCTGCCGATTCGCGCAAAACTGGAAATGGCACGCAATTACTGGGATGAGATGGGATGCGGCAACGAACGCGGTATGCACGGCCAACTGCTGGCGGCCGTCATAGATGAACTCAAGCTCGCACCCGTCGTGGAACACACGGTATGGCAATCACTCGCGCTTTCGAATTTGATGGTGGGCCTGGCCGCCAACCGGCGGTACGCCTACCAGGCAATAGGCGCGCTGGGGGCGATTGAAATGACGGCGCCCTCCAGAGTCACTCACGTCAATGAGGGCCTCAAGCGTTTGCAGGTTCCGGTGCACGCCCGTCTTTACTTCCAGGTGCATGTCACGCTGGATGTGCGCCACTCCATAAAATGGAATGATGAGGTGCTGTACTCGCTGGTGCAGGCGAATCCACGAATCGCGCGACCGATCGCCGAGGGTGCGTTAATGCGGCTGGCGGCCGGAGCGCGCTGCTTTCAATACTATCGTGAGCATTTCGGTCTTGGCGCCAGAGTCAAACACTGAAGCACCCCTTTTGTCTCTCTGAGCATGCCAAGACGCGCCGGCATAATGTATGCGCGGAGCAATCGAAGAACGCAATGCAGCTCGTTGTATATTCCGGCAGCATTGTATAGCGATCTCCGCATACTCCGGGCATAAAAGCGCATAAAAGTTTTTTGACCAAGCGTTTCCGCGTTCTTTGCGAGAGAATATTTTCTATTCAATAAACCCCAGCTCCTTGAGGCCCGCGAGGTCGCGCTCGATTACGCGCGCGCCGATGTCGTTACGATAACGCAAGTTGGGGACTACAACCTTGCGTGCCAGCGCGAGCGCTTGGGCGCCGGCCTGCTCCACGGCCGCGCCGGCGCCGGCGGCGACACCGATATAACCCATCATGCCGCTGCTGACCAGCCGGTCGCCGTTCAGAGCGACTTCCGAAAAATGCAGGCGTGCACGTTCTGCCGGCGTCAGTTCGCCCTTGAATGACACCGGAACGCCTTTAGACAGCACTTCGTAACCATACCCATGCGGGTATGGGGGCAAGGTCAGCACCACGCCGGTCGCGAATCCCGCCGCCGTGGGCAGCTCTCCTCTGTCATGGCGCAGCATTCGACATAAGAACTCGTCCCAGCCCGCCGTATGCAGGGTTTCGCAAATGGCGAAACCGGGATAGCCGAAACGGCTGGTGAATTCCAGCGGCCACAGCCCACGTTCGTTCGCAATCAGGTTCAGATTGATATATCCGCGGTAGCCGTGCTTAGCCAATAATTCTTCGGTCCGTCCCAGCGTCATTTCGAAGATGCGTTCCGCGCCCCGATAAGTCACGACCGTTCCCATCTCATCCGTAAGCTCGCCCAGTTCGCCGGGAAAGAAGCGTTTGTGCTCCCAGTCCAGGCAAGCGGGGCGCAGAAAGTATCTCCCGTTGAAATAGGCCCCCACCCCGACTTCGATTCCACTGATATATTCCATCAAAACAAAATCCGGCCGGCCGGCATGCGCAGGCCACTGCGCCTGCTGCAATGACAACAGGGCGATCATGTCCTCCCCGTGGTCCATTTCGCCCACATAATTGCGGCTGCGCGGGTTGTCAGAACCGTTAAGCTTGAAAACGTAGCGTGCGGGCGCGGCACGCACAAAATCAATGGCCGCCGCAAAATCGGTATGCCTGAAAACACGCGCGGTCGGCAAGCCGAGAGCGCGCAGGATTTCCTGCCCGAAGGCGCGCTCATTCTCAAGCCTGTCACCGAAAGCGCTGCCGCCGATCACCTGAAAACCGTCCCGGCGCAGCCGGTCCTGGATCGCTCCCTTGAGCGCGGACTCAAATATGATTACTCCATCTTTCCCGGCGGCGCGCACCCAATCCAACTCCAGATACCAATGCGGCGTCTGTTGCAGCATTCCGCCATATATGTCGCGTGCTTCCGGCGTTTCGATATAAACCCGAACCTCGTGTCCGGCTCCGGCGAGTCGATAGTACATGTCGCCCAGACTGCAATACTCGCCAATACCCAAAAATCTCATGCGGGCCGTCCGCCCGATCTGTTCTTGCATACTAGCAGCGAGACCGCAGCGATGCGTTCGACCCTGCGATAGGCCGCTTTATCAAGTTCTTCGCCGAATACGTCTGGATCCAGTTCACCGTAGTTCCACTCCAGATCGTGATCGGAGTCAAGCATGCGGCCGAACGCTTCGTACAGCCGGTCTTTTCCGCCGACAATGGCGGATGCGGTATACAGAATCAGCGTCCCGCCGGCGGCCAAGCGCGACAGTCCTTCACGGACGATCCGCAGTGAAAGCCCGTCTCCGAGTTCGCCCCCGCCATGGCGATAATGCCGCGCCTCGGGATCCAGCAGATAGGGCGGATTGGCGATAATCAAATCGAGTGTGCCGTCGACGGGTTCGTACAAATCCCCGCAGCGCAGCGTGGCATGGGGGGTTTGCGCGAGGGCGAGGTTGACGGCTGCATATGTTAATGCCAGCGGATTTATATCCGTCAGCGACAATTGCCGCGCCGGTTCGCCGAGTAATTTTGCAGTGATAATCGCGCCTGCGCCCGTGCCGCAACCGATATCCGCGATACGGTGGATTGCATTCACATGCAACAAGGGAAGCGTGCGGGCGATCAGGACGGCGAATCGGTAAGTGTCGGGTCCGAAAAAGACACTGTCGGCTTCGGCAGTGGGGTAACCCGAATGCAAAAACAACGAATCTCCCAGCGTTGAAAAACGTATTCTCATTCGCAAGAGATTGTTGTCGCTCCGCTCCACCACATTGGCGATATTCAATTCGCACAGTATGTGCGGCGGCAGTAAATCCGGGTTGAACGGCAGGTTCCAGCCGAAAATATCCGCCAGCGATTCCGCCGGGCCGAAGGCACGCCGCAGTACTCGCGCATGGGTCGAGGGCGTGACGGTTATAAAATGGTAACCGCTGTCCCGCAACCAGCGGCCTACGCGCAGTAACGCGCACACTACAGGCTGACGCAGCACCGCGTCGCGGGTTTGAGAGTTCAACGGATATCCGGGCAGCATCCGGGCGTTGCCATAACCGGGCCGCGACGCAGCGCACGCCCGGTTTTATATCAGGAAAAAGTCTTAGCTGTCTTTTTCCCTGGACTTATACTTGTCCTGCATGTGCTCGCTGTGTTCGTCAAACTCATTTTGAGAAAGGACGCTGTCGTTATTGGTATCCATGGAACTGAATTCTTCTTCCGCAGCCGTGATAAATTCCGCTCTTGATATCCTTCCGTCCTTATTGGCATCCTTTTCCTCCCAGTTCTGATTGGCCAATGCCAAAGAACTTGCAAGAACCAGCCCGCATCCGGTCACTGCGTATTTAAGCTTTCCTGTCATATGCACTTCTCCTTTATCGATGTTGCAACGTCGGGCATAAAATTTCCCGGAGAATATGTATGACAGGGATTCGATTGAAAAGCTTCAGATACCTATGCCTGCGGAAGAACCGTAAGCCGGGTGTTCCATGCGCCGTTATGAAATTCGGCGACCAGAAAATCCACGAACACTCGCACCTTGGGCGAGAGTTGACGGCGTGTTGCATACACTGCGTAAATGTTAAGTGGGGGCGATTCGTAATCCGCCAGCACTTCCACCAGTGCGCCTCGATCCAGCTCGGACTTCACGATGAAGCGCGGGATCTGGCGTAAACCCAGTCCATCCAGCATGGCCTGCTTGAGCGCAATGTCGTTGTTGCAGCGGATCGGCCCGTTTACGTTGACGGCGGTCCAGCGTCCGCGCGCGCTCCGGAAACGCCATTCCTTGGGCGTACGGTCCAGGCTGTAACTCAGGCAATCATGGTTTCGCAGATCGGCCGGCGAGACCGGAGCCCCATGTTTCGCAAGATACGCCGGCGCCGCGCATACCACTTGGGGACAGGGCGCGAGCGGGCGAGCGACCAGGTTCGAGTCCTCGAGCGCTGTAATGCGCAACGCGAGATCAAAACGCTCCTTTATCAAATCGACGAATCGATTATCAAAATCCAGGTCCAGGGTAATGTCCGGGTAGCGAGCACGGAATTTATGCAGCAACGGCGCCACATGAGATTCTCCAAAATACACGGGCGCCGCCACCCGCAGATGCCCGCGCGGCGTTCCGGTCAGCCGGGCTACCTCGCTTTCGGCATCGGCCAGTTCAGATAACGCGGCCGAACCGCGGCGGAACAATGTATCCCCGGCCTCCGTAAGAGTGAGCCGGCGCGTGGTCCGCTGCAACAGGCGCGCGCCCAGCCTCTGTTCCAGCCTTGCCACATACTTGCTCACGGCGGCCTTGGAAATTTGCAGTGCGCTGGCGGCGGCAGTGAAACTGCCAAGTTCCACTACACGCACGAATACCGCCAGATCAGTCAAATTATCCATTTTCTGCAGGTACTCTATTGTTTATATATGTGAACAATATTATTCCTTTTTACCTGATTATCAAAATCCTCGCGGAGCCTATACTGGCCCTCGATCGGCACAAAGCCGTCCTTTAATCTGAAAACCGAGGAGTCACCAATGAGTAACTACGATTTGCAAAAAGCACATGAATATTTCCGCGACAAAATCGCCTTTACGACCGGAGTCCACGAGCTGGACGGGATTATCCAGCGGAACAAGGGGGATTTCACAGTGGTCGACGTGCGCTATCCCGCCGATTATGCGCGCGGCCATGTACCCGGCGCAGTCAATCTGCCCAAGGGCAAATGGCAGAATCCCAAAGGCTTGAGCAAGACGGGCATCAATTATCTGTACTGCTACAGCCAGACCTGCCACCTGGCTGCCGAAGCGGCGATGGAACTGACGCGCCAAGGTTATCAGGTGATGGAGGTCGAAGGCGGATGGGCCGAATGGGAGGCCAAAGGTTATCGCATCGAGCAGTTGGCGGCTTCGGCCTGACGCAACTTTAATTAATCCTTTTCGTAGCCGGCGGGCCGCCGGATGTACAAGGAGAAGAACATGAAACGAGAACAACTATCGATTGATTATGGAATCGCGCTGTTGCGCATAAGCCTGGGCGTCATGTTTATCGCTCATAGCGTGCTGCTCAAGTACTTTACATACACTCTGGCGGGCACCGCTGCTTTTTTTGAGTCCATCGGTTTGCCTGGAGTGCTCGCCTATCTGGTATTCGCAATGGAAACGACAGGCGGAGTCCTGCTGGTGCTGGGCATCGGCACGCGTCAGGCGGCAGCCGCTCTGATACCGGTGTTGCTCGGCGCGACCTGGGCGCATGGCGGCAACGGCTGGGTATTTTCAAACGCGGGCGGCGGCTGGGAATATCCGCTATATCTCAGCGTACTGGCGGCCGCGCAGACACTGCTGGGTAGCGGGGCCTTTGCGCTGTCGGCATCAAGGCATCCCGCTCTCTCAGCAGGTCGCCTGTCGGCTTGAGCGTGTGCATAGGGAGACCGCTGGCTTATGCGGTCTCCTTTCTTTTTCAGATTGGCGATACCCATTCAACCTTGCCATGCTATGGTTATGGCACTTCCCATCCACGTCTTGCCTCAACTTAAGGAAGGAGCATAACCATGAGCATATTTTGCAAACTGGCGGCACCGGTCGGCCGCATTTTGTTGTGCCTGATCTTCATCATTTCCGGAATCCAGAAAGCCGCCGGAATCCAGGGGACCCAGCAATATATGGAAGCGATGGGCGTACCCGGCATTCTGGTTTATCCCGTTATCGTGCTGGAAGTTTTCGGTTCGCTCGCGGTCGTTCTCGGCTGGCGCGCGCGTGAGGCCGCATTCCTGCTGGCCGGTTTCTGCATGCTGTCGGCCTTTCTTTTCCACTGGAACCTGTCCGATCAGCTGCAAATCATCATGTTTTTGAAAAATTTCGCCATTGCGGGCGGTTTTCTGATGATTGTTGCGCACGGACCCGGAGCCCTGTCACTAGGGCGAAGCCATTGATCCCGGATATCGCCGTTCGGCCCACGATCAGATCGTGAGATTTTAAAGTTGTCATTGAACTTAAGGGGCGTTATCGCTGCCGAAGATTCTGCTTGCAGCGGCGGCTCCTCCGCCATCCGAAAAATTTCGATGGAGAAACCTTATGCGCCAAATGATACCGGCTTGTCTGACTTTACTCGCCTGCGCTCTACTGGCGCGGACTCCTATGCGTCAAAAGACGATAGCCGCTGCGAAAGCAAGAATGGGGCTCATCATGTGACGCATTTCAATCCCATGCGCAAGATGTCGGAGCGTCTGGGACTGAGTGAAAATCAACAGCAACAGTTCAAAACATTACAAGAGAAAAACCGGGCCTCGTATCAGACTCAGCGCAATGCGCTGCGGGAAAATAACAGGCAAATGCACGAACTGGTCGCCTCCGGCGCTTATACGGAAGAAAAGGCTTCTCAGCTTGCCGACAAGCATGGCGAAATCGCCGCGGAACTGGCCCGACTGAGGGTCACTGAAATGGCGGGACTTTACGCGCTGTTGACGCCTGAACAGCAGAAAAAATTCTCAAGCCTTCACTCCGAAGATCGCCCTGACAAAGGCAGCCCCAAGGACAAAGATTGAACCGCCGGCCGCGGCCGTAACGGCCGCTATGTTTTATTTTTTCCGGCGCCTTCCGGATAGCTGCTTGTGACGGAAACAGCTGACCAGATGGTCGTTCACCATCCCGACCGCCTGCATATGAGCATACATGATGGTGGAACCGACAAAACTGAATCCCCGTTTTTTCAGGTCGCGGCTCAAAGCATCCGAAATATCGGTCCGTGCCGGCACTTCTTTCATGCTGCCCCAATTATTCTGCAGCTGTTTGCCGCCGACAAACCCCCATTGGTAACCGGCAAAACCTCCGAACTCATCCTGTATTCGCAAAAAGGCCGCGGCATTTTTCACCGCGCTTTCGATTTTCAGGCGGTTACGGATAATGGCGGTGTTTTTCAGCAATGACTCTATCTTGCGTTTACTGAAGCGCGCGACGCGTTCGGCCTCGAAATTGTCGAAAGCCTCGCGATATCCTGCACGCCGCTTGAGGATGGTGATCCAGCTCAAGCCAGCCTGCGCCCCTTCCAGTATCAGGAATTCAAACAACAAGCGCTCGTCGTGGACTGGAACGCCCCATTCGGTATCGTGATAATCGATATAGACAGGATCATTGCCCGGCCACAGACAGCGGGTTTTATCTGACACTTAATTCTCTCCGCATTATTCAGACACGCATCAACAATCTGACCGGCTTAAACTGGATTAATCCTTTTCCTCGAATTTGCGCTTCTTGCGCATATCCGTTGTAACCTGTTTCCAACGTTTTTTTTCCTTCGCTGCGGCACGCTGGTCGACCTGGCGCCTGGAATGTCCCAATTCCTTTTGCAGCTTCAGGTGGTTTTGATACTCCTCGCTCGGCAATGCCCCGCTCCCCAGGGCGGCTCGTACAGCACAATCCGGTTCAGCGGTGTGCGTACAGTCGCGGAACTTGCAGTTCCGGGCAAAGATTTGCAGTTTTTCAAAAGTCCTTTCCAGGTCCTCGCTGTCACCGTAGACGTGGATCTCGCGCAACCCGGGAGTATCGATGATCATGCCTCCTTCCGGCATAAACAGCAAAGCGGCTGACGATGTGGTATGGCGGCCATGATCGTCGTTTGCCCTGATTTCACGCGTCCGTTGTTCGTTACGTTGCAACAAGGCATTTACCAATGTCGATTTACCAACCCCGGAGGATCCAATGAAAACTCCCGTTTTACCGGTCTTCAAGCGGTCTTTGATCTCACCCAAGCCCCGGTTCGACGGCACGCTCGACATGATGACGTTGAGATCCGGAAAATTTTCCTGCAAATCACGTTCGATGGAGGGCAGATCCTGGGCAATATCGATTTTCGATAATACCAACACCGGTTCGACACCGCCGCGGCGGGTAATCAACATATAACGATGCAGGCGCTTGATGTTGAATTCCCGGTTGGCCGAGGTCACGATGAAACAGAAATCCACGTTCGCCGCCAGCACCTGCTCCTCGGTTTCATGGCCCGAGGCAAGCCGCGATATCTTTGAACGTCGCGGCAATACCTGTGTGATGGCAGCAGCCGGTTTACCGCTTTCGTCAATGAATTCGGCTTCAAGAACGCACCAGTCTCCCACTGCCGGCAGTTCACCGGCGGCTGCCTGGTACTGCAGGCGACCCGGTAGATAACAGTGAAATTCACGGCCTTCGGGCGAAATGGCGCCGAAAAAGCCTTTGTGACGGGCTGTAATGCGGACCAGGCGTGCAGAGCCGTAGCTTTGCAGCTCTGATGCCCATTGCTCGGACCAACCCAGGCTGGTCAGTTCCACAAATACGCTTTCCTTGGCGGCTGGCATGCCTTCGCGGCCCATACAGATAAAAAAACGCCCTGACTACAGACAGGGCGGTAAAGACGTGTGTATCTTTTGGAGGGGTAGACGAACTCAGTATAGTCCATGGTTTACCGGTCAGTAGTTGACGCAATAAAATAAAATGTACGCGTTTCCACTGATATTGGCGCTTAAGCCATTTACTTCGCCTTACCTTGATTCGCGACAGCGCGTTTCAAACGCTCCACCTCTTCCGCGTCTCCCAGGTATTCGCTTTTAATCGTACGCAGATTCTGGTCCAGCTCATAAACCAGAGGCAATCCAGTGGGAATATTGAGTTCGAGTATCGCCTCGTTGGAAACATTATCCAGATATTTGACCAATGCCCGCAGACTGTTGCCGTGTGCGGCCACCAGCACCCGCTTGCCGGAGCGGATGGCGGGCACAATCGCATCATGCCAGTAAGGCAAAACGCGATCGATCGTATCTTTCAAGCTTTCCGCCTTCGGCAATACGCGCCGGTCCAGCTCCCGATAGCGCTGATCAAAGGCCGGATGCCGTTCATCCTTTTCATCCAGGGGGGGGGGCGGAATATCGAAACTGCGCCGCCAGATCAGTACCTGCTGCTCACCATGCTTGGCGGCCGTTTCGGCCTTATTCAGGCCCTGCAGAGCGCCATAATGGCGCTCGTTAAGCCGCCAGTGGCGATGCACCGGAATGTACATCTGATCCATTTCATCCAGCACTGTCCAAAGTGTCCGGATGGCGCGCTTTAAAACCGAGGTGAAAGCTACATCGAATTGATAGCCTTGGGCGCGCAGGCGCTGTCCCGCAGCCCGGGCTTCGATCAGCCCCTTATCGCTGAGATCGACATCATGCCAACCCGTAAAACGATTCTCCTGATTCCAGCGGCTCTCGCCGTGGCGGATTAAAACTATCTTGTAAATGGCCGTTACTCCCATGTTTGTTGATACGCTCAGGAAACTTCTTTTTTCCCGACTGTTTCCACGCGCCGCTTCAATATGGCCCGCGACGCGATTATACCTGCCTCATACAGAAACCACATTGGAATGGCCAGCATAGTCTGCGAAATAACGTCCGGCGGCGTCAATAACATCCCGACCACGAAAGCGCCAACGATGACATAAGGACGTGCCGCTACCATTGTCGCTACACTGATAAGCCCGGTGGAAGCGAGCAATACCGTAGCGACCGGAATTTCAAAGGCGAACCCGAAGGCGAGAAACATGGCCATGGCAAAATCCAGATAATTCGCAATATCAGGCATGACGGATATGCCCTCGGGAGCGATTCCGATCATGAAGCGTAATACCATCGGCAATACCAGAAAATAGGCGAACGCCACTCCCGTGTAAAACAGCAGAATGCTGGACACCAGCATGGGCAACGCAAAATGCTTTTCATGGCGATACAAACCAGGAGCGACGAAAGCCCATATCTGGTATAGAAGGTAGGGAACGACGATAAACACCGACAACAGAGTAACCAGTTTGAAAGGGATCATGAACGGCGCCACCACGCCGGTCGCGATCATCGAACTGCCGCTCGGCAAATATCGCAGCAGGGGCGCCGCCAGCAAGGAATAAATCCGGTTGGCGAAAGGCATCAACGGCAACAACACCAGCAGTATCGCGACAATGCAGCGTAGCAAACGGCTGCGCAATTCGATCAGATGCGAAATAAACCCAAGCTCTGCCCGGGACTCAGTCTTTTGTTTTTCCATCCGCGGCTGACTCTGTTTTGGCTACCGTACTATCCGCCGCATCGGTTCCATCCGGAGCCTTTTCCTGTTCAACCGGGAGCTGGCCCGTAAAATGTGGGGACGCCCAGGGATCGCGCGTGGATTGATCAATCTCGGATTTCATCTCTTCCAGCATTTGCGCCGGCTGTTGCAGGGAATTTTTGATCTCGTAGTTATGCAGTTCGTTTTCGATCTGGAACCTTGCATTACGCAAATAACGCTGCATTCGCCCGACCCAGAGACCCAGGTCGTACGCCAGCTTCGGCAGCCGTTCCGGCCCGACCACCAGCAAGGCGACGACGCCCACCAGCACCAGTTCCCAAAAGCCGACGTCGAACATCGTTATTTTTTGTGTTCGGAGCCGTCTTTGAGGGTTTTATCCCCTGCGGTCCTGTTCGCCTGATCGGAATCATCCTGCAACGCCTTGCGGAACCCCTTGAGTGCATTACCTAGATCGGAACCGATGTTACCCAGCTTGCCGGTACCGAACAACAGAACCACGATTACAAGGATCAGTAACAGAGCCTGGATTGAAATCGACGCGCTTAACATTTTGGCTTCTCCTGTTTCTATAACTTCGTTTGATAGTAATGGACGGCCTGCATTAGAAACCTGCGACGAAGCGGAGTTTCGTCAACGCTTCCTGGCCGCCTTTTCCGCTATGCCTGAAGTGCCAAAACGGCTCTGCAATTCCTCCAGCACCTGCGACGGGTGTAATTCCTTGTGAGAAAGCAGCACCAATGTGTGAAACCACAGATCCGCGATTTCGTGGATCAAATCGGGATTATTGCCGCGTTCCGCAGCCAGCACGGTTTCCACCGCCTCTTCTGCGATCTTTTTCAGAATGGCTTCCAGACCCTTGGCATACAGGGATGCGGCATAGGAACTGGCTGGGTCCGCCGACTTGCGGGTCTCCAGCACCTCCGCTACGCGGGCGAGTATATCATCGGAATTGGCCAAAACTGTTCCTCCGTCTACGCCGAAACAAACCCTGCATTCACGCAGCAACCCATCCTACGCCGGTAACCGCCCGAATTGTAGCTACAACCTGACCTCAATGCCCGCCGCCTGCATATGCCTTTTAGCTGCGTTGATTGTGTACTCGCCGAAATGAAAGATGCTTGCAGCAAGCACTGCGTCGGCCTTGCCTTCCATTACGCCCTGTACCAGGTGATCCAGGCTGCCGACCCCTCCCGAGGCGATAATGGGCACACGCACGCTCGAGGCGACAGCGGAAGTCAACTCCAGGTCGAATCCGAGCTTGGTGCCATCCCGGTCCATGCTGGTCAACAGTATTTCACCGGCGCCGTTGGACACCATCCGTCCGGCCCATTCCACGACGTCCAATCCGGTCGGTTTACGCCCACCATGCGTATAGACTTCCCACCGGTCCGGTCCCGCTCGTTTCGCATCGATCGCGACCACGATGCATTGGGAACCGACTTTGTCAGCGGCTTCCTTGATGATTTCGGGGTTCATTACAGCCGCCGTATTGATTGCAACCTTATCAGCGCCGGCGTTCAACATGCGCCGTATGTCTGCGAACGAGCGGATACCGCCTCCAACGGTCAGCGGAATGAATACCTGCTCTGCGACCTGCGATACCACGTGCACCATGGTCTCGCGGCCATCAGAGCTGGCGGTGATATCAAGAAACGTAATTTCATCCGCCCCTTCGTTGTCGTAGCGGCGCGCTATTTCGACAGGGTCGCCGGCATCACGAATATTGACGAAGTTGACGCCCTTGACCACGCGCCCCTTGTCGACATCCAGGCAGGGGATAATGCGTCTCGCTAGTGCCATGGGCGAATCAAAAATATGCAGGTTAGGAAATAAAGAACGCTATTCCAAAGAATTACCGAAACGCTTCAAGGCCTCGGCCAGATCGATATCGCCCTCATACAGAGCGCGACCGATTACCACACCGATCACCCCCTCCTCTTCAACCTTGGCAAGCGCCGCCAGATCCTTCATATTGCTGACGCCTCCGGAAGCAATCACGGGAACGCGTATCGACTGCGCCAATGCGACTGTGGATTCGATATTGACGCCGGTCATCATTCCGTCGCGGCCGATATCGGTATAGATAATGGCGTCCACGCCATCCTTCTCGAAATGCTGGGCCATGTCGATCACGTCGTGATTGGAGAGTTTGCTCCATCCGTCGATCGCAACCTTGCCATCGCGAGCGTCCAAACCGACGATTACGTGTCCGGGAAACGACAGGCACAGATCGTTCACGAAATGCGGCTCGCTTACAGCCTTGGTGCCGATAATTACGTAACTGACGCCGGCATCCAGATACTCCTGCACGGTATCCTCGTCGCGGATGCCGCCCCCTACCTGTATCGACAACTCCGGGAATTTCTCCGCGATGTTATGGATAACATCGGAATTACGCGGATGCCCTGCAAGGGCTCCGTCCAGATCGATCACATGCAGGCGTCGCGCACCGGCTTTGACCCACTTTTCGACCATCTTGACGGGGTTGTCCGAGAATACGGTGGAAGTGTCCATCCGGCCCTGTCGCAGACGTACGCATCTTCCTTCCTTCAAATCTATTGCGGGAATAATCAACACAGTTGCCTACCTTCAACTATCGGTTTTCACCGTTCCAGTTAACGAAATTCTCCAGCAGTTTAAGCCCTGCACGCGCGCTTTTCTCGGGATGAAACTGTACCGCAAAAATATTGTTGCGCCCGATCGCCGATGCGAATTCAATACCATAATCCGTTGTTCCCAGCACAGTCAATTCATCCGTCGGCCGTACATAATAGCTGTGCACAAAATAAAAACGGGCATTGTCATCTATGCCGCGCCAGAGGGGATGCTGGTTCGATTGTTTCACCCCGTTCCATCCCATATGTGGGATTTTATACTGGTCGGGCTTCAATTCCGGCCGAATTCCGAAATACTCCACTGTTCCCTGAAAAACATCCAGACACGGGGTCCCTCCGTTTTCCTGGCTAAAGCTTAACAATACCTGCAAGCCCATGCACAGGCCCAGAAAGGGTTTTTCAGCGGTAACCTTCAACAGGGATTCGCTGAGCCGATGGTCGCCGAGGGCGGCCATGCAGGCTCTCGCCGCCCCCTGGCCAGGGAAAATAATACGGTCGGCGTTCTCAATATCCCGGGGTTCAGATGTCACCTTTACGCGCGCATGAGTCCCCGCCACGTGCTCCGCAGCCTTGGCAACGGAGCGCAGGTTGCCCATGCCGTAATCAATCACCGCTATCGTTTTCATGACTTGACCAGGGAATTCGCAATAGCAGTGACTACAGACTTCCTTTGGTTGAAGGCAAGACACCAGCCATGCGGGCGTCGATTTCCACCGCCATGCGCAGGGCGCGCGCAAAGGCCTTGAAAACTGTCTCGGCGATATGGTGCGCGTTGCGTCCTTCCAGGTTGTCGATATGCAGCGTCATCATTGCATGATTTGTGAAGCCCTGAAAAAACTCGTGCAGAAGGTCAACATCAAAGTCCCCGATCCGCCCTCGGGGATAGTCCGCCCGATAGAACAAGCCTGGACGGCCCGAGAAATCCACCACAACTCTCGACAGTGATTCGTCCAGCGGAACATAGGCATGACCGTAACGGCGGATGCCTTTCTTATCTCCCAGAGCCTTATTGAAGGCTTGTCCGAGGGTGATACCGATGTCTTCAACAGTGTGATGTGCATCGATTTGAAGGTCGCCCTTCGCATGAACACGGATGTCCATCATGCCGTGACGGGCTACCTGATCGAGCATATGGTCAAGAAAAGGCAATCCGGTCTGGAATTCCGAATCACCCTTACCATCCAGATTAACCTCGACCCGAATTGTGGTTTCTTTCGTCTCGCGACGAACTTCGGCCGAGCGCGCGCTCATACCTCTCTCCAGCAACCGCACTTGTGAAAGGCGCATAGAATACACCCGCCCCGGCGGTTTCAAAACAATTTTCACATCCTTTGTGTTTAAAACAAGGGACGGAGCATCGGGAAGCTCTAGTCCTCCACACGCAGCCAGAAAGTCACCGGGCCGTCGTTCACGAGGCTAACTTGCATATCCGCCCCGAACTCCCCTCGCCCCACTGTCAGTTTCCGCTGCTCGGCATACCCGCACAAACTGTCGAACAGCTGCCGGCCCTGGCCCGGCTCCGCCGCCAGATGAAAACTCGGCCTCATCCCCGAATTCGTATCAGCAACCAGAGTGAACTGGGGCACAAGAAGTATCTCACCGTTGATATCGATAAGGCTTAAATTCATTTTACCGTTGCTGTCCGGAAATACACGATAACCGATAAGTCTTTCTGCAAGTCGCCGTGCGCTGTTTTCCGTATCGTGCTTTTCCACTCCTACCAGAACCAACAGGCCGCGGCCGATTTTCGCGATGCTGCGTTCCTTCACCCTGACTTCAGCGGATGTGACCCGTTGCAACAGGCCGATCATTTGAATCTTTCCAACATGACATCAGTTGCATCCAGCAACGCGGCGGCTATTCCAGGTTCAGTCGCAGCATGACCGGCCTGATCAATAATGAGCAATCTGGAATCCGGCCATGCATTATGCAGTTCCCACGCCTGCTCAAGCGGGCAAATAACATCGTAACGTCCATGGACAATGGTCCCCGGAATACCCTTGAGCCGTGCTGCGTTCTCGATCAGCTGATTCGGCCGCATAAAACAATGATTAATAAAATAGTGGCATTCAATGCGTGCCAATGACAGTGCGACATAAGGGTCGGAAAAATGATTAATGATCTCTCGATTGGCAACGAGTGCCGCCGTAAGCCCTTCCCAGTTTGCCCATGCCTTGGCAGCCTGCATGCGAATCAATTCGTCATCACCGGTCAAGAGCTCGTGATAGGCCACCATCATCTCATGCCGTCTCTCAGGTGGAACCGGCTTTATAAAGTCCTGCCATGCATCGGGATAAAGCGCACTCGCGCCCTCCTGATAGAACCAGTTCAGATCCCGGTCCCGGCACAGAAAGATCCCGCGCAAAATCAGTCCCAAAACTCTCTGGGAATAGGCCTCCGCATAAGCCAGCGCGAGTGTGGAGCCCCATGAACCCCCAAAGATAATCCAACGATCGATCCGCAAATACTCGCGTATGCGCTCTATATCTGCAACCAGATGGCTCGTAGTGTTGTTGATGAGTGCGGCATGAGGTGTGGACTTGCCGCAGCCTCTCTGATCAAAAATTACAATCCGGTAGCCCGCAGGGTTGAAGAACCGCCTGTTGTAGGGACTGGACCCCGCACCCGGACCGCCATGCAGGAATAAAACCGGCAGGCCGTCAGGATTACCGGATTCTTCAAGATAGAGGTTGTATTCATCGACTTCGAGCCGATGAATTCGATACGGTTGTATTTCGGGATAAAAGGCGGGCTGAACTCTTTGCATAACAAACTTCAGATTTCTAGTTGATTTCTAGTTATTGAACGGACCCTACCACGTATTCCTACATAACTATGTAGGATTTATCCTACAGACTCTTGGGCACTTAACCTCTGTTCCCAATAGCGGAAAAATGCCACCCTCATTCTCATTCAATAAGGGATTTCAGGGAAGATAAGACAACAGCATGGAAGTCAGGAACCCTATATGGATGTAGGGAATTCAAGGAGGAACTTAGCAGGATGCACTAGGATGCTCAACGTCACCTAAATAGCCAGGATGGTTATTTGGAAAGCCCCGATTAAAAACCGGGGCTTTCGTTTTTTTTACCCGCCGCAATTTTGCCGCAATTTTTTTCGAATCCTGCGATCAGATAGGGAAATGCTGCCTAAAATGAGAATGGTACATTATACATTGCATGCAAAAGTGAGGGTGCTATGCTCCTAAACAGACAGACACTCCTGCAAACACAATAACCACAATAACGGCATTCTGCATTATGGACAGTCAAGACAAGCTCGACCTGAGCCAAGCCCTGAAAGGCCTTGGTGATCGTATTTCTAAAATCGCCGATCTTATGGGTGGCAAAAAAAGCCTGGCCAGAACCATAGGAATTTCCGAATCTCAACTTTATCGCTACATTTCAGGGGACAGTCAGCCTACCGTTGAGCCTTTGGCAGCTATCGCCCGTTGCGGCCAGGTCCACCTGGACTGGCTGGTATTGGGTGAAGGACCAACCGGCATCGCGGCCGAGATCAACGACCTGAAGGCTATTTATTCGAGCAAGCAGGAATACATATCAATTCCCGAATTGCGCGATGACGAAAGTACCGACGTCCCGTCGACACGCCAGGTAGGCAAAATATCCTTCAATCATTTCTGGTTGGTAAAGGCTGGACTCACTCCGGAAAACCTGAGGCTGTTAAGAGCGCATGGGGATGCCATGTCTCCCACAATCAAGGACGGTGATTTGCTGATGATCGATATTAAGCAAAATACGTTTGACGGGGATGCGATATATGTACTCAAGTTGGATCAACAACTGATGGTACCGAAACGCCTCCAGCAATCAATCGACAAGGGTCTTTATCTGGTCAGCGACAATCCCGCATACCGTGAGCATCATATTCCTGACTCACAGAAGCAGGATTTGAATATTATCGGGAAGGTGGTTTGGGCAGCAGGATTACTCTAGGTCTGGCGCATCGCTTCTCTGATAATACGGGCAGCAGCTTACTCTAGCCTGAAGCATTACCTCTCCGATAACGCGGGCAGCGGGATGGCTGTAAACTCCTGCATTATCTGTCTGATAGTGCAGCAGGTTTTACTCTAGCCCGGAAGGCGGCCCCGGTCTAAATAAAGCCAATATCCACCTGGAAAAGCTTCTCGACTTCAGGGATGCACTTCTTGTCGGCAACAAAGAGCACGATATGATCATCCGGCTCGATCACCACATCCTTTTCCAGAATCAACACCGTTTCTCCGCGCACCACGGCGCCGATGGTCGTTCCTGCAGGGAGGTCCAGTTCATCCACCTTGCGCCCGACGGCTTTAGAGGTCCGGGAATCACCATGCGCCACCGCTTCGATCGCTTCAGCAGCGCCACGTCGCAGGGAATGCACCGCAACGATATCGCCCCGCCGCACATGCGCCAGCAGAGCTCCGATCATCACTTGGCGCGGCGAAATCACCACATCGATATCGCCGCCCTCCACAAGGTCCACATAAGCCGGCCGGTTGACAATGCACATCGCCTTGCCCGCACCGAGACGTTTGGCGAGCATTGCTGACAGGATATTGGCTTCATCGTCATTCGTAACCGCGCAAAAAATATCCATCTTGTCGATATTTTCCTCGAGCAACAGTTCCTCATCCGCCACATCCCCGAGCAGTACAATGGTTTTGCTGAGACGATCGGACAGACTGCGCGCGCGCGACTTGTTGCGCTCCAGCAATTTCACCTCGTAATCCGGTTCCAACACCTTGGCAAGCTGGGCTCCGATATGGCCTCCGCCGGCCAGCATGATGCGCCTGACCGGTTTGTCCAGCCGGCGCATTTCACCGAGCACAGAGCGAATATCCTTTTTGGTGGCGAGAAAGAATATATCGTCTCCTTCTTCAATTACGGTATCTCCGGTCGGCATGATCGCCTTTCCCTTGCGGTATACGGCCACGATCTTGGTGCGCAATCCGGGCATATGCTGCTTCATGGTCCGTATCCTGTGGCCGACCAGCGGCGCACCCGGCAGTGCTCTCACGGCGACCAGCTGCACCTTCCCACCCGCGAAATCCATCACCTGCAACGCGCCCTGATACTCGATAAGCCGCTGAATATGATCGGTCAGGATCTGCTCCGGACTGATCAACACATCGATGGGCGTGGCAAGACGGTCGAATAGCTGCCTTTCCATGTGATAGTCGACGGCGCGTATGCGCGCGATCTTGGTTGGAATGCGAAACAATGTATAAGAAACCTGGCAAGCGACCATATTGGTCTCGTCGCTTGATGTCACTGCGATCAGCATGTCGGCGTCTTCCGCACCCGCTTGCCGCAGCACGGAGGGATGCGCGCCCATGCCAACTACGGTTTTAATGTCCAGACGATCCTGCAAATCACGTAAACGTTGCGCATCGATATCAACGACGGTGATGTCGTTGTCCTCATACGAGAGGATATTGGCGATCGAGGAGCCGACCGCGCCCGCGCCCAAGATTATTATTTTCATGATAAAACAGTCTTGCGCCGTTCCGGTAAAGCGCCATTATCACAAAAACAGTTCACGAACGCATTCATCAAGGGGCTTTCCTCAGGGCTGCGTAGAAAAACCCGTCCATATCGTTTTGCCCGGAGTGAATCTGGACTCCGTGTGCGCAGGTGATTCCGCCCGGCAATTCAATTTCGATCTTTAACGCATCGGGCCGTTGTTCAAGAAACCAGGCAATTTGCCGCTCGTTTTCCCGGCGCAACAGCGAGCAGGTGCAGTAAAGCAAAAAACCTCCGGGAGCGAGCGTCGGCCAGACCGCAGCCAGGATTTTTCTTTGCTGCTCAACCAACGAGTCCACATCCTGCTCGCGCCGTAGCCACTTGATATCGGGATGACGGCGGATTACACCGGAAGCGGTGCAGGGCACATCCAGCAAGATGCGCTGGAAATGCCGACCGTCCCACCATTCCGGCGTGCGCACGACATCGGCCACATGCAATTCCACCTTAGACTCCAATGCTGCACGCCGCAGATTTTCCCGCACGCGATGCAGGCGTTCCGCCTGCACCTCTACAGCCACCAAGGCATCCAGATGCGGCTGTCGCTGTAACAGATGCAGAGTCTTGCCGCCGGGTGCGGCGCAGGCATCGAGTACGCGCTCGCCAGGCTGGGGATCTAGCAGAGGCGCCGCCAACTGGGCGGCGGCATCCTGCACCGAAACCAGCCCTTCTCCAAATCCCGGAAGACTGTCCACCTCGCAGGGCTTGAGCAACCTTACCGCCGTGGCCACCTGGGGCACCGGTTCCGCGGCTATACCGCACTGCCGCAAACGTTCCAGATAGTTGTCCCGTGCGATCGTATTGATATCAACACGCAGGAACATCGGCGCCTGACGGTTCGAGGCATTCAGCAATGTTTGCCAGTGCAGCGGCCAGTCTTCACGCACACAGCGTAGCAGCCACTCAGGGAAGGAAAAGTACGCGCAAGGATCGGATTCCAGACGCTTTTCGAGGTCCTGCCGCTCGCGGACAAAACGCCGCAATACCGCGTTTAACAGCCCCTTGGCCCAAACTTTGTCCAATGCGATGGCCTTTCCAACAATATCGGACACAACCGCGTAATCGGGACTGCGCGCGTCGCTCAATTCATACAATCCCAGCATCAGCAGAAAACGGATATCCAGATCCTTGGATTTCAAGGGATGTTCGAGCAAGAGCTTCAGCAATCCGTCGAAACGACCGTAGCCGCGCAAGACTCCATAACACAGCGCCTGTGTACGCGCCCGAACACCCGTGTCGACGACGGGTTGGAGCGCATCCGGCAAGGCGACGGCCAGCGACTCGCCGTTCGCGATAATGCGCCGGATAATCGCCAGCGCCAACAGACGCGCATCACCCCTTTTGGAAACCTGCTGCATGGCAATCTTTAACCGAAACGCGCGCCATGCAAGTCGACCGCATTGATGAAATCCGCCGCGGGAAGAATCTTTCCGCCCGGACGCTGCAACTCAAGAACGCGCAGGATCCCTCCTCCTGTCGCAACCAGAATGCCTGCCGCATCGACGGCTAGAATAGCGCCCGGCTGCGCGGACGATGCAGACTCGTCAGCCACGCTTGCACGCCAGATGCGGATCACCTGATCATGTAATTGTGTTTGCGCAACCGGCCACGAATTGAAAGCGAGGATCTGTCGTTGCAGCAACCCTGCAGGTTGCGCCCAGTCCAGCCAGGCTTCCGATTTCTGCAGCTTGGCGGCGTAAGTCACCGCCGAAGGATCCTGCGGAGTAGCTGCCAGTTTACCCTCCAGCAATTGAGGCAGGCAGTCCCGCAACAGCTCCGCCCCGAGCCGGGCCAGACAATCATGCATGTCTGCGGCCGTCTGTCCCTGCGCGATCGGTATGGTTTTCTTCGCATAAACCGGCCCGGTATCGAGCCCGGCCTCCATACTCATCAGTGAAACACCGGTTTCCGCGTCGCCGGCCAGTATGGCCCGCTGAATCGGGGCGGCGCCGCGCCAGCGCGGCAACAGCGATGCATGAATATTAATGCAACCTATGCGCGGCAAAGCCAGTACCGGACGCGGCAAAATCAACCCGTAGGCCGCAACCACCATCAAGTCCGCCTTGAAGGAAGCCAGTGTTTCAACGGCAGGGGGTGTAAACAACTCCGGTTGCTCAACCGGCAGATCGCGCTCCAGGGCCAGTTGCTTGACAGGACTTGCGGCCAATTTGCGGCCTCGGCCCGCCGGCCTGTCGGGCTGGGTATAAACAGCGACTACTTTCACGCCTGAATCCAGCAAAACCCGCAACGCAGGGACTGCAAACTCCGGGGTGCCGGCATAAACTATCCTGGAATGCTGTTTCATACCTTGAGCCCGGCCGGACCGATGGACTAGAGGCCTGTTGATGTTTCCGGGAGGTTTTCCAGACGTTTGGTCTTTTCCAGTTTTTTCCGGATTCGCCCGCGCTTGAGCGGCGAAATGTAATCGACAAACAGCTTGCCGTTCAGATGATCGATTTCATGCTGGATACAAACCGCCAGCAAGTCTCCCGTTTCCAATTCGACAGGACTGCCCTTGCGATCAAGGGCTTTGACACGTATGCGCTCGGCCCGCCGTACCGTCTCGTAAAAACCCGGTACTGACAAGCAGCCTTCATCCATCTCTTCCTCGCCCTCGGTTGAGAGAATTTCTGGATTGATAAGGCAAATCGCCCCGGAACGGTCTTCGCTGATATCGGCCACCAGAACCCGTTTATGCACGTTAACCTGGATTGCCGCCAATCCGATGCCGGGTGCCGCATACATGGTTTCGAACATATCATCGATGAGGGTTTGCAGGGTGTCGTCAAAAACCTCGACCGGGCTGCATACCCGCCGTAGGCGCTCATCCGGAAAATGCAAAATCTCTAGTATTGCCATACGTTTTCAAATAATATTCGTGTAATTTTACATATACTTCCTGTAAGACTATGATCCTTAATGAATATTACAAATAATCTTACAGGGCGCTCTGGACTTTGATGATTCGGTATACCGGATGATGCAAACTAGCACATACATCAATGGGGCATAAACAATGCATAGTCTGCCAAATACGATTCTTATCCGCGTTTTCGCGCTCATTCTAGCAGTTCTATGCGCCTCCTGTTCATTAGGGCAGGGCCCGCTGTTCGGTGGAGGTGAAAGCGATGCCGTCGATCAACCGGCCGTCGAGAAACAATCGCCGGCTCGGGTGCAAGAATCCTACAGAGGGAAAGCCGAAGCATCGGCCTACACAGAAACTGAAGACAGCAGATCTCCCGCCCCTACTGCTGCAACCCGTTCCAACCCGGCCGCTCCCGCGGCAAAACCGGTATCAGCAAAACCGCAGACTACGCGCATCGCGCTGCGTGATAACGTCCCCGAGCGTTATACAGTGAAAAAGGGCGACACCTTGTGGGATATCGCCGCGCTTTTCCTCAAGGATCCCTGGTTATGGCCCGAGATCTGGTATTTCAACCCGCAAATCGATAACCCTCATTTAATCTATCCCGGCGATGTATTGATACTGGTCTATGTGAACGGACAACCACAGCTGCGCGTGGTACGAGACGGTGAAGCGCTGCCGACAGATACCACCACTACAACTCCAACCGTCACCCAGACCACGCCTCGTATGGTCGTTCCGGAAGCACCCCGCGGGCTGCGTACCCAGAAACTTTCTCCGCGTATTCGTGAAGAAAGTCTGGAAAAAGCCATACCGACTATCCCGGTCAGCGTGATTGAACCGTTCCTGATCAAGCCCAGGGTCGTGACTAAGAAAGAGCTCCGGCGCGCGCCTTACGTAGTCAGCAGCCTCGACAGGCACCTTGCAACAGCTGAAGGCCATACCATTTACGTGCGCAATCTCAAATCCGATGAGGACGTACGCTACAACATATTCCGCCCCGGCGCCGAACTGAGGGATCCTAGAAACGGCAAAGTTCTCGGTTATGAGACCATTCTGGTCAGCGAAGCCAAGCTGGTTCGACTCGGTGATCCCGCCACCCTGGAGATCACCCGCAGTCTCCGCGAAACTCTCGATGGCGACCGGGTATTGCCGGCTGAAGACGGTAAAATCAGTTACAACTTCCTGCCCCGTGAACCCAAGCATAATGTCGAGGGCGAGATTATCTGGCTGGTCGATTCTCTTTTCCAGACGGCGCAGCGGCAGGTCGTGATCGTCAATCTGGGGCAGCGCGCAGGCATGGAAATCGGCACAGTGCTCGCCATTGAGCAGCGCGGCGGTTCCGTCCAGGATTCTTTCGCAGACGAAGGTTTCAATCGGGTGGAACTGCCGAATGAGCGGGCGGGCCTGCTGATGATCTTCCGTGTCTTTGATCGGGTCAGTTACGGCTTGATAATGGAATCCAAACGGGCGGTACACCTGAACGACATTGTGCGCAATCCCACGCCTCAGGCGGATCTGGCCAACGAAGACTAATCGTATGCAACAAGACCTCGGTTGCTGGCTGAAACTCCAGCACACGCCGGGAATCAGCCTCGCCCTATTTCACAAACTGCTCGGGCATTTCGGTTCGGCTGCGGGCGCATGCAACGCGGGCGCCTCCGAATTGACGCAGTTGGGGCTGACACGGAACACCATCGAACACCTGCATAAGGACGGGGCTGCCGAGTCAGTCGAAGCCGCCCTGCGCTGGTCACAACAGCCTCTGAACCACATATTAACGCTGGCCGACAGCGGTTATCCGCCGCTGCTTAAAGCCATTCATTACCCCCCGCCGCTGCTCTACGTCAAAGGCCGTCATGAAGTGATGTGCGAACCTCAACTGGCCGTTGTCGGCAGCCGCAACCCCAGCCGGGGCGGGGAAGAGACCGCACATGCATTCGCATCGCACATGGCCCGGGCCGGACTGGTGATAACCAGCGGTCTCGCGCTCGGTATCGATGGCGCTGCACATCGCGGCGCGCTGGACGCCAAGGGAGCCACGATCGGCGTCATGGCCACCGGTATCGACCGCATATATCCGGCTCGCCACCGCAAGCTGGCTGAATCCATTATTGAAACCGGCGCGCTGGTCACGGAATTTCCGCTCGGAACAGAACCGCTACCGGAACTGTTTCCGCAACGCAACCGCATCATCAGCGGGCTTGCCTATGGCGTGCTGGTCGTGGAAGCCGCGGAGCGCAGCGGCTCCCTGATCACGGCGCATTATGCGATGGAACAAGCGCGGGAAGTATTCGCGATCCCCGGTTCGCTGCATAACCCCATGGCTCGCGGCTGTCATCGCCTGATCCGCCAGGGCGCCAAACTGGTTGAATCCGTGGAGCACATTCTGGAAGAACTGGCGCCGCAGTTGAGTGATCGCTTGCGCATGGAAACCGCAGCGGCAGCCGCGCCGCAAGAGAAGGTTCCGGAACTGGACCCGGACTATCAGAGCTTGTTGCAATTCATCGATTACGATCCGGTATCCATCGATCAGATGGTGGAACGCAGCGGTCTCCCCGCCCGATCCATATCGTCCATGTTGTTGATTCTTGAACTGCAAGGCTTGATCCGGGCGGAGACGGGCGGCAGATATTGCCGCGTTCGATAATGTTCCACGCCCGCCTCTAACCATGAGCCTCGCCGCGCTTCCCCGGCAGTATCCGCTATGCCGCAAATAATTTTTATTTGCCTGTAACCGTGGTTTTGTGCCAATAATAAATAGAGGCCAACCCCGAGAACCCGGGAACAGTCCCGGTAAACCCATAGCAATCCGGATTAAAATGAGTAAAAACCTGATCATAGTTGAATCCCCCGCCAAATCGAAAACAATCAAAAAATACCTGGGCAAGGATTTCGACGTCATGGCTTCCTATGGCCATGTGCGCGACCTCGTGCCCAAAGAAGGCGCCGTGGATCCCGAACATAACTTCAAGATGAAGTATCAGGCGATCGAAAAAAACGAAAAGCATATCGATTCGATCAAGAAGGCCGTTAAAAAAGCCAACGCCCTCTATCTCGCCACCGACCCTGACCGCGAAGGGGAAGCAATCTCCTGGCATCTGAAAGAATTGCTGGATGAGGACGGCCTGCTCAAGGAAAAACCGGTGTACCGGGTCGTATTCCATGAAATCACCAAGCGCGCAGTGAACGAGGCGGTGGAGCATCCACGCGAGCTTTCCAACGATCTGATCAATGCGCAACAGGCGCGGCGTGCGCTTGATTACCTGGTGGGCTTCAACCTGTCACCGCTGCTCTGGAAGAAAATCCGGCGCGGACTCTCCGCCGGCCGCGTGCAAAGCCCGGCGCTGCGCCTGATCGTTGAACGCGAGCAGGAAATCCGCGCGTTCAAGGCCGAGGAATACTGGACTATCGAAGCCGACCTGACCAAGGCAAAACGTAATTTCGTCGGCAAACTGAGCGTACTGAACGGCGAGAAGGTCAAACAGTTCACCCTCACCGACAGCAAGAATGCCCTTGCGGCGCGCGATCGCTTGTTGCAGGCCGCCGCCGGCGTACTTACCGTCAGCAATATTGAGAAGAAGCAGCGCAAACGCAACCCGGCTCCGCCGTTCACCACGTCGACCTTGCAGCAGGAAGGCGTGCGCAAACTGGGTTTCTCCGCCTCGCGCACCATGCGCGTGGCGCAACAGCTATATGAAGGCGTCGATATCGGCAGCGGGGCGGTGGGTCTCATTACCTATATGCGCACCGACTCCGTGACGCTCGCCAACGAAGCGTTGACGGAACTGCGGAAATTTATTGAAGAGCGTTACGGCAGGGAAAACCTGCCGGCCGAGGTACGCGAGTACAAAAACAAATCCAAAAACGCGCAGGAAGCTCACGAGGCGGTGCGGCCGACTTCCGTTTACAACCACCCGGACGAAATCAAGCAGTACCTGACGCCGGACCAGTTCAAACTCTACAGTCTGATCTGGAAACGCACCGTTGCCTGCCAGATGACGCATGCGGTGCTGGATACCGTCTCGGTTGACCTTGCCGCCGGCGATGGCAATCTGTTCCGGGCCAACGGTTCGACCATCAACCATGCCGGCTTCATGACCGTCTACCAGGAAAGCCGGGATGAAGACGCCACCCAGCCCGAGGAAGAGGACGGGGACGAAAAAATCCTGCCCGCAATGGAGGTGGGAGAGAAAATTGATCTGGCCGCGATTCGCGCGGACCAGCACTTCACGGAACCGCCGCCACGCTATACGGAAGCCTCGCTCGTGAAAACTCTCGAAGAGCATGGTATAGGCCGGCCTTCGACCTACGCCTCGATTATTTCAACCTTGCAGGCGCGCGAGTACGTTGAGCTGGACAAGAAGCGCTTTACCCCGACCGACGTCGGCGAGGTGGTTAATAAATTTCTTACCAATTATTTCACCCAGTATGTCGATTACGCCTTCACTGCGCAGATGGAAGACGAACTGGATGCCATCGCTCGCGGCGAAAAGGAATGGGTGCCGGTAATGGAATCCTTCTGGTCGCCGTTCAAGCAGAAGGTCAGTCAGACCGAAACCGACGTCTCGCGCAAGGACGTCACTTCGGAGACGATGTCGGAAGCTTGTCCGAAGTGCGGCAAACCCCTTGAGACCAAACTCGGGCGCCGCGGCAAATTCATCGGCTGCAGCGGTTACCCGGACTGCGACTACACACGAAATCTGAATGAGGACGCAAATGCGCAACCCGAGACAGTGGATCATAAATGCCCCAAGTGCAATTCCGACCTTGTCATCAAGTACGGGCGCTACGGCAAATTCATCGGCTGCAGCAGCTACCCGAATTGCAAACATATAGAGTCGCTGAACAAACCCAAGGATACCGAGGTTCCATGCCCCGAATGCAAGCAGGGCACGATCCTGGAACGCCGTTCGCGCTACGGCAAAATCTTTTATTCCTGCTCGCGCTATCCGGACTGCAAATATGCCATCTGGAACCGGCCGATTCCCGAGCCGTGCCCGAAGTGCAACTGGCCGCTCACCATGGTGAAAACCACAAAGCGGCGCGGCACGGAGCGGGTATGTCCCCAGGAAAACTGCAAGTATACAGAGCCGGCCGAACACCTGGCGCCGGCCCCAGCGCCTGATGCCGAAACGACAGATTGAACCGGATGTTTATGCGCAGGCAGCCGCCTGCATGCACGCGGGCGGCGTCATCGCCTATCCGACCGAAGCAGTTTACGGATTAGGCTGCGATCCAGCCGATGAAACTGCCGTGCACCGGATACTTGCGCTCAAGCAAAGGCCTGTCGATAAGGGCCTGATCCTGATCGCGGCGGATATCGCACAACTCCACACCTATGTCGAACCGCGGCTGTTCTCTGAACATGCCGAAGTGCTGGCAAGCTGGCCGGGGCCGCATACCTGGCTGTTCCCATGCAAGCCCGGGACGCCAACCTGGCTTACCGGAACCTTTGACACGCTGGCGGTGCGCGTCACGGCGCACCCCGTTGCAGCCACTCTCTGCAAGGCATTCGGAGGCGCTATCGTTTCCACCAGCGCCAATCCGGCCGGAGCGGAGCCAGCCCGCAACCACGAAACCGTCGCCGGCTTTTTCGGAGAAAAAGTCGACATGATCGTCCGTGGAACAGTGAATACACAGGCCCAGGTCAGCAGCATTCGCGACGTCCGAACCGGCAAACAGTTACGCTGAACGGGCAATGCATCACTACGTTACAGCGGTGGAAAAATATCTGCTTGATCTGCAGAACCGTATCTGCGCCACCCTGGAACAGGCGGATGGGCGCGCGCGCTTCCATGAAGACCGGTGGCAACGCGAAGAAGGCGGCGGCGGAATTTCGCGTGTAATCGAAGCCGGCGCGATATTTGAAAAAGGCGGCGTCAATTTTTCGCGAGTGCGGGGTTCAAAAATGCCCGCCTCGGCGACCGCGCATCGACCGGAGCTGGCCGGCCGTTCCTTCGAGGCGCTTGGCGTATCGCTGGTTATGCATCCGCATAATCCTTATGTACCAACTTCGCACGCGAACGTGCGCTTTTTTCTTGCCGAAAAACCCGGAGCCGACCCTGTCTGGTGGTTCGGCGGCGGTTATGATCTCACTCCCTATTACGGCTTTGAAGAAGACTGCATCCACTGGCATCGCGCCGCTCAAGCCGCCTGTACGGCTTTTGGTGGCGAGGTCTATCCGCGCTTCAAGAAATGGTGCGACGAATATTTTTTCCTGAAACACCGCAACGAACCGCGCGGCATCGGCGGCCTGTTTTTTGACGATCTGAACGCCTGGGGTTTCGAACGCTGTTTCGAATTTATGCGCAGCGTGGGCGACAGTTACCTGAATGCCTACCTGCCCATCGTCGAGCGGCGCAAGAATGCCGAATATGGAAAGCGCGAGCGCGAATTCCAGCTCTACCGGCGCGGCCGTTATGTCGAGTTCAATCTGGTCTACGATCGCGGCACACTGTTCGGCCTGCAAAGCGGCGGCCGCACCGAATCGATACTGATGTCACTGCCGCCGCTGGTGAGCTGGCGCTACAACTGGGAGCCCGCGGCCGGTACCGCCGAAGCACGCCTGTATTCGGATTTTCTCAAACCCAGGGATTGGGTGTGACATGGAAACAACGTCCGCCACGTTGCCTCGACTTTAAAATTTCTTTTTTGCGCAAAGTCGCAAGGAAATTCAAAACCGCTTTGAGCCCGGGATAATGCAGCTTCACACCCGGCGACTACGAAAATTAAAAGCCTTGGCAACTCAACATGCCTGGACCCGATTCTTATCCTCGCCAGCTTGCGTCAACGCGAATCGCCAGCACGTCGCCGCGCGCGCATTCCTGATCCCCGGAAAGCAAGGCGCATACCACACGGATTTTCTTACCGGAAGCCTCGACAACGGACGCTCCCAGCTTGACGGGCTGGTCGATCCGCGCAGGCTTCAGATAATCCACCTTGAGTGAAGCCGTTACGCACCAGATGTGCGGCTCGCTGCCGATGGCACGCCCTTCGCGGTGATAGCAATCTGCAATCGCCGTACAGATGCAGTGGCAGTCGATGAGGGTGGCGATTATTCCGCCGTTGAGAAACTGCTCCGGGCCCGCGGCATGCCAGGGCTGCGGCGCGAATACCGCCACGGATTCTTCACCTTGCCAACGGCTCTTGAGCTTGAGTCCCTGCACATTCGCAGGCCCGCAACCGTAGCAATGGTTATGCGGAATATGATCCTGGAAATATTCTGATTCCATGCGACTTCAGGCGACCGGCTCCTTCACCGGTATTTTGCCGATCTTGGCCTGCCAGAGTTTGGGCCCTGTGTTATGGACTGACTCGCCGTTGACATCAACCGCAACCGTGACCGGCATATTCTCCACCTCAAACTCATGGATGGCTTCCATACCCAGATCCTCAAAGGCCACTATTTTCGATTTTCGGATCGCTTTGGATACGAGGTATGCCGCACCGCCCACCGCCATCAGATACACCGCCTTGTGCTTGCGTATGGCTTCGATCGCGGCCGGGCCGCGCTCCGCCTTGCCGATCATGCCGATCAGGCCTGTTGCGGCAAGCATAGTCTCGGTGAACTTGTCCATGCGCGTGGCGGTGGTCGGCCCGGCCGGACCCACCACTTCGTCGCGCACCGGATCCACAGGACCGACGTAATAAATAAAGCGATTATTGAAATCCACAGGCAGGCGCACGCCCTTGGCGATCATATCAGTCAGGCGCTTGTGCGCGGCATCGCGACCCGTCAGCATGCGGCCGCTCAACAACAACGTATCGCCCGGTTTCCATTGCGCGATTTCCGTTCGCGTCACCGTATTCAAGTCAACACAGCGCGTACCGGCGCCGGCCTCCCAGGTAATCCGCGGCCAATCCGCAAGCGCGGGAGGATCGAGCATGGCGGGACCAGAGCCGTCGAGTACAAAATGCGCGTGCCGCGTGGCGGCACAATTCGGGATCATGGCCACGGGTTTGTTGGCGGCATGAGTCGGGTAATCCTTGATCTTCACATCGAGTACGGTGGTAAGTCCGCCCAGGCCCTGCGCTCCGATCCCGAGCGCGTTCACCTTGTCGTAGATGCGCAGCCTGAGCTCTTCCAACGCACTGGACGGGCCGCGCTCCATCAACTGCTGGATATCGATGGATTCCATGCAAGCTTCCTTCGCCAGCAACATCGCCTTTTCCGCGGTGCCGCCGATGCCGATTCCCAGTATCCCCGGCGGACACCAGCCGGCGCCCATGGTCGGCACCGTTTTCAGGACCCATTCCACTATATCGTCGGAGGGATTCAGCATGACGAATTTTGCCTTGGCTTCCGAACCGCCGCCCTTGGCGGCCAGGGTAACTTCAACCTTGTCCCCCGGAACCAGCTCGGTGTGGATGACAGCCGGAGTATTGTCGCGTGTGTTAACGCGCTTACCCGCGGGATCGGCAAGGATGGAGGCACGCAAAACGTTCTCCGGATGCCGATAGGCGCGGCGCACGCCTTCGTTGATCATGTCCGCCAAACTCAGCCGTGCATCCCAGCGCACATCCATGCCGGCCTTTACGAAGACCGTCACGATGCCGGTATCCTGGCAAATGGGACGCCTCCCCTCCGCACACATGCGGGAGTTGACTAGAATCTGCGCCAACGCATCCTTTGCGGCCTCCGACTGTTCTTTAAGGTAAGCCGCGTAAACTGCGTCTATAAAATCCTTGGGGTGATAATACGAGATATACTGCAGCGCGTCGGCGACGCTGCCGATCAGATCTTCCTGTCGAATGACTGCCATAGGGGAATCCGGCGTAAAAGCGCTATTGTAACGGCTTCGTCCGCGGAAATCCCGATACGATGACACCCAGCCCGAGCGGGGAGAAAGTGCTAGTGGGAAATGTTTTCCGGCCCGGCGCGTCCGGCAGGCAGGCCTTCAAGATAAGTTTCGAGCTTGGTCCGGCTGTGTCCGCCGAAACGGGCAAAATGCATATTTACACGATACGTGCCGTTCTCATTCTCCTGCACATCGATTACCTGCGCCACGACGGTCAGCGGCTTGGAACCATTGGTAGTGGAGGGAATTCGAAAGCGTGCGGTATAGAGTTTGCTGGGAACACGGGTTTCGCCGGGGGGCAATAGATGTTGGGCAGTCGTACGGTCGCAATCGAAATGCATTCCGGTAACGGAAATATCTACGGTGCGCACATGCATTGGTAACATACCGCTGCCAATCAGTTGCACACGTAACTCGACGTTATAGCGCGGATACTGACGCCGGTCTTCCTTCCTGGAAGCGGACGAGGATTCCTTTTGGATTGACTTCATTTTATAAACCACATTGCCGATCGTTGCATTAACCATACTTTAACGCCCGGAATAATTGTGAGAGCTTATTCACAGTCCTTCATAAAGCCGGAGCCCGCAGTAAGCAACGTTGACCGGTTCGCGTAAGCTCGCATTTTACCGGACAAAGCGCTATCCTGCCCGAATTGCAGGAGATTGCACATGAGCCATGGCGAATTCCCAGGCAGATATCCAGGCGTACGCATGCGTCGCATGCGCAAGGAGGAATTCAGTCGTCGTCTGATGCGTGAACACCACGTTACAGCCGATGACTTGATCTACCCGTTATTCGTGCTCGATCAGCCGCGTCGGCGTGAACCTATCGAATCCATGCCCGGCATTGAGCGCATGGGCATAGAGGAGTTGCTGGGAGAAGCCGAGCAGTTGCTGGAGTTGGGTATTCCGGCTATCGCCTTGTTCCCGGTCACACCACAAGAGCGCAAGTCCGACGATGCCCGTGAAGCATGGAACCCGCAAGGCATTACGCAACGCGCAACACGTTTGATGAAACAGCGCTTCCCCGAACTCGGGATCATTACGGACATCGCACTGGATCCCTTCACCCTGCACGGTCAGGACGGCCTTATTGGCGAAGACGGCTACGTGCTGAACGATGAAACAATCGACGCTCTGGTCAAACAGGCATTATCACATGCCGAAGCCGGCGCCGATATCGTCGCACCTTCAGACATGATGGACGGTCGTATCGGCGCCATTCGCGACGCGCTGGAAGACAGCGGCTTTCACAATACCGGCATTCTGGCCTATGCCGCCAAATACGCCTCCAGCTATTACGGCCCGTTCAGGGACGCGGTAGGTTCGTCGGCGAACCTCGGCACGGGCGACAAACATACCTATCAGATGGACCCCGCCAACAGCGACGAAGCGTTGTGGGAAGTTGCGCTGGATCTCGAGGAAGGCGCCGATATCGTTATGGTCAAACCCGCGCTGCATTATCTGGACATCGTGCGCAGAATCAAGGACCGCTTCAAGGCGCCGACCTTTGCTTATCATGTAAGCGGCGAATACGCGATGCTGAAAGCAGCCGCAACCGCCGGCTGGCTTAATGAACGCGCCTGCGCTCTTGAAGCGCTGCTCGCCATGAAACGGGCCGGAGCCGACGCGATATTGACCTACTATGCCAAGCAGGCCGCGCAGTGGCTGGCTGAAGAAAAATAACTGTTGATGGGCAAAGCGGCATCGCACGGAATACCGGAGCGCATTAGTACATGAGGATTTGAGTATGATGCCAACGAAGCCATCCGCGGAAAACCGCCTCTGCGTTTCCGCATTCCCGTCATCCATGGCAGTCAACTAAAAGACGATTTTATGGATAAGTACGCTGTTATCGGCTCTCCAATCTCCCACAGCCTGTCGCCGAAAATTCACGCTGCTTTCGCGCAGCAAACCGGTCAGGAACTGGAATACACGGCCATCGAAATCAAGCCGGAAGAATTTTTCGACCGGTTGAACGAATTGCAGAACGCGGGTTACAGGGGGTTAAATGTCACGCTCCCGCTGAAAGGTCTCGCCTGGGAAGCCGCCGACACCTGCAGCGCAGACTGTAATCGCGCGCAGGCGGTCAATGTGCTGGCCCTCAACTCTGATGGCAGCCGGCACGGCTTCAACACCGATGGCAGCGGATTACTGCGCGATCTGACGGTAACCAACGGCATTCGCCTGGAAGGCCGACGCATTTTGATTGTGGGCGCGGGTGGGGCCGTGCGCGGAATCCTGGCCCCCCTGTTGCGCAGCGGGCCGCTGCGGATTACGGTCGCTAACCGCACTGCTGACAAAGCCTTGGAGCTGGCCGAAAGTTTCAGTGACCTTGGTGAAATTGAAGGTTGCGGTCTGGACGGAATCGCTCCCAAGCATAGCGCGCAGCTTTACGATCTGGTCATCAATGGCACGGCGGCCGGAATCGATAACAGCTTGCCTGCCTTACCCGACGATATTCTTGCGCCCGGTGCCGTTACCTATGACCTGATGTATGCACGCCAGCCCACGGCTTTCGTCAAATGGGGACGCGATCATGGCGCGCGCCTGGCGCTGGACGGGCTGGGAATGCTGGTGGAACAGGCGGCCGAATCATTTTACATCTGGCGCACCGTCAAACCCGATCCACGCCCGGTGCTCGCGATGTTGAGGGCCTAAACCAAACCAATCCCGGTGTCAAAACTTCCACCCTTTTTTACATCTTTTTCGCAAAGTCGTACGAATAAAATCGTTAACACCTTCACATCTCGCTGCCATAATGGCCGCCGACCCCAGTCCGGGACATGGGAGGGGGAAGATGTACTGGCCCGGACTGCCTGGGTCCCTTTTCAGGGCTTTGGCTAATCATCGAACTGGAAAATTCGGCAGCGCGGAAGGCTTCCGCCAGATGAAGGCGTTTCCAATCACCAAGGATGCCGCGCTGCCGTAGAAAAAATCCCGCTGTATTGCTTCATCAAATTAAAAACTCTCCCTGCGCGCGGTTTTATTGCGCTGTAACTTTCTGATTCTCGCCAAAAGACTCATGATCTTTCGATTGGATCCAGTGCGGGACGCAATTTAGGAATACTGCTGCCGCGCTGCCGCCACTATGCACCGACTAAAGTGCAGGGCTATGAGCTCGGTGTGTCCGACTCGTGATCCCTTTCAAACGTCATTGAAGTGCTGTCGTCGTGATACACCATGGGCTAAAGCCATGACTCAGAGGACTCGAATGCCCGGAGCGAGAGGATTTACTCGGGCTATCCCTGCCCTCGCCCTGGCGGGCTTACCTTCGGTAGTTCAAAATCGCTCCCGGCGGTTTTGTGAACCTCTAATGAGGTTCCTTAATTCCTCCCACTTACGGAAATAAAAAACTCGCCATAAGCTGAAAGTTTTTTATTTCTGATTTACAGCGCTGTAATCGTCATGCAATAAGGGCTGGAGTTACAAGATTCGGGAAATAGTGCCGTCCGACTCGTGATACTTCCCTTCGTTCGGCAAGGGCATTAAGTGCCGCCGTCGTGACTGAAGTTACAGAATCGGGGAAGTAGTGCCGTCCGACTCGTGACACTTTGACGCCTATAGGTGCATCCCTAGACGGGATTAAGTGCCGCCGTCGTGAAACGACGGCGGCTAAAGTCATAAAACCGGGACTCGGGAAATAGTGCTGTCCGACTGCTGACGCATTTGCGGCTCTCCGGGCACATTCCCAGAGCCGTTGGTCGGAGCGAGAGGATTTGAACCTCCGACCCCTGCCTCCCGAAGGCAGTGCTCTACCAAACTGAGCTACGCTCCGATACTGAAAGGACACGCATTATATAGGCATTAGGACGACCGGAGAAAGGCTTAACCGGCTTAATGTGTCCGATTTGTTGAAAATTCAGCCAGTTGTCGCAAGCTGTCCCGGTATGGACTGACTCCCAGTCCGGCCAGGGACATAATGGCCTGTTCCGCTTCAGCCTGAGCCACCTTCCGGGTGTACTGCAGGGCCCCGGTCGCCTGTATGGCTTCCAATACCTCAGCGATGCGGTCGCGCCCCCCGTCTTCAATGGCGCTGCGCACGCAGGCCGTCTGGGCGGGATTACCGTGCTCCAGCACGTAAATCAACGGCAGGGTCGGCTTGCCTTCGGCCAGGTCGTCTCCAATATTTTTGCCGATCTCCTCGGGATCGGCATTGTAATCCAGCACATCATCGATCAGTTGGAAAGCGGTGCCCAGATGCATTCCGTAAGCCGCCAAGGAAGCCTGCATTCTTTCGGATTGCCCGGCGATAATGGCGCCCAGGCGCGCCCCCGCCTCGAACAGTTTGGCGGTTTTGCTGCGAATCACGCGCAAATATTGCTGTTCGCTGGTTTCGGGGTTATGCACGTTCAACAACTGCAAGACCTCGCCTTCCGCGATTACATTGGTCGTATGAGCCAGTATTTCCAGCACCCGCAGATCGTTCAGTTCGACCATCATTTCAAACGCCCGGGAATAGAGAAAATCCCCCACCAGCACGCTGGCGGAATTACCCCAGACCGCATTGGCCGTCTGCTGTCCCCGCCGCAGGTCCGAACCGTCCACCACGTCGTCATGCAGCAATGTTGCGGTATGGATGAATTCGATAATGGTCGCCAACTGGATATGGCGTTCTCCCCGGTAACCGCAGGCCCGGGCGGATAACAGCGCCAGCAGGGGACGCAGCCGCTTGCCGCCGCTGTTCACGATATATGCGGCCATCTGGTTAATCAGCACAACTTCGGATCGAAGCCGGGCGGCGATAAGCCGGTTGACGGCGCTCATATCTTCCGCCACGGGGGCCAGTATGTCAGCGACATTCATAGAACCTGTCCCAAAATTATTCGGCTTTGGCATCCTGCTTCGCTCTGCCGCCCACCCCCTGCAGGCAGGCGCTTGTAATACTTCACTGATAGCTTGCTCAAAATGCTCATTTGTGACTCTGGAACCGCACTTTTCACTGCCTGCCGATATGCGCTTCGGGCTTGATCTACCCGGTGCCTCGTGCTCGGCATTCGCGACATTTCGAGATAGGTTCTGTTGTTTTAAAGCCCTATTACCAGCCGGACGCCGCATCCTAGTGATGCGGCCACCCCCTGTCAAACCTGCCAATATCCAGCACAAACACGATACAGCCTCCAGCGCACAATTACAGTACAAATCCCGGCCCGGGAGGATACATCCCCCACAGATTGACCGACCCACCTTAAAAGGCTAGAATCCCCGGCCTTTTTCGACCCATAAGTGATATAGCGATGTACGCGATAATTAAAACAGGCGGCAAACAGTACAAGGTCGCCCCCGGCGACGTGATTCGCATCGAAAAGCTGTCCGCGGCTGAAGGCGAAACCGTGGCTTTTGACCAGGTTTTAATGCTTGCCGACGGCGACAAGGTTCAGGTTGGCGCTCCCCTGCTGTCAGGGCAGACTGTATCCGCCAGCGTGCTGCGTCATGGACGCGGCGATAAAATCGAAGTCATCAAATTCAGACGCCGCAAGCATTATCGCAAGCAGACCGGCCACCGCCAGGATTACACCGAGGTGGCGATTACGAATGTAGGCGGCATAACCGCCGAACCCAAGGCCCCGGTCGTGAAGAAGCAGGCCCCGGCCGAGACGGCAGCGGCGCCGAAGAAGAAGGCGACCGCCAAGACGGCCTCCAAAAAGAAAACGGCCGTCAAAAAGAAAACCACTGGCAAAAAATCCAAGTAGCGAGTAAAGCGTCATGGCACATAAAAAAGCAGGCGGCAGTACCCGTAACGGCCGCGATTCAATTTCCAAACGCCTGGGTGTGAAGCGTTATGGCAATGAGCTGGTGAAAGCCGGCAATATCATCGTCCGTCAGCGCGGCACCCAATATCATCCGGGCGACAACGTCGGTTGCGGCCGCGATCATACCCTCTTCGCCAAGAAGGACGGTCGGGTCGAATTTCGCATCAAGGGCCCGCTGAAGCGCACCTATGTGAATATAATCCCGGCCTAGCCGCGATCCCTGAATGGACAATCAAAAGCCCTGCCCATGCAGGGCTTTTTTGTTATAACGAGACCCGCACTTAGAAGTTTCGCGAAACCGGAATGCATACATCCGTACGAGAATTTTGAGTACGGAGCAATGAAGCTATCGGACGGTTTTTAACCATGAAGTTTGTTGATGAAGCAACCATCGTAGTCCAGGCCGGCAAGGGCGGCGACGGCCATGTCAGCTTTCGGCGCGAGAAATTCATCCGTAAGGGCGGCCCGGACGGGGGCGACGGGGGCGACGGGGGCTCCGTTTACCTGCGGGCGGATTCCAATCTCAACACTTTGGCGGATTTCCGCTTTACCCGGCGTTTCGACGCCACGAACGGAGATCGCGGCGGCAAACGCAACTGCACCGGCCGCGGCGGCGAAGATTTGCATATTCCGGTACCGGTTGGGACCCTGGTCTATGACCAGGATACCGAAGAACTGATCGGCGATCTCGCCACAGCGGGTCAGTCACTGCTGGTGGCGCAGGGTGGCTTTCACGGGCTCGGCAACACCCGCTATAAAAGCTCAACCAACCGCGCGCCGCGGCAGTTCACCCACGGCTCCCCCGGTGAGAAAAGAGAGCTGCGACTGGAGCTGAAACTGCTGGCGGACGTGGGTCTGCTGGGCCTGCCGAATGCGGGTAAATCGACTCTGATCCGCGCGGTCTCCGCCGCCCGGCCTAAGGTGGCGGACTATCCTTTTACCACCCTGCATCCGCATCTGGGCGTGGTCCAGATCGGCACCCATCGCAGTTTCGTGATGGCGGATATTCCGGGCCTGGTGGAAGGCGCCGCCGAAGGGGCGGGCCTGGGCATCCGTTTTTTAAAACACCTGGCGCGCACGCAACTGTTGCTGCACGTCATCGATATTGCGCCGCCGGACGGCTCGGACCCGTCCGGGCACGCGCGCGGCATCGTGGCCGAGCTGGAAAAATTCAGCCCCGAACTCGCGGCCAGGGAGCGCTGGCTGGTGTTCAACAAGATCGACCTGCTGCCGGAAGAAGCGGCGGAAACTGTATACAATCGCGTCATCAAGGCGTTGCAATGGAAAGGACCGGTTTTCAAAATCTCCGCCATCGGCCGGGCCGGCACCGAGGCGCTGTGTTACCGCATCATGGACCACGTCGAACAGTCCCGTAAGCAAAATAATGAACAGCCACAGCAGACGCACGAAACTGAGTGAAGCCCGCCGGCTGGTAGTCAAGATCGGCAGCTCCTCGGTCACGCAGGAGGGAAGCGGGCTGGCCGGTGCGGCCATCCACGGCTGGGCTGAACAAATGGCGCGGCTGATCGAGGATGGGCGGCAGATAGTGCTCGTCTCTTCGGGAGCCGTGGCCGCCGGCATGTCGCGGCTCGGCTGGAAACAGCGACCGCACGAATTACACAATCTGCAGGCCGCCGCCGCGATCGGGCAGATGGGCCTCGTACAGAGCTATGAAAGCACCTTCAAGCAGCATAATCTGCTAACCGCGCAAGTGCTGCTGTCGCACGACGATCTGGCGGACCGGCAGCGCTACCTGAATGCGCGCAGCACGCTGATCACACTGCTCCAGCTCAAAACAGTGCCCATCGTCAACGAGAACGATACCGTCGCAACCGAGGAAATCCGCTTTGGCGACAACGATTCGCTGGCCGCCATGGTGACTAATCTGGTGGAAGCGGACCTGCTGATCATCCTGACCGACCAGCAGGGCCTTTACGATTCGGACCCTCGTTCCAACCCGGAGGCCAGGCTCCTGCCCGAGGCCGACTGCGGCGATCCCTCCCTTGAACAGATGGCGGGCGGCAGTCACGGCTCGCTGGGGCGTGGCGGCATGCTCACCAAGCTCCATGCGGCCCGCACAGCGGCCCGCTCCGGAGCGGACACGATCATCATGTCGAGCCACGAACAGAACGGCCTGTTGCGCGCCCTGCAGGGCGAAAGCCTGGGCACTCTGCTCTACACCCAACAGGAAGCGCTGACAGCACGCAAGCAATGGCTGGCCGGGCGGCTGGTGCCGAAAGGTGCGGTCGTACTGGACAACGGCGCGATCAAAGTACTGCGTGAATCCGGGCGCAGCCTGCTGCCGGTGGGGGTTATGGCGGTAAAG
>DASUFE010000078.1:0-26288 GCA_036274675.1 Gammaproteobacteria bacterium
GCTTCCTGCACCTGGGGGATATTGCGGTCAGCGACGATCAGCATTAAAAAATCATCCTCTCGCTGACGATTACATGGCTGTAATCGGTAGAATCGAGTCCGGAACAGAGGTCGAGTACGCAGAGAACGCGCGGTAATAAAATCAGAACTCAGTCCTCAAGATACGAGTAGCCAGATAACCCCGCCGCCAGTTCCAGATAGTACTGCTGCTTCTGGGCTTCACTGAGTTTTGTGCGTTCGAGCTTGACCTTATATTTGGCGAGCAGCTGGCGGGTATCATAGTGGACGTATTCCAGCAGTTGGTCGATGCGGTCGCCGGGCTCGACTTCTTCCAGGCGATAACCGCCGTCGCGGGTCATGACAACATTAATGGAATTGGTGTCGCCGAACAGGTTATGCATATCGCCCAGGATTTCCTGGTAGGCGCCGACGAGGAAGAAACCGAGCCAATAGGGTTCATCGTCGCGGATCAGATGCACGGGCAAAGTCGACGCGATACTGCTGTCGGCGACATAGGCCGAGATCTGCCCATCGGAATCGCAGGTGAGATCGTGCAGCACCGCGTGCTCGGTCAGGGGCTCGTTCAGGCGCGACAACGGCAGGATCGGGAACACCTGGCCGATGCCCCAGATATCCGGCATCGACTGGAACACCGAGAGATTGCAGAAATACTTGTCAGCGAGCTTTTCATGCAGCTGCTGCAACAGCGGATGCGCCTTGTCGAGCGTCTGCAGGCGATCCTGCAACTGGCGCAGGCAGTGGCCGGCCTGTTGTTCCAGCAGTGCGCGCCTGGGCAGATCGATCAGCCCTTTCACGTAGGCCTGCTCCATGGCCGAGTAAAGATTTTCGCATTCCGCGTACAGCGGCTGCGCGTCGGCGGCGTTTTTGAGGCCTGTAATGCGCTCGGTGAGCTTGTCCCAGCCCTCGATATTTTTGATCGCGCGCAAATCGGCGGCGGAAGCCGCGGCCGCGGTCTTGCGCTCCACGTCGACCACGTTGGTCAGCAGCACGGCGTGATGCGCGGTCAGTGCGCGGCCGGATTCAGTGATGATCTCCGGCGCGGCGCTGCCGGTCTCGTGACTCGCCTGCGCGAAGGTCGAAACCACCGCGTCGGCATAGGCTTCGAAACGGTAATTGATCGAGAACTCGTTGCGCGAGGAGGTGCCGTCGTAATCGATGCCGATGCCGCCGCCGACGTCGAGCACGCGGATGTTGATGCCCATGCCCCGCACTTCCTGATAATAGCGCGCGACCTCGGCGAGACCGCCGCGGATATCATCGAGGTCCGCCACCTGCGAGCCCATATGCACGTGCAGGAGCTGCAGGCAGTCGAGCTGGCCGCTGCCGCGCAGGCGCTCGATCAACTTCAGTATCTGCGTCGCCGAAAGCCCGAATTTGCTTTTCTCGCCGCCGGAGTTCTGCCATTTGCCCTTGGCGATGGAAGCGAGCCGCATGCGCACGCCGATGCGCGGGGTGATCTTGAGTTCCTGCGCCTGCCGCAGCACCAGCTCCAGTTCGTCGGGTTTTTCCACCACCACGAAAACGCGCTTGCCGAGCTGTTCACCGATCAGCGCGAGGCGGATGTATTCGCGATCCTTGTAGCCGTTGCAGACAATGGTCTCGTGGTCATCAGCCGAGCCCTTGTGAAAAGTTTGCGCCAAAATGGCCATCAGTTCGGGCTTGCTGCCGGCCTCGAGGCCGACCCGTCCCGGCAGGGCCTGCGCGATCTGCTCGACCACGCTACGCTGCTGGTTGACCTTGATCGGATAGACCACCGTGTGCCCGCCGGCATAGTTGTGACGCTTGCGCGCGCCATCGAAGGCGGCGCAGAGTCGGCGCACCCGGTCGCTCAGAATATCCTGAAAGCGGACCAGAATCGGCGGCTGCAGCCCGGTGGCCTGGATCTCGCGCACCAGCTCGGGCAGGCTGAGTTCGAATTCCGGCGAGCCCTCGGGCCGGCACACCACGTGCCCGTCGTCCCGGATATGGAAATAGCCGTCGCTCCAGCGTTCAACGCCGTACAAACTCCGGGCTTTGTTGACCGCCGAATTATTCATGGTGAACAGTTGACTTTGGGTGTTGTGCTGGCATGATGTCGCGGCATTGTAGCCCAAAATTTGACCGGAGTTCAGGAATTAAAATGGCCCAAAACGCAGGCTGGTTCAGCGAGCTGGTGGAGGACATCGGCACCGGATTTTCCCTGAAAATCAAGTGCAAATTGCACGAGGAACAGACCCCGTACCAGAAGCTCGAAATCTACGATACCGAGACCTTCGGCAAGCTGATGATCCTGGACGGCTGCACCATGGTCAGCACGCGGGACAATTTCCTGTATCACGAGATGATGGTGCACCCGGTGCTGTTCTGCCATCCGGCTCCCAGGAACGTAGTCATCATCGGCGGTGGCGACTGCGGCACCTTGCGGGAAGTGCTGCAGCACAAGCCGGTCCAGAACGCCTGGCAGATCGAAATCGACGAACGCGTCACTCGCAATGCGGAAAAATATTTTCCCGAGCTGTGCACGTCCAACAGTGATCCGCGCGCGCACCTGGTTTTCGAGGACGGAATTGCCTGGATCGAAAATGCCAAGCCGGGTTCGCTGGACGTCATCATCGTGGACAGCACGGACCCGGTGGGACCCGCCGAGGGCTTATTCCGGGAACCGTTCTTCCGCGCCTGCCACAAGGCGCTTGGACCGGACGGATTGCTGGTACAACAAAGCGAGTCGCCGCTCGTGCATGCCGAAAAAATCATCTACCCCCTGCACCGCACAATGCGCGCTGCCGGCTTCGCCGATACCAGGACTATTTCCTTCCCGATGCCGCTGTATCCGACCGGCTGGTGGTCCGCCACCATGGCGGGCAAAAAAGCGATCGGTTTCGCGCGTGAGCAGGACGCCCGCAAGCTCACATTCCCGACTGAATACTACACGGCCGAAATTCATCTCGGCGCTTTCGCGCAGCCGGCGTTTTTCAAAAAGAAGATTCCCTGACGCATTGCAGAATGCCGGGGGTCAGGCTCCTGATTCGATTCATTTACACCATTTTTTGATGGCTGCTCGTACCTCAGAGGTCGCCGCCTCACGCTCTTCATCACTTAACACCTGGCGCTCGCCATCTGTACCCTTGCGGTATAGATAGCGGGCTTCCTGTCGCCGGGCCAGTTCCTGTTTCGCGCTTTCGCATTTGGTAGCCGACTCCTTGCGCTCCTGGCCGGCTTTCTCCTTCTGTTCTTGTTTGGCGCGGCGCTCGGTTTCCATAGCCTCGAGCACGCGCTTCTGCTTCTCCAGACGCTCCTGTTCGGGCGTCAGCCCCTGTGAGCCTGAGTCTTCTGAAGATCGCCCCGTGCTGCCGGGGCTTTTGGGAGAATCCTCGTAATGCGCCTGGCCACCCTCGTCCACCCATTTACGGACTTCAGCGGATCCCGGCAAGCTGGCGAGTGTAAGCGCAATTAAAACAATCGAACGCAAGCCCATAAATATACTCCCCTTAAAGCTTCTGGAAGCAAATCCTCCAACCCGCGTATTCCCGTTCTTCACAGGCGCAGGATACCCATGATTTTTTTCAAAACACAAATCAGCTTGCAAGAAAATGTTCGTGCGGGTACCGCAAGATGCGGTGCCGGAATTTAGTTAGAGAGCGTCGACTCCGGTTTCACCGGTACGGATACGGATCGCTTGCTCCAGGCTCGACACGAAGATCTTGCCGTCGCCGATCTTGCCGGTCTGGGCCGACTTGCTGATGGCTTCGATAACCTTGTCCACCATCTTGCTGTCCACCGCGATTTCCAACTTCACCTTGGGCAGGAAATCCACAACATACTCGGCGCCCCGGTACAACTCGGTGTGGCCTTTCTGGCGGCCGAATCCCTTGACCTCCGTCACCGTCACGCCTTGCACTCCGACTTCGGAGAGTGCCTCGCGGACGTCGTCGAGCTTGAAAGGCTTAATGATTGCAGTAACTAGTTTCATCGCCAGTCTCCTTGTTGTTGGCCGGCACGTTACACAGGCCCAAGGCAAACCCTATCTCAAAACCACTGGGCTTGTCGATACGACAGGATTCCTAAGCGCTATCCCCCGGGCACAGGGGGTGCTGAAATGGGGCAAGTAAAAGTCATGCCTTTTACTTTGAATTCCGGGATGGACTTATTCGGAGACTAAAGCAGCTACCCGGTTCTTGCACCCGATCCATGCAACCTCCAAAAAAGCAGTGGACCCGCTTTCATACCGACACGCGCTCACCGCTCAAAAAAAAAAGCAGTGGACCCAGGCAGGATCCACTGCTCCACTTCGCAAAATCAACTTCAGGTATTACAGGTTGTAACCGCGCTCGTCGTGCAAAGCAAGGTCCAGACCTTCGGTTTCCTGTTCCTCGCTGACACGCAGGCCGATGGTCCAGTCAACGATCTTGAGCAGGATGTAACTTGCGATCGCGACAAAGACAACGGTCAGAATTACGCCCTTGGTCTGGATCCAGACCTGCGGGCCAAGTTCCAGTACGCCAACTTTCAGACCATCCATCGTGGTGGCAAAGACGCCGGTCAGGATGGCGCCGGCGATACCGCCGACGGCATGCACGCCAAACACGTCCAATGAATCGTCATAACCGAGCGCGCGCTTCAGCTTGGTCGAGGTGAAGAAGCAGATTACTCCCGCGATCAGACCGAGCAACAGCGAGCCCATCGGACCGACGAAACCGGAGGCCGGGGTGATGGCAACGAGTCCAGCGACTGCACCGGAAGCGATACCGAGTACGCTCGGCTTGCCGTGAGCGATCCACTCGGCGAACATCCAGCCCATGGCCGCGGCGGCAGTTGCGATCTGCGTCACCAGCATCGCCATACCGGCCGCGCTGCCCGAGGAGACGGCGCTACCCGCGTTGAAGCCAAACCAGCCGACCCACAGCAAGGAAGCGCCAACCAGGGTATATCCGAGGTTATGAGGGGGCATTGCGGTCGTCGGATAACCCTTGCGTTTGCCCAGTACCAGCGCCGACACCAGGCCGGCAATCCCGGCGTTGATGTGCACCACGGTGCCGCCGGCGAAATCCAGTATGCCCATATCCCAGAAGTAGCCGCCGTTGCCGCTCCATACCATGTGCGTCATTGCGGTATAAACCACGGTGAACCACAGCACCATGAATACCAGCATGGCCGAGAATTTCATGCGCTCCGCGAATGCGCCGACGATCAGCGCGGGAGTGATGATGGCGAAAGTCATCTGGAAGGTCACGAACACCGTTTCAGGAATGGTCAGTACCAGGCTGTCGAACTTCACGCTCGAGAGGAACGCCTTGTCCAGCGCTCCATAGAACGAATGGAAGTTGACGACGCCCTGCTCCATACCAGTGGTCGAAAACGCCACGCTGTAGCCGTAGAGCGCCCACAAAACCGTAACCATGCAAGTGATGGCGAAACACTGCATCATCACCGACAGCACGTTCTTAGAGCGAACCAGGCCCGAATAAAACAAGGCCAGGCCGGGAATGGTCATTAACAGAACCAAAGCGGTGGAGATCAGCATCCAGGCTGTGTCGCCACTGTTCGGGGCCGGCGGCGCGTCCTGAGCAAGCACCAGGCCGGGCACCAGCGCGGCCACGGCCAGCAGGGTACCAACTATGCGTTTGCAATTAAAAAATTCACTCTTCATTTTTACACTCCTCGTTGTGGTCATACCCTTACAGGGCATCGACTCCGGTTTCCCCGGTGCGGATGCGGATCGCCTGCTCCAGGTTCGACACAAAGATTTTCCCGTCACCGATCTTGCCGGTTTGGGCCGCTTTACTGATCGCTTCGATAACCTTGTCCACCATGCCGTTGTCCACCGCGACTTCCAGTTTCACCTTCGGCAGAAAATCCACGACATACTCGGCGCCACGATACAACTCCGTGTGGCCTTTCTGGCGGCCAAATCCCTTGACCTCGGTCACCGTTACTCCCTGTACCCCGACTTCGGACAACGCTTCACGAACGTCATCGAGCTTAAAAGGCTTTATGATTGCTGTAACAAGTTTCATTTTCGGAATCTCCATTCAGGATTTCGCCCCCCCATAAAATCGGTTGGTCAGCGATTACCGTTCAAGTAATAGAAAGCGTGATCAAAAAACGACCCTTGCTTTGCAGTCATCATGCCAATCGTGACAACCCTAATAAAAACAGCTATTTAGGCGACTCGCCGTTCCAAAGCGAAGCACAGATAAAGAAATGGCGCACTAAAATGAAACATTTAGCGTGGTTTACGCACCAATTTCAGGCAGCAGCCCTCCGCTGCCGAAATCGGCTACACTGCTGCTATATAAAAGCACGCCGGAGATGAACGTGATTGACCCGAAGATACTCAATGACCTCGCTCAGAAGATATCCAACTTGATGCCCGCCGATCTCACGGTATTGAAACAGGACGTGGAAAAAAACATACGGGCCCTCCTGCAGGGTACCTTCCAGAAGCTGGATCTGGTAACCCGAGAGGAATTCGATGTGCAAACAGCCCTGCTTGCCCGCACACGGGAAAAACTGGAGGCGCTGGAAAAACGCCTGCAGGAATGGGAAAAGAGCATTTAGCCCGCATCCACTACGTTCAGCAAGGCATCAGATAACCATAGACTTTGCGTACCATCCACAGGGCTGTCTCAACCATTTGTCTGATTTCAACCTCCATCCCCTGTAATAAGCTTCCTTCCTTGGGCTAGCTGTCGTTCAAAAAACAGGGATCCACGATGTCACTCGCCGTGATTCACAGTCGGGCGCTGGCCGGCATCAACGCGCCGGACGTCAGTATCGAAGTTCATATCAGCGGAGGTTTACCCGCCTTGTCCATCGTCGGGCTGCCGGAACTGGCTGTCCGCGAAAGCAAGGACCGGGTCAGGGCGGCAATTCTCAATTCACGCTTTGAATTTCCGAATCGCAAAATCACCATCAACCTGGCGCCGGCGGATCTGCCCAAGGAAGGCAGCCGATTCGACCTGCCGATCGCGCTCGGCATACTGGCAGCTTCGGGACAATTGCCCGTGCAAGTGTTGGCGGAGCATGAATTTATCGGTGAACTGGCGCTGGACGGCAGCTTGCGGCCGGTACGCGGTGCGTTGCCGACGGCGATGCAGTGCGCCTCCGCCGGACGACGGTTGATACTGCCGGACGCCAACGCGCAGGAGGCCGGTTTAGCTCAGGAAGCCTGTGTGCTGCCGGCGCAGCATCTGCTGCAGGTGAGCGCTCACCTCAGCGCACAGACGCCGCTCGCGCCCTATGCCAGGACCGGTCCGCCGCCCGGCGAATATGCGGCTCCGGATCTGGCGGAAGTGAAGGGACAGTCGCACGCCAAGCGCGCGCTCGAGGTTGCCGCTGCAGGTGGCCATAACCTGCTGCTGATCGGTCCTCCCGGCACCGGCAAGACCATGCTGGCGGGGAGACTGCCCGGCATCCTGCCACCGATGGAAGCGAACGAAGCCATGGAAAGCGCGGCCATACTTTCCATCAGCGATGAAGGCTTCGATATTCGGCGCTGGGGACGCCGGCCATTCCGCGCACCGCACCACACCGCATCGGCAGTTGCTCTGGTCGGCGGCGGTTCGATCCCGCGTCCTGGCGAGATTTCACTGGCGCATTACGGAGTGCTGTTCCTCGACGAACTGCCTGAGTACAACCGGCACGTGCTGGAAGTGCTGCGCGAACCCATGGAAAAAGGCCGCATCATTATTTCGCGCGCGGCGCGCCAGGCCGAATTTCCAGCGCGCTTTCAGTTGGTGGCGGCCATGAATCCCTGTCCTTGCGGCTATTACGGGGATTCCATCCGCAGCTGCATCTGCACCCAGGACCAGATCCAGCGCTATCGTTCGCGCATCTCCGGGCCGATTCTGGACCGGATTGATCTGCACATCCAGATGCCACGGCCACGGCGGCACGAGTTGCGGGACGAAACCTCGCAGCAGGAAGAAAGCAGCGCCGCTGTGCGGCTGCGCGTTGCACGTTGCCGCCGCCGGCAACTGCTGCGTTATGAGCGGCCCAGCCACCAGTTTGAAAACCGTCACCTGCGCCAGTTTTGCCGCCTGGACACACAAGGTGAGAAACTGATCGAACAGGCGATCGAACGCCTCGGATTATCGGCACGCGGCTGGCATCGGATTCTGAAAGTCGCCCGCACCATCGCGGACCTCGAAGCGAGCGACGATATCGCACCCTATCACGTGGGCGAGGCCATCAGTTATCGGGGATTGGATTGTTAATGCTATCTTCAGTCAACAATCCACCGTGGAAACGCTTCAAAGTGGCAGAGTTTCGTTTGCTGCCGGACTCTGCGCCAGAGGCGGTACCGAGGAGTCTATAGCCATCGCTTTTCTCATAAAGAAGTGTTTGAGCAGCGGTGAGCCGTCGACAAATTTAAGGCCACTGCTGCGCAGCGCGACCAATGGCATGGATTGAGCGGCAAACAGCCGTTTAATGGCATCGAGCGACAGACCCAGCATCCAGTTTTCCGTCCGGCGCGCGCGCTCGTAGCGCCTGAGGGTCTTGATACCTCCCGGATCCGAGGAATTGCCGCGCGCCTGCTCCAGGCAATGCGCAAGCTCGGCAACATCAAGTATACCCATATTTACGCCCTGCCCTGCCAGCGGATGGACGACATGCGCGGCATCGCCAACGAGCGCGATCCGATTTCCGATCAGGCGGCGTGCATGCATAAATTGCAGTGGAAACGCCTGGCGGTCGCCCACGCCAAGTACTTTGCCGAGCCGGTGCTCGAAAGCCTCGCTCAGACTGGCGCAAAATTGGGGCTCTGACAGAGCCAACAACTGCTCGGCCTGCTCCACAGTCGTCGACCAGACGATCGAGCTGCGGCCGTCCTGCAGCGGCAGAAAGGCCAACGGCCCTGTCGGCAGAAAACGCTGCCACGCAGTGCGCTCATGGGAGAGTTCGGTCTGGACCGTGGCGATAAGTCCGCGCTGTTCGTACTGCCAGCTTTGCACGCCGATCTGGGCCAGTTCCCGTACCCTGGAATGCGCGCCGTCCGCGCCGACGACCAGCGCCGCGCGCAACCTGATATCGGCGGTCTCAATCTCCATGCAATCGGGCCCAATATGCAGATTACGGATTCCGGCAGGACAATAAAAATCGATTTCTGGCATCCCCGAGATCGCATCCAGCAAAACGCTCTGCAACAACCGATTTCCCACAATATGACCCAGATGATCCTGCTGCAAATCGGCTGCCTCGAAGCGGATGGCCCCACCGCCCGCGGCATCCCACACATACATGCTGCGATATGGGCTGACGCGTGCCTTGCATACGCTCTCCCACACACCGAGATTCGACAATACATTTTGCGTAGCGGGACTGATAGCGGACACACGCAAATCATTGGCCTTCGCATCGAAACGCTCAGGCCTGGACTGTTCCAGCAATGCAACCCTGAACCCTGCACGGCCCAAGGCACAGGCGAGAGCGGCACCGACCATGCCGGCGCCCACCACTGCTGCATCATAAATGCGTCCAGACATGATCGGCCTTACTGTCGGTAATGCCCGATCCTGGGCAACGGCATGTTGAGCCCCATACCCTGCCGCACCAGGCGCCGCCTGAGCCCTGGCAGCAGATCCATGGTGATGAGCCCCAGACTGCGCGCAATCGCCAGTGGCCTCAGATCGTTTGAAAACAACCTTACCAGGCCGTCGGTAAACATAATCACCCGTTGCTGATCACGGGCGCGCCGTCCGCGATAATCCGCCAACAGGTTTGACGAACCCGGGTCCCCTTCCGGGGAGGAGTCGAGCAGGCACTGCAGTAATATTGAAGCATCGCGCAAGGCCAGATTGAAACCCTGCCCTGCAACGGGATGCAAGGTCTGCGCGGCATTACCGATCAATACTGTCCGGGCACCGACTTTGAGTTCGCTGTTGACCAGCGTCAACGGATATCCGGCGCGACTGCCGCAGCGCAATAAACGTCCAAGACGGTTGCCGAAGCGTTGCTGCAGTCGATTCAGAAAAGACTGTTCATCAAGCGCCAGCAATTCCTCCGCCTGACCGGCGTGCAGTGTCCATACCACCGCACAGCGGTTGCGCTCCTCTCCAAAAGGCTGGAGCGGCAGCAAGGCCAAGGGGCCGCTTTCGGTGAAACGCTCATATGCGGTATTGTTGTGGGGGCATTGCGTGCTGATATTGGTGATGACAGCGTCCTGACGATAATCAACCGTGGCCGCATTGATATTCAGCAGGCGACGCACCGTCGAATCCGCGCCGTCAGCGGCAACCAGCAACCGCGTCCGTAACATCATGGGATTGTCTTCGTGCCGCAGTTCCAGCTCGAGGGTATTATCCAGTTGCCGCAAGCCCAGCAGTTGCGCCGGGGCATATAGTTGCAAGGCTTCCGGGTGCTCGAGTAATTTGGGAACCAATAATTCACCCAGAGAACGGGCAGGTATGACATATCCTAGTGCCGGAACCCGCTCTTCCTGGGCGTGGATGCGCGTAACACCGAAGCGACCGCGCTCGGAAACATGAATACCGTAAATGGGTTCAGCGTGAAGAGCCAATCGGGACCATAAATCCAGCCACTCGAGAATTCGGCTGGATCCGTATGACAGTACGATGCTGCGTTCGTCATAGCCGGGAGGCGTTGATTTTCGAATATCAACGTTCTCGACCAACGCGCACCGATAAGACGCCGCCTGGAGGGTCCAGGCCAGCGTTGCGCCGACCATGCCGCCGCCTACAATTACGATGTCGTATTGCCCGACCGGGTTGTGACCCCGCTCAGCCATGCGCGGAGGACATCACCGTTTCGATTTCGGCAACAGTTTTCGGGGCATCCTCAGTGAGGACGGAGTTGCCGTCACGCGTGACCAATACGTCATCCTCAATGCGAATACCGATATTGTGCAGCTCCCGGGGTAAATGCTTGCTGGCGGCAAAATAAAGTCCCGGCTCCACAGTCAGGGTCATACCCGGCTCCAGCAGACGCCACTCGTTATCGACCTTGTAATCGCCCACATCGTGCACATCCATTCCGAGCCAATGTCCCGTCCTGTGCATGTAATAGGGCTTATATGCCCCTTCCTTGATAAGCTTGGAGCGCGAGCCTTTGAGTACGCCCAATTCAATCAAGCCAGCAGTCAACTCCTTGACGGCGGCATCGTGAGGGTCATTCCAGTGATTCCCGGAAATGGCTTCCTTGATCGCCGCCAGCTGCGCACGCAGCACGATTTCATAAATTTCCCGTTGCAGGGGCGTAAAACGGCCGCTAACCGGAAATGTGCGGCTGATATCCGCGGCATAACCGTCATATTCTGCGCCCGCATCGATCAGCAACAGATCGCCGTCTTTCAACACATCCGAATTTCGCCGGTAGTGCAGTACGCAGGCGTTAGCCCCGCCGCCCACGATGCTGGGATATGCCGGTTCCATCTGGTGGCTCTTGAACTCATATAGCAGGGCCGCCTCGATTTCATACTCCGTACGGCCAGGGCGGCAGTGCCGCATGGCTCGTACATGGGCCGCCGCGGATACCTGGGAGGCCTTGCGCATGGCACGCTGTTCATCAGTGGACTTGAACAGCCTCATTTCGTGCAACAGGAATTCCAATGAAACGAATTCCGCCGGAGCCTTGGCGCCCGTGCGGGAATTCTGCTTGATGCTGTTCACCCAATCCATCATACGATGATCGAATTCCGGGTAACGACCCATCGTACAAAATACCTTCTCGCGGTTCTCCAGCAGGCCGGGCAGAATATCGTCCATATCGGAAATAGGAAAGGAATCATCGGCCCCGTAGTCTTTAATGGCCCCCTCCTGGCCGGCATGATCCCCATCCCACAGGGCGCGTTTCGGATCGCGCTCGCGGCAGAACAGGATAAATTCGCCCTGCTCCCGTTCGGGCACCAGTACGATCACGGCCTCCGGTTCGTTAAAACCGCTGAGATACAAAAAATCACTATCCTGGCGATAGGGATAATAAACGTCGCGATTTCGCAACTTTTCAGAGGCGGCTGGAATAACCGCTATGGAGCCACGCTCCATGGCGCGCATCAGATGCTTGCGTCTGCGGGCATATTCTGCTGACTTCATCGATCAATGCAGGGTCTGGTTGAAACCGTTATTGTCGTTTAACTCATCGTGTAACAGCAAGACGCCGGCGCGAACGTATTCTATCAACTCCATGAGGTAGAATTCGTCACTATCAGTCGCCCCCTCGTTTTCAATATGACCAAGTTTGCAGAACTCGGCGAGATCGCGCAAAAACTCGGTGGAATCCGCCGACAGCTGTATATTGCGCGCCAATCCGCCCGCCGACACCCCATACAAAAATCCCTCACACCATAGCTTCAGAGCATCCGCGCGTAACTCCAATGGCGTATCCTCGTCCGGCAGAAACAAGTCAAAATCCATGTCTTCGCCGGCATCGCTCAACTGTCCGCGGGTATGCTCGAATACGCTTTTGAGGACAGTGCCGGCCTCAATAGGCAACGTCCCGCTTTCGCCGGAAAATGTCATTGCGCAGTCGAACCATGTCCCCGTATCTACCGGCCGTCCGGCGCAGATCAGCCCACATAACAAACCATGCCATTGTGCGGCACTGTGATCACGTACCAAACCCGCCAGAGTTTCTTCAAAATGATGATAATTCATGAGTTACTCTTCATTTAATAGATGCAATTATACCGGGAATTAACCATCAGCCGATAAAGTATGGTTTTTTAATGGGGTATGCCTTTGCGAGAGCCCACTCCGCCTCAGGAAAGCCCCGGTCCGGAGTTGACCGTAACCCTGCCCGGGCATAACATTTCCCGCATGAGCGGCTCCGACTTCAAAAAACCGACGGAAGAACTGCAATCCCTGGAAGCCCAGCTGCAGGAGTTGTTAAGCCTCTGTGAAAGGCTCAAAACTGAAAACAAATCCTTGCGTAGTCAGCAAGATGTTCTGGTTGCGGATCGCGCCTCCCTCATTGAGAAAAATGAAAAGGCACGCACCCGCGTTGAAGCCATGATTACCCGGCTCAAGGCGATGGAAAATTCTCAATGAATAGTCTTGCTATAACCGTCAATATCCTGGACCGCGACTATCAAATAGCCTGTAAACCCGACGAGAAAGAACTTCTGCTGGCCTCGGCCAAATTCCTGGATCAGAAAATGCGGGAAATTCGCGACCGAGGTAATGTCATCGGTATAGACCGTATCGCAGTTATGGCCGCGCTTAATATCGCCCATGATTTTCTGCAGCTAAAACCGATCGAGGAAGAACAGCGAGCGATCGCTGGCCGCATATCCGCACTCAAACGGACTATTTCAGAAATTGTTATTGCGGAACATCGCGCAGCCGGTCAGAGCTGATATAATCGCTTTCATGAGCATTCTCTGCGGTATTCGATAAAGAGGCTGGGTAAATCCTTGAGCCTAAATTTTACCCCGGGGTTATAGTTTTCTTGGGTCCGTGTGCAAGCCTGTTATAAACAGGAAGCCTGAAGGCCCGACAAGCTTCCCCACCTGAACTTTCGGTTCAAGGTCGATAGTCTCCACGGTACATGTGGAGAATGCTCCCTCAATAACCCCCATTTTGAATGACGTGGCCGGCGCTGCTGGGCCGATGAATACTAACTACAAATAGTATGCAGAAGTCCACCGAACCCATTGAGCAAATCAGAGCCCGTATTCGCTTGCAACGCCAATCCGTATCGTCTCAATCCGCGACTGCTGCGGCGACCGCGGCGTGCCAGCAGTTTCTGCTACTCCAGGAATTTTCCACCGCGAAATATATCGCAGTCTATCTGGCGGTAAACGGGGAAATTGGAACCAGACCGCTGATTGAAGCGGCCTGGCGGCATAACAAGCAAATATATCTGCCTGTACTGCAAGAGGATGGAACCCTGCTATTCGCGGCCTATACCTCACGCTCGGTCCTGCGGCCAAACCGTTATCGTATCCCCGAGCCGGAAATAGACCCGAATTTTCCTTCACTGTCCGCCGCCCATGAAATGGATGTATTAATCATTCCCCTGGTCGCGTTCGACAACCGTTGTCAACGCATTGGGATGGGTGCCGGCTACTATGACCGGACACTTGCGGGGTGTGGCCGTGCGAAGCCGGCCCGCATCGGTCTTGCCTACGAATTTCAGCAGGTGACCAGTATCCCGGCCAGGGATTGGGACGTTCCAATGCACAAAATAGTAACCGAGAGCATGGTCTACATCAGAAAGGAAGAAACCGGATGAACAACTGGTTGATGAAATCGGAGCCGGATACTTTCAGTATCGACGATCTGGAACGGGTCCGTGTCGAGCCTTGGAACGGAGTCCGTAACTATCAGGCGCGAAATATGATACGGGACCAAATGCGCGCCGGAGCTCTCGCCTTTTTTTATCATTCCAGTTGTGCAATACCGGCCATTGCGGGGGTAATGGAAATTACCGGAGCAGCTTATCCGGATCCCACTGCCTTTGATTCTTCAAGCCCTTATTACGACCCCCAGAGCTCCCCTGACAAGCCACGCTGGTATGCGATCGATGTGCGATTCATACGCCGGTTGGAACGGCTTATCACTCTGCAAGAGCTGAAAAATCACCCGGTACTGCTGGAACTGCCACTGCTGCAGCGCGGTAATCGCCTGTCTGTGATGCCGGTCCCGATTCGGCAGTGGGAATACATCCTCTCGCTGGAATAAAAACCCCGATTTGCCTGCATGCGGCTCTCATTAAGCGCCTGACCGCTCGACTTCCGACTTCTCGCGCTTGGATTACGGAGTTTTTTCTTCCGCTCACCATAAAAAACCGCCACGCAACCCTTCGCTGCGGGGATGAAAGCAGAAATTTTTGCTCCCAAAATTGAAAATTCTGGATCTCCCGGTCGATTTTTCGATCGCGCAGACGGAAAAAACGTCTTCTGAGAACGTTTTTTCCCTTTCAACGCTCACTGAAGAGAGAAAATAGAGGGTGTAACCGTGTATACGAGCGCAAAAATCTCGAAGTCGTGACGAATTTTCGGCGAGAGCGACGAGTTTTTTGCGCCACAACGTCAGAAAATTTGAAAAAATTACCTTTGAATGCGATTTTTATTCGAATTTACTAGAATTTTTTTTATTCTTGATTATACTCACACGCGAGGTTAACAAAACTCTCCGGAGGAAAATGTAATGGCCGTTAAAAAGAGAAAGAAATCTGCCAAGAAGGCAATCACCAAGAAGAAGGCTACTGCTAAACGCAAAGGCGGGAAGAAGAAAGCCGCAAAGAAAAAGCCAGCCAAAAAGAAAAAAGCCAAGAAAGGCGGCAAAAAGAAAGTAGCCAAGAAGAAAGGCAAAAAAAAAGCAAAAAAAAAGCCTAAGAAAGGCGGGAAGAAGAAGGCTAAGAAAGTAAGCAAGAAGAAAGGCGGCGCCAAGCGGAGACCGGCCAAGAAGGCAAAGACCGCTCCGCCCCCGGCATTCTCTTCTCCAATGCCAACTCCCTTCCCGATGTAAGCCTTCTGGCTGTAGTCTGAAAAAGGCCCGCGTTAGCGGGCCTTTTTTATTAAGCAGCCTGAAAATGAGGAGTTCAGTGCAAGAATAGTCCATAGACCGGGTTTTCGGTTTCATCTGTATACAGATAGCCAAGCTTGTCCAGCAGACTCCGAAGCCGGGACCTTTCCCTTTGCGGTATCTGTACTCCCATCAGCACCCGGCCATAAGCCGCTCCATGGTTGCGATAATGAAACAAACTGATATTCCAGGATTGACCCAGATGCTCCAGAAACGACGCCAGGGCACCGGGACGCTCCGGAAACTCCAGGCGTAACAGGTACTCATCTTCCAGTTTTGGCCCGCGTCCGCCGACCATATACCGGACGTGCAGTTTAGCCATTTCGTTGAGGCTCATATCTGTCACCTGATACCCCTGCCGCCGCAAGCTCGCAAGTAGCTCACTGCGTTCACGCCAGCCGCTCCCCAGCTCTACGCCCACGAAAATATCGGCCTTACCGGCATTCGCATAGCGGTAATTGAATTCGGTAATACTGCGTCTGCCCAATGCACGGCAAAATGCCCGGAAACTGCCCGGTTTCTCGGGCACCTGAACCGCGAGCAGCATCTCGCGCTGCTCCCCCAGCTCGGCACGTTCGGATACATGCCGCAATCGGTCGAAATTCATATTGGCGCCGCTGACTACGGCAGCAAAGGTTTTATTGATCGGGCGGTGCGTGGCAACGTAGCGTTTTATACCTGCTACGGCGAGGGCGCCCGCCGGTTCGGCAATGGACCGCGTATCCTCGAAAATATCCTTGATCGCGGCACAGACTTCATCCGTATCCACCAGCACAACCTCGTCAACCGTCTGCCTGGCGATTCGAAAGGGTTCACTACCGATCTGTCGCACAGCGACGCCGTCGACGAAGATGCCGACCTGTCCCAGGCGCACCCGCCTTCCCGTCTTCAGGGCGGCATGCAGTGAGGCGGCATCCTTAGGTTCAACGCCGATAATCCTGATCCCGGACTGCGTGGCTCTGAGGTAAGCCGCTATGCCCGCGATGAGGCCGCCGCCTCCTACCGGCACAAAAACAGCGTCAATTCCCTCCCGTTGTTGCTGCATCAGCTCCATCGCAACAGTTCCCTGCCCGGCAATTACGTCCGGATCATCGTAAGGATGAATGAACGGACTGCTGCGCCTCTCGGCCAGCGCTATTGCATGGGTATAGGCGTCATCATAAGTGTCTCCATGGAGAGTGATCTTGGCTCCAAAAGCCTTGACCGCATCAATTTTGATTGCCGGAGTGGTTTCCGGCATAACAATTAGCGCCTTCATGCCAAGCCGGTCCGCGGCCAGAGCAACTCCCTGGGCATGATTGCCTGCCGAGGCGGTTACGACTTGGTTGAAAGACTCCCGCCTGGAACGTTGATAAATGCAGTTGTAAGCCCCTCGCAACTTGAATGAAAACACGGGTTGCAGATCCTCGCGTTTCAAAAGTATCCGGTTTCCCAGACGGCGGGACAATTTCTCGGCTGCCTGCAGCGGTGTCCTTACGGCGACATCGTATACAGGAGCAGTAAGAATTTTCTTCAAATAATGTTCGAGTTTCATGAGTTTCTATTGTGCCACAGGCCGTCGCGGGATCCGACATTCACCCACTCGGCCTTTAAATGTGCCTTGAACACTCCTGCCGCTGCATTTAATCTTGCACAGTTCAGCAGGAGTAATCAAATCATGAATCCCGAAGACCAGAAACGCGCCGCTGCCGCTGCCGCGCTCGACTATATCAAGCCGGACATGGTAGTGGGGGTGGGCACGGGTTCGACCACTAATTACTTTATCGATCTGCTGCCGACTGTCAGGGGCAGAATCGAAGGGACAGTCGCGAGTTCTGAAGCCAGTGCGGCGCGCTTGAAACAGCATCGCATGGAGGTATTAGATCTAAATAGCGTCGGTGAACTCGATCTGTATGTAGACGGTGCAGACGAGGCCAATAAATTCCTGCAATTAATCAAAGGTGGCGGAGCTGCGCTAACCAGGGAAAAGATCGCGGCCGCGGCATCCCGTCTGTTCGTATGCATCGCCGACCAGCGTAAATACGTGGAGGTGCTCGGCGCCTTTCCGTTGCCGATTGAAGTAATCCCAATGGCGCGCAGCTACGTGGCGCGTGAAATCAAGAAACTGGGCGGTAATCCGGTATTAAGGGAAAAGGTCACCACGGACAACGGCAATATCGTGTTGGATGTGCATAACCTGCCGATCAACGAACCCATTAAACTCGAGCAAACCATAAATCAGCTGGCGGGAGTAGTGACGGTGGGCTTGTTTGCGCAACGACCCGCCGATGTATTGATACTAGGCACGGACAGCGGCGTTAAAACCTACCGTCGTGACTGACAGCGTACTGAGCCGGCGCGACACCTGCTGGATCGGCCGTTTCATGGCCATGGCCAGCCCCTGTGAAGTCTTGGTTGAAACCGAGGATCGGGAAATTGCCGCGAGTTTGCTGCAGCGGGTTTGGGATGAAGCGGAACGTATTGAATCGAAATTCAGCCGCTATCGTCAGGACAATATCGTTCACAGGATCAACACCAGTGACGGCCGGCCGGTGGAAGTGGATGCCGAGACAGCTCAATTGCTGGACTTTGCCCAGACACTTTATGTGCTCAGCGAGGGGTTGTTCGATATTACCTCTGGAATATTGCGTACTGTCTGGACCTTCGATGGCGGCAACCGTATACCCGACCAATCAGACATTAATCCGCTCTTGCCCCGCATAGGCTGGGAGCGCGCGCACTGGGAAATGCCGTTTCTAAGCTTGCAACCCGGCATGCAAATCGATCTGGGCGGTATAGGCAAGGAATACGCCGTCGATCGCGCTATCCAGATTATCAGAGCGCACAGCGACGCTCCCTGTCTCGTTAATTTCGGCGGTGACCTCGCCATAACGGGAGTGCGAACCAATCAACAGCCCTGGCATGTCGGAATCGAATCGGCGTTCATGCCGGGGACCATATCCGAGCGCGGCATCGCCCTGAAACAAGGAGCACTGGCCACCAGCGGGGACTCCAGGCGATTTGTACTGAAAAACGGCGTGAGATATGGTCATATCCTCAATCCTAAAACAGGCTGGCCCGTTGCAGGCGCGCCACGCTCAGTCACCGTAGCCGCAGCTACCTGCACCGAAGCAGGCATGCTGAGCACTCTGGCGATGTTACAAGGTGAAAACTGTGAACAATTTTTACAAAATGAAAACATTCCTTTCTGGTGTATTCGTTAAACTGCTTTTCAATTACTGCTGCTCGCGAATATGCTGCCGAAGGATTGCCTCCCAACGCCATATCGAGATCAGCAGCCAGGCTATCATGCATACTCTCGTCAAGGCGGCATTACACGCATAGACCAGACCGCCCGGGATTTCAGCGCCCGTGAACAACTGCAAAACAATGCGCTCGAGAAAACCATTGCCAATGCCAAAAAAAAAACGCACGCATTCGCACGGCTTTCAACGCAAAGCGGGGCAGGCAAGGTTTATAAGACCGGGGAAATTGGTGCTACGCCTGTTGTGTTTGCAGAAGGTCTGCAGGCCATAAAGCGTGATGGAACCGCGGAATCAGGCAAGCAAAAAATTCAACAAGAAATGGGTAGTTTAATCTGGAAGATTAAAAAACAATCTCACAAAATAAAACGCCCCTGAGCAGGGGCGTTTTTCTGAAGCAGGTTTCGCTTAACGCTTCGAGTACTGAGTCGCTCTGCGCGCCTTGCGCAGGCCGACTTTCTTGCGTTCGACCTCGCGGTCGTCACGGGTCACATAACCCGCCTTGCGCAACGGTGCCCGCAGGGCTTCGTCGTATTCCAGCAGAGCGCGGGTGATGCCGTGGCGAATAGCGCCGGCCTGACCGCTGCTGCCGCCACCGGATACCGTGGCATGCACATCGAATTTTTCGACCATTTCGACGCATTCCAGCGGCTGGCGCACCACCATCCGCGCGGTTTCGCGACCGAAATATTTGTCGAGTGGCTGTTCGTTAACAATGATGTCGCCCTTGCCGGAACGCAGAAACACGCGTGCACTTGAACTCTTGCGACGCCCCGTTCCGTAATATTGAGTTGCTGCCATAGGATTCTCGGTTGCTCTAATGAATAGTTCTAGATTTCCAGCGCCTTGGGCTGCTGCGCGGCGTGCTGATGCTCGGCTCCCGCATAGACCTTAAGCTTGCGGAACATAGCCCGTCCCAACGGATTTTTCGGCAGCATGCCTTTCACCGCTATTTCGATGACCCGCTGGGGGTTCTTGGCCCGCAGCTTTTCAAAACTGATGGACTTCAGGTTGCCCATAGTGCCGGTATGCTGGTGATAAATCTTGTCTTTCATCTTGTTGCCGGTCACCGTAACTTGGCCGGCATTGACCACGATGATGTAGTCGCCCGTATCCACATGGGGAGTATACTCGGGCTTATGCTTGCCTTTGAGGCGGCGGGCGATTTCGGTAGCCAAACGACCCAGGGTTTTACCACTGGCATCAATCAGGTACCAGTCGCGTTTGACTTCTTCATTTTTGGCGCTGAACGTCTTCATAATCTGTACTATCTGCTAATCCGTTGTTAATGGTGCACGCTTGACGGAAGGGCGGTAATATTACTGAAACCCTAACCTCCATACAAGCCAAACTTTATTAAAAACTCCCTTATTTGGTAGAACCCCAAATGATACCTGATCCCCGGCCCCATACCCTTTTCGACCGCATTCTCGGGGAGCTCGACCAGGCCTTGCGTACAACCTGGGCCGCCAATGATACGGCCAGACGCCCCTCTCCGGCTTCCGCAGTCCAGGCCGAAACCGAGCTTAGCGAAAGCGACCGGGTCCTGTCGGAGGGGCTGATGCGGGTGAATCATACCGGGGAAATCGCAGCTCAAGCCCTCTACCGGGGGCAGGCCCTGGTGGCTCGGGACCCGTTGCAATGCAGCCGCCTGCTGGCGGCTGCGGCGGAGGAACAGGACCATCTGGCCTGGTGCCAACTGCGACTGCAGGAGCTGGGCGGGCATGGCAGTTATCTGGCCCCGTTCTGGTATGCCGGCTCATTCCTGATTGGAACGCTCGCGGGCCTCGCTGGGGACCGCTGGAGTCTGGGCTTCGTCGAAGAAACGGAAAAACAGGTTTCGGAACACTTGGACGAACATCTGGGGCGACTGCCCGAACCGGACCGGAAAAGCCGGGCGGTATTGGCCCAGATGCGGATCGATGAAGCAGGCCATGCAGCTCAGGCGCGGGCTGACGGGGCACGGGAACTCCCACCGCCAGTCAGAACCCTGATGACCCGGGTTGCCGATCTAATGCGCTTTGTGAGCTTCAGGATTTGAGCGTAAGCGTGGCCGGGGTTGTAGCTACCACCGGCGTCATATTGATAGGCTTGCCGTAGAAGATTTCAGCCATTTCACGGCGCAAGCCCGCCTCAATCTGCTTGAGTTCTTTCTCCGAATAATCTTCCTTGCCCCGCCCGAACAGATAGCTGTTCATGTCGAAATGGCTCAGCATCATCTTGGTGTGGAAGATATTTTCCTGATAGACGTTGACATCGATCATTTGATAACGACCGCGGGTGTCCTGGGCCAGAAAATTCTGGATCGAGCTGATCTTATGGTCGATAAAATGCTTGCGGCCATTGATATCGCGGGTGAAGCCGCGTACCCGATAGTCCAGGGTGACGATATCCGATTCAAAACTGTGAATCAGGTAATTCAGGGCCTTGAGCGGCGAAACGCGTCCGCACGTGGAAACATCGATATCCGCACGGAAAGTACTGAAACCTTCCTTGGGATGTGACTCCGGGTAGGTATGCACCGTCAGGTGACTCTTGTCCAGGTGGGCCACAACCGCCTCAGGCAGAGGGCCGGGCACCTCGGTTTCCGAAGTTTCGGAGCTCTTAAGGGGGCCGGGGTTCTCGCCCTCGATCAACTCGGCGCTTTTGAGCGGCTCTTCCGAAATCAGCATGGTGACACTGGCGCCCTGGGGATCGTAGTCCTGGCGCGCAATATTCAGGATATTGGCGCCGATAATCTTGGCGACCTCCTGCAGCACGTTCGTCAAGCGCTCGGCGTTATAGCATTCGTCGATATACTCGATGTATTCCTGCTGCTCCTGTTTGTTCTTGGCATAGCAGATGTCATAAATATTGAAACTCAGGGACTTCGTCAGGTTATTGAAGCCGTGGAGTTTGATTTTCTTTCTAGCGTCTTGAACCATTACTTCCCGTACCTGCCTGCAAAGGGTTTTTATAGCACACCGGCGAGCGGCGGATGATATATCAATTGTACTGTATTTCCATCCGGATCCTGGACATAAAAGCTGCGGGCGCCGTCCCGGTGAGTCCTGGGAGCGGCCGCAATCCTGACGCCCTGCCCGCGCAGAAAATTATACCACTGGTCTACGGCTTCCATCGTATCCAGCACAAAGCCTATGTGATCCAGGCGCTGCGGGCCAGATCCCTGGGCGGTAGCACGATGCAAAGCCAGATTGTCCCGCCCTCCCGTCAGGTAAACGTTATTGGCATCGGGCCGCCATTCAACCGCCATGCCCAGCAAGTCGATATAGAAACGCTCGCATGCCTCAAGCTCACGCACGTTCAGCGCGACATGCCGCAGGCTCGGGGGCCTGGCAGGCCGGACCTCAGCCACCGGGGGACTCCAGTAATTCGAAATCGTGGGTCATCTGGGCGGTTTTCTCCAGCATTTTTGTCACGGAACAATATTTTTCCGAGGACAGGCTGATCGCCCGTTCCACCTGTTTGGACGACAGTTCCCGCCCCTTTATCCGGTAGTGAAGGTGGATTTTGGTGAACACTTTCGGCGGCTCAGACGCCCGCTCGGCGCTGATTTCAACGATACAGTCCTCAACCTGCTGGCGCGCCTTTTGCAGGATCAGCATGACGTCTATGGCCGTGCAGCCGCCGAGACCCAGCAGCACCATTTCCATGGGCCGCACGCCCAGGTTGCGGCCACCGTCATCGGGCGAAGAGTCCATAACGACCGAATGCCCGCTACCCGACTCGCCGACAAAACTCATATGGTCCAGCCACTTGATCCGCGCCTTCATCTCTCTTCCTGCCTTTGGGAATTGTGAAATTCAGTAAATAGACGTTAGAATGCGCCTTACTCGTAGGGAGCGACGGTAGGTAGCCAATGCCGATTCCGCATAAAGATCGAGAAGACCCCACTTTGCAGCGGTTTTTGCAGCACTGCCACCGCAAGCATTACCCTGCCCGCACCACTATTATTCATGAAGGCGACAAACCCGATACGCTGTACTATATCATCGACGGTTCGGTTAGCGTACTGATCGAGGATGACGAGGGCAGGGAGATCGTACTGGCTTACCTGAATCCTGGCGATTTCTTCGGCGAAATGGGTCTTTTCGACGAAGACACTTCACGCAGCGCCTGGGTGGTCGCCCGGACCTCCTGCGAAATGGCACAGATCAATTACGAGCAGTTCCGCAATCTGGCGATGGACGATGCCTCCATTATTTTCAAACTGGCCTCGCAGATGGCCACGCGCCTGCGCAAGACCAGCCGCAAGGTCAGTGATCTTGCGTTCCTCGACGTGACCGGCCGGGTAGCCCATACCTTGCTGGAACTGACCCAGGAGCCGGATGCGATGACCCATCCCGATGGTATGCAGATCCGGATTACCCGCCAGGAAATCGCCCGCATCGTCGGTTGTTCCCGGGAGATGGTGGGGCGTGTACTGAAAGAACTGGAAGATGAAGAGTTGATCAGCGCGAAGGGCAAGACGATCGTTGTCTACGGTTCCCGCTAAGGGGATAGCTATTACATTTGCTGATACTGCGTTTCAGAAAAACAGTTCTTTTAACTTCGCGCCCGGAACGGGCGCGCGCATAAAGGCTTCCCCGACCAGAAAACAGTTGATACCGCGTTGACGCATCGCCGTCACATCTGCGCGCGTGTGAATGCCGCTCTCGGTCACCAGCAAAACATCCTCATCCACCATTTGCATCAGCTCATAGGTGGTCTCAAGACGCGTTTCGAACGTGCGCAGGTTCCGGTTGTTGATGCCGATAAACCGCGCGCCAGCCGCGAGCGCACGTTCCATCTCCGGGCGATCATGCACCTCCACCAGTGCCGCCAGTTGCAACTGCTCCGCCAGCGCCAGCAACTCTTTGAGCATCTCATCACTGAGTGCGGCCACGATCAGCAGAATGCAGTCCGCGCCGATGGCGCGCGCCTCGTATACCTGATAACGGTCGATGGTGAAATCCTTACGCAGGACCGGCAGCCGGCAGGCCTGGCGGGCATTCTGGAGATACTCCTCGGAACCCTGGAAAAAGTCACGATCCGTGAGCACCGACAAACAGGCTGCGCCGCCAATCTCATAGCTCTTCGCAATAGATACAGGATCAAAATCCGGGCGGATCACGCCTTTGCTCGGAGAGGCTTTTTTAATCTCCGCGATAACCGCGGGCTGGCCGGCCACACCTCTGGTCCTCAAGGCGCCAGTGAAATCACGTGGCGCAGGCAACCCGGCGACGCACTGTTCCAGTTCCCGCAGACTTACGCGCCCGGCGCGCTCGACGATTTCTTCCGTCTTGCGTGTCAGGATGGTTTGGAGAATATCCTTCATTTGCCTAAAAGGCCGACGCAACAGCGATCAGTTTGGCCAATGTCGCCTTTGCAGCTCCATCGGCGATCACCTTACGCGCTTTCTCGATTCCATCCTGGAGGGAGTCCGCAACGCCGCTGACATAGATCGCCGCACCCGCATTCAGGGCGACGATATCCAGCGCAGGCCCTTTCTCCGCATCGAACACCCGGCGGATCATGTTCAGGCTGGCCGCCGCATCCAGCACCTTGAGCATATCCAACTTGCTCCTGCTGCAACCCAATTCTTCGGGAGTGACGGCATAGACGTTGATCCTGCCGTCCTTCAATTCTGCAATATCGGTTTTATCAGCGATGCTGATCTCATCCAGGCCGTCGGCCGCGTGTACTACCATGACATGGCGACTGCCAAGCCGTTGCAGCACCTGCGCCATGGGTTCCAGCAGATGCCGGTCGAACACGCCCAATACCTGGTTCGGCGCGCCGGCAGGATTGGTCAGCGGCCCGAGGACATTGAATATGGTGCGGACCGCCATTTCCCGGCGGGGCCCTATCGCATGCTTCATGGCGCCATGGTGCGCGGGCGCGAACATAAAACCCACACCGCATTCGCTTATGCATTGCGCCACCTGTTCCGGCGTTATGCCAATCTTGATTCCGGCTGCCTCCAGCACATCAGCACTGCCCGATTTGCTGGTTACGGAACGGTTGCCGTGCTTGGCCACTTTTGCTCCAGCAGCGGCCGCGACTATCGCGGCGGCCGTGGAAACATTGAATATTCCGGAACCGTCACCTCCGGTGCCGCAGGTATCCACCAAGTGCGCCTGCGGAACCTGGACGCGGGTCGAAAGCTCTCTCATTACACCCGCGGCTGCGGCGACCTCTTCCACCGTCTCGCCTTTCATGCGTAGTCCGACCAGAAAACCTCCGATCTGTGCTGGCGTGGCCTGCCCCGTCATGATGGCGCGCATGATCGATGTCATCTCATCACCGGAGAGATCGCGCCTGGCGATAACCGCCTTAATTGCTTCTTGTATAGTCATATCGGCACCTCAATCGGCATCAGCCCTTCAGGAAATTACGCAACAAATCGCGCCCATACTCCGTCAATATGGATTCCGGGTGAAATTGCACACCCTCGATCGGAAGCTCCTTGTGCCGCACGCCCATGATCTCATCCATTCCTCCGGATTCGGTCTGTGTCCAGGCGGTTATCTCCAGGCAATCCGGCATGGAATTCTTCTCGATAACCAGCGAATGATAACGGGTTGCGGTAAAAGGATTGTCCGCGATGCCGCTGAATACACCTTCACCGCGATGATATATCCGCGAAGTCTTGCCATGCATGATCTCGCGCGCGTGCACGATACGCCCGCCGAATACCTGGCCGATGCTTTGATGCCCGAGACACACACCCAGAATCGGCACCTTGTCGCCGAAAGCGCGGATAGTCTCCATTGAGATACCCGCTTCGTTCGGCGTGCAGGGTCCCGGCGAAATCATGATGCGAGTGGGTTTGAGCTTGCGCAGTTCGTCGACCGTTATCTGATCGTTTCGGAACACACGCACCTCCGTGCCCAGCTCACCCAGATATTGCACCAGGTTATAGGTAAAGGAGTCGTAGTTATCGATCATAATCAACATATCAACCTCCGACCCCATCCTTGCCTAGCTCCAGTCCGCCTGCCGCCATTGCCGCCGCGCGGAACACGGCACGGCTCTTGTTCAGGGTTTCCTTCCATTCCAGCTCGGGCACTGAATCGTACACGATGCCGGCGCCCGCCTGTATGTAGAGCATGCCTTTCCGGATGACCGCGGTTCGTATCGCGATCGCGGTATCCATGTTACCGGTCCAGCCGATATAGCCGATGGCCCCACCGTAGATGCCACGCTTGACGATCTCGAGCTCGTCGATGATTTCCATGGCGCGCACCTTGGGTGCGCCGGTCAGCGTGCCCGCGGGGAAAGTCGCGCGCAATACGTCGATGGGGGATACGCCGTCACGGATATGGCCGCTGACGTTGGATACGATGTGCATCACGTGCGAATAGCGCTCGACGATCATCTTCTCCGTGACTTTGACGCTGCCGGTCAGGCACACGCGGCCTATATCGTTACGTCCGAGGTCAATCAGCATCAGATGCTCGGCCAGCTCCTTGGGGTCCTGCAGCAATTCCTGCTCCAATGCCTGATCTTCCTCCGGATAGCGGCCGCGGCGGCGCGTGCCGGCGATCGGACGCACCGTCACATCGCCGTCCTCCACCCGC
>DASUFE010000079.1:0-34943 GCA_036274675.1 Gammaproteobacteria bacterium
GGCGATGCTGGCGGACCCCGCGGAGGCCGAACGATCCGTGCTCGGCGCGATCCCCTACCAGGAAAACGTCGCCGTACTCCACACCGACGAGCGCATGCTGCCGCGCCGCCGTCTTGCCCGGGCGGCATGGAACTATCACGTGCCGGCGCACGCTGAACGGCGCGCCACTCTTACCTACAGCATGAATATTCTGCAGCGCATCGAAAGCCCCCTGCAGTTCTGCGTCACCTTGAACGAAACCGCGGCAATCGATCCCGACAAAATTCTTTACAGCACTGTCTATCATCATCCGGTCTATACGCGGCAGACGGTCGAGGCGCAACGGCGCTGGTCCGAGATCAGCGGCCCGCGCAATACCCATTACTGCGGCGCCTACTGGTTCTACGGCTTCCATGAAGACGGTGTGAACAGCGCGCTGCGCGTATGCGATGCCATCCGGAACGCCGCCAACGTGAGAGCGCGGGCGTGAGCGGATTGAGCTGCATTTACCGGGGTACCGTACGACACCGTCGGTACACCCCGCGCGCGAACTCCTTTAACTATTCGTTGTTCATGCTGTACCTGGACCTGGACGAGCTGCCGGGGCTGTTCGATCCCTACCGCTTCTGGTCCGCGCGCGGCCGGGCGCTCGCCTGTTTCCGGCGGGGAGATTATCTCTTCAAGCCGGACCTGGATCTCGCCGAGGAGGTGCGGCAGATCGTGCAGCGGGAAACGGGCCACCGGCCCGGCGGGCCGGTCCGGATGCTGACGCACCTGCGTTACTTCGGTTACTGCTTCAACCCCATCACTCTGTATTACTGTTTCAGCTCCGATGGATCGATGGTTGAGCATATCCTCGCCGAAGTGCGCAACACGCCCTGGAACGAACGGCACTGTTATGTGCTGAGTGTGAGCGAGGACGAAGCGCCGCGCGGCAAGTTCGCCTTTCGCCACGCCAAAAGCTTCCATGTCTCGCCGTTCATGAAGATGGATATGGAATATGCCTGGAATGTGACGGCTCCGGCGGAAAGCCTGGTGGTGCATATAGAGAATATGCGCGACGGCGAACCCTGTTTCGACGCCACCCTGACGATGCATCGGCAGCCGGTTACGCAGGCGAACCTGGACCGGGCGCTGCTGGCGCACCCGTTCATGACCCTCAAGGTCATATTGCTGATTTATTACCAGGGATTGAAATTGTGGCTCAAAAGAATACCTTTCGTGCCGCACCCCGGACATACAAAAACATAGAAAAGATCAAGGGCCTATCATGAAAAACGTATCGACCCAGGCGCTCGCCGTCCCGGCCGGGCGCGGAATCTCCAGAATACAGGCGCTCGCGCGCGGCCTGCTGCTGAAGCAGTTGACAGGCCTGCAACATGGATGCATCACGCTGGAGGACGCCTATGGCCGGCGCGAATTCGGCGGACTTACCGAGCGCTGCGGATTGAGCGTGCAGCTGAACGTGCATGATCCGGAGTTCTACACCGACGTCGCCTTCGGCGGCACCATCGGCGCCGGAGAATCCTATATGAAAGGACTCTGGAGCTGCGGTCAGTTGACCGATTTGGTGCGCATCCTGGTGGTCAATCGCGAGCTGATGATGGATATGGAAAAGGGCCTCGCCAGGCTCATAACGCCGGTGAGCAAGGGCTTCCATTGGCTGCGCAAGAACAGCCTCCGCGGCAGCCGCCGCAATATCGAGGCGCATTACGATCTCGGCAACGATTTCTTCGAGCTGTTCCTGGACGAAAGCTGGATGTATTCCTCGGCGATATTCGAGGAAGGCAATACCGATCTGCACCGGGCTTCGGTCCACAAGCTGGATATCATCTGTAAAAAGCTGGATCTCAAACCACAGGACCACCTGCTGGAAATCGGCACCGGCTGGGGAGGGCTCGCGCTGCACGCGGCTCAAAACTACGGCTGCCGCGTCACCACGACCACGATCTCGCGGCAGCAGCACGAGCTCGCGCAAAAGCGCATCCGGGAAGCGGGACTGCAGGACCGAATCACCCTGCTGCAGGACGATTACCGCAAACTTGAAGGCCGCTACGACAAGCTGGTCTCGGTGGAAATGATCGAGGCCGTGGGCCACGAATATTTCGGGAAATTCTTCGAAATCTGCAGCTCTCTGCTCAAGCCCGACGGGCTGATGCTGCTGCAGGCCATCACCATCGCCGACCGTCTTTATGACTATGCGAAAAACTCGGTGGACTTCATACAGCGCTACATATTCCCCGGCGGCTGCCTGCCTTCAGTCGGCGTCATCAACGATTGCATCGCCCGCCGCACCGACCTGCGGCTGCTGCACATGCACGACTTCGCCGAACATTACGCGCAGACGCTAAAACTCTGGCGCGAGCGCTTCCATAAAAATCTCGACCGCATCAAAGCCCTGGGATATCCCGACCGCTTCATCCGCATGTGGGAGTATTACCTCTGCTACTGCGAAGGCGGATTCCTGGAACGCTCCACCGGCGTGGCGCAGATGGTGTTCGCGAAACCGGATAATCGGCGGGCAGCCATCTTATAATTTTCCTCTCGCAGAGGCGCAGAGAACGCAGAGATTAAAATTAATGTGTATGTAATCTTAATATTGTGGTGTCTGCTGCTTGTATTCCCCTTGCATACCGGGGTTTTTTACGGGCTTCTTACTTTACTGAAAGTGAGAGAAAAACGACTAATAAGAAGTTGCTATCTGGCAGGAGCCTTAATTGTTTCACAGGTACCGTCGCTATTGATCCCCGGTAATGCAGTGATTGCCATAGTGATTAAGATTTCAATATCAGTCGTTATTTTTTATTTCTTGATTAGAAAATACCTTGTTTTAAAGCCCTGGCAGTATATTGCCGTCCCCTTTGGAGTATCTCTTCTCAGCTACATAATAATGGCGTTTATGCTTACGCATATGTTTAGATTTTTAAATTAGGCCAGCGGACGAGCCAAACAGGCGTCAAGAGTAACTACGGTTGGTTTGGGGGTTTTACGATCAGATTCAGTTAACTGAATGCTCATTATGTGAAGAGCAGGTTCTGCTGTTGCTTGCCGTTCTCCGTCCCGAAGTCACATGTACATTGTACGCGCCACGATTTTTCCAATAGCCCAAACACCATCACGCCTGGAAGCGCGGTTTTTGGTGACTTTTTGTCGCGCCAGACAAAAAGTTACCGCCTCAGCTGCGCAGCAGCGGGCGGAATGATTTTATATTTCTCAAACGGACCTGGTCCTTCTCACCAACTCCCTCACCCTCTCCTCCACCCCCTTCACATCCTGGATCGCCATGAATCCCACGTTCCGGTAGGTGCGGTCGCCATCGCTGTCGCGCCCTACATCCTGCGTAAACACCAGGTCGCCAGAGCCGTCGGCGCGCTGGTTGCGCTGCAGGTTGGCGAGTTGCGCCGGTTCGAAGGAACGGATGTTCACGCTGCTGCGCAAGCCTGCTTTAAAAAGAACCGCCCGCCGATCGGTGAGCACATAGGCGCTATACCTGGCGCTGCGCATGATCCAGAACGGGCTGAACAGCATCGTGAAGCCGATCAGAACAAAAGGGACGCCGAAGAGAGGGAACACCTGGAATTCTCCGCCCTCTATCCAGGCTTTCGCACCGGCCCCGTAGACCCAGAAAATCGAAAACGCAGTCCACACAATGGCAAACAGGACGGCGGGCAAGGCTGCAAACGCCATCCGGCCCGGCAGCGGCTGGCCGAGCCAGTCGATGCGCTCACCCGGTTGCAACTCCGATTCGATAACCGTACGCAACCCGCGCGGCAGCATGGAGACATCCAGCATGCCAGTGACAACCGATGTCCTGAAGTTTGTCATGAGTTCCGCCGAATTAAATGGATAGCGAGGTATAGGAGTATTCAATCCGGCCTGTCGACGCTTGAACCTGCGATAAATTCCGTTTGGAAAGCAAAAATCTCCGACGGAAATTAAAGCTATCGCCCTGGCGAACTTCTATAGTTAAGACTGACAATAGTGAAAAACGATAATTCAGGCTTCGCGGCGCGAGGGCACGCCTTGTGTTAGCACAGGTATCGAGGTGAAAATAGGGCCATTAATGAAAACCGCAGCGACTCAAAAAGCGCGACGCCGCACGATCGCCCTGCTTGTCGATAGTCTGATCGAGGACTACGAAGTAAGGATCTGGTCGAGCGTCGGCGAGGTCGCGAAAAAGCACGATGTGAACCTGCTCTGCTTCGCCTGCGGCACCCTGGATTCACCTTATCTTTTCAGTTCGCAGCGCGGCGTGCTGTTCGACCTGATCGAGGCGGCGGTCGATGCCGGGCATATCGACGGGATACTCGCCCTTTCCGGATCGCTCGCGAACTTTTCCACGCCCGAAAAGCTGCTCAAAACCTACGCCCGCTTCAGCAAGGTTCCGTTGGTCAGTCTCAGCGCGGAATTCAAAGGCATCCCAAGCATCACCGTGGACAACGCGGGCGGGATGCACGACATGGTCCTGCACATGATCAAAAAGCACGGCAGGCGCCGCATTGCCTTTGTCAGCGGGCCGCCGCACAGTTACGACGCGGGCGAACGGCTGGAGGCGTACAAGCGCGCCTTGCGGGACTGCTCGCTTCCCTTCGACCCGAACCTGGTCGCGCCGGGCGATTTCATGCCGCCCTCGGGCGAACAGGCGGTTGCGCTGTTCATGGACGAGCGCAAAGTGAAGTTCGACGGACTGGTCGGGGCTAACGATTACACGGCGCTCGACGCAATGAAAGCCCTGCTCGCGCGCGGCGTCAGTATCCCCGAAGATGTGGCCGTCGTCGGCTTCGACGATGTCAAGGAGGCGCGCAGCATCATACCGACGCTGAGTTCCGTGCGGCAACCGAAGGAGTTCGGATCGCGCGCGGCGGGCCTGCTGCTCGAAATGCTCCAGGGCAAAAAAGCGCCGCAACACATCCTGCTGCCGTCTCTTCCGGTCTACCGCGAAAGCTGCGGCTGCATTGTCTTCAAGACCCGCGAAACACAGGCTCCCAGTAAGCGCGGAAAAACAAGCGGATTAAAGGAAGCGCTGGCCAGGGCGGCCGAGGAATGCCGGGAAAATTTCCCGGTGATCAGCGAGACCCTGGAGAGCGAAAACTGGATCGAGCAACTGGCGGCCGTCTTGCACGCCGATCTGGACAGCAATATCTCGGCCTTCACTTTCCTGCCCCGGCTGAGAGAACTGGTCACGCAAGGCACGGAACGGGGCCTTGATATCCTGGTCTGGACCGAATTTCTTTACCTGCTGTTCAACCGGCTTGCACCGGTGATCAACCCGGAAAATCCGCTGCCACGCCTCGCCTTCCTGGTCATGAATCAGCTGACCGAAGCGAGCGAGGTGCTACAGCGCAGGCAGTACGAGGAACACACCCTGCACCTTTATCGTGTCTACCAGCAGATGATCACCTCTCTCAACCTGGAGACGCTGCGCGAGATTACCAGCTATGCCTTGCCGCGCCTCCAGATCAACAATTGCTATATTTCCACTTACGTGGATCCCAAGGCCGGCCTCCGGGGCGGCATGCACCCGGTGGTGGCTTTCGAAGACGGCAAGAACGCGATCGCCGGCAATCAGGCCGTTTTCAGCGCGGCGCAGATTCTGCCGGGCGCCGGACTGGAAGGCCAGGACCGGCGCTTCTCCTTCGCCGTTCATGCACTTTTCTTCGAGCATGACCAGATCGGTTACGCCGTCTACGATACGAGCAAGAACGTCAACAGCACCATCTACGAGGTGCTGACGGGCCAGATCAGCAGCCTACTCAAGGGCTCGAGCCTGCTCGATGCGGCCAAGAACTATGCGAAAAATCTTGAGGCCGAGGTGCAGCAGCGTACGGCGGACCTGCAGAAAAAGACGGAAGAAGTCGAGCGCCTGAACCGCGAGCTGATACTGAAGAACAAGATCGACAGCCTGACGGCCCTCTACAACCGGGGCGCCTTTTTCGAAGTCTTGAAGGGCGAGTTCAACCGCATGCGGCGCCTGTACCAGAAAATACGCCGGAAGCATCCCATCGACGCCTCGTTCTGCATCATGATGATCGATATCGATCATTTCAAGCACATCAACGACACTTATGGTCATATTTCGGGCGACCATGTTCTGAAACAGCTCGGCGAACTGCTCAACAGCAAGAGCATCTTCCGCAGGGAAGATCTCGCCGGCCGTTTCGGCGGCGAGGAATTCATCGTCGTCCTCATCAACGCCACAACTGAGAAGGCCCTGCTGCCGGCCATGCGCCTGACGGAAAAACTGACCAAGACCGTGTTCAAAGCCGATGACGGACGCGAATTCAAAGTCACGGTTTCAATCGGCATCTCCCAGTACTATCCGGAGGATCCGAACGAGGAAACGGTGATCGGCCGCGCTGACAAGGCTCTCTATCATGCCAAGGAGACGGGCCGTAACAAGATCGTCCTTTATGAAGAGGAATTCCCGCTTAAAGCGGAATAACCCCGTTCTATCCTGTCCCCAGCCTCCTCCTTCCAGTCTCGATTCCATGTGCTAATCTTGGGAATGGGGGAAAAACGATAGAGCTCATCAATGAAATCCAAGCCCGTACAGTCGGCAAGGCCGACCATTGCCCTGCTTGTCGACGGCCTGATCGAGGACTATGAGGTCAAGGTCTGGTCGGGTGTGCGTGAAGCGGCCAAGAAACGCGGCGCCAATCTGCTCTGCTTCGCCTGCGGCACCCTGGCCTCGCCCCACCGTTTCAGCTCGCAACGGAATATCCTGCTCGACCTGGTCGAAAACGCGGTCGCCGGCGGCCAGATAGACGGCATCATCGCGCTGACGGGGGCGCTCGCCAATTTCTCGACTCCCGAGGAAGTTCTGAAAACCTATGCCCGTTTCAGCAAGGTGCCTCTCATCAGCATAGGCGCCCGCTTTGACGGCATACCGGGCATTGTCACCGACAACGCGGGGGGCATGTATGACATCATTTCGCATTTGATCAAGCACCATGGCAAGCGCCGCATCGCCTTCATCCGCGGCCCGGAACAGAGCCATGACGCCCAGGAGCGCTTCGAAACCTACAAGAAGGTCCTCAAGGATTGCGCCCTGCCCTTCGATCCCGACCTGGTGGCTCCCGGAGATTGGCTGATGCCCTCGGGCAAACTGGCGATCGAGCTGCTGATGGATGAGCGTAAGGTGGAGTTCGACGCCGTCGTCGGGGCGAACGACGGCATGGCCATCGACGCGATGAAGGCGCTGCTCGCACGGGGCATAAAGGTTCCCGAGGAGATCGCGGTCGCCGGTTTCGATGATGCCAAAGAAGCACGCAGCGCCATACCGGGCCTGACCTCGGTAAAGCAACCCGGCAAAGAACTGGGGATGCGCGCCGCCGGAGTGTTGCTCGACATGCTGGGGGGAGGAAAAGCGCCGCTGCAGGAACTGCTGCAGACCCGCCTTGTCTTCCGCGAAAGCTGCGGCTGCAATGCATTCGTGGGCAGCACCATCGGTAACGGCGCCACGCCGGCGAAAACCGGGCCGCTGCCGGAAGAATTGTCCCGCCTCGCCGCGGAATGCGGCAGGAATTTTTCCGCCATCGGCGAGGCGCTGGAAAACGGGCAGTGGCTCGACAACTTGTTAAAAGCGCTGCGCACCGACCTGGAACACAAAACTCCTTCCGCCAATTTCCTGCCTTTACTGAAAGGCCTGGCGGCCAGGGGCGTCGAACGCGGCCTCGACATAGCGGCCTGGCAAGAATTGCTCGACCTGCTGTTCACGGAACTCGCGCCGCATATCGGGCCCGACAATCCCCTGCCGCTGCTGGCCTTTTCCGCCATGAACCAGCTCGCCGAGTCGGTCGAAGTGTTACGGCGCATACAATACGAGGAACAAACACTCCTGCTCTATCGGGTCTACCAGCGCCTCTCCGCCTCGCTCGATATGGATACCTTGCGCGAAATCACCGAGGACGCCATGCCGCGGCTGCAGATCGAGAGCTTCTACATTTTCACTTACCCGGGCGCGAAGGCGAACCTGAAGGGGAACATGCACCCGGTCATCGCCGTTGAAAACGGCCAAGACCTGCTGGCGCAAAACCGGGCCGACTTCCCCTCAGGGCAGATCCTGCCGGGCGGGCTCAAACAGCGGAACCGGCAATTTTCCTTCGCGGTGTACGCGCTGTTCCTGGAATACGAACAGATCGGTTATGCCGTGTACGACATGAGCCGGAACGTCAACAGCTCGGTTTACGAAGTGTTGAGCGGGCAGCTAAGCAATGTTCTGGAGAGTTCCGCGCTGTTCGAGGAAGTCCGGAATCACGCCAAGAACCTCGAAGCCGAGGTGGAGCAACGCACGGCGGACCTGCGGAAGAAAACCCAGGAAGTAGAGCAGCTTAACGAGGAACTGATCCGGAAAAACAAGATCGACAGCCTGACCGCGCTTTACAACCGCGGCGCGCTCTTCGAGTTCCTGCGCGGGGAAATGAACCGCGTGCGGCGCATGTATCAGAAAATACGCAAGCAACGCCCGCTGGATGCGGCCTTCAGCATCATGATGCTCGATATCGACCATTTCAAGAAGATCAACGACACCCATGGTCATCTCGTGGGCGATCGCGTCCTGAAGCAGATCGGAAACATGCTCAACGATAAAACCATCTTCCGCCGCGAGGATATTGCCGGACGCTTCGGCGGCGAGGAATTTACGGTCGTACTTATCAATACCTCGGCGCCGAACGCCGCCGTGCCGGCGAAAAAACTGATGGACATGCTCGGCAACATTGACTTCAAAACCGATGACGGCAGGACGTTCAAGGTCACCGTTTCCATCGGCATCTCCCAGTTCCACCCGGAGGATGCCAACGAAGAAGCCGTTGTAAATCGCGCCGACAAGGCGCTGTACCATGCCAAGGAAACGGGGCGAAACAAGATAGTAGTGTATGAAGAGCAGTTTCGGGCCGAAGGGGTAATGCACTAGTACTTGCCGGACCGGGTTTGGCATTCCTTCCCGAACAAAAAACCAAGATGTTTCGCCCGCCACTTCGTGGCTGTGGCGACCCCCTTTACGAAACACCTCCCTGTGTTTCGCCCTTCGGGCCTGCTACGCAGTTCAAAATCGCTCCTAGCGATTTTGTCTTTTAGCTTTTTAGAAAGGGGGGGAAAGAAACGCGCCTCCAGGCGTGGTAGTGTTTAGGCCACCGGTTAAATCGTGGCGCGTACAATGTACCTGTGACTTCGAGACGGAGAACGGCAAGCAACAGCAGAATATTTATTTGCTATTGATATTCAGACTTAGCCCGCTTGACCGCGTCTAACCCTCTCCCGACGGGAGAGGGTATGGGTGAGGGTGTTATTATGTTTAGGCCTAATCAAAACGGTTAGCAGAAACAAGACCGTTGGGTTCCTTACACCACCCAACCTACTTGCTCTTTTTCAATTCGAAAGATGTGATTGCTTGTTGGCCGTACATAACAATCGAAGTTCTATTTGGTGCTTCAGGCCAGTATTGTTCTACCAAAGGCCTGAGGATGACGTCCATATCAACTTCGAAATCAATATCTTCAGATCTCCATTTAGATAGCTCAATAAAATCGAATTTGTATTCATTTGGCTCATTGAATGTAACTAAAAAAGCGATTGGGAAAAATTTTAAAAGCCAAATTGCCACAGGCTTACCCACCCTGAGGTCAGTAAAGGCGCAATCTCTTGCCATTACATATCCACGAAAAGGGAATACCCATGCGTAGATTCGAATTTGATCTGGCAAAGATCGGTCAGAATTTAATATGTATTCTCTAATTGGTTCTGTAATAGCACCTTTTTTGTATCGATCGACACCTTGTGCACATAGATGCCCCAGTACAGATCTCATAATTCTTTGCGGCTTACAGAGTACTTTCATTACAACAGGGAGAACGAGCGTACTTTTTAGATAATCCCCAACCTCATTCACGAATTTAACAAAATATGGATCATATTCAGTACCCAAGAAATGGCTGTTACATTTTTCACATAGTGTTCTATATTTCACCCCGTTCTGAGAAATTCTGCCTTTCGTTTTCTGCTTCTCAACTGTTAGACGTTCAGTAATGTAATGCAGGCTAACTTGGGATGGCTTTCTGCACCCCTTAGGCGGCGTGTGATCTTCCGTTAAAGGGCCAAATATCCCACATATGTTGCATACGCCTTCTTTGGGCCCGCGCGTTACAGGTACAATTCCCATGAGAAATGCCCCCCTTCAACCCCCATCAGATCTTTTCTGACAAGATTTTTGCTAGCTCTGTGTAGCCCTAGATTTTGCTACGGATTCATTCTCTGGAATGCTTTTTTGAGTTCTTCAGGTCCGGCTTTGAGCATGGCGGCGGAGAAGCTGTGGGTGATTTCGAGGTTGCCGCCGCGTAATTGCTCTTCGACGGCCTTGCCGAATTCGGCGAGCGGGACTCCCTGAGTGTGCAGGCCGGCGCCGCCGAGGTCGGTGTCGACGGCGGGGGGAATGACTTCGATGACTTCGACCTTATCTTTCAGCAGATGCCTTAGCGAAAGGGTGAAGGAACGGAGCGCGGCCTTGGTGGCGCAATAGACCGGCATTCTGGCAATGGGCGTGAAGGCGAGGCCGGAGGTCACGTTGATGATGATGGGGTTCTGGTTCTTTTCGATCACAGGTAACAGCGCCGAGCAGAGATGGATCGGGCCTTTGAGGTTCAGATCGATTTCGCGGCTCGTCCTTTTCCAGAAGTCCTTTTCTGAAATTTCAACCCGTTCCTGCACGCCGGCGTTGTTAACCAGTACGTTGACGTCCGGGTGGGCGGTTTTCACCCATTCCACCAATCGATCGCGTTCCGATTCGGCGCTGACGTCGGCAACGAGGCATTCCACTTGTTGCGGGTATTTATGTCTGAGTTCTTCCAGTGGCGGCTGCCGGCGCCCGCACACCAGGACTTTGGAACCCGCGGCCAGGAACATCCTGGAAAACTCATAACCTATTCCCGTCCCGCCGCCCGTTATCAATACCTTGTTTCCATCGAGCCGCATGATCGCCCTCCATTTCAAATACTGAATAATGATATCCTTTCCACCGGTTGTGCAATCGCGAGCTAGCCGCTCGCAGCCGCCGACAGCACCACCTGATAATTGTGGTAAACCATGCAGGCGTGCTCACCAACCGTCATGGGCGCGCCGACCGCAAAGAACCAGGTATCCGTTTTTGTGTCGTCCTGGATGCCCAATGTTCGATTCTTTATTGAATCCGGATCGCGGATCGCCTCGAATCCCACATTATATTTTTGCGCAATCATGGGAATCCGGCTTACCTCCAGTCCAGGCTTCATTTCGTTGCAAAAATCGTCGACTCTTTTTATATCGAGTTCCAGCAGAACCAGATAAACAATGATCAATACGACACCTGCGGCGGCAAGAGCCGATGCGATTTTTCTTAATTTCAGAAGGAAATTTTTCATAACTTTGACCGGTAAGCCCGCCGGGGAGCGACCCATCGACTTTACTGGCCTGCGGGAGGTTCCCAAAGTTCGACTTTGTTGCCTTCGGGGTCGATGACCCAGCCAAACTTGCCTTGTTCCGAGGTCTCCGTCTTATCGATGACGTTGCAACCTTCGGCGCGTAATGCAGCAAGCAGCGCGTCCAGGTCCGCCACGCGGAAGTTGATCATGAAGGAGGCGGAACCGGGCTCCATATAGTTCGTGTCCTGGGCGAATGGATTCCAAATAGTCATTCCCGGCGGGCTCCCGGAGCCACCCCACTGAAATATGGCCCCACCCCAGCCGGTCACGTCCAGGCCAAGGTGGTCGCGATACCAAACGCCAAGACTCCCGGGGTCTTTCGATTTGAAAAATATCCCGCCGATACCTGTCACGCGTCTCATGGTCTTCTCCTGGAATTGCAGTGTTGGTGCCGCGGCCTGACCTGTCATATAGACTGCAATAGTGGGATATACGTCAGGCGCCCATCAAGGACTCAGGCTCGGCTCCGAGTATAGTCAGCCTTTCTTCGGGCCGTCCACTGCGCCGGCTCGTTATTTCCCCGAACGAGTCATGGAGAATTCGCCGCGGCGATCAGCAATCCGCCGACCAGGGCGATGTTGGTCAGGAAGGCGTTCATGAGTCCTTCGCGGGCGGGGCCCGGTTCGAGACCCCAGAAATTGAGAAGCATGACGGAGGCTGCGATGGTAAAGACGATCAGGCCCGCGGCGGCGAGCGGTATTGAGATTCCAAGTATGAAGAGCAGGCCGCACACAAGCTGGAAGATGGAGCCGGCGACCAACACGATCTTCGGATAAGGCACTCCGCGCGCCTTCATCATCTCAAGCACGGAATTCATGATGAAGAAATGTTTGATGCCGCCTGCCACGTACAGGCCGCCGAGAAGAAAGCGGCCCACTATCCACAATAATTCATCCATGCAGTTACTCCTGTCTCAACCCGCTCCTATCGAATTTTATTGGCTCGCCTTTGCTTTGTCGTAATCCGGGAGGTTCTCTCTCACCCCAAACCGCACCACCAAATTACCCCTGTTCACGGCCTTGTTAAATTCCTTACCAGGCTCAGCCGCCATATCTTTTCGGCTCTCGAACCCAAATACCAGAAACTTGCAGCCAGCAGCGCAAAAAATACCGCTTTATGAATGCTCTCCCAAAAGTATTCGAAAAATCTTGTATAAAGGTTTATAAAAATAAATGTCAATCCGAAACCTCTCGTCATTCCATCGTCGTATTTCACTCCATGATATATAGCCGCTATGGAAGCGGCGGCGAAAAGTATGGACCAATGGAATAACTCGATCTGCTTTGCCCTGTACCACAATTCGGCATCCCCATAATTGCCGAAAATCGACATTATCCAAAGAGCGATGAACAGGTATAAGAGTCCCATCGCCCTTGTCGTTCCCAGAAAGTCGGCCCGGTCTTTCCAATGATGAAATACATATGACCCGCAGAAAATCAGCGCCAGACCGAACAGTACGAATCTTAAGGGATAGTTCATCCCGAGATAATACGCCCCCCAGCCCGAGATATACCCGGTTTCAGCGCCGAACCAACTGCCCAGCGACAGCAATGCAAAAACCCAGACCAGCCTGGAGGGAAACCAAAGACCTAACAGGCCATAAATAATGGCGCCAAAAAGCAATAAAAGGGAAAAGTGCCCAGACCCCGTATCCAGCACTTTGCCTAAAAATGCGATTGATAGGGCCGTGCAAGCCACCCCTAAAAAGAAAAAGGCCTCGTTGCTGTAGATTTTTTCCGGGCTTTTATCCCTGCGTTTAATCCCGATGTAATACAATACCGCGGAGCCGATGGCAAAGCTCAGACACTTCACCGAGTCAGGGGCATTAAAAAGTTTCTTGAACAGATCGACGAGCCATCGATCCGCCAATGCGGACGTGATGGAAATAACAACACAGGAAATCGCCAGCCAGAATGAGTATTTCGCCACTCTTTTCCAGTCGAACGAAATCACTTCATAGGAATTTTTAAGTTTTCGGGACTCCTCTTCCGAGATCAGACCCGCTTCGAGCCAGTTGGCAATGGCCCCGCCGAGGATGCGCCCCTCTTTCTTCGATACCTGCATAAACACGCTCCCTTGAAAATTTAACGATCGCCCGCAGCAAACGAAGCTTATGGAGCCCCGGCTCGCGCACCTGAACCTGAACGTCGAATAAAAAATCATTCATATCGGTTCGCCTGACAATTTCGTGAAACGTGATTCAGGAGTGTCACTTTGATAGCTTGTTAAGGTTTCTTGCATAAGAAAAGACGATAAATGACGCTAAAGTCAACGTGGCCGCCACGCAAGCCAGGAAGGCGGCGGCTGTGTATCTGGAACAGATATCGATACAGAGCGCAGCGGGTGAAAACAGAGCCCCGATGATTCCCGTAACCGTTCCTACAGCAATCAACTTCGTTTTCGAAACCCATGCAACTTTTCTAAGAATGTAACAGCCCGCCACAGCCAGCAGTATCGACGTTGAAATCCAAATTATAGATTCTATAAACGTCATGGGCTTGCGCCGATTAAACCAGGATTTACCGGGCGGATGTCTGTTAATGCTATATGGCCCTTGCAGCTAAACCTCATAGATAGCCCCTCGATCACTTAGCCCGGTCCAGTATAGTCAGCCGTTATCAGCATTGTCCACAGGCAATCATCATTGACGCGCCGTGAACCGTTCCAAATTATTTTTTATTCGTGTTCCCGGCAAGCTTTTGGGGATAACAGGAGTACCACGCCGTGGCAATTTAGCGTCCCGATTTTATTTCAGGGTTTCAGCCTGCCAGGTTTTACCATAGTCGACGCTCTGCACCTTGAACCCATTCGGGTTTTTGAAGGCGCTCGATTGCACAACGAAGGATATATAGCCTGTTTTTGATTCCACCTGGATTTGGGTATAGCTGGGCTCGCGATCCCCCTGAAACTCATACAGGCGGCAGTCCGTGTCGCCCTTGGGCTCGCAGTAATCCGGTTTTTCGACGGGGATAATCAGCTCCGCCGGCAGCGAAGTCGGATACCAGCCCTGAAAATGACCGCAGGCATCGAAGCTGATGTTAAACCCGTTTCCCGCCCAGACCAGGGTCTGATCGTCGACCGTGAGATATTTCCAGCGCTGGCGTTCGACCAGTTCCCCGGCGTTCTTGAAGCCGATCGCGCTGCCGTTGCCAAGCGTGACCCACCCTGCTTCCTGCATCTTGCTCCCCGGAGAATCCGTTGTTTGCGCCGAGGCGCATTGCACGCTATAGACCTCACCCTTGTAATGAGTAGGCAGGTTCTCGTAATAACGGACCAGTTTTAATTTGAATTGCGAGCCGTTGTAGATAACGGCCTCGTCGAGTTTTTCGGTTCGGGGGCCGCAGGAAACCAGAAACAGAAGCGCAAGAAAGCCGAGTGCTTTGATTGTTACTTTAGAAAACATGGCCATCTGCCCTCTCCTTTCGCCTCAAGTCTTCGCTTGCTCAATTTACTCAATGTTCTTGATTATTATGGATCCATTTACAATATCATTTTTGCATTCTTTCTCCAGAACACTCAGGAGTTTGGAATTTAGTTTTTTGTAATTCACAAAACCGGCTGCGACAGGGACTCCAGCCTTACTCATTTCTTCCGTGTATTTAGAGTCGCCAAAAGCACCATTTAGCTTCAGTAAATATTTATGTTTTTTATCCTCAAATTCATATTCCATGTGGCACCAAACAACCCCGATAAAATCTTTTCCAAATTTTATTTCATCAGGCCCCCCACCAAAACCTGATTCATTATATGCAATCATTTTCTTTGAGATATCAGAGTAACCTTTTTCCTGAAGTTTTTTCATTATGTCGGCTACCGGAGCCCCATCACCTACGTTTATTGGAGCCTCAATAAAATCCAGAACCCCCTGATTGTTAAAATAAACAGATTTTGTATTTTCCAGCTCCAGTTCACCTCTTAAAATCCAGAATTCCTTGCATTCAGACACTTCCTTTTCCTTCTCCCGACATTCGCAGCGGTCGCCTTCACGAATACCATTCGGGTAAGGTACGCAGGAGTTTTTATCCATAAACTCGGCTCTTGTCGTTTTCCCAATTTCCAGTTTTAGGTTTTCGTAATTCTCAGAAAATCGCACTGCAGCATGGGTGTTTTGCGCAAATATGATCAGAAGAAACAAGATACAATTTTGTTTATTCACAGGGGTTCCTCAAAAAATCACAGGAAACGCAGATTGAGCGAGCGCAACAAATCCAAACAAGAATGTAATTCAAAATCTGTCAAGGTTCACCATGGTTACCCCAACTATTGATTTTATATTCTTGGCGGCTTGGCGATAACAAAAGTTAGAAAGCCGTGGCAACGTAGCGTGCTTATTTTAAACCGCCACCGGCGCTTTGATATGGGGATGGAACTGGTAGTCGCTGAGTGTGAAGTCCTCGAAACGGAAGGCGAACAGATCCTTCACGGCGGGATTGATCCGCATGCGCGGCAGCGGATAGGGTTTACGCTGGAGCTGCTCGTCGGCCTGCTCCAGGTGGTTCAGATACAGGTGAGCATCGCCCAGCGTATGGACGAAATCGCCCGGTTTGAGTCCGCACACCTGGGCGATCATAAGGGTCAGCAGGGCATAGGAAGCGATATTGAAAGGCACGCCGAGAAAGATGTCCGCGCTGCGCTGGTAGAGCTGGCAGGACAGCCTGCCGTCGGCCACATAGAACTGGAAAAACGCATGGCAGGGCGCGAGCGCCATCTTGTCGAGGTCGCCGACGTTCCAGGCGCTGACGATCATGCGCCGCGAATCCGGTGAGTTGCGGATCTGCTGCAGCAGTTGCGCAATCTGGTCGATATGACGCCCGTCCGCCGCCGGCCAGGAACGCCACTGGTAGCCGTACACGGGCCCGAGCTCGCCGTTCTCATCGGCCCATTCGTCCCAGATCGTGACACCGTTTTCCTTCAGATAGCGGGTATTGGTCTCGCCCTTCAGGAACCACAGCAACTCGTGAACGATGGACTTGAGATGCAGCTTCTTGGTGGTGACCAGCGGGAAACCGTCCTGCAGGTTGAAGCGCATCTGGTAGCCGAACACCGACAGGGTGCCGGTGCCGGTGCGATCGGTTTTGCGTGTGCCGTGATCCCTCACGTGCCGCATTAAGTCGAGATACTGTTTCATAAATTGTCTTTTCGTCCGATTACTTCGTTGGCGGCGTACCAAATGCTCAGGTACTCACGCGTACACTCCGGTTTTCGGGGCATCTGGCAGCGCTGAAACCGGAAAGATCCGGATCCTGATTGACCCACCGTCCCGCTCTGATGAACATGGATGTTCGATTGCCGCCAATGCCAGGAAGACCAAGAACGGCCTGACAAAAATCCGGATTTAAAAGTGACTGGCCTTCGTGTTCAAACTGTAAACGGGTTTCCGGTATGCGCAGATCATCAAGACGACGCCAACAACGATCATCGGCAGGCTCAGCAGGTGCCCCATGGTCAACCAGTCGAAAGCGATGAAGCCGAGCTGCGCGTCCGGCTGGCGTACAAATTCCACCAGAAAACGGAATGCGCCATAGCCGATCAGGAACAGCGTGCCGACCGCCATGCGCGGCCGCGGTTTGCTGCTGAACCACCACAGGATAACGAACAGCACGACGCCCTCGAGCGCGGCTTCATACAGCATTGAAGGATGCCTCGCCTTGGATCCCGCCTGCGGGAATACCATGCCCCAGGGGACGTCCGTCACCCGCCCCCACAGTTCGCCGTTGATGAAATTGCCGATGCGGCCGCAGAACAGCCCCAGCGGCACGGCCGGCGCGACAAAATCCGCCAGATCCAGCCAGTTAATCCGGTACTTGCGGCAGAACAACAGCTCGGCAATGATGACGCCGATCAAACCGCCGTGGAAGGACATGCCGCCCTGGGTGATTTTCAATACGCCCCACCAGGGAATATGGGGTGAGAATTCAATGAAGAGATCCGGCGCGTAAAACAGGCAGTAACCGACACGACCTCCCAAAACCACGCCGAGGGCCAGATAAAAAATCAGGTCGCCGACCTGTTCGGCAGCCATCAACCCCGTGCTGCGCGCACGGCGGCTCAACAGCCAGTAGCCTCCGATAAATGAGATGAGGTACATGATGCCGTACCAATGCACGGCCAGCGGGCCGACCTTGAGGGCGACGGGATCGATATCGGGATAAACGAACATTGCGGGCGATTCTAGCATCTAGCAGGCTGTTTGAAACAGCCCGCGAGGGCGGAGCCCTGCGTAGAAACAGCAGACAGAGCTTAATGTTTTTGCGGGAATTTACCGGCATGGCTGTTTCTGCGAGGGGCTCCGCTCCCGCCGGTTGCATAAGGGCGCGCAATCCAGTAGAAGTCCTTTATGGATCACAAAGACTCTCAACGCAAAAACCGTCTCGCCTCCGAAGCCAGCCTCTACCTGCAGCAGCACGCGGACAATCCCGTGGACTGGCATCCCTGGGGCGCGGAGGCCCTGGAACTGGCGAAGCGCGAGAACAAGCCCATGCTGCTGTCCATCGGTTATTCGGCGTGTCACTGGTGCCACGTCATGGCCCACGAATCCTTCGAAGACCCCGCGACCGCCGAGCTGATGAACCGGCTGTATGTGAACATCAAGGTAGACCGCGAGGAACGGCCCGATCTCGACAAGATCTACCAGCTCGCTCACTACGCCATCACGCAGCGCGGTGGCGGCTGGCCGCTCACCATGTTCCTGACGCCGGACCAGGTGCCCATCTTCGGCGGCACCTATTTTCCCGGTGAGCCGCGCTACGGCCTGCCCAGCTTCAAGGAAATCCTGCAACGGGTATCCGATTACATCCGGGAACACCCCGGCGAACTGAAGGAACAGAGCGAATCGGTGGCGCGCTTCCTGCATAACCTGCAACACACGGCGCGCCGTCCCGAACGGGAAGCCGGAACCCATCTCTACGAACTGGCGAACAACGGCTTGCTGGAATGGTTCGACGCCGACAACGGCGGCTTCGGCGGCGCACCCAAGTTTCCGCATACCATCAGCCTGGACTACGCGCTGCGGCAATCGCACCGCATGCACCGGAATAAAAACGGCGATGGCAACGGCGACGCGGCGGTGTTGTCGCAAATGGTCGCGCACAGCCTGAACAGTATGGCGAAGGGCGGCGTCTACGACCACCTGGGCGGCGGCTTCTTCCGTTACTCCGTGGACGCGCAGTGGATGATCCCGCATTTCGAAAAAATGCTCTACGACAACGCACTGCTGCTCGACCTCTACGTATCCGCCTGGCAGGCGCAGCCTTCCCGGCTGTACGAACAGGTGATCCGCGAAACCGCCGGCTGGGTGATCCATCACATGCAGTCGCCAGAAGGGGGTTTCTATTCCACCCTGGACGCGGACTCCGAAGGCGTGGAAGGCAAGTATTATGTCTGGGAACCGGAGCAAGTGAAGACGCTGCTCGGCGAGGCTTATCCGCTGTTCGCGGAAGTGTACGGCTTGAACAAGCCGGCCAACTTCGAGCAGCATCACTGGCACCTGCATATCAGCCGCGACCTCACGGAAGTCGCGGCGCCACTCGGACTGGATGCGGCAAGCGCGGAGAAACAACTTGAGAAAGCGCGCGCGCTGCTGCTGGAGACGCGCTACCAGCGTGTCGCGCCCGGCCGCGACGAGAAGATTCTTACCTCCTGGAACGCGCTGATGATCAAGGCCTTGTTCCGCGCCGGCCGCGCCTTCGGGCGACCGGACTGGATCGAGGCGGCCGAGGACGCGCTGGCCTTCGTGCGCACACAGCTATGGGACGGAGAAATCCTGTATGCGGTATACGGAGGCGGTTATGCACGGCTTCCCGCCTACCTCGACGATCACGCGTTCCTGCTGGACGCCGTCATGCAGGCCCTGCAGTGCCGCTGGCGCAACGAGGACCTGCAATTTGCGTTTCAGCTGGCCGACCGTCTGCTCGATCATTTCGAGGACCATGAGAACGGCGGTTTCTATTTCACGCCCGATACCCATGAAGCACTCATCTTCCGGCCCAAACCCAAGAACGATGAATCCACGCCGCCGGGCGGCGCGGTCGCCGTATTCGCGCTGCAGCGGCTGGCGCAGTTGACGGAAAGCCGGCATCACCTCGGCAATGCCGGGCACGCCATACAGGCGGCGGCCGGCGACATGGAAGCGGCGCCGATGGAACACTGCGCATTCCTGACCGCGCTGGAGGAACAGCTGTTCCCAGCCGACCGCGTGGTCCTGCGCGGCGACTCGAAGCAACTTCAGGAATGGCAGGCGCGGCTGGCGAAACTTTACTTGCCGGCCACCGCCATTTACGCAATCGGCTCCGACGCCTCAGGCCTGCCCAAGGCCGTCGACCTGCCCGCGCCAGATTCCGGCGTCACCGCCTACATCTGCCAGGGCACATCCTGCTCCGCGCCGATCAGCAATATCGACGAACTGATCGAAGCTTTGAAGAAATAAGAAGAAGATCTCTCACGGAGGCACCGAGAACGCGGAGGAAATAAAAACGAATAAACGCGAATAATTGGGATGGAAATATTAAAAACCGAGTTCTTTAAGGGATTCTTCCATGGCTTTTTTAGCGAGAAATCCCCCGATTCAATATCGCTCACCCGCCAGCCCTTCTTGGTTTTTCTTAAAGTATAAACATACCTGGTTTTTGAGTTTTTACTGTCATCCCACTGAACAATAGCCTCATATTCACCAGAATCATCATTCTCTTTCAGTTTATTAATTTGAACCTTGTAGGAATCTGCGAGTGAATCCTGAATATGAAATATAGGATCTGCATCTATGGAGCAAATTCCTTCATACTTTTTCTGGCATTCAAGCTCTTTCTGAAAAAGAGCGGCCAATTCCGAATCAAAATATTTTGATGCCACTTTCTCAGCGTAGAAATCTATGCGTATCTCATCTGCGCGCGTCTCGTAATGATCCCAAGGCCGATGGACATCATAGATACTTCGAACCAGAGCTTCAGGAGTATTTGAATCCTGAGCAATGGAATAATCAAAGGCTCCAAGATTTAAAATCAATAGGGGAATACAAAGAATCCGGACATTTTTTAACATAATTTTCTCCGTGTTCCCCGTGCCTCCGTGAGAGGAATATCTTCTAAACGTCGACCCACATGCCGCCGCTTTCCTGGGAGCGGAACACGGCTTCGGTGAAGCGCATGTAGTTGAGGCCGTCCTCGAAGCTGGTCAGTTTCACCGGCGCCCCCGTGCGTATGCTGTCGACGAAATCCTGTTCCACGCGCCAGCCGCGGCGCGCGGACGCGGGTATGACCATCACGTCCTCCGTGCCGCCGACAGGCGTATACCAGAGCTTGCCCTTGGCGAGGTCGGCGCGCAGGCAGCCGGCGCTGCCGTTGATGCGGATCTCGTTGCGGCCGGTGCCGGCCTCGACGCCGCTGAAGTGGCCGATGAAGCGCCCGTCGTCAACGTAGCGCCCCAGTATCGTCATGCTCTCGGGAATGCGGATGCTCTTCGACGAGCCGTCGGCGTCCCGGCGTTCGCGGGTAAACACAGTGCCGAGCGCGAACACGCGCTTGGGGTCCATACCGAGCCAGCGGCGCACAATCTCATAGTAGATGCCGACGGTGAGCGTGTTGTAGCCGCTCAGGTTGAAATCCTGCCGCCAGCCGAAGGCCGTCTTGGAGTCGGCGTAGCCGCCGTTGGTGTGAGTCACGCAGACTTCGCGCAACTTGCCGATCCAGCCGTTCGCGATAGCCTCGATCGCCGTACTGTCGAGATCCAGCGACATCGGCGCGGGCACCACCTGCGCCACCAGTTTCGACGCCGCCTTGGCGGCGAACGCCATCTGTTTGGCTTCGACGGCGTTGCGCGCCATGCGCGCCTCGGTCAGCACGTGCTTGCCGGCCTTGAGCGCCGCGATGGAGATTTCGGCATGCAGGTAGGGCCAGGTGCCGATGCAAATGGCGTCCACATCAGGCGCTTTCACCGCCTCGCGCCAGTTCTGCTCGATTCGGGAAATACCGAACTCCTTGGCGACCTTCTGCGAGGATTCGGCGCTGCGGTTGCAGACGAACTTCAGCTCGACCCCGGGTATGACCTTGAAGCCCGGCAGATGCCGCGCGCGCGTGTTGGCGCCGGCGCCGATAAAGCCGATACGCAATGGAGGTGTGAGACTCATTCCCTACTTCCTCTCAGCATAGAACTCCCGTCCCCGCTCTTCAGAATGCGAACAGCAACCCCGCAACCAACAAGTATAGTGCGGCTCTCATCAAGAAATATTTCGTGACTTCGCCCTCACTGGCAGTCCATAAAGTTACATAAACCGTATACCCGACAAGCAGCACGCCCAGGACTTGCTGTGCGGTCATTTATGTCAGCAGCTTGAAGGCGTGGACCCAGTCATTGCGCAGAAAACCGGGGATGCACCACAGTATGCACAGAGGCTCAATCGCGCGCGCTGCCTCCGCCGCGCCCATGTCGGCCGTCTCCCAGCCGAAACGGTCGAGTATGGCGGTGACAGCCTGCCTGGATCCGGCGTTATTCCCGCAGATGAACATGGTGGGCTTGCCGCCCTTGAATTGGGGATTGACCATGCTGGCGCTGCCGACGGAATTGAAGGCCTTGACGAAATGCGAGTCCTTGCATTGCGCTTGCAGGCGCTCCAGCAGCGACTCGTCCGGTCCGGTGAAGAATTTCAGCACTCCGTTCACCGGCGGCGCCTCGGCGATCGGGTTGGTGGCGTCGATCACGGTCTTGCCCGCGAGGTTCTTCGGACCCGCCGCGTTCAAGACCTCTGTCGCGACCGTTCCCTTGACGGCCAGCACGATCAGCTCGCCGAACTTCGCCGTCTCGTCGAAGGCGCCGACCGACGCCCTGGGATTTTGGCTCTTCCAATCCGCGAGCTTGGCCGGAGTGCGCGTACCGAGCATAACCTCATAGCCATGCTTGAGGAAACCGCTTCCCAGAGTCTGGGCGACAATCCCGGATCCAAGTATGCCGGTTTTCATGACGTCATCTCCTCTTCCGATTCGGGAACCTCTGACTTATTCAGTTTCCGCGGCACAGGGAGCGTGCCGCCAATTATCCAAACGCTCATGCGTTTGGATAATCAAGCAAAGGCTGCCCGTTATATTAAGGGCAGGTCTTTTGCTTTGCGTGCTCTGAGAATTCATGGATGACGCTTCAGAGCTTCCTTTGGGTTTGCGGCTTATTTGCGCCGGGTCTCGTCCTTGACTTCAAGCTCCTTGACCGGAGTCGCGGAGTCGCTGCTGTAGCGCAGCTTGAACTTCACCGGCTCCTCCCTGCGCTTGCGCAGGCGTATATTGAGCATCTCGACGCCGACCGAGAAGGCCATCGCGAAGTAGATGTAGCCTTTCGGCACATGATGGTCGAAACCGTCGGCGATCAGCAGCACGCCGATCACGAACAGAAAGGACAGGGCCAGCATCTTGATCGTCGGGTGGTTCGACACGAAGCGCCCGATCGCGCCCGCGAACAGCATCATCAGCAGCACCGAGGCCACGACAGCCGCCACCATTACCTCGATCTGGTTCACCAGGCCGACCGCGGTGATGATTGAGTCGAGCGAGAACACCATGTCGATGATGATGATCTGGAGAATGATCACCGAGAACGCGGGGTGGGTTCTGGCCTCACCCTCCTCATCGCCACCCTCCAGCAACTGGTGAATTTCCTTGGTGCTCTTCCAGATCAGGAACAGGCCGCCGCCGATCAGGATCAGGTCACGTCCGGAGATGTCGACTCCAACCACCGGTATCGTGAACAGCGGCGCGGTGAGACCGACCATCCAGGACAGAAACAGCAGCAAGGCGATGCGCATGAACATCGCGAGGAACAGGCCGATGCGTCGCGTGTATTCGCGCCGCTCCTTCGGCAGCCGGTCCACCAGGATGGAAATGAAGATGATGTTGTCGATGCCGAGCACCAGCTCCAGTGCGGTCAGCGTAAAAAACGCGATCCACATTTCGGGATTCTGCAACAGCTCGAACATCGATCTCCTCCGCGGGTTTATATGTGCGTCGATCGTATCCTTTTTGCGAGGGGTTCACAATCCGGAGGCCGCCTCAAATATAAAAGCCTGCCGATCTGGAATGGCGGTTATGGACACAGAGCCGCGCAGCCTGGCGCACCCCCCTTGGGAAAGACCGTTCGTTTAACGGAGAGGAAGGAATATATCAACCACAGCCTCGGTTTCCGGAACATCCGGAAAGAATTTGACGCGCTGCAGGTAGACCGGGAAATCCCGCGGCTCCTCCCCGCTTCGAGGAAGCCATTTCGAGTAGAGATAAGCGATTATTTCTCCAAGCGCGTCGTCGGTGCCGGTATGACGGATTACGGCGCAGCGGCCTCCGGGTATGGTCTTTTCCACTACGCCATATTCATTCCCTGCCACTGTTCCTTCGATGGCCGCGCATAAATCCAGGCGATAACTTCCGGGATCGGTCCGCGCCGGATCGTCATAAAGAATGTTGAAGGTCGCGCTGATCTGCGGAGAGAGGCGGTTTTGTTTACGCCAGTCGATAAACCTCCTGATCGAGTCCCCGATCAGTCCGGGATCCCCGCGGTGCTCGAGAACGGCGACCCGCGTTTCCTTGAAGTCGATTATTTTAACCTGCCCATGTTTTTCCGGTTTCATGTGGAATGCCCTCAGTACGTTCAATGATTGATAAACGGCATGCCAAGGTTTCCACAACGGCCGCTTCCGGAATTCCGACGGGGATTGTCCTATGTTTTTCCTGAATGCCCGCGAGAACGACTCAGGCCCCTCATAGCCGCTGGTCAACGCAACGTCGATGATCTTGCGGTCACGAAAGGCGAGCTCGAAGGAAGCGCGCTTCAAACGGCGAAGCTGGACGTACTGATACACCCCGACCCCGAAGAGCTCCGAGAACTGCCGGTGAAAGTGATACTTCGAGAAAGCCGCCACGCCGCTGAGCGCCTCCACGGAAAGGTCGCCGTCCAGATGCGCATCGATATACTCAAGCACCCTCTGAAAACGGGCGTGGAAACGGGCTGCATTCATTGCTTTCAATGAAATATCTCCTTGGCGACCGCAAGCTTAGGGCCGGCAAAAGATCGGGGCATGACAAATATTGCTGAATCGCCAAACCATGCAACTCGACGGTCATGCGTTGATCCTGTGCGTTTTTCAAAGGAACAAAATTGGCGGGAGACTCCGCCGCGCGACGGGTAAGCGCAAAGCACTTTTTCAGAACAGTCGCCGGAATTATGAAACTCATCCAATCACGAGATCAATAAGGTCTCCAGGTTTCCGAAATTTTCTTATCCGCATTAATAATTTCGCGCCGCATTTTTATCAAAGCAGATAAAATAATAGGGGCGGCGAAAACCATGAAACAATAGGCGCCTATTACCAGTATTGCTCTTAGGTCTCCGCCGTTGGAGCAGGAAAAGATCTCGAAAAGGCTGCTGTTTCTGGTTCCAGGTGTGATTTTCTCCGGCTCATCCGGCATAGCCAATACCGTAATATTTTTACCCACGGGAAGAGAAAATCCGAACTCCTTGATCATGCGGCGTCCGGCAATCTCTACATCATAGTAGTATCTTGCGCCGGCCTTGTACGCGCGGATTTTATGATCGAGGGCCACGACGTTCATGGTTTTTTCAATTCCATAACGCCAAAACCTGTATGTCTGGGACGCTTCATGATATGCCGTCCACGCCAGAAGCGGGAATCCGGTTAAAACAACCAGCCAAATAATGCGGAGTTTTTGCATAACTCGTAACTTTCAATACCTTTGCCGGGCAGAGCCGGCATGACGGATTAAATTAAACAGCGAAAGCCGATCCATGTCAGGAGCTCTACCCCTCTACGATCTTCCAATACGAATCCTTGCGAATCACTTTGCCGTCGCGGAACTCCCAGTGGTCACAGCCTCGCACCCGTAGACGGCGGCTATCCGGCGAAGTGCCGGTCAGCAGCCACTCCGAGACGCCCATGTTGCCGCTCACCCAGTGCCGGTCGTCGCCGTAGTGTACGTCCCCTGAAACGAGCGGCCAGTCCCTCGCGCACAGCCGCCTTACCCGTGTAGCGCAGACCCCAGGCTTCGGGACCCCGCGGCATATCCAAGGTACAGTCCTCGGCGAAAAACTCCAAGATCGCGTCGAGGTCGTGTGCGTTGAACGCCTCCAGAATCGCTTTTAAGGTCTCGATGGAAACCGCTTGTTTTTGCGTCATGATGCTGCTCTTGCTTCCTCGCCGGACAGGTCTATGGAATCGAACCCCCTTCGTCCCGAAGGGGGAAAGGGGGATGAATAAAATCTTACTTCTTCTTGAGTCGTCCGGGCCAACAAATCGGACACGGCTCCGGCCCTTGATACTTGTGCCCGCGGCTGCAGATTTTCCAGCCGCCAGCGTTATTCTTTTTAGTGGCCGTCATGGCTCTTTGCTCTTCACGATTTTATACGCATCAGGCGCGAGGCGCGCCCTGACAATTTCCACATCCTTGTCCTCCTGCGCCAGCATGGCCGCAAGTTCGCCGGGAGTGAGGCTGCAGCGGACGCCGACGACGATTTCCTTGAGCTGCAAAGCCTCGCCGAACGGCAGAAAATAAAAATCCCTTTCGGGGGTCGCATCCTCCAGCCTGATAATCAGGCGCACTTCGTCCTCATAGCGCCAGTGCTCGAATTTGGTGGTGAGCAGGCGGCGCCCGAGGATTTCGCACTCGCCTTCGAGGAACTCCTTCTCTATTTCCCGCAGCCGTTCGTCCTGGTAGGAGATCTCATGCGCGGAGTCTTCCTGTATTTCGAAACCGAGACAGAGCCCACGATGCTTGTCGGCGTAGTGACTCCACAGCACGGGATTGTCGCAAGTCTGGCTGAAACACAGCGCGCCGAGCGCGGCGCTGGTTTCGTCCTTGAGCTGTTTCAGCTCAACCTTGTCCCGGCGCGTTTTTGATTCCGCGCCCAGGAGTTCGAAGGGATCGTTCATATCATTGAAAAGCGAGATCTTGAGGCGGCGGTTGCGGATTGCTTCGAGCGCCCAGTGCTTGCCCGTAAGATAATATGCGCGCATGAACCGTTAAAAAGAAAACCGAGATATCTAATTAGGACTGCCGCCGGAATCAAAGTTCCGGCGGCAGGCTCGCGCGGGCATTGATGCGGATTTGCAGGGAATTTACCCCTGCTTATCTGGAAGCGGTTTTCCTGTGTCGCTTGTTTTTCTGGGTGCCCATTATCGAATCGACGGTGAGTTTGGCGAATTGCTCGCTCAACCAACCAAGTCGGGCATCGTCCTGGCCGCCGCCCCCGCCGCCGAGCGCATATGAGGCTGTAATATCAAAACTACTGAGCTCCCTGCCGTCGGCATCCTTCAAAGAGACCGTACCCGCGATATTGTCGGACCCCGACATAAAACCGAACATTACCGCGTTAAAGGTGTTTCTGATATGAATCTTGTTGACCAGAACCTCTATGCGATTCTTGGATGTGGAATCATAAATACCTCTGCCCGTAAGATACGACTGGATATTGGCATCCAGTTTCAGCTGATCCGTGCGCACCGCCTTTCTCTCATCTTTAGTAACGCCCTCGGACATGGTGACTGTCACGATCCCGTATTTCTCTCCGGAATACTTGTATGGGGCGGCGGATTCTTTCATCTTGACGCCGCTGGAACATGCCCCCAGAAGCAACATCATCGATGATATCAGCAAGATATTTCTGATCATTTTTGATCTCCCGTGTGAAATGAATCATTAATTTTAAAGTTCGCGTCGCCGTGATCGCCGGGATAGCTTAACACCGACCATCAGTCCGAGGTGCTTGTGAGAAATATATATGCCAAAAACCGGCGCTTGCGACAACACAGCCGTGAATTTGAGTATAGCCGGGCCATATTCAATGTCCAGCAAGAAGTTTTTTTTGTCGCAAGCGACGGCAAACCACTTGCGGTCTTCAATTAAGGAACCTCTGATTTATTCAGAGATTCCACGACGCAAGGATGCGCCGCCATTTTTCGGACATGGCGGTGTTTGAAAAATAAAGCAAAATATAAAACTGTCAGGAACGCTTTTGGTCCGCGCGGCAAAGCCGCTTCGCAGAATACATATCTGGATTTACCGCGTGCTTCGCACACGGGGGCGAGTATCAATTCGGGGGTGAAGCAGAGCTTCCTGAATAGGGATCTGGCGGTGGATTGCTGCGTAGTTCTTCAATATATTCCAGTTCGTGCAAGGCGTTCTTGTCGTTGCGGTCGATCTCCAGGCATTCCCTGAATTTGGCCTCCGCCTCGTCGATTTTTCCGAGCTCGATAAGGCCGAACCCCACGCCCCTTTTCGCGCGCGCGAGTTCCTGTTCCTTGAGTGCCGGCGGCGAGTATGTCTCCGCGAATTTTTCAGATTCGCGGAATGCATCCACAGAGCGCTGCCACTCGCGCTTGACGTTGTAGATGTGGCCCAGCTCGGACAGATACAGCGAATTCAAGGGCGAGATCGCGACCGCGCGCTTGATATATTCCTCCGCCTGTTCGAGCAGGCCGGAATCCAGGCTGGCGAAGCCGCGCAGATACAGAGCGTCGGCGCAGGGAGTCTCGATCGTGATTGCCTCCTCGCCCGCCGCCGCGGCCATGACCATGTAAGCGAGCGATTCGTCAGCGCCGCGCGACGCATAGACTTTCTTACCCGAAGCTTCGGCTTCCAAACGGCTTTCGCAGAGCGCGATCGCCTTATCGAATTCTTCGATGGCGCGTTTTCTCTGGCCGTCGCCGAGCAATCGGGCGCCGTCGGCCAGTATCTCCTCCGCGGACCTGGCGGCGTCACCAGCCCCCGCGTCGGCAGGCGGTGACTTCTGCGAGGTTGCACAGCCGGCGACAAGAAGCGCCGCGATCAAAACAAATTTTTTCATCATTCCTTTTCCCGCCGGCACCGCTACCCAGTATAGCCGGCTCATGCCAAAGAGCCTGGAGTTTGCAGATAAATATCGGGATCGTTGATTTCCATGAACCATTCGGGCCTGCGCAGGGCCGCAAAACCGTTCTTGCCGTAGAGCCCGTGCGCATTCCGCGTGGCCAGCAGCCAGCGCCGCAGCCCCTGCAGCTCCGGATGCCCAAGCATGCAGGAAACCAGCCACTTGCCAAGACCGAGCCCCCGGTACGCCTCAACCACGAAAATATCGGAGAGATAGGCGAAGGTCGCGCGGTCGGTCACCGCCCGGCCAAAACCGATCTGCCGCGAATCGCGGTAGAGGCCGAAGCAGACCGAATTGGCCACGGCCTTTTCCAGTACCATGCGCGGAATGCCTTTCGCCCAATAGGATTCGCGCAGAAAGGAATGCACGCTTCCCATGTCCAGGTCTTCATGCCGGTCGGTTATTGTGAATTCTTCACGTTTCCATTCCATAGTCTTTAGCTCCGCAGAACCGTCCGGACTTCGGCTAGCCGCCCGTATCGCAGGCGGACCAGAGCGTTTTGCCTCCCGCAAGCAACCGCGGCACCAGCATGACGAGCGAGGGCGGTTGAACAGGATAGGCCGACAGTTCGTCCACATGCAGCCAGACAAAGGAGAGCCCGGACTCCGCCGCAGGCGGCGCAACAGGTGCGACGAGCGCAGGAGTATAGACGCGGTAGAAATGGTGCAGACCGGTTACTTGCTCCCGCGCCGGTTCAAGCCAGCGGTGTTCGACCGTTCCAAGATAGCCTCCGATTTCACAGGCAACGCCCGGCAACTCTTCAGACAGTTCCCGCAGCAGCGCTTCCTGCAGAGTTTCATCCGGCCCCACCCGCCCGCCGGGCGTGAAGAAAATATCTTTCGTCTCCGGCCTGAGCGTCAGCAGATGGGAATTGTTGATAATAATGGCGCGGACAGTTTTCTCTTTTTGCATACGATCAGCCGCCTTTGATCAACCACTCGAGCTTCCAGCCGGCGCCGGAATCCTCCGCCAGCAGCGCCTGCAGCTTCGGCAGCAGATTGCGCAGCTGCTGGTCGAAGCGCCAGGGTGCATTCACAACCGCAAGCGCCGAACCGCACATGCCGAATTCCTCCTGCTGTTCGCGCACCCTGAGTTCCGCCAGCAGCAGACTATTGAAGCCGCAATCCTGCAGGCGCCGGCGCAGCAGGCGGCTCTGGTCGCGCTGCCGCGCCAGCACCGGGTACCACAACATATAAATACCGGTCGGCCAGCGGGCCGCGGCGCCGGCGAGAGCGGCGAGCGCTTTCTCGTAATCCTCCGCCACTTCGTAGGACGGATCCATCAGCACCAGGCCGCGCGCCGGCTTCGGCGGCGCCAGGGCGGTAAGGCCCTCGAATCCATCGCGGTGATGGATCGCCACGCGAGGATCGCCGCCCAGATTTTTTCTGAGCTCGCGCACTTCCCGGTTGTGCAGCTCCATCAGGATCAGGCGGTCGCCGTCACGCAGCATGTCAGCCGCGACCTGCGGCGAGCCGGGATAATGGTTGTCATGCATCTGCGCAACCCTCAAATAATCGGTCAGCTCCGGGAAGCGCTCATGCGCCTGCCGCAGCCTGCCGATGCCGCCCTTGAATTCGGAATTCTTGCGCGCTTCATCACCCTTAAGATCGTATATCCCGGCGCCGGCGTGCGTGTCGATATAAACGAAAGGCTTGTCCTTCTCCTTCAGCCGGTTCAGCAACAAGCTGAGCGCCGCGTGCTTTAATACATCGGCGTGATTGCCGGCGTGGAAGGAATGAAGATAACTCAGCAATTCTATGTCCTCAAATCGGGAGAGGCATCCTACTGTAATGCCTTGCTGCTCCGCAATCGCCAGACGGTACTGTACGCGGCGATATTCACCAGCAGGATAAAAATCCCGAGCACGACCTGTATGCCCGGCGTCAAACCCGGCGGATAGATCATGGGTTCCAGATAATGCTCGATGAACCCCCCACTATAGCCCTGTTCGCCGCCCAGATAGCGCAACCTGTTTTCCAGCGGGGTCAGCGGACAGATCAAACCCGCAAACTCGACTATCAGGCCCCAGGCAAAAGCAGGCAGATGCAGCCACAGCAAGCGGGCGCGCCACAGCCCGAGCAGCCCTCCGAACAGCACGAACAGGATGAACAGGAGGTGGATTACTACGACGATGTCTGCCAGCAGGCGGTAGATCATAAACTTGTTCAGATCCTGTATTAAAACCGGAACCTTATCATCCCCCTGTCCTTCGGACATCCCCGATTTCTGTTTCTACGCAGGGCTCCGCCCGGCGGGGGGACTGAGGGGGGATGCTGTTTGGAGATTACCTCATTTGATGAAGTTCAACGACGGGGAGCACGGGGTCGTTTTTCGGGAGGCTTGCGCTCGCGGCTCGCGCGTAGCGCAACTTCAATCGCTCGTTTCGACCAGGCGATCATGGCTTCCTCTTCATCGAATACCTCCGGCGGCGCGGCGTAGTATTGCAGGGCGATGCTTTTAGCTTTCGCCTCGTAAGTAAAGGGCTGCAAGCCGCGAGCGACAAAATCTTCGCGCGTGGATTCATCCACCTTGAAGTACAGCCCGCCGTCGGCGACGATGGCGAACATCACTTCGCCCTGATAGATGCCATGGCCGCCGAACATGGCGCGGGCATGGATATCAAGCAGCGCCTCCATTTGTTCGAGGATGAAATTAAGGAATTCGGTGTTTTTGGACATGAGCGGGAGGGCGAAACTTTCTTAGAATTTCCCGCCGATAAATTCCCTCACAATCCTCTTTCTCTCGGCGCTTTGCTTCCGGCCGACCGGCCTGAACCTCTTAACAAGCTTCCCATCTTTATAGAATTCCAGCCTGATGAAGCCATCCAGGTTTTTTTGCAGGTGCTTATAGGCAATAAGGTCGGCGAAGTCTTCGTACCAGGCGGTTCCCGCGTAGAAGCTGACAAACGGCGTTTTGTTAAGCTGCAGGAGCATGCTTTCCATCTCCGTAGCGGGGACCGGCTCCCGGTTGAAGATGCCATAGGCGTTGAGCTTGTCCTGGTTGCCGAAACCGTACCGCGGCGCAGGCTTCTTCTGCCCTTCCCAGACGCCGCGGGTGAAATCCGAAACCGCGCTCTCCTGTTTCAGGAGTTTCCTGTGCACAGGATCCATATAAGGTGTGACGCGGTATTCGATATCGACGATGTGTCCGCCTTCGTGCAGCAGGCCGTACAGCAGCGCCTTAAAATCCGTTCCGGTGCGAAGCTTTATGGAAAAAGGAGAGCCCGCGGTAAAAAACGAATTCTCGCGATAGGTCAGCCAGTCATCCAGCGACTCGGTCAGCAGCGCGCTGTTCAGTATCGTGTAGTAATAGAAATTGTTGTTTTTATCGATCAGCCAGTCGGTGAGCCCGGCCCCCGAGAAATTTTCCACGAAGTAAACGACCATCAGCTTGTTCGAAAACGTCGTCTGGTGCCTTGCCGGCAACAGCTGCAGGTACTCGCCGAAAATCGCCGACTCTTCCGTCGAAAGGGTATGCGCCTTGTAGTCGGTATTTTTGATCCCGCTCGACTTGTCGTAATCGATCAACAGTTTCAGAAAATCGTCCGGAATCGTCTGCACGCGCTCGGGCAGCGGTTTGGCGAGATTGGCCTCGAACCTCTGGAAAAGTCCAAGCTTCTCCTGCAGCGCAGAATCGGCGGAATCGCCGGCCCTGGCGACGAGGGCTAACATAAAGGTCGCCAAAATCGTCAGTAGTCGTATTACCCGGGCTCTCGTAACCATAACTGACTCCCTTAAACGTATCGGCTGCCGGCATTAGATATATTTTTTTAACACCAATCCGCAATTCAGACACTTGGAATCTGGAACTCGATGCATATACCAGGCAGTCGGCGAAGATCCCAGCCATACCGAGCCGAAATAGTAATTTTTACATCTCGGGCACTTTTGATTCAGAAGCCGGAAATAGGCCACTGTCCAATTGATCGCGCCCAAAAAAAATATCCACAAAAAAGGAGCTATCAAAAAAATCTTGTACAGCAATAACCCGATTAAGGATAAGCAAGAGTTTATGTTCGCTTTTTTAAAATCCTCTCCGAGCTTCAGAATTTTACGCAGCGCCGGAGTATATAATTCGGACGATATATTTTTGACGCTGCTCTTCTGATCGGTATTCATGGTAGTTCAGGATCACGATTGGCTCGTGCACTGACCCTCTCAAGCTCATTCGCACATGCCTCCAGATGCTCCACTACCGGATCCTCCCTGAATTCTTCATCAATGGAGCTCTCAATATCCCGCAGCCGCGCAACCGTTTCCGCCCCTGGACGTTCGTCGAAGCGCTCCTGCAATGCTTCAAGGTCCCTTATCAACCCGGAAAGAAAACCCCGTCGCCTCGCGTCCCCGGCATCGCTTCTGGCGTCGTGGACATAGTCGATAAGCAGGCCGAACATGTCCTCGGCATCCGACCAATTGATATATGCCATCGCCTGATCCCCGGGGCTTCGTTAAATACCAGACATCCAGGCGCTTGCGGCCATCAGGACATAGATCGTTCCGATACCGAGCACTAATGCCGCATTGAAATATTTCCTGGAAATAACCCACCCCAGGTCGGCGCCGGCCAACAGGACGACATAGACCGCCAGCGGCGCCGGCGCGGCCAGGGCCCAAGCCACATGAGCGCCCGGGAATGCGAGATGAACGGCGATACTGATCAACGGCAACGCAAGCAGGCCGCATGCCACACGGTCGCCAACCGGCTTGACTGCGCCGCCATCGCTGCCGTGCAACCGCCCGAACAGGGCGCCGACGATCAACACCAATAATAACGCCGCGATACCTGCAAGTTCCTTATCCATTCATCAACTCCCCTGATTCAAACCGATTAAGGAATATAACCCATCCCCGCGCTTATCACTGGCTTCTTCGAGCCCACCCGGGCTCCGACCCCGGTCTGCGCATCCTACCCGCGGCGCACAGCCAGAAACACACCGATCGTCATCAGAATGAGGCCGCTGAACCTCTGCAAATTTATGGCATGCGTTTGCGCCCCCAGCAGGCCGAATTGATCGATCGCCGCCATGGATATGAGCTGCCCCAGCAGCACAAAGGCCACCGCATTGCCGACGCCGAATTGCGGGGCCACCCAGGTGACGCTGAGAACGTAAAAAGCCACGAAGAAACCGCCCAGGTAGAAATAGAAAGGCAACGGTGTTTTAGGAAGAGGCTTCAGGCCGCCCTCTACGGCAAAAAGGAAAGCAACCGAGATAGACAGCGCCACCAGAAACAACACTGCGGCCGCGAACGCCGGACTTCCGTACTTTGCGCCCAAAGTCGCGCTTAGCGCCGCCATAACCGGTATGCCAATGCCCGCGGCAAGCATAATGCAGGAAAAGAAAAGTTGATTTGCCATGGTCGGGGATTTCTCAGGTTGGGGAGTCAGCGGTTGTTATACCTATTTTTTAACATCGATTCGAAGAATAACGCCATTCTTATGGAACAGTCTCACGGCCCTATTTTCATAAATGGGGCCTCCATGCGAGCGGGCATTGTTAAAACAACCCCTGGTCAGATCGAAATCCGAATATGAGAATTTGTATGGCCCCAGTTTGAACGATTCATCCTTGTGTCCGCCGCTCGGCATTGGGTCAAAATCCTCAACAATGCCTTCAGAAATGATGTAATCGCCCGCGGCCAGCCACCTCTCACATTCCGCTTGTTTCCAAAAAGTGTTCGCGAAGCCAAGCCCGCCGAAGCCCGTGAAAACCACGAGCCATATCGACAGGAAAATGGAGGCCGCCCACTGTCTTTTTTTGGCGGATCGAACAAGCTGAATCGCGACCACAACGGACACCGGCACCCAGAAAGCGAACATTAGAATGCTTTCGTAGTCCGGCGCCTCCTGCAGTGCATCATAAACCGTGATGTAATTCATTGGGAGGTATACCGACTGGTATGTGGCGAGTCCAGCACCGAATCTGCGCTGCAGCACTTGTTAGCCCTATGCAATTCCATGAAAGCGTCCATCATGGAGATACCCAGTGGTAACTGAAGATTAATGAATTGTTCTTATCAAAGGTGAATTGCCATGCCTCAGGAAAATAAAATGAGTAATACCAGAATTCCTTTTGGCAGTCGACATGCGGAGGATCAAACTTTCCGCGTGATACCCCATAGACAGTTGTTGTGCAATCAGAAACCCGCCTGGGTGTACCCATAATTTCTTGCACTCGCGCTTCAGTAGCGCCGATTTCCAGTTTTTCAAAGTTGCTTCGGTACTTTTGCATTTGCCACCAAAGATATACTGCAACCGAGAGCGTCAAAAAAAAGATCAAACTTCCAGCAATTCTGGCCCTGCCCGCAATGAATAGCATTGGCGCCGCGAATAACAGAAACGCCGACAAAATCAAAACGCCGATAAGATTCATATGGCTAAGGGCTGAATATATCCAATTCGGGTCGGACCAGGGTAACTCATTAATTGGTAAGAATTTAGATTTCCACTCACTCATTCTTATACTCGTCTAACGTTGTTTTAACCGGCGCGGGCTGCGAAAACTGAACATAGCGCCGAAGTTACACCGCGTCCGGTTGAAAAAATTGTTAGAGATCAACGCCATTCGGATTTGATACCGACTTCAAATTGAATTCGATGCACCAACTCGCCCTCTTTAGATTT